>RDXX01000089.1 GCA_004292955.1 Oscillatoriales cyanobacterium | reverse complement strand
GGCTAGAAGCCCATGCCACCAGAAAATTTACTGATTGTGGAACAGGCATCTTGCCTGTTTTTTGCACGGGCTAGAAGCCCATGCCACCAGAAAATTTACTGATTGTGGAACAGGCATCTTGCCTGTTTTTTGCACGGGCTGGAAGCCCATGCTACAAGAAAATTTACTCATTGTGGAACAGGCATCTTGCCTGTTTCTTCCATTATGACGCTCAATTCCTAGATTAAACTGAGCATTTCCTGCACTGCTGTCTAATTTGTAACAATTTTAGGATTATTTTCAGGCAGCGGTGGGCGGGTACACAGATAAGCCAATGGCCCGAACAGGGGCACTAATGTTACTGCCCAAAATGCTATTGAATTTTGCACTCCTCGGCGCGCCATATCGTCGGTTAATAAAGCAGGAAATAGCAGGGAAAGCAGACAAAAGTCTAAACTCATCACGTGGATAAAACGGCTGGTTTGCCACTGCCCAACAAAATCAGACCAATCGCCTTTTGTCAAGCCAAAAGCAACCAACGCAGCAGCGCCTAATGTTAGGACAATCCCAGTAAAACGGGAGTCTAATATTTTTAAGAAAATATTTTTAGTGCCAGAAAATTCTGGATTCGGTTCGCGCAGGGCTAAATAAGGGAGCAAGGCAAATGCACCGACGCCAAATGATAAAGTTGCAAAAATCCATGCTCGTATTTTCTGCCCTCTGCCGTCGGCAAATAAGACGCAACTGTAAATCAGCGGCCAGACTCCCATGATGTTAAACAAAGCTACAATTAAAGGGTTGATGCCTGCTATTTTGCCTGTGGAAAGGTTGGTAATTAGTGTGATGGTGTCGGGGTTGTCGGGTGGCGCAAATACAAAGGCGTAGGTGCTGAATATAATCCAAAGCAGAGCAAATCCAATTTTTCTAGACATATATTCCTTCTCAGAATCGAAAATCGACTCAACCTTCTAAAAATCATCATCGGAGCCCTCATCGGAGCTCTCATCGCTGCGGACAAGTTCCGAAGGAGGCCTGTCATTACTCCAAGCCCACCACACGGCGCCGCACTGGCAGCGGTAAAATTCTTGCCACTTGCGGCGGTTGGACTCGGTGTATACTGGCGATCGACGATTAATCCAGACCTCATGGGCATCCGTGCAGCTAGCAGCGCACTTGGGACAGCAAAACTCAGTAGCGTGAACCGCCGCCGCAGTCCATTCGGGAGGATGTGGAGCAAAAGCTTCCATGTGTTGCGTGTTTCTATCTAAACTGCTGTTAAGTAGGCAAATCAAGGGTTGCTAAAGATCCGTAGAGCTCGCAACGGCATAAGTTATGACATAAGTACGCTGTTGAGTGCGTAATTCCTATGACAGTTATTTTTTTGGCATTTGCCGTCCGATGAATAGTATAACTGATGTGGTGTAAGCCGTCGATCGGCATTCTCAGCTATTTCAAGGACTAGGCTCATGTCTATCTACAACTTTATCTCATTTCTGGGCATCTTTGGCTTGTGTGCGATCGCCTGGATTTTTTCAGAAAACCGCCAAGTTCGCTATATACCTTGGCGCGTCATCATCTGGGGCATTGGCCTGCAATTAGTATTAGGATTTTTAGTATTCCAGTTCGAGCCAACTCGCATCGCCCTAGAGTGGTTTACCAGCTTGCTGAATGGAGTATTCACTGCTGCTGACTTTGGGGCGAGATTTGTATTCAGCAAAAACTTTGTACCGCTACCGCCGCTGCCCGGTGATAAACCGTCAGTTATTGATTTAGGACAGATTTTCGCCTTTCGAACATTGCCAACTGTCATCTTTTTCTCGGGATTAATGGCACTGCTAGAGAACATAGGTGTCATTCAAATCATCACCAATTTTTTCGCCAAAATTTTTTACTTGACAATGCGCTTGAGCGGCGCGGAAGCTCTTAGCGGTGCCGCTAATATTTTTGTAGGAATAGAAGCGGCAATTGTCGTCAAACCCTATCTGGCACAAATGACCCGTTCCGAACTTTGTGCTATTTTATCTTGCTGTTTTGGAACCGCTGCATCATCAATTTTAGCAATTTACGTCAGTGCCCTCAAACCTGTTTTCCCAAATATTTTAGGGCATTTAGTTTCAGCCTCAATTATTGCAATTCCCGCTTGTTTTGTCATCTCAAAAATCGTAGTTCCCGAAACCGAAGTACCGCTGACAATGGGCGGTATTCCCAAAGAAAAACCGAAGGCGCAAGGGCGCGATTTGGTGGGCGAAGAAATAGGCGAAAACGATGGCGAAATGCCCAAACAAGAAACAGTGGGTGGAGATCTGATCGAGCGCGTCAGCCCTTTAGATGCAGCAATTACCGGCGCTTTAGACGGTGTAAAAATGGCAGTGGCGATCGTGGCTGTTTTGATTTTGATTCTTGGCTTGGTTTCCTTAGTGAATCAAAGTTTTGAAGCCTTAGCTAGCTTGCAGTCTTCAGAGAATCTACTGTTGCAGACGATCGGCAAAATCTTTAGTGTAATCACGCTACAAAACATTCAAGGAGCCTTATTTTACCCGCTAACTTTGTTAACCGGAGTTCCCTTTGAAGATTCTTGGGAAGCATCAGTAATTATCGGTCGTCGGCTATTGGAAACAGCCATTCCTCCTTACCAAAGTTTAGCAGAAGCAGCGGCAAAAGGACTGATTAGCGATCGCACAGTTTTAATTGTCAGTTACGCCCTTTCCGGTTTCGCCCACCTAGCCTCCGTCGGCATATTTGTCGGTGGTACAATCGCCCTAATTCCCTCCCGCCGCAAAGACATTTCCGAACTCGGTTGGAAAGCCTTATTTGTCGGCACCTTAGCTACAATGATGATTGCCTGCATCGCCGGATTATTTGACACCGGAGACGCCAGCATTTTAGGCACTAAGACACCGCCTACTGCCCCGATCAGCGCTCCTGCTTCGCCGAAGTCGGAAGCATCCCCCGCCGCAAGTCCGAAGCCGTCAGTTGCCCCAGCAATTGCCAGCCCGAAGCCTTTGCCGAAGGGTGAAAAAGCTGCTCCGAAAGCTCAAGAATCTCCTAAATCAAAAAGGTGAGGTATGACTGACAGGTTATATAACCACTGAAACCAAGAGGGCCCAAGCCCAACAACGTACCTCATCTTTCTGAGAACCGCTATAATATCTTATAAGGACTTGTATGGGCGGGTCAACCAACAATATTTGTCAATTATTGACAATCTTTAAAACCCGCCCTCACTCACTTTATTATATATGTATGAAAGAGCGCCCAAGCGCAACAACGTACTTAAAAATTAACCTTTATTTTGTGCCTATGGCGTAAGTAATGTTACAGTTATATTTTCGTATTGGAGCGAAATCAAAGTTGATGTAGTTTATTGGTTGTGTGGGGGCGGGTTTATGTAGGTTATTGATGGGAGTTAAATATTGTTGGTGAACCCGCCCCTACGAGTCCCTGATAGATAAGATTGTTTTTTTTGCAGATGCAATTATCAATTATCGATTACCAATTATCCCAAAAATCTATGAATCCAGAACCAGAAATTCGCCGCCTGTTAGATGTGATGCCCGCCTCGGGCCGCATGACTTGTAAAATTATTAATAAACCTCAACAATCGACGGTAATTAATTGCGATTTTCCTTTACCTTGGCATCAATCTCGCCCGATTTATATTAATTTTGATTTGTGGCGCCTGCTATCTAAGCCGCAGCGGGATTTACTGCTATTGCGTACTGTAAGTTTTCTGGGCAATTTCAAGTGGTTTAAGCCGGATATTTATCAAGGGGCGGCTGTGGCGGGTATTCTCGGCACTGTTGTAGAATTGTTGCAGGGAGATGCGATCGGAATTGCGATCGCCGGTGGGTTGACGGGGCTGGCGATGACTCGAATTTGGCGCGACAACCGCAGTTCGCAAGTAGAGCTAGATGCCGACGAAACGGCGATTCGCGTGGCAGGAAGGCGTGGTTACAGTGAATCTGAGGCGGCGGGACATCTGCTGGGGGCGATCGAATCTGTGGCGCAGATAGAACAGCGTACTTTGGATTTCAACGAGTTGATTCGGTGTCAAAATTTAAGGGCGATATCGGGTATTTCGGCGGTGGGCGTGCCCGATAGTGTCAGACAGGATTGAAAAAAACATCGCCATTCAAGCAAATTAGCCTTAACAGACAAAGATTCCAGAAACTTAACTGCCTCATCCAGCATAGCTGCTGGTAATTTCTCAACAATTGCGATCGCCCTTTGACGAGTTTCTAGATTAACTGCTTATGTCGCAGGTTGAACAGACAAAAATTGCACTTTCATCGTCTTAATCAGCTTCGGTAACGTACTTATTTTAAGCAAAAGTGCGATCGCCCGATCGACCTCCTATGACTCCTCCTCATCTACCCACCGACTGAGATAATCCGGCAACTCATCAAAAGATACCCCCACCAAACGGCAAAAATCCCTGATTTGCCGAATAGTCATCGTAGGTTCGTCTCCCTTTTCCCATCGCCGCACCGACGAAGCCGACACCCCCATCCGCACAGCCAACTCTTCTTGGCTCAAGTTAGCGTCCTCTCGCAGTCTCCGAAAAGGCAACTCGTTTTCTAGTTGCCGTTGACGTTGCCTTTTTTTTACCATATTATTATAGCAGTCTACTTTAAGTGATTAATTTGAGCGATTAAATTAATTGCGGTAGGCACAGCCATAGTCAAAACAGAATGCACTAAAAATCAAAGGTGCAAGTCTGTCACTTTCCTGTGGGCAAACATACCCAATTTAGAATACAGCCATGAACACCCCAGAAACTACGAATTCCTGGATTATTTACCGACTGCTGCCCAACTTTCAGCGCTTACCCATCGGACAATTTCGCAGCCGCAGCGAAGCAGAATCTTCCCTGAAAGTCATCCGACAACTGCTACCCAATACCGAATTAATACTTGCTTTCGAGATTGGGACAGAAAATCCAACTACCGAACTCATTGGGCGCCCTGCTAAGGAACCAAACTTGCCCAATTCAGTTAACCGAGAACTCTTGAAACTGTTCATTATCAGTTCTCGCCCTGTTGTTTCCCGCGTCATTCATTCTTTTCATCGCGATAATTTTGCCTGCGCTACTGACTGGAGTCCGTTTGTTCCGACTCAAAATCGAGGTGAAGTGATGAGCGTCTTAATTAAGTATTTTGCCGCTGACTGTTAGCGTTCGATCGAACATTCCTGATTGTACTGCAAAGCGCTTTTTCCTGATATTATTAAGAGCGCTGAAGCGCAACTACGTACCTAATTTTAAAACTGCGCTGCCTAGTTGGGCTTGGGCGCTTTTTCCTGATATTATTAAGAGCGCTGAAGCGCAACAACGTACCTAATTTTAAAACTGCGCTGCCTAGTTGGGCTTGGGCGCTTTTTCCTGATATTATTAAGAGCGCTGAAGCGCAACTACGTACCTAATTTGTCTGACGATAATAAAATCGCCCTGCTTATTAAGGGGGATTTAGGGATATTTGAGGAATAAATGGTAATTTAAGAACAGTGATAAACTTGATATTCATAACCATCAACAGGTGACAAGTCGCGAGATTCAATCTGACACTTTTGTGCTGCTAAATTTACGGGCGCGCGAAAATTTACTAACCACAAATCTAGCGGACGTTCCAATTGACTGAGTGTCTTGTCAAGTATCCCTGCCACAATTTCCGGCGATTCCCTTCTCTGCTTAACTAAAAGAAACTGTGGAGAATCAAAGGCTTTAATTTCCTTCTTTCCTCTTCCTTCTTCCTTCTTCCCTCTTCCTTCTTCCTTCTGACTCTTTTCCCATTCCAATCCTATCCCCATCAACTCTCCTATTTCTACATGAGTTTTTTGAGTAGTAGCAATTAACACGGGAACTTGCGAGACTTCGCGGATAATCGGAATTAACAAGTCTGGTTTGTAATATTTGCGATAGCCGAGATTGGAATTTACTGTTACACTGCTGACAAAACCCATTACTAAAATTAGCAGAACTGCTTTTTTGCCAGTAAATTCTACAGCAGGTAAATTAAACCATCGAGTTTTTATTGTAGGTGTGTCATAAATAAATGCTAAAGTTACTCCTAATATTAATATCACTCCCGGAAAGTAGACGAAATTGTATCGAGGGCCGCGAGTTAGGTCAATTCCTAGAATGTATGCAAAGCTGAAAAATAGGAAAATTGCTCCTAGCACAAATCCGCCAAAAATAACAGTACCTAAATGAGTATCGGTGGTTTTTAAGGCATTTTTCACAGCGTTAAACAGGATGGGAAGCACCCAGATCAAAAATATTGCCATTACGATCGCAGATCCAACCACCACGGCCAGATTTGACGATTCCACCGGAAGCAGCGATATCACAGCGATCCATCCCGCCAAAGCTTGGAAAATCGGCGCAATCCAATCTACAAATGTGCGATCGCCACTGACAATCCAATTCGTGAGCTCGCTACCGTATTTATTCGACAAAAATATCGGTAGCCATACTAAACCGCCCGCTACAGTCCCCAGCGCTACTGCGAAAAGCCGCCAGAGGATTTGAAATTGCCAAATATTCGGCTGCTGACTCTCTGAAAGCGCCAATTTTCCATAAAACTGCTGCCAGATTACAGCAATCAATGCTATGGCTTCCGCACACAAAGTCAAGGCAAAAAAGTAGTGAACCGCAATTCCCAAACAATTAACAATTATCCAAAATAGCACCGTCCAGATAGGCATTGGAGCGCGCTGTTGCAGCTTTTTTGCAGCTACTGTCAAGCAAAAAAGAGACGCAATAACTAATAAAATTGCTAAGGTATAATGGCGGGCTTCTTGAGCAAGATAAATGCCGTAGGGAGAAACTGCCATCATCGCAGCCGCACATTGACCGACTAAACGAGAATTGAACGCAAATTTGCCTAAAAGGTAGATAGCTGGAACTGAAATCACTCCTAATAATGCCGGAAGCGATCGCCCAATCCACACTAAACTATCCTCAGTCGGTGCAAACAGCCGCATCCACCAGTGGGCTACCATAAAATACACTGGCGGATGGTTGCTTTCCACCAGCAAATGCTTGAGAACATCTGCAATGCCAGCATCCGGGCCCAATTGCAGCGGTTGTAGTAGAGTCGAAAGTGCGATCGGGCGATCGATCGGCACCCCGCGAAAACTGTTGCCCAAACTAAACACCAGAGTCGAAAACTCATCCGTCCACAGCGGTTTCGAGTCCAAATTGGCAAAACGTAGCATTAGGGCGATCGCCGTCCACAGTAATAGCAACAACAGTTGTTTATGCTTAATCATTAATTCAGTCAGTTGTGTGTTGTCAGTTGTGTGTTGTCAGTTGTGTGTTGTCAGTTGTGTGTTATCAGTTGACCGCCCACTGCCCACTGCCCCATGCCCCATTCCCAATTCCCAATTCCCTAATCAACTTCCGTTACCCGCCAGCTCAGCTTCATGTTGATCCAGAAATTCCAAAGAGTCACAGCCACGATCGCAATTAAATTAGCCAAATATTCATTGATGCCAAAAACATTAAACATCAAATTAACCAGCAGCACATTCAAAATCAAACCCATCAAGCAAATTGTATTAAACTTCAACAGGCGTTTGAAACGCTGGCGATTTCCCGGTTGCCGCTTAGAAATGTCCCCAAAAGTCCACAAATCATTCCACAAAAAATTACTAATAATTGCTAATTCAGCAGCAATAATTAGACTGCGAGTCAGCTCCAAATGCAGACTATTTCGCAGCACGTACAAAACCCCCATATTGACAAACACACCGCTGAAACCCACGATGCCAAATCGCAGAAACTTACCCACTGGCCAGCGGGCAAACCGCAATATGAACAAATGTCGCAAATACTCAATATACTGTTTCCCAGTAACTTTGCTCTCGCCTTCTTTCCGCTCCTGAAATACATAACCAACTTCTCCAATCCAGCGGATATTGCCCCTACCGAGCACTTCAATCAAGATTTTGTAACCCGCAGGATTCATGGTTTGGCCGGCAATGCAACTGCGACGCACCATAAAATAGCCGCTCATTGGATCGGAAACTCTACCGACGACTCCAGGCAGTATAATCAATCCAACAGTTTGAGCGCCCCGCGACAAAAATCTCCTGACAACGCTCCAGTCGCTCACCCCGCCCTCGGCTACGTGGCGGCTCGCAGCGGCCAAATCTGCCCCCCGCTGAATTTCTGCTAAAAGCTGCAATAGCGTCTCCGGCGGATGCTGCAAGTCGGCATCGATGACACCCAAAACCTCGCCCCGAGCAGCCTGCCACCCGCGAATTACCGCTGTCGAAAGTCCACGCTCGTCTTCCCGGCGCATCACCTGCAATTGCGGATATTCGGCCGTCAGGGACAGGGCAACTTCCCAGGTGCGATCGGGGCTGTTGTCATCGACTACAATTAATTCGTAGTTGCCGGGAATGCTGCCATCAAGCAACTTGCTCAATTGTTCCACAATACTTTTGACATTCTTGCACTCGTTGTAGGTGGGAATCACCAAGGAAAAATAAATTGGCTGTGTATCTTCTGCAAAAGTTGAACCACAAGTCCCTACAGCAGGAATTTGCAAAGGCCCAGACGGCACTGGCAACAGGTGATTTGCTTCGTTGACGCTCATAGTTACCGTTTCTTAAAATGAAAAGATGTTTTTTTACGACTTTATACTTTAGAATCTGTTTCGTCCATAGTTGATTTGTTAAGATATAAAAAGCCGTTAATTTTAGTGGTGGATTTTGTGACTGAATCGGAAAATAAAACTGTTGATGCAATTCTCGATCGCGCTTTACAACTTTATAACATCTCTAGCGCAGAGGCATTGGTACTTTTGCAGCAAAGAGAGCCAGATGCGATCGCTTCTATTCAAACAACCGCTGACTTGCTCCGCCACCGACAATCAGGCGATATTGTTACTTATGTTATCAACCGCAATATTAATTTCACCAATATTTGCGAGCAGCATTGCAGTTTCTGTGCATTCCGCCGCGACGACGGAGATGAGGGCGCTTTTTGGTTGGATACAGCCCAAATTCAGGACAAGGCAACAGATGCAGTGCAGCGGGGTGCGACGGAAATTTGTATGCAGGGCGGCTTAAATCTTCAAGCAAAGCTTAATGGCGGATCTTTGCCTTATTATCTGCAATTAGTGAAAACTATTAAGGATAAATTTCCGCAGTTACACTTGCACGCTTTTTCGCCCCAAGAAATAGAATTTATTGCCAGACAAGATCGTCTTAGTTTCAGCTATGTAATTTCGGCATTGCGGGATGCGGGAGTCGGTTCGATACCTGGTACTGCGGCGGAGGTTCTCGACGATGCGGTGCGACGGGTGATTTGCCCGGAAAAACTAGATTCGGCAACTTGGCTAGAAATCGTAGGAACTGCTCACAGCTTAGGTTTGCCGACAACGAGTACGATGCTTTGCGGGCATATTGAGACGGCAGGGCAGCAGGTTTTGCATTTAGAAAAAGTGCGATCGCTCCAACAAAGTGCCATTAACAACAACTATCCAGCTCGCATCACAGAATTCATTTTACTGCCCTTTGTCGGGCAAGAAGCACCAGCCCCTTTACGCAGTCGAGTCGGCCGCGATCAACCAATTTTAGCAGATACATTGTTGCTCACCGCAGTATCGAGAATCTTCTTGGGAAATACGATTTCCAATCACCAACCGAGTTGGGTGAAATTAGGTTTAGACGGAGCTAAAGAAGCGTTAAAATGGGGTTGCAACGACATCGGCGGCACATTGATGGAAGAACACATTACCACGATGGCAGGTGCGGTTGGCGGCGGTTGTCAATCTGTAGAAGATTTGCAAAATGCGATTAGTTCTTTGGGGCGAGATTATCAGCAAAGGGATACAATTTATCGACCTGTGGGGGTTGAAAAAATGGCGCCAATAGGTATTAGGAGAAATTGAGCGATGTCTTACAGCGAGTTCACCACAATTGTCAAAGTCAAACAAGCCTTTGGATTAACAACTGTAGAAGGCCCGCGATTTCTACCGCAAATAACTCCGATCGCTCCAAGTGCAACCCTGACAGATTTTTTGGCGCACAGTTTACCCGTAGCTGTGGCGACAGGAAGTGAAAAAGCGCGATCGGAAATGATTATTACCCCCGTACTGCTCGAAGTCAGAAAGATTTTGCAGGAGAAGATTAGCTTGTTTTCGGGAGAAGACTTTACCGTAGATTTCAAACAAGGACTGAATGGAATTTGTGATTTCTTGATTAGTCGCTCTTCAGAAATGTTAGAAATTGAAGCACCAGCAGTCGCAGTTGTTGAAGCTAAAAAAGCAGATTTAAAAACAGGAATTGGACAGTGTATTGCCGAAATGGTAGCAATGCAGAAGTTTAATGAAGCGAAGGGAAAACCAATTCCTGTTGTTTATGGGAGTGTTAGCAACGGTACGCAGTGGCGATTTCTTAAATTGGAGGAAAAAACTGTATCACTGGATCTTAATGATTATGCCTTGGTTCCGCTGGAGCAAATTTTGGGAATGCTAGTTTGGATGGTACAAGATGGGTGATTAAGTGCGATCCTCTTCGAGGGCTTCGCTAACGCTCTTTTGACTCAGTTGGTAAAGTGCGATCCTCTTCGAGGGCTTCGCTAACGGACATTTAGGATTTCATTAAAAGTCAACGATCGATCGCGATTTAAAGTTTGGGACTATCGGGCGATCGCACTTTCAAATTCTTCTAGCGCTTGACAACTTCCTACCTGCAAAGCACGTTCCACTGTAGAAGGAATCAGTTTGGCGATCGCAATTCCTGGAAAATTCGGACTAATATCCGATTCTACATACTCTCCTTCTTGCAGCAAATAGATGCGAAGTCTGCCGCTGTCGTAAACCCAGACTTCTGGAACTTCAATAGCTAGATAAGCATCGAGCGTAGTTTTAGAAGCTACATCCGTTTCAATTGCTAAATCCGGCGGCGGATCGTCCGGCAAAAGTCGGCGACGACTAATCATCCGCTGATAATTTAGAATATAAAAGCAAGCATCAGGTTCAATTCCCGCTGCACCTTCCCGCTTGAAAGTAGTAGAACCAAATGGTTCGTATCTTCTACCCGCAGACTTGAGTAAAATTTTGACAATATCAGAGATTAAATCTGTGGGTCTTTCGTGTTCGGGTAAAGGAACCATAATTTCTAAAGTTTCTTTGCTGTAAGCAACTCGTGCCGATCGCTTTTCTCCCAATTCTTCCAAAATCGACTCGAATTCGAGCCAAGTTATATTGGGAATAGTTACGACACTACCGGGAGTAAGCTGAATCTGGCTAATAGGTTTGAGGACGGGAGCGATAACAATCATAAGCTGAATTGAGAGCTAGTTGTTAAGTTTCTGCCAAAGGCAGGCAGGATGCCTACCTCACAAGAGTTTTTGAAGATATCTGTTGAGTGTAGCACGGGCAACGAGAAGAGATGGGCGATCGCAGATTTATGATTGCTAGACATCAAAGCCAGATTTGGTATAATTAGTATTATCAGTCATTTTAAAAACCTATGACTCAAACTTTACCCAAACTCGTAAACTTCGAGGAATTTGTAGAGTCGCTACCTGAAAATGCGACGGTACGCTACGAACTGCATAATGGAGAGATTGTTGAGATGGCACAACCAGTAGGCGAACACGAGGAAGTTATCAGCTTTCTTGGCATCGAAATTCCTTATGAAATCAAACGTCTGGCATTGCCCTATGGTATCCCTCGCCAAGTGATAGTTAGACCTCCTGAAAAAGATTCTGGTTATTGCCCCGATTTGTTGGTGCTGAACCGTGCAAACCTTGTGAATGAACCATTGTGGCAAAAACAATCTGTCCTCAGTTTAGGTGCATCGATACCTTTGGCGATCGAAGTTGTGTCAACCAATTGGCGCGATGATTACTATTTGAAATATGGTGATTATGAGGAGATGGGTATCGCTGAATATTGGATTGTGGACTATGCTGCGTTGGGTGGACGCAATTTTATTGGTAATCCGAAACAGCCGACTATTTCTGTGTGTAACTTGGTTGATGGTGAATATCAAATTCTCAAGTTTCGGGAGTGCGATCGGATTGTGTCGCAAACTTTTCCCGATTTGAACCTCACAGCCAATCAGATTTTTCAAGCTGGTTTAGTGTAAGCCGATATCTTGCAAAATTATAATTGAGGTGTTTTATTCAAACGAACTCATGCAATGTGTTGAAAAAAAAAGGAATATGACACTTAACATCGCTACTTTGCTGTGAATAAAATTCTCCAATCTTTAGTGATAGTTGTTCTCTAAATCGGCGTTCTATAGCTTTGCGATCCTCATCAGATTGGCGCTCTTTACCACTCCAGCCAACGGGTGACATAATTTTTTCCCAAGAATTTTTAGCTTTTTTAATTGTGAGCAAAGCCATAATTAATTGCTGCTTGCGCGTTTCATCAGACGTATTTTCAAACTCAGTTTTCCATGAATCCTGAAGTTTATCTAAGTCCGTACAATTTAAACAATGATTTATGCGATCGAGCGCTCTATGTATGTTAAGGTTATTCTTCAAGTCTGGATCGCTACTAATTTTATCAGCCATATCCATATAAATAGTATTCAGTTGAACAGGATTATCCTGATACATCGGAGAATTAGGATAATCATCAAATACTGATTGAAGTTCAGGTGTGACAAAATATGCCTCCTTATGAATCAAGCCTGTAATCCATATCCGGTGCTGTGCTGCATTTTGTGCTTTCACCTGGGAATTTTCGTAAAGACTGCAAAAAATTGCTTCTGTATCACGAAAACTGTAATTATCAATATTAATCTTTTGCAAGTGCAAGTCTAAATCTATCATTGCAAAAAGCCGATTTGGATCTAAATACGAGTTAGTGGTAGGCTGTTCGTGTAATCTTAAAAGATTGAAATAAGTATTGATTACAGTTTCGCGATCGCCACAGTTGAAAAATTGTGGTCGTTTCTGAGTCCACCATTTTGGAACGCAAGCATTATAAAAGTTTGCATCCGGCAGTGTCTCCATGTTTTTATAAGCTTGAGGCGATTTTATACCCTCGATTGTTGAAATAACACCCTCGCAGAGAACAACAATTTTATTCTTAATTCTGCGAGATTCAAGAATCATCTTGCAATGTTCTTTTAGCTGTTTTGAATTCAGACTCATTTCTAGTATTAGGATTCTTGTTTGATTAGTTTTGGCTCGATTTCTTTAACATGAGCAGGTGTCAAAGCTTCACACAATGCGTAGGAGTGAGTTGCCAGAATATATTGATTGCTCGGTGCCCACTCTTTGAGGTCTGATATAATTTGATATTGCCAATCTGGATGAAAAGCAATTTCAACTTCATCCATCAAAACTATAGCATTTTCTATGCTCCGGGATTTGAGCCATATATAAATGCTAAGTCTTTTGAGTTCGCCGTGACTTAAATCTTCGGGATATAGTTCTATAGTCTCACCATTATGATCCAATTTAAAGTTAACTCCCGAAAAATCTTTATTTAAATTTATCCTTTTATTCCCTAACAGCAGATTTAAGTCCTTAATTAGAGTTTGATAACTGTTCCCGTAGCTACCTGTTTGTATCGCTTCTCCGAAATCGCGATCGCGAGCAGCCTCAAATGATTCAATAAGTAGCTCTACAGCAAGGAAGTCATAGGTAAACAAGCCTTGTAATTCAGATCGTGCTGATTCGAGTATACCATAATAATTATTGTCTCCGGTACTGGATTTTTTAAATAATAGTTCCCTAGATTTTTGCGGGAGAAATAAAAAAATCTGTGTCGAAGGAGCTGCTAGAAAAATTTTCTGCGATATCTTCTTTAGGAATGATTTTACTTGCTCCTGGCTTTGATTGTTAAAACGACATTTTAACTCTGTACTTGCTATAGTTGTCATATCATCTTCATCTTCAAACTTTTCAAGAGAACATATATATATGATATTATTTTCCTCATTGATATTTTCATCGTCGCCTCTATAATCATACTCTGGGGAATATTTTTCCTCTTCAAAACTAATTTGGCAATAAAATTCAAGTTTGACAATATTTTTTCCATCCCAAATATCAATGATTGCTATTTTTTTTTCTTCCCAGCCCAAAATTTTAAATCCCTGAAGCAGATTCTGTATAAACGGTTTTTTCTCGTCATCAACAGAACAGTGCAGCAATACAAAAATTAACTGCAACAGCGTACTTTTACCGCCGCCATTTTGGCTTCCCAGCGGAAAAATACTAGGAACAAAATCTTTTTCAAAAGTGATGTCTATATTTTTTAATCCCCGAAAATCAGGAACTTGAACTCGTAGCAAGTGCATAAAAAACTCCTGGTGTTGGCTGGTATTCTTTATTGAAACGCTGAGCCACAATCATTTTAGATTATAACTCACATCTTTTACTATTTTCAGGAACAGCCAAGATGCCTGTTCCACAACACATTAATAAATTCTTGTGGGGTGGGCATCTTGCCCGCCCAAAGAAACAGGCAAGATGCCTGTTCCACAATACATCAAGTTTCTTGTGGGGTGGGCATCTTGCCCGCCCCCAAAAAGACTTATCTCTCGCCGTTTTACACCTTAAACTTCTCCACAATTCGTCTCATTGCTTCCTCCACATTCTCCCGACTATTAAACGCCGAAATACGGAAATAACCTTCGCCCGCTGCACCAAAACCAGAACCGGGTGTTCCCACCACATTACAAGTTTCTAGTAACTTCTGGAAGAAATCCCAACTCGACAAACCATTCGGTGTTTTCACCCACACATAAGGTGCATTTTCGCCGCCAAAAACCTCAATTCCTGCTGCTGTCAATTTCTCGCGGATAATTGCAGCATTTTCCATGTAAAAATTGACTAACGCCTGAATCTCTGCCTTACCTTTCTCAGAATAAACTGCCTCTGCACCGCGCTGCACGATGTAAGAAACGCCGTTAAATTTAGTAGATTGGCGGCGATTCCACAACTTCCAAATTTCGACATCGGAACCGTCGGCGGCTTTTCCTGTCAAAGTTTTCGGTACGACTGTTAAGGCGCAGCGAGTACCCGTGAAACCAGCATTCTTCGAGAATGAACGAAATTCGATCGCACAATCGCGCGCCCCTTCAATCTCGTAGATGGAGTGTGGTAGGCTCGGATCGGTAATATAGGCTTCGTAGGCTGCATCGAAGAAAATAATCGAACCGTTCGCTTTAGCATAGTTTACCCAAGCTTGCAAGTGTTCCTTGGTTGCGGTTGCGCCCGTCGGATTGTTGGGGAAACACAGGTAAATTAAATCGACTTTCTTGTCTGTGGGAATTTGGGCGGTAAAATTGTTGTCTGCGGATATTGGGAGGTACACAAAACCTTCGTATTCGCCATTTTCGTTCGCATCTCCCGTGTGTCCCGCCATCACGTTCGTGTCTACGTACACCGGGTAAACTGGATCTGTAACTGCGATCGTATTATTATTGCCGAAAATATCGAGAATATTGCCGCAATCGCACTTAGAACCATCAGAAATAAAGATTTCCGAAGCATCAATATCGCATCCCCGCGACTTGAAGTCGTGCTCTGCAATTTTCTCCCGCAGCCATTCATAACCTTGTTCCGGGCCGTATCCTTTGAAGGTATCCCGCGAACCCATGTCTGCTACCGCTTTCACCATCGCCTCCCGACAAGCTTCCGGTAGCGGTTCCGTCACGTCGCCAATCCCCAGCCGGATGATGGGTGCACCGGGATTCGCGTCTGCATAAGCTTTTACCCTGCGCCCGATTTCGGGAAACAGGTAGCCGGCTTTGAGTTTGAGGTAGTTGTCGTTGATAGTTGCCATAGTGCGATCGCTCTCAATGTCGTACAATAGCTTATACCATTTTAGATTTTAGATTTTAGATTTTAGATTTGAAGAATTGGATAATTGAAGAATTGAAGAATTGGGAACAATCGAGCGATATGCGAGTTTGCAGCATGGGGCCGGCAGTTGCATTCTGTTTGAAAATTGCTATTACTGCTAATTGTCTCCCTCAAGACGTAGAAAGTTCGGCAACGGATTTTACAAAGGATTAAATAAATCCCAATTGAAGTTCGATAGAAAAAATTTCCCCATCTCCCCATCTCCCCATTCTCCCCATCTCCCCATTCTCCCCATCTCCCCCTCTCCCCCTCTCCCCATCTCCCCCTCCCCTCCATCACAGCCATTGACAAAAAAATCAACCAGCTTGTATAATTAGATATAGTGTGCAACGCAGAACCAATTATGGATGAGATAGAGTACGCCAAACTGTGTCAAGAACTGGCGGCCATTCTGAATGAGTTTAATTTAGGTTGGGTAGTTGAACAAGTCGCCAATAGTGTAGAGATAGGTAAAGTAATTGAAGAGCGATCGCTCAAACGAAAGACACCGCTGCTCAAGATAGAAGATTATACCGCAAAAGAACAACTTTTGCTGTTAATTGCTGCTGTCGAACAAGCGACGGTGAACACTTCGGAAATGGAAGACGAGATTGCTTATTTCTTGAAAGTAGAATCGGAAACCTCTCCCCTCGGTACCAAAATTATCTTTGCCAATTCCGGCGCAAAAACAGCCCAAACCATCGAGTTTACGTCCACTTTAACAGCCCCACGCCACAAACAGGCGATCGCCCTCAAGCAATTACTCGAAAAACTGCCCTCTGAACCTAGCAACTACGCCATCAATTCTGAAATTAAGAGCAAGTTAAAAAGCTCGATCGATCCAGATTTCAACGGAGTGGCAGAACAAGCTAGAATTTTTGATGCTTACCTATTCACCATCCTGCTGAAAGCAGTTGCTAACGAAGGCGGCAACATCTATTATAACAATGTTTTAGACGACGAAACACCGAAATATTTAACGTTTAGAAAAACAGCCGGAAAAATCCACGGAACAGCACATCCATACACTCATGCTGTTGTAGAATTTCCCGACAAACCAGCCCTGGAAATTCATCTCGGAGTCAAAGTGCAAGGTAGAGCCGGAGTTCTGCACAACTGCAACGTTTTAATTCTGTACCAAAAAGAAGCGAATATCTGCCGTTTGCTCAACCGCGAACCCCGACACTCGCAGGTAATTTTAGCGGTGAAATCTGAACACTGCACCTCGGAACTTCAACTAGAAATGGCTGGTGCTTTTATCGGATTGGCGTCAGATATTCGCTACGAAGGTGGCAGCTATTTCATTTCTAATAGTTACTCGCAACCAGTGGCAAAATTACTGACTACTGCGCGCAAAAAATGGGAACACAATATCTTTCCTAGGGCCACAAACGATGTTCACAGGCTGATGTACTCATTTCAAACTATCTTTAAAGACTTTAAGGCTAGAAACTAAGATTGGGGAATAGGGCATAGGGCATGGGGCATAGGGCATGGGGCATGGGGCATAGGTAATTTGTTATTTGTTGTTTGTGATTATAAAAACTACTAACTGCTAACCGCTAACCGCTAACTATGCCGGGTACATCTGGTTTTTGAAGCCTGAAGAAGCATGACCGCATATAAGTTATTAGTTATAATCCCATATTCACGGAGGTCATGCGAGAGTCCCTACGAATATATTTGCCTTGCGCCAGATGCACCCACTATGCCCAATGCCCAATGCCCTGTTTGCCCTATGCCCTATTCCCAATTCCCCATGCCCAATCCCCAATATAATTTATGATGTTTCGAGTACCAGAACTTTACGAATAATGTTCAAGAAAGATAAATCTTCCCTGCTGTTTACGATCGGAGCCGCCACACTTCTGATCGGTTTAGGTATCCTCGCATACTCGATCGTCATTTCCCGAGGCCCCGCCAAAGATTTGCCAGCGGGAGCCGTCGTTGTTCCCCAAGATGCGATGATGGCTCTATCCATCACTACCGATGAATCGCAGTGGAATAGGCTGCGAGAATTTGGTACGCCGGAGTCAAAAGCTTCGTTTGAAAGGTTTTTAAGCGAATTGCGCGATCGCCTCCTGACAAGCAACGGTTACGCCTACCAGCAAGACATTCAGCCTTGGGTGGGTAACACGGTAATGGTGGCGTTTCTCCGCAACAAAACAGCGATACCAGTTCCCCCGCGCGCGCCCAACGCGCCCCCACCTCAGCCAATTCAGCAGTCAGTAGCAATTATCCTGCCCATCTCCAACCCGATTAAAGCCAAAGAATTATTAGCAAAACCCAGACCCCTCAACCAAGGAAAAATGGTTGAGCGCAATTACAAAGGAGTGCAAGTTACAGAAACTCAAGGTATACCCGATCGCAATTTCTCAGTCGCGGTACTCGGAACAAACTATCTAGCAGTCACCACAGATCCCACCGCCACAGACAGAATAATTGACACCTACAAAGGCGAACCATCCCTCGCAAAAACTCCTGGCTATGGAGACGCCATCCAACAAATTAAGGATGTCGGTGCCTTCGGTCAAATCTACGTGAATATGCCCGTTGCAGCAGCCTTTACAGCCGCCAACTCATCCCGCGAAATTTCGGTAGAAAACCTGGAAAAACTGCAACAAAATCAAGGATTTGCCACCACAGCGACGCTGGATGCAGACGGAATTGGATTCAAATCAATCTCTTGGCTAAAACCAGATTCTACTACTCGTATAGCAGTGGAAAATAATGCTCTAAAAATGGCTAATCGCCTGCCAAACAATACAATCATGATGGTATCGGGCGGTAACTTGCAGCGTTTGTGGCAAGACTACGTATTGGGATCTGATGCTAACCCGCTTGCACCGATTAATCCTCAAGTTTTGCGTACTGGTTTAAAATCGACTACTGGCCAGGATTTAGATAAAGATTTCATCAACTGGATGGCGGGAGAATTTTCTTTATCATTAATACCAGCCCCCGCGCAGAATCCGAAAGACAAATTTGCTGCTGGATTTGTATTTATGGTGGAAACAAACAACCGCGGCGCCGCTAACAAATCCCTGAAACAGCTTGATGAAATGATGAAAAATAAGCAGTATAGAGTTGAGGAAATTCAAGTTGGCGGTCAACCTGCGACTCAATGGAAATCGCCGTTTGGAGGGATTACTGTAACTCGCGGCTGGATGAAGGATGTGCTGTTTATCACAGTAGGAGCACCCGTGGTGGACGCGATCGTTCCGGCGCCGACAAGTCCGCTTTTAAGTAGCGAATTGTTCCAAAAAACTGTACGATCGCAACTTAAGCCTCACAACGGCAATTTTTTCATCGACACCGAGAGTGCGTTTAACCCGAAAAACCTGGCTTTGCCGGAGTTTCCTCCCAACCAAAAAATCTGGATAGATGCCACGCGGTCGATCGGCATTACAGCGGCCGTGATTGGCGATCGTACCACCCGCTACGACGCTTTTGTCGGTCTCAAAAAATCCGACCAATCGACTCCTTCACCAAAGCCCTCACCGAATCCATCTTCACCGAGTTCACCTTCACCGAGTTCATCGTCACCGAGTTCACCTTCACCGAGTTCACCTTCACCGAGTTCACCTTCACCGAGTTCATCGTCACCGAGTTCACCTTCACCGAGCTCACCTTCACCGAGTTCACCTTCACCGAGTTCATCCTCACCAAGCCCTGATTCACCCAGTCCCTCGCCCACCGTCCAAACTTCACCGAATTAACTCTTAAATCCTGCCAAAAATCCGCTATGACAGCCCCTTAAACAGCAAAATGGCGATCGATTAAAACCGAAAAGCAGCAGATCGAAACCGACAATAGTGGATTTGATTTTAAGAGGAAAAGTGAGCCGGATTTAAGTTGTTTTACGTCACCAAACCTCACACCAAGAAACCGCCAAACCCGGTTTATAAAAAAAACCGGGTTGCAGCAAGCAAACTCTAAAAAATTGGCTTGTAGCCCAAGGAAGAAAGAAGAAGCAATAACATTCCGGGACACACACCAACCTTCAAACCTTAAGATGAGGTACGTTGTTGGGCTTCAGCCCTCTTAGTGGAACTGGTTATATAAGCTATGAGTCATACCTCATCTTTTTGAGAAAGGCTATACTTTTTCTTGTCATAATTTTCGTTACAGGCTATCGTGGAGATAGCTTTGTTGTTTTTGAACCGAGGAAAGCAAAGATGTTTGACCAGAAATTTTCCCGATCGCTCTTGGACGCAGAACCTAATTTTTAACCCCATCCTTCGTTGAAAGTCTTAATAAGAGTAAAAAAAAATCGGTTAATCGGCGTCGGAGTGGGTCTAAAATGCCGTTTTTTTGAGTGTATCATGTGGCAGATGTATAGTCTAGGTATTGCGAGTTATATTGAGAGTGTAAAGAAGATATAGCCTTTCTCAAAAAAATGAGGTATGACTGACAGCTTATATAACCGCTTAAACCAAGAGAGTCCAAGCCCAACAACGTCCGCGAATCTTTGTGATAGCCGCTATACGTTATTGTTGCGACCTATTAAAAATTAAACCCTTTAAAACTATGAAAAACCCCAAGAATCTTCAAATACCGGCTAAATTAATGTCAAGAAAAAGAATTGGCAAACTGGCACTTTATGTGCAAATAGTCTTGATAAATATTTACTTTTTGCAAGCAAAAGCCGAAGCTCAAATTGTGCCAGCGAACGATGGAACTGGCACTAAAGTCACTCCCACCCCAAGCGGAACTCCTACACCGCAAACTCGCTTCGACATTGAAGGCGGACAATTATCGAACGACAAACAAAATCTCTTCCACAGTTTTACACAATTCGGTTTGTCGCCAAATCAGATAGCCAACTTTATCTCAAATCCCAGCATTCGCAACATTTTAGGCCGCATCAATGGCGGTAGCCCTTCGATTATTAACGGCTCAATTCAATTAACCGGCGGTAATGCTAACTTGTTTCTGATGAATCCCTCGGGCATCATATTTGGCAACAGTGCCAGCTTAAATGTGCCGGCTTCTTTCACAGCAACCACGGCTACTGGTATTGGATTTGGTTCTAATTCGTTTAACGCGATCGGTACTAACACCTACACATCTCTGACGGGCACGCCCAATTCCTTTGCTTTTGGAGCCGATCGAGCTGGGGCAATTGTCAACACAGCCGACTTAGCAGTCAAGTCAGGGCAGAACTTAACTTTGCTTGGCGGCACCGTTGTCAGCACAGGCAATCTTTCGGCACCGGGCGGTAAAATTACCGTTGCGTCAGTCACCGGGACAAATTTAGTGCGCGTCAGTCAGGGAGATAGTTTGCTGAGTTTGGACATCCAGCCGTCGTCAGCGACAAGCAGCCCTGGAACAGCAGTCGCATCCTTGCCGGAACTGCTGACAGGGGTCGGTCAAACCAATGCTACAGGAATCAGCGTCAATGCAAGCGGTCAATTGGTACTTACAGCATCTAACCGAATAGTAGCTGCGGGGGATGTTGCAGTCAAAGGTGCCAGCGCTCGATCGATCCAAATTCAAGCAGCCAACACCCTTGCAGCCAGCGGCAACCTGACGAGTACACAAGGTGCGATCGTCCTACAAGCCAGCAGCGACATTAGCACTCTCGCCCTCAACTCCAACTCCACCACCGCAGCAGGTGGCAACATCACCGTCACCAGCCGTACAGGAAAAGTAGAGACCGGCAATATCAACGCAGGCTCGATCGACAAAACCAGCAACGCCGGAGACGTTAGTATTGCAGCCTCAAGCAGCATTCAAACAGGCTTCATAGACGCCAACTCCGAAGAAAAAAAAGGCGGCCAAGTCACCCTCAAGGCCAGCAATGACATTGAAGTAACCCGTATCAACACCCAAGGGCGAACAGCCGGAGGAAATATTAACATTTCAGCCGGCCGTTATTTCCGAGCTACAGGTACTTTTACCTGCTTGGCGCAAGCTTGTAGCATTGCCGCGGCCGCGACTGGTAGCGCGAATGGTGGAGATATCACCATTAGCCACGGTGGTCAAGCCTCAAACACTATTTTCGGCGTCGGGCCCAACTATAACAGCTTGAACGGTACTGCTGGCAGCATTGCCACTGGGAGCGACAAGAAGGAAAATGTTATTGCATCCGGAAGTTTTCCCAGCTCAAAGACTCAGATCGTACAGCCGACGCAAATTAATATCACAACTTCTTCAACCTCGCCGACGCCGACTCCGGCACCGACTCCTGCACCGACTCCTGCACCGACTCCTGCACCGACTCCTGCACCGACTCCCGAACCAACCCCTGCACCGACTCCTGCACCGACTCCTGCACCGACGCCCGCACCGACTCCTGCACCGACTCCCGAACCAACTCCGGCGCCAACTCCGGCGCCAACCCCTGCACCGACTCCTGCACCGACTCCCGAACCAACTCCGGCACCAGCACCTGCACCGACGCCCGCACCGACTCCGGCACCGACACCCGCACCGACTCCGGCACCGACACCCAACCCTCCGCCAGCACCCAGGCGAACTCCTGCACCCGCACCGACACCCGCACCAGTACCCGCGCCAGCACCTGCACCGACACCCGCACCCGCACCCGCACCTGCGCCAGCACCTGCGCCAGCACCAGCACCAGCACCCGCACCTGCACCTGGGCAGACAATTACTGAACCCAGCGTACCAGTATCAAATTTGTCACCAGCGCCGACAATTACTCAAAATCCATCGCCAACAATTACTCAAAATCCAGCGCCGAACTCGAATTTGTCACCAGCGCCGACAATTACTCAAAATCCAGCGCCGATATCAAATTTGTCACCAGCACCAACGATTACTCAAAATCCAGCGCCGAACTCGAATTTGTCACCAGCGCCGACAATTACTCAAAATCCAGCGCCGATATCGAATTTGTCACCAGCGCCGACAATT
>RDXX01000088.1 GCA_004292955.1 Oscillatoriales cyanobacterium | reverse complement strand
GGGTTAAAGATTTTATTTGATAATTTTCCATCTCCGAATACCTTCTTCGTCCACGGAGGTGGACATCGTTTGTGTAGCCGCGATTTCCAATCGCCGGGGGGCTATAAGAAATCATCTTCAGAATTTCCTCAGAATTGAGCGTTAGCCTAAAAATAGAACGATCGCCCGATTCAATCGATCGAGGAAATATCCCATGAAAACAGATTACCTCATCGTCGGTAGTGGTTTATCAGCATTGGTTTTTGGAGCCTTGATGGCCAACTCCGGCAAAATCGTGCACATCCTGGAAGCTCACGAGCATCCCGGAGGCTTTGGCCACACCTTTACAATGGCCAAAAAATACACGTTTAATGCCCAATTCCACTACGTTTGGGACTGCGGCGAAGGACATACAGTCGATCGAGTCCTCAAAAAACTCAATCTCGATCGCGATGTCACCTTTGAGCGCTACGATCCGAATGGCTTCGACCACATGAGAATGCCTGGGTACGCCCTCGATATTCCCTCGGAAGCAGAGGAATTGATCCGGCGATTGTCGGCGCTGTTTCCCGAAGCGGGCGAGAGAATTCGCAAATTCGTCAACGAAGTCGAAAAAACTGGCGAAGGACTCAGAAAACTCGCTCCTCCCGTCAAACCAATTGAATTGCTCAAAAATTTCGGTGACGTATTCTGCGCCGTCCAACACCTCAATAGCACGCTTCAGGATGTTTTTGATAAATTCCAACTCCCCCAAGGCGCCCAAACTTTATTAGCCCTGCAATGGCCGGACTTTTTGCTACCTCCTAACCAGTTGTCTTTCTATGCTTGGATTGCTTTGTTTCGAGGCTATCAAGAAGGTGCATTTTATCCGACGCAGCATTTTGAAGATGTCATCAATTCTTTAGTTAAAGTCATTGAATCCAACGGCGGGAAAGTTTTACTAAACCATGAAGTCACGAATTTCCGGCTGACAGATAGAACTGTCACGGGAGTTGAAGCGATGGATTTGACAACGCATCAAACCCATGAATTCACGGGCGACACGGTGATTTGCAACCTCGACCCCAAAAGAGCAGCCAAGATGATTGGTCAGGAACTGTTCTCAAAAACAGTGCGGCGGAAACTTGATTATGAGTATTCTGCATCCAACTACATGGTGTACTGCGTTGTCAAAGATATCGACCTGCGAGACTACGGCTTTGGCAAGTGGAATACGTTTCATTCCGAACATTTGGATCTGAATGAAGCTTTTGCTCAAATGTATGACAAAAATGATTTTTCTCGTCCGAGTTTTGCGATTACCACACCGACTTTACTCACCGAAGCGCGGCCCGATTGTCCCGAAGATTGTCAAATTGTAGAATTTCTGACTGTGGCAAACTACAGTTATTTTAAACAACTTTGGGAGACCGACCGCAAAGCTTACAGGCAGAAAAAACAAGAGATTCTCGACTCAATTTTAGACGTAGTTGAAAAACACTATGTTCCCGATTTCCGCAAACACATGATTTTTCATATTACCGGAAGTCCTACCACTAACGAGCGCTTTTGCTGGTGTCCCAACGGCAATTCCTACGGTTCTACCCTGACGCCAAAAAACATGGGAGTCGATCGGCTAAATCACGAAACATCCCTCAACAATTTCTATTTCTGCAACGCATCCTCGGGCTATCCAGGCTTTGCACCGACATTTTGGACGGGGGCGCTGCTTTATCAACGTTTGTCCGGCGATGCGATTTTAGGGTGAGGAGAAATTCGTTACTCGGCGATGGAAATCGCTAGTTGTGAAACGAAGTCTACCTCCGCAGACTAAGAAATAAAAAGCGCATTACATCCAACCAGCCAGAAAACTAGAAACAGCTTCTAGTCCCCCCCCTTATTAAGAGGAGTTAGGTAGGGCGGTTTATTGTCGTCAGACGAATTAGGTACGTAGTTGCGCTTCAGCGCTCTTTCCTAATATTTATAAAGAGCGCTGAAGCGCAACTACATACCTTCTTTTTTTAAGCTCTTAAGCATTCGATGATTAATGTTCCACTCTATCAATTTAGGAGAGAACCATGAGAATTGCAATTGTTGGGGGCGGAGCTAGCGGTATGGCTACAGCCTACTGGCTCAACAAACAGGGACACCACGTCACTGTGTTGGAAAGTCAGCCGATTTTAGGCGGACACATTCGGACGCTCAATAAAAATGTTTTGCCCAATCAATCTGAGTGCAATGAAATATTAGAAAATGGGGTGCTGGAATTTCCCACTGTGTTTTACAATTTCGCGGCTTTAATGCAGGAGCTAGGCGTTGAATTAGAACCCGTGCAGATTGGTTCATCGCTATTTTTTAAAGATGGCGGTCACTTTTTGTCAGCGGTTGCTATTCAAAAAAATTTTACGGGAATGCAACGCTTGATTGAGTATTTGCAACTCGACAGTCTCTATGCTCGTTCGGCTGGATTTCTGCTAAAAATGCGGTTTGCCAAACAGCACGATTTCTACGATATGCCACTTTCTCATAGTTTAAAAAAGTCGTGCGTCCGCAATGATTGGCTGAAGTTGCTGACGATGTACAGCTACTCGATACCGTTTGAATTGCTCGACGATTTTCCAGCGGAATTGGCGATGCCGGTGCTGCGCGAATATGCTTCGGTGAATTGGGTGAGGATTAAAGGGGGGGTCTATTCTTACATTGAAAAGATTCTGGAGCGGTATAAGGGTGATATCCTGCTGAATGTGGAGATTGCTAAGATTTTCAGAAGTGCTGGTGCTGTAAAAATTGTGCTGGCAAATGGGGAGACTCAGGAATTTGATAAGGTGGTGTTTGCGATGCCGCCAGACCAAGTGATGAGGCTGTTGGCTGACCCGACGGAGGCGGAAACGAAGCGGTTTGCGGCCTGGAAACCCAATTATGCCACGACTGTGCTGCATTCGGATACTTCGATGTACGATCGCTACGGTATTCGCAAGTTATCGGAATTCGATTTTTTCGAGACGGACAAGGGATGGGGCTACAATGCAAGCTTGAATCAGCTTTGCGGCATCACATCTTCACGGGATTATAGTTTAGCTTTTCATCTGGATGAATTGATTGCAAAAGAGCAAATTATTCACATTCAGAAACATCACACACCATTATATACAGTGGAGTCTTTCCGATATCGAGATGAAATTATCGAGACTAATGGCGAGAATCATACCTATCATGCGGGAGCTTATTTGGGAGATGGCTTGCACGAAGGAGCGATTACCTCTGCTTTGCGAGTCGCGAAATTAATCGGGTGAGTGGAACGTTGATGCTACAAACTCTAGGAAATAACGTAATTTCCGACATTCTACACATGAGGAATTTATGGATATGCCTAAGAGTAGATGCTAGGAGTGCAAAACATAGTTTATAATCTACCAAAGATGATACGATACTAACAGCAAGTAAACTCGTGTCCGCTGAAAACACTGTAAAATAAGTTTGTAGTGGGTTAAGTCCTCAGAAAATGCTGAAGAATTAAGTCCTGACTACAAACTTATTCTATTAAGGCTAATTGACCGAACACGATATCGCACCTGTCTGTCGGGCAACTCCTTTTACTTGCAGTTAGGCAGAGGTTTCTATCGATGTTTTTTGAGTCAAAATTGAGGAATGATTATGTCAAAAGAAAGAAAAAGCAACAAAGAAGTCAAAAAGCCAAAAAAACAACCTGATGGTGTTGCTAAGCCGAAGGATGACAATAAAAATTTTGGTAGCAGGGACGGTCAGAAGGAGAGATAGCTGCCATTCTCGGGATGGCGATTAATTTTGTTTGATTGTCATTCCTCTCAAGTTTCAACCTATTTAAATATCCCGTTTTCGGCTCATCTGAAAACGGGTTTATTATTAAATCATATCCGCAGAGAATGCTCGCAATCATCAGATGGGTTTATCATGGTAATTTAGCCATAGGATATTATATTTAGGCTATATGGGCGGTTTTATTGTCGTCATACAATTTAGGTACGTAGTTGCGCTTCAGACCTATTTCCTAATATAAGCTAAGAACCTTTAATCTGAAGTACATAGTTGCGATGAAAGCGCTATTTCCTAATATAAGCTAAGAACCATTCATCTTAGGTACGTAGTTGCGCTTCAGCGCTCTTTATAGTATAAGCTAAGAACGCTTTCATCTGAGGTACGTAGTTGCGATGAAAGCGCTTTTCCCTAATATAAGCTAAGAACCTTTCATCTGAAGTACGTAGTTGCGATGAAAGCGCTATTTCCTAATATGAGCTAAGAGCGCTGAAGCGCAACTACATACCTTGGGGCAAGGGCGAGCCGACCTTTGAGCGATACTTTTGGTATGAGAATAAAACCACCCTACCTAATCCCTCACAGAGATATCTGAGTCACAGCAATATTACCGCCAAAACACACCTCAACATCAGTCCCCGGCGCTCGATCGCGATTCCCATACTCTCCGACATAATAAAAGTATTCTCCCTCTTGGCGGTAAACCACAGGCAGCGGCTGAGTTGAAGGGCGACAAAACACAATTTCCGGTTCCGCACTTCCCGGCGCTAAATGCGGAAAATTCACATTCCAGAAACACCCCGGCTTTGGTTCGCGATTCAGCAAATCGGCCAACACTCGCGATGTCCAGCGAGTCGCGACATCCCAGTCAATTTCCAGCGGCCTTTTAATTCTATGGGAAATTGCGATGCCAGGAATACCGTGCATAGCTGCTTCCCGCACCGCAGCAACTGTACCTGAAATGTACACGTCAACGCCCAAATTGCCGCCGGCGTTAATCCCGGAAAGTACCAAATCCGGTTTTGGACAAACGTGATTGAGAGCAATCCGCACGCAGTCTGCGGGTGTTCCTCCTACAGCATACTCGACGGACGATCGCCGATCGACATGAATCGGACTGTGAGCAGTCACCTGATGCCCGCAGCCCGAAAGTTGCCCTTGAGGGGCCACCATAATTGTCTTGCCCTCTACAGCCTGCAAAAGTGCCTGAATCCCCGGAGCATCAATGCCGTCGTCGTTGGTTAAAATTATCGTCATTGAAAATTTGTCCTAAATTTGACTATATCCGCAAAAATTGACCTAAAATTCCCAAACTCAAGGAAATGTCAACCTAGTTGTGGTAAAGTTTTGTGTCGATTGCTTTGCGTCAAAGCAATTTGCAAGTTCAGTTAAACGCGCTCACAGCTATGTTTTTGTTACCAATTCTACCCTTAGCTCAAGCAATCCCGAAACCTCCGAGTCAACAAGTCATCCAAATTCAGCGAGAAGTCCCGCTACCGGAAAACGAACTGGATTTACCACCACAACCGCAGACAACCGGCCCGCTGAAAACTGTGACGGTGCCCCAGCAAGTGCGCGTTTTGCCGGGAAAACTCGACAGCATCCCCGTTTTCAACAGTAACAGCCCGGAAGTTGTACAAACCGAAGGCATTTTGCTCTCCACATTTCCCGAGGAAGCCAAACAAGTACCTTCTGCACACTTAAACTTTGCCTTCAAAGGCCGATTTGACATCTTCGCCCACCACATCGCCAAAGCTAAAAATCGTGCCGAAACTCGCACCTTATTTCAAGGCATAATTGTCCACAATCCCAACTCGGAACCTGTTACTTTAAATATCCTGCAAGGAGCGACTTATTTAACTCGCCCGGATGCTTTGTTTGTCGATTTGCCATCGTATTTAGAAAATCGATTCGGCACTGTGTTTGCGGGGCCTGGCAGCCGCATCACCAGCGATGTGCTGCGGGGGCACAGACAAGCCATTTTGCCGGCTTCCATCGAGATTCCGGCAAACCAGAGCCGAATGCTGATGAATTTGCCGATACCTGTGGGCAATGTCACGCCTGCTTCTAACGGGCGATCGACTTTAATGAGAGTGTCGAGCAGCAATTTGGTTTATGTAGCTAGTTTGGCTATGTTTGCTCCTCAAACTAAACAAGGAGTCGAGCAATATCCGACTTTAGAACAGTGGGAAAATATTTTAAACACGAAAGGTTTAGCTGGGCCGAGAGATTTGGCTCCAACTCCCAGAGGCGAAAATCCACTGCAAAAAATTTACGGGCGCGTTGCCGGAGTCGCTGAAGGTTCCGAGTGGAAAGCTAAAATTACTGACAATTCGAGAACCGATTATTTAACGATTCCCAATCGCGGCGAGTCATTTTCTTATGCTCTGAGCACTACTGATACTGGTACTTTTGGGACTGGTCAAATTCAAAGCGCTAAAATGTTAGCTCGCTATCCAGATACTGCTTATTTTGCTCACGGTAATTACGGGATTCAATACAATTTAACTTTTCCGCTTTACAACAAATCTCGCGAGTCCCAATCTGTAAGCATTAGAATGCAAACACCGATTAAAGCAAATAAAGAATCGGCCGGACTTACGTTTTACGATCCTCCGGAAAATCGGATATTTTTCCGAGGTACGCTGCGGGTGATGTTTAATGATGATGGGGGGAAGACTTTGACGCGCTACATTCACATTGTGCAGCGCCGGGGACAGCAGGGGGAAGCTTTGGTAAATGTGAATATGAAGCCGGGGGAACGCCGTTTGGTGCAGGTGGATTTCTTGTATCCGCCGGATGCGACGCCGCCGCAAGTGCTGACTGTGCGATCGAGTAATTAGTTGATGGTTGACAGTTGAATTGCGGGCAAATTTTAGTTATAGTGTGGCTTGAACGCGATCGATTAATCGGATTTTGTTAACGATTGAATTTTGATAGATAGCTTGCGTTCGATCAGATATTCTGCACGATTAACCTGCAATAAACGTACAGTGACTCGACCGATCGGAGTTAGAGGTTCGATTGTACCACTTTCAGTTTGAAGTTGAAAATTGTCTTCCCAGGAATCTTTTCGAGGATTGTAAAGTCGAACCACTTCACCTGTTTTTGGATCGATTGAGGCAATGTCGCTTCCTTTATTTTTGTTACAAATTGAGCAAGACAAAGCCAGATTACTTTCAACTGTTTCGCCGCTGTGTTTTTCTGCAATGATATGGTCTATTTGATGAGACGAGAGGGCGAGTGTTTCTGGAATTAAACAATATTCGCAGTATCCGTTGGCGCGATCGCATACCATTCGTCGCAGACTAGCTGAAACGTAGGTTTTACTCATGCTACCTCGCTCAGTTTCAGCAGAGCTTGCGCTTTGGCAATGCGTACTAAATGTTCGACAAATTCGTATTGCTGCCACAGGCGCTGCTCGATCGGCGTGAGTCCTTCTGTGCGGTTTTTCTCTAATAAAGTATCGATTTCAGCTTGAAGAGCGTCGGATAAACGCAGGGCTAATATTTCTTGTGGCGATGGTAAACTTGCTATAAATTCTAATATCTTCGTGAGTCCAGAAAATCCGTTTGAAGGATTAGCTTCGACTTCCCTCAATCCCAGCATCAAAATCTGTGGTAACTCATCTTTGAGAGGATCTAGCCGCAGTGCTAGTTCGTCGGGAATTTGAAGGGTAATTGTTGCCATTTTTTTTACTCACTGACGCTCTAATTTAATCCTAGCACAATAGACGACGGGAATTGTAATTATAATGATTATTAAGAAGATTTTGGGTATTCCTGAAGTATAAATGTCTGTTGGCTACCTTTAATATTTTGTTTCATCACCCGAAGTAGACGATTCTCCATCGGCTGTGTATCTTGAGTGAAAAAGTCGTGGAGTACCTGCACTTTACCTGCATAATCTCGATCGGCTTTACAAATTATAATTCCTGCGTGATTTGACATTGTAGAGTGGAGATTGATGAAATCTTTTAGTTACTCATTTTCAGCAAGCCACAGCTCGATTTCTTCTCGGTTGCGATCGTAATAGTTGGTCACCGCTTGCAAATCTTGAACGGTGAGTCCTGGATAATTATAGAGAAGTTCGGCTTCAGTTGCGCCCTGTTGTTGATAAGTAACAATCGTCCAGACGGGAATGCGGGTATCGCGAATTCGCGCTGCACCGCCACAAATTCCGGGAGTTTTGTGAATGGGATGCTGAAGGGTTTGGACGAATTTCAGGGCTTCTGCGAGCAAGTCATCAGGCAGTGTTTCAATGGTTTGGAGAAGTTGTTCTTTGATGGTCATAATCGATCGCCAAAATCTGATTGAATCGTAGCACAATAGAAATACGATCGCCCTTATTTGAGAAATGCAGCGTGCGATCGCCCGGCGAGACAAGGTAAAAGTGCGATCGCCCTTCCTGATTTGAGTCGCTTCACTGTACTATGCAGTTGAATAGCGCCAAAATTTTAGTTAGAGTTGTTGTCGAGGTCTAGATTTTGTATTGATAGTTTTGAAGGTAGCGGTACAGTTATTTGTAGGAAAACATCAATTGTTATTTGATTGTTTTCAAAAGTTATATTAGTTACGTTAAATTTAGTATTGTCAGATAAACTGTCTTTAACAGCAAATTTAGTAGGTGGCTTAGTTTTATATCCAGCATCCTCAAGCCATTCAGCAATATTTCTCCAGTTTTCGATCTTTGCACTGCCTTTACCCACCAGACTTTTAACGTACTTATATAAGGTAGCGCACAGGTCAGTTTCAACTCCTTTGGGGGTTTTTTGCAGCTTTTCTGCAATTTCAGAGGGACTATAACCGCAGAGTAGACCGCGAAGGTGTCGTTTTTCCATTGGGGTGAGGCGTTTTCCCTTGGCCGAGGCCAGGTCTGCGTAGAGGGTTTCTAAGTCCCAGTGTTTGGCGACTTGAGTAAATTGCTCGTCGGCTGGCGGCATAGACAGATGAGGTAAAAATTCCTGATGAAAGTCTAACATAATTACTGATGAGTGTTACGTAAAAGCTGAGGTTGGCTAGGTTATTATTGAGTATAGTCTGTAGCACGTATCTGAAATGAAGTACCAAGACCATACTATAGTTATGGGTAAAATTTCAGTAGTTCTGCTGGTTTTGGTATCTGGATGCAGTGGCTTTGAGAATACAAGTAACCCTAATAAGGTTTATTGTAACTATCCAGTAAGAATAATTTGGGGAATTGCTGTAATTCCAAAATGTACCTCTAATGGAAGCTATATCGATCTAAAAACAGGTCACGGTTATGACTCAAATGATTATCCAATAATAGTAAAATTCGGTCGCTCTCGCGTGCGTTTTAAAAATAATATCCTTGACTGGAAAACATCGTATTTTACGTCAAATGCTAGTCAGGTAGAATTGACATTTTCAGTAGAGCCGTAAACGATCGACGCTCAAACATCAAAAAACCCTGTTGTTACACTTTATTCAGTAAAAAACATGAAGGCATTATTTCGTAAGTCTATATCGGTTGTACTCACTATCGCAGTCCTAGCTTTGGCAACAGATTTAGTACAAGCTCAAAGGCGGCGGCCGCGTGGAACGGCTTCTTTAGGTGAGATGAATTGCCAGAAAATAACAGACAGAGCTTCTTATATCGCTATAAATCAAGATGTTCCTATAGGGCTGGAAATATTTAAAGCTGTTGCATATCTAGGAAACGGCCCTACTTATCTGGAGGAGAGTGGTCAAGTAGCTTGTAGGTTGGCTGCACAAGGAGAAAAGCCAAAATTTAGGACTTTGACTCTTGGTTTTGGTTTACCTGACAATAATGACAATTCTAAAGGAGCTTTAGTTCGCTTGTCAATTTACAAAGATGGAAACTTTTTTGAGTATCGAGATGTAACGGCAGGACAGAAATTGCTTTGGCCAATTAATGTCACCAACGTTCGTAGTATTGCTTTAGAAGCTGAGTGTAAAAGACGGTCATCAGGAAATTCTTGTCCCGCTCTTTACTTTTACCAAGACATTTTAGAGTAAGAAACTTATGAACCGCAGAAAATTTATTCAATACAGCGCATTAGGTAGCGCTTCATTTATTGTCAACTTGGGTTTACACAATCCCCAAAAAGCCGATGCTTTTTTATTCTTATTAGCTAATCCTCTGTTACGCCTTGTCTTGGGAGGATTGGGTAGAGGCGCTTTCTCGTTTTTCCAACAGCGAAATCAACAATGGTTTGACAAACGCTTAGAAGTGCAGTTAGCGCAACGCGAATTTCTGGAAAGACAGTTTACAAATGTGGCTGTTGCTGAAGTTAGGAGTCCTCAATATAGTGTAGTAGTAGGTTCTGAACGCCGCGAGTCTTTGGGCAAGAATGTTGTTCTCGCTTTTCCTCGAATAGAATACGATCGACCAACTATGTCAGCATTTTCTGGTGCAGCTTCTATTGGGATGTCTATTGCAGCAATGTATTTGCGAGAGAATCAGAGGTTGAGTTTGGATGAAGTGCAAGCATCTGTTTTGCCGCGACTGGGAGGAGGTGCTAGTTATTCTGATTGGCGGAATTGGGACTCGACTAGCTTTAGATATTATCCAAATAATTACTCAGATACTGGAGTTAGGATTCGCTACGATGCTGTTGAACCCCGTCGCGGCGGATTCGGAATAATTGAAGTTACAGTTGACGCCTATCGTCCGATCGTAATTCCACAAATTAGAGTCAATTATGCCTAGCTAATAGTTGCTATAAAATTCGATCGCCTATCCATCCCAAAACCCGATCGCCTCCCATTCACCAAAAGCAATCTTCCATGATTTAATTAAAATAGCGAACCCTTTTTCACTGGCATGGTCGGGTACTTTTGATAAAGTGGGAGACATAAGATGAACGTTACTCAATTAATAGAAACATTAAATGCTAATAAATTCATCCGCTCTGATGAAGAAGCAATGAATTTTGACTTCGCTTTAGCCGAACTTGCCCTACATCCTAATAGCGAATATTTGCCAGCACTCTATCTAGTTTTAGATGACAGATGCGAACAACATGAAGTCATGTATGGTCTGATTCATTTTCTGGAGTCTTTTGAGCTAAAAGACCAGTTGCAGGCGTTTATTGATAGCATAGACAGAATGATTGTGAATGCTAAAGAATGGACAATGATTCTACTTTATGGAATTCTCAATCAGGATTTAGGCCGGAGTTTATATGGCGAGATGTTACATTCTACCCATTCTCAAAATCGGGATTTATGTACAAATTTACTGCGCGAAATAGTTGCTAATGAATCCCCTCCTTTATCTTCCCATGCTGAGTCAGTTATTTCCGGCGCAACTGCGATCGACATTAATATTGATGAAATTCAGAGGGATCTATCGAGCTTTATTAAACTCATCCAAGAGGGTAATATATTGGTACTCTTGCAAGACGATCGACCAATAGCCGAAATTAAACCAATCAAATAAAGCCTCTCGCCATTAGATAGGAGCGATGAAGATGAATAACTATAGCAATTTTACAATCCACCTAGAAGAACCTAATGGCGAAAAATATGCTGATGCACCAGATGACTCATTAGGAGAACTTTCGCATTTTGAATTAGGGCTGAAACTATTTTGCTTTGAATGCGATCGCCCAGTTTCAATAGAAATCGGTGAACAAAAAATCAAACTTTTTTTAGACCCCGATATATGTATGCTCCTAGAAGATGAACTCCCCAAAAAACTCAGTGAGTTATCTCAAGGCAAACCCATCAAAATAGAATTTGTTGAAAGTGTGTGCCTTACTTTTGAATTGCAGCCCTTAACCAACGATAAAATTAGTTGTAATTTCAAAGAATTTGGATATTTATCTCCAAATCAGTTTACGCTAAAATCCAGAAATCAACAATTGGAACTGAATAAAAATCAAGTTATCACAGAGTTAAAGGGATTTGTTGAACAACTCATGGAAATGGCTCTAAATGGCGGCTATATCACCCCCGAAGAAAAGCAAGAATTCCTGATGCCACTCCGCGAAATTGCGCCTGCTTCGGCTATTTGTTAATTAAGTGCGATCGCCCTTAATCTCCAAAAGTGCGATCGCCCCAAAGTGAACTGTCAGTCAATCAAACACCGTTTCTCAAGAAAATTATCCTTGAGGATGCGGTAAATCAAACACCACTTCAAATCGGATGTTAGGCACTCGTTGCCGAAACAACACAGGACTTAGGCAGAACCCACCTATAGTGAAAGTAGGGGCAAACCCCCCGTGGTTGCCCCTGGATCGGTCTATGGTGCATCCAGGACTGAACAATGGCACAATAGGAGAAACTTCTAACAGATTGCAAGGCATGAGCGACAGCGAGCGGATTTCAGTGGTTTTGCCAACACAGGCTAAAAAGGAATTAGAAAAGTTGTGCGATATCGAAAAGCGATCGATCTCCAACTTTGTCTACCTTCTGATTCAAGATGCGATCGACCAAGCAAAAGCATCCGGCAAACTCAAATCAACAGATGGCTGAAACTAAAATTTTATTTAATGAATCTAACCGATGAAATTACAATCAATCAAATTCAACAAGCCCTAATTAGCCAAGAAGATGCAAAAAACTGGTTTCTAAGCTTCCCAACCCAAGGCCAGCAGGAAATATTGCAGCGGCTATCCTACATGACCATCCAAGCAGGGGCGCGAGAAGAAGATGTTTGCCTAGCTATTACTAAATCAAAACTTCGCACAACTTACACTCCTTGCGTATTGCTGAGCAAAGGGCGATTAAAAGAACAAATGGCAAAGCTTTTGAAACTGCCGTCCTCAGAATTTATCAAAACCTTTTTTCTATTAATCAGTTTATTAGCAATTGCTGATGCCCGCAGGTACGATAAATATTGTCAAGATGGCTGTAGCCACTGGTGGCATCGTGATTTGAGCGATCGCAAAGTTGTAGATGAAATTCGGTGCGAGTTTGAACAAAGTATTCTTGTTTGATATCAATTCGGTTGCATCGAAATGATATAGAGGAGACGGCATTGCCGTATCCCTACAATATTATTGGTAGGGACACGGCACTGCCGTCTCCTCATTTTGGCTAATAATTCCGATGCTACCGGAAACGATATCAACTATCAACAGTCAACAGTCAACCGTCAACAGTTAACTAATTAAAGTGTCAAAGATTGAGGATTTGTCTCGATCAATTTCGCTAAATCTTGCAAGAAAGATGCAGCATCAGCACCGTAAATCACTCGGTGATCGCAAGTAATATTCACCTGCATTTGCCGCTTCACTCCCATCAAGCCTTCTTCATTGGCTACTACTTGCGGCCGCGAAGAGCCGATCGCCAAAATCGAGCCTTGATTCGGCGGCAAAATCGCGTCAAACTTATCTACTCCATACATTCCCAAATTGGAAAGAGTAAAAGTTCCCGTGCTGTATTCGTCGGGTTTTAGCTGTTTGGCGCGGGCGCGATCGACTAAATCCTTCCAACTGCGGGAGAGAGAATATATGTCCAGGCGATCGGCATTTTGCAACACCGGCGTAATCAAACCGCCGCCGTCCATCGCCACCGCTACCGCCACATTAATATCAGCACGGTGTTGAATTCCCGACTCCACATAACAAGCATTCAGCAGAGGATGTTTTTGTAAAGTTACCGCTACTGCTTTTGCCAGCATAGCCGTCATCGTGACGCCTTTTGACTTAATTTGTTTGTAGAGTTTGTCGAGATTGTCAGTAGTAATTGTATAGCCGACGCGGAAACAGGGCACGCTCAAACTTGCTTCCATATTGCGAACCACCGCATTTTGCAGCGCATTCATCGGTACTCTGTTACCGGAAAGCGCTACCGCTGGGACTGGTGCGGGTGCTGGTTTGGCTGCTGCGGGTGCGGGTGCTGCGGGTGCGGGTGCTGCGGGGACTGTTACTGGTTGCTGAACCGGAGCTGGTTGGGCTTTACCGGCTGCTGCTTCCACATCTTCTGCAACAATCCGACCGTTGGGGCCGCTGCCTTTGATTGAATTTAAATCTACTTTAAACTCTTTGGCTAATTTGCGAGCGCGGGGAGAGACGATGCTGCGGCCGTTTTGGCGGCTGACGTTTTGCTGCAAACCCACTGATGCTGTAGCTGCGACAGGAACGGGGGCTGCGGCTGCTGGAGCTGCGGCTGCGGGGGCGCCGGCTCCTTGTTTCTGGGCGGCGGCGATTTCGGCTTCTGTTTCTGCGACTAGGGCGATCGCAGCTCCGACCGGAGCAACTTCGCCTGCTGGTACAATAATTATTGCTAGATAGCCTTCGTAGAAAGACTCGACATCCATGTCGGCTTTGTCAGATTCAACTACGACTACCGTTTCGCCCTTTTCTACTTTGTCCCCAGCGGATTTGACCCAGGAAACAATTTTGCCCTCTGTCATGGTAGAGCTTAGGGCTGGCATGAAAACTTCGCGAATCATCTGTAAAAATTCCTTGTGAGTTGGTAATTGGCGATCGGTATTTGGGAATTGATAATTGGCGATCGGCAATAGTTATTATTATGCCAGCCTCTAGTCCGAAGATGTGCGGCTATCAACTCAAAATTACCTACCAATTACCAATTATCAATTACCAATCACCAATTTCTAAGTTCTAAATATCACCTCGAATTTCTTCGACAATGCCGTCGCGGAGCAGAACTTCTATTTGCATTTTTTGAATCAAGTTTTCTCCCACCCCGACGGTGAACGTGCCGTCAATTTGACCTTGACTCACTTCTTGTTCGAGGTCTAGCACCTGCACTTGCTGAAGCTGTTGCAGGTTTTGGTTTTTCTGTTCTAGCAGTTCGCTCTTTCTTTGATTCACCTGCACTTGAATGTTTTCTATTTGCTGCATTACTTGCGGGCCGGGGGGTTGCAGGCTTTGCTTTTGGATTTCTGAAACCATCCGCTGCCCTTGCATTTCTAGCTGTTGTAGCTGAGAATCTATTTGATTGATTTGGGCTTGGAGTTGCTGTTGAGCTTCTTCTTTCCAGCGGGGAGTAACGACGACTTTTACGTTAATCGATCGCTTCAAGAGTAATTGTGGTTCCATAAATTTGTTGCTTGTCAATTGGGAATTAGGCATTAGTCAGAAGTGCGAGCGTCCCCGCTCGCGAACAACAGTCATCAGTCATTAGTCAATAGTTGGTAGACATTTCCTAATGACTGAGGACTCGGACTCGGGACTCGGGTGTTGGTGTCAACTGAACGTCAAACCTATTATCAGTCTTCTGTCTGGCGATTCAGGCAAGATCCCCCCTAGCCCCCCTTCTTAAGGGGGGGATAAGAATCTTCTCAAAGTCCCCCTTCTTAAGGGGGATTTAGGGGGATCTGGCCTCTCCTATAAACGAGAGATACAAAGGTTTTCAGGCGATTGTTGACACCAATGGGGACTCGGGTGTTGGGATAATTTTTGCTTTTCCATTCCCCAAGTCCAGCGAATATTTTCAAAACATCCCGTCAATCATATCGCGGTAGTGTTCAGTCACAACCGGGCGCTTAATTTTCAGGGTCTGGGTCAACATTCCATTTTCCATCGAAAATGGCTCCTGAATCAACCGGAACGGGCCAATGCGATCGTCCGCGCGGTATCCGGGGCGATTTTGCACCTCCCGGTTCAATTCTTGACGGAATAAGTCTTGAATTTTCTTGCTATTCCAGTCAATTTCGTGTATTGGCGGATTCTGAGTTTCTGCCCATTTCTGCACGGCTTCTGAATTGGGGACAATTAAGGCGCCGATCGATTTTTGGTCTTGACCTACTACCATAATTTGGTCGATGTAGGGGCTGCGGACGCAGGCATCTTCGATCGGCTGCGGTTCGATATTTTCGCCGTTGCTGAGGACGATCGTATCTTTGGCGCGCCCGGTCAAAACTAAGTCATTGCCCGGTGTCAGCCAACCCAAATCGCCGGTGTCAAACCAGCCTTCGGAGTCAATGGCTTTCGCGGTAGCTTGGGGATTGAGATAGTAGCCCTGCATGATTTGCGGCCCGCGTCCCAATACTAAACCGCGCTGGCCTGTTGGCAGTTGCTGTTTAGTTTCGGGGTCAACTATTTTAATTTCAGTATGGGCGATCGGCTGTCCGGCAGAACCTTTAAGATTGTGCCAAGGGCGGCGGACTGTTAAAACTGGAGATGTTTCAGTTAAACCGTATCCCACCAACAAACCGATATTCGCGATTTCAAAGAAATTGTCTAAATGCGCGGCCAAAGAACCTCCGCCGCTAATTGCCCACTTAAAACGCCCTCCCGTAGCTTCCCGGACTTTTTGATAAACCAGTTTTTCGGCGATCGCGTGTACGGGAGACAACAGAATACTTTTGATCCGGGCGATCAGTTTTTCCGAAGCAGAAGCAGGTTTCAAACTGAGAGTTAAACCTTGAAAAATGCGGCGGGCTTCAATGTATTGCTGGCTGGCAGATAACAGAAAATTAACCAATTTTTGTTTGTTGGGTGGCTGTTCTCTAAATTGCTTTTGTACAGCCTCGTAAATCGATTCCCAGATGCGCGGAACGCTCACCATGTACTGGGGCTTGCAACTTTTAAAGTCTTGTTTGAAATAGCGAATATTGGTGTAAATTTGCGTGCATCCTTGGGAAAGCAGGAAGTATTCGACTGTGCGTTCGTAGGCGTGCCAACTGGGCAGGATGCTGAGGGCTGATTCGCCCGGTTCGGGTTGCAAAATTGTGCCGAAGGTGGTGAGTTGGTGCAGCAGGTTCCCGTGAGTCAGCATGACGCCTTTGGGTTTGCCGGTGGTGCCGCTAGTGTAGAGGAGGGTGGCGAGGGTTTGGTGGTTGTGGTTGGCGGGTTTGAAGGGGCGGTTGGCGCCTGTGGCCATGACTTGGGAAAATTTGACTGTGGTTAGGGTGGGGCTGGTTTCTGGTTCCTCGTCGGAGAGAAGGACGATAAGTTCGATCGGCAAATCGGGGAGGCGGGCTTGCAGTTTTTTGAGTAAGGCCAGGTTTTCGACTACTAAAGCGGTACTGCCGCTGTCTTGGATGATGTAGAGGAGTTCTTCGGGGTCGGCGGTGGCGCCTCGCACGGCGTTGGCGGCCCCAGCGGTCATGATACCTTGATCGGCTATCAGCCAGCGGGGGCTGTTGTCGGCGAAGAGGGCGACGCGGGGAGGGATTATTTCTGCTGGGTTTGCATTGATGCCGAGGGCCTGCAATCCGCTGGCGAATTGCTGGATTTGTTGGTAGAGGTCGGTATAGGTGAGTTTAATTTCGGGTTTGCTGTGGGGATCGTGGAGGGCGACGGTTTGGGGAAATCGCTGTTTGACGATCGCCCAAATTTCAGGTATCGATCGAATGGAACTGTAATCGATCGTGCGGCTGAGGTTGGCGCGTTCAATGTCGCTCATTTGGGAGGAACTGTCAGGTGCGGGGCGGTTCATAGAGTATTTTTTGTGAGTTGTGGGCGATCGAACTATTTGATGCGAATTTAGCATCTCTAGCCCCCCTGCATCATAGCCTTCTGCCCAAAGAAGACTTTTCTAGAAGTTAATTTTTAGGTACGTAGTTGCACTTGGGCGCTCTTTATATGAAAGAGCGCTTAAGCGCAACTACATACCTTAGAAGATTGGGCTGTTACAACGGCGCTACTTGATCGCGCTCAACCTCGTCGCGGGGAGCAGTTTTTCCATCCAAACTCGTGCCATCATCGTGGGGCGGATGTTCCGGGCGATCGCGTTTTGTAAAGCGATCGCGAGCCGAGACAATCACCACATACAGCACCGGCACCATAAACAAACTCAAGAAAGTAGAAACAACCATCCCGCCCGCGATCGCATTCCCGAGCGATCGGCGACTGGCTGCACCTGCACCTTCGGGATTAACCAGAGGCAGAATCCCCAAAACAAACGCCAAAGAAGTCATCAAAATCGGTCGCAAACGCTCTTGAGCCGCCTCAACTGCTGCCTTAGCAATTGAATATCCCCGCTCCCGCAACTGGTTAGCAAACTCCACGATTAAAATCGCATTTTTACTCGACAATCCAATCAACATCACCAAACCAATTTGGCAATAAACATCATTCGCCAAACCCCGCAAAGACTGAGCCAAAAGCGCACCTAAAATCGCCAGAGGAACCGCCAGCAAAATAATAAAAGGATCCACATAATTTTCGTACTGAGCAGCCAAAACCAAGAACACAAAAACCAGCCCCAAACCAAAAATAATCGGCGCTTGACCCCCCGACTCAATTTCTTCCAAAGAAGTCCCCGACCATTCATAGCCAAAACCAGACGGTAAAACTTGAGCCGACACCTTTTCCATCGATTTAATCGCCTGTCCAGAACTCGCACCCGGAGCGGGAGAGCCATTGATTTCAATTGACCTAAATAAATTGTAGTGGTTGACAGTTTGGGCTCCCACCACCGGAGTTAGCTTCACCAAATTGCTCAAAGAAATCATTTCATTCTTTGCAGAGCGGACATACAATTTACTAATATCTTCAGGATTAGCACGGAACTGTTTATCTGCTTGCACGTACACCCGATAATTGCGCTGCTGGAGAGTAAAATCGTTTACATACTGCGAACCCAGAGCCGTTTGTAGCGTACTGAAAATATCACTAATAGAAATATCCAAAGCCTTAGCCCGATTGCGGTCAACTTCCACAACTAACTGAGGCGTATTCGCAGCAAACGTACTAAAAACCGCTTGCAATCCCGGCGTCTGATTCGCCTGCTTCAAAATCCCACCCATCGCCTGAACCAGAGCATCTAAACCGCTGTTTCCTTTGCGATCTTGAAGTTGAAATTGGAAGCCTCCAAATTGACCTAAACCTTGAATTGCGGGCGGATTCACCGGGAAAATTCTTGCTTCTGGAATTGCCGAAAGCTGACCCCGCAACTTACCAATAATCGCTTGTACGCTTTGAGCTTCTCCGTGACGCTCGCTCCAGGATTTAAGCGTAGTAAAGATAATACCCTGGTTAGAAGTGCTGCCGCTAAAACCAAAGCCACCCACAGAGAAAGTCCCTACAACCTCAGGAAGTTTCAGAATTTCTTGTTCAACTTCATCCATCACTTTGCGAGTATATTGCAGCGAAACTCCTTGGGGGCCTTGAATAATTGTCAGAAAATAGCCCTGATCTTCCTCTGGGATAAATGCCGTGGGTACTGATAGATAAAACCAAGCTGTTACTCCCAGAGAGGCTATGAATACGAACGTGACAATGGTTTTAATTCCCGTGAGAAATATCAAAGATTTCCGATATTGCCGCTGCATCCAATCAAGAACCCTATTTACCCGGTCAAACACCCAACCTAGCGGGCCTCCAAACTTCTAAAGTCGTATCAAGCGCGACTCGATGTATCAACCCAGGAGGAAAACTTGTTGCGAGTTTTTCCATTTCTGCTTTAACAGCATGAGCTACATTCAAAGCATTGCTTCCCGGCAATTGATAAATTCCCAAACCCACCGCATCATTGCCCCGAAATCGCAGGAAAGAGCTGTAATTTTCGGCTCCTAATTCCGCTCTGCCGACTTCTTTTAACTTAACTACAGTGCCATTTCCATCAGTTTTAAGGACAATTTCTTCAAATTCTGCTGGTTCTTGCAGACGGCTTTTAGCCCGTAAATCAATTTGATACATTTGCCCGTCGGGAGCGGGTTCTTGACCAACTCTCCCAGCACCAACTTGTAAGTTTTGTTCGTTAAGCGCCCTGGTTATATCTTGCATTGTCAAACCGCGAGCTGCTAACTTATTGGGGTCGATCCACAGGCGCATGGCATAGCGGCGTTCCCCAAAAATTCGCACATCGCCAACACCTTTGATCCGCTTTAAAGCATCTGCCAAATACAAGTCAGCGTAGTTGCTTAAAAATGTGGTGTCGTATTCTTTATTTTCGGTAAATAAGCCGATCGCCAGCAAGAGACTGGTAGATTGTTTGGTAACTCTCACACCAGTGCGCTGTACGGTATCTGGGAGTTGGGGTTGAGCGACTGACACTCGATTTTGGACATCGACAGCGGCAATATCTTTGTTGCGCGACGGATCGAAAGTTGCAGTAATAGTGCTAGTGCCGTCATTACTGCTGCTAGAAGTTAGATATTTTAGCCCTTCTACGCCGTTGATTTGCCTCTCTAGGATATTCGTAACGGCATTTTCGACAATTTCGGGACTCGCCCCGCTATAGTTAGCCGTGACGCTAATTTGGGTGGGGCTGATGTCAGGGAAGCGTTCGATCGGCAGTGTGGGGATGCTGATTGCGCCTACTAAAATGATAATTAAGGCGCAGACACTAGCAAAGACAGGTCGTTTGATAAAGAAATCTGCAAACATAAATTTGGTAATTTCTAAACGCTTCAGCGCTCTTAGGTACGTAGTTGCGCTTCAGCGCTCTTAGGTACGTAGTTGCGCTTCAGCGCTCTTAGGTACGTAGTTGCGCTTCAGCGCTCTTTATATATATGTTCAAAGAGGGCTAAAGCCCAACAACGTACCAAGAGAGCGCTCTTTATATAGGGCTTGCTGAAAAAGCCTAAAATCCTTAGCTCAAAAGACTTTGACTCGCGATCGGTGCTGGTAATGTGTTAGACTATGAGCTAAAATTAGTCAAAAGCCATGCACAGCATCACTTTCATTCATGTACCGAAAACTTGACTAGGGCCCCAAAAACACCCTCCAACTTTGAGCTACCCTTCGAGGGACAATTATCAGAGAATAATCGTTGGGTAATCATGGCAAAAATAATTCCGTGGTCAGACTTTGAAGCCCACATTCCGCAGATGTGGGTCGGATTTTTTTATCAGTTGTGAAAACTTGGAAGCCAAACGCTTTTGGGCTGAAATTATGCAGTGTTAGCCTTACA
>RDXX01000087.1 GCA_004292955.1 Oscillatoriales cyanobacterium | reverse complement strand
ACCCCCAGATCCCTTGAGCAAACTCATTGCAAGAGGCAGACATCAATGAACATTTTTTGCAGGATAATTGCCATTCAATCAGAAGCGAGATCCCCAATGTCTCCTACACAAGTAGTTACTTTTGTCAAATTTCTTGTTAAGAAAGATGTTTATAAAGCATAGGATCGAAGGGGGACTTTGATCGGAATCTTGTCCCCCCCCTTAGTAGGGGCGGTGGATGGTGCGGGCCCGCCCTCGGCTAGGGTGATCGGATTCTATGCAACCTCATAAAAAATTGCTATAAGCCATTAATAGTTAACCAAATTGGGTTAACTATTAACACTAAGTGTAATTGGGTTAGTCGAATCAGTTCATTCGGACTGTCAAGGCATCTCGTGCTTGTTCTCGATCGTCAAAATGGACTTTTTCGGTGCCCAAAATCTGATAATCTTCGTGTCCTTTGCCTGCAATCAGCACGCCATCTCCGGGTTTAGCGTCCATAATAGCAGTGCGAATGGCTGCGGCGCGATCGCACATCACGACGGGTTTTACGTCAGCGGGAATGCCTGCGAGCACATCTTCCAAAATGCGATCGGGATTTTCGGTGCGCGGATTGTCGGAGGTAACAACGGCTATATCGGCCAACTCTGCCACGATTTTACCCATGATCGGGCGTTTCGTGCGATCGCGATCGCCACCGCAACCAAACACACAAATCATTTGACCGGGAATAAACGGCCGCGAAGCCTTCAACAAGTTCTCCAAACTATCTGGAGTGTGCGCGTAATCGACAATTACACTAATATCTTGGTCGGGACTAATTTGCACCCGTTCCATCCGTCCCGGCACTCCCGAAAACATAGCTAATTTCTCCACAATTGCGGACAAATCCAAACCCAATTCTAAAACCGCACCGACAGCAGCCAGCATATTTGATAAATTGAACTGACCGACTAAAGGCAAAATAAAAGCAGTTTCACCCTTAGGAGTGTGCAGCATTCCCTTAACTCCATTGGGCTGATAATGCAAATCGAAAGCATACAAATCAGCAGTTTTGTCCGTAGTGCTGTAACTCCACACTTGCTCGGATTTTAAATTTTCAACAATCCGCCGTCCGTAGGAGTCGTCAATATTAATTACAGCGCGATTTTTGAGATAATTTTGACTAAACAAAAGCGATTTTGCCTCAAAATAATCCTCCATATCGCGGTGATAATCGAGATGATCTTGAGTCAAGTTGGTAAACACAGCAACTTCAAAAGTACAGCCCAAGACTCGCTGCTGTGCTAAAGCATGGGAACTGACTTCCATCACCCCGTGTTTGCATCCAGCGGTGACAGCTTCTGCTAGCTGTTTTTGCAAGTCGATCGCAAAAGGTGTAGTGTAAAGAGCAGTTTGTTGGAAACCAGGCCAGCGAGTGTAAAGCGTGCCGAAAATTGCTGTCGGCAACTGCATTTGATTGAGCAAAAATTCGATTAAATGAGTTGTTGTAGTTTTGCCGTTAGTCCCAGTAACGCCGACAAGTTTTAATTTGCTAGCAGGATTGCCGTAAAATGTGGTGGCTATTTGACCGCAAATTTGAGCCATGTCGGTTGCCACAATCACGCAGGTATCCCCGTCTTGGGGGGATGTTTTCTCGGCGGCTTGAGTGGAAATTATGGCCGCAATTGCACCGCTGGCGATCGCACTTTGCCAAAAATCTCCGCCATCTACCCGCGTCCCCGGCATTCCCAAAAACAAATCCCCCGCCTGACAAGCATGGGAATTAGTAGATAAACCCTTGACTTCGGCATCGAGAGCTCGATGTTGGGTGTCAAAGGAAATGCCGGGAAGTGTTGCTAATAATTCTCTCAATTTCATCTGAAAAACTCCTCACTTGGATGTTTTGAATATGACTTGCGCCAGAAATTGTTCGATCCGCTATCTACAAGCCTTTTCGGTGTAAAATCGGCACTCTCCGGGCCAAGAGTGCGGACTCGGCACCCAAAGGGCTTGATTTTTTGCGTTAAATCATATTATTCTGATTGATCGATTTGCAAATATTTCTGTAACATTTGCTCCAATTGTTGAACTGTACAGCGGGGAGAAGGACGAGGTAATTGTTCTTCTGGGGAAAATGCAGCGTCGCCACCAGAATTTTTGCGTTGGGACTCCACTTTAAACAAAACTGGCACTTCGTACTGGTAAGCTTGAAACCAGTCATCACGTTCGGTAATGTCTCGTACTTCCAATTGAAACTTGAGGCTTTCAATCTGTTCGAGTTTTTCTTGCAACCCTTCGCACAAGTGGCATCCGGGTTTGCTGTACAAAATCAATCGCATCATCAGAGTACAATTAGACTTGATATTAAATTCTCGAAAGTGCGAAAAGTGCGATCCGATCGGAAGTTGGCGAACCAGACTTCGCAAAAAGCAAGCCCCGGCATGATTGACCTCAACGCACGATCGAGGCTATCTTAGCATTGGTGGCGAACCGATTACTACAATTTGCCATCTCAATGCAAATGCCAGCCGATCGAACCCTACACTTTTTCTGTAAAAAATGCAAATTACGCCGGAAATATCTTGCCGAATTAAATTATTGCGTCTGCCTCTCATCATTGGGATTGTTACTATTCACTCGTCCATCAATTCTGTGGGATATGCTGACAAATTTTTCCAGACGTTGATTGCGGGGACTTGGGGCGGTTCTTGCGTGGCTTTTCTGTTCATGCTTTCAGGCTTCCTGTTTTTCAGGAATTTTAATTTATCGCTGAATTCTTACAAGGAAAAGCTCCAATCTCGGTTTTGGACTCTCCTGGTTCCCTATTTGTTTTGGAACTTGGCTTTATTGACACTGGTGTTAATTGTGATCAACGTACCGGCAACGAGTGGAATTATCCAAGGGCATTACAAAAAATATATTGGAGACTACAGTTTTGCCAACTTTATAGATTGTTTAACTGGATATAAAAGCCTTTATCCGATCGCATTTCATTTCTGGTACGTCCGGGATTTGATGGCGATGGTGATTCTATCTCCGGTATTTTTGCTGATCGCTAGAAAGATACCTTATCTAGGTATAGCTTTGTTTGCCGCGCCTTGGTTGCTGGATTTTCAAATTGGTTTTAGCATCCAGTGGTTGGGGCCGTTGTTCTTTTATTTGGGATGTCTGATTGCTGTTCAAAAATTGGATCTAACTTGGCTCGACCGACGAAAAAGTGCGATTATCGGTATATACTTAGGCATGGCTCTTGTGCTGACAATTACGCAAACAGCCGACATTAAAACTTTCCAGCACCAGTTAGAATGCTGCACGAGAGTAATGGGTACGGCGGCCATTTGGTGCGCTTCAGATTTAGTGTCGGGAAAGCTAGAAAAAGCCTGTTTTAATTTTTCTGGTTTGGCATTTTTTGTTTATGCTATTCACGAACCGACGGTAACAGTTTTTAAGGAAGTTTTTAACAAGTTGTCAAAGCCTTCCAGTTCGATAACTGTGATTGTATACTATTTATTGACAATCATTCTAGCAACTTTAGTGACGCTGGCGGTGGGGAGTTTTTTACAAAGGTATACGCCTAAGTTCTTTCAAACGATCACAGGTGCAAGAGGATAATCAGATGACAGTTGACAGTTGATAGTTGACAGTTGATAGTTGATAGTTGATAGTTGACAGCGACCTCTCCCTTGTGGGGAGAAATGATATCAAATCCGGTACCATCGGAATTATTCAGATCTCTATTCTCTCCCTCTGTGTCCTCTGTGTTCTCTGCGGTTAAATCATTCCCATGCAACCGGAAACAATATGAATAGTCTGATTTTAATTTCTCCCTACAAGGGTTCCGGCTTTCAACCAATTCTTTCTGGTAAATGCTGGTTTGGGTTTTCCTTGACTAATGAATCAAGCTTCAGTATAGTATTACAAGTAGCCCAACAAAAAAGGAGGCTGTATGGAGTGGATGGAATACGCAGAAGCTAAGCGAAAATCAGCCAAAAAAATTAGCGCCGATATTCGAGAACGCTGGAACAATCGCATTGTCACGCGGGGATTGCACTTAATGGGTGAAGCGGGGGCGGTGCAGTATTTAGCTGATTACGGGCGCGGAATTGGCACGGGAAAAGTTATTAGTTTTGCACTGTGTGCGGAGTCGGAAGGATACCCGGAAATGGCGATCGGCTTTTGGAAAAGAGCGTTTGAATTGGAAACGGGAGAAAAGCCGACTAAAAACACTCCAAATAAGTCTACCACCAATGCTGCTCCTGCTGCAAAATCAAAGGTTGCGGCCAAAGTTGAGACTGTCAATAATCCGATTGTCCCCGAATTACCTCCGCACTTGCAGCCGGGAAGGATTGTGACGATGCAGCCGGTTGACGCGCCCAGCGAACGTTCTTATTACATCGAAAATCCCGACTATTGGGGACAGCCAAAACGCGACGGCAATCGAGTGGTGGTCGTGGCGACGCCAGATAAAGTATACTACCAATCGCGATCGACAAACCTGCGACAACAAGCGTCAATTGCGATCGATCGCGCTTTAATCGACACAGCAGCTAAAATTGGCATCTTTGTCTTAGACGGCGAACTGTATTACAAAAGCTATACGGGCAGCGAACATCGCACGGGCGCCCAAGCTGCTACAGTTAATATTGAAAGCGGTTTTCCGACAACCCAGCCAACGGCAGTTTATGCCATTTTTAAAGCTTTGTTTTCCCACGGTAAAGACTTGACTGGGTTGGCGGAATCCGAACGAATAGCCGCCGGAGTTGCAGTTGGCGAAATCTTGGCAAGTTTATCTACGGAATTTGAAATTGTACCGACATCTCGCACCGCAGGCGAAAAACTTTTACTGGCGCAGCAGCAGGAAGCTGAAAACAGAGAAGGTGAAGTTTGGGTTTTGCATAACTGCTTCTATGTCGGCGGCAAAGATGTTAAAAAATCTCCGATGGTGAGGACTAAATACTGTCAGGAATATGACTTATTTATTGTCGGGTTGACTCGGACAAAAGTAGCGGGGCGGCCGTTTAGTGCGATCGAAGTTGCACAAGAAATCAATGGCAAGTTAGTACCGATCGGAACAGTGGGAACGGGCTTTAGCAGCGGGGAAATGCTAGAAATTGCCCGACTGTACGAGGCGAACCCTCGCGGAGTCAAAATCAAAGTGCGATCGCAGGGATTGACAGAAAGTGGCAAACTGTGGCACGCCCGATTCCTGGAAATTTGTTAAAATAGCACGGCGGTTGAAACCGCGTCTATACAAACGATGTCTGCCTCCGCAGACTCAAGAAAATAACATAATTTTGCCGTCCGGTATTCAGCCATGTCCTAGCCGGATCTATGAATTTCAACGGGTGCATCTGGTTTTAGCAAATATGTTTGTAGGGGCGAAGCATGACCGCAATCAATATGGGATGATAACTAATAACTTATATGCGGTCATGCTTCGCCCTCTTCAAAAGTGAAATGCACCCATTTCAACAAATATTATCGCACAAAATCAGCCGGGATAAATCAATGGTAATCAGCAAAAACAATTTCTACATTTCACCAGAAGAATACCTAGAAGGCGAACGAGTAAGTCCGATCAAACACGAATACAGACGCGGACACGTTTATGCAATGACGGGGGCAAAAAACCCTCACACTATTATTGCTAGCAATCTAATTCGCCTATTGGGAAATCATCTTCTGAATACGCCATGCTTAGTTCTTACCTCTGATGTCAAAGTCAGACTGGAAGAGGCGAATTGCTATTATTATCCTGACGTGGCGGTAACTTGCGACGAAAGAGATACAAGTTCAACTGAAGACTCCATTCTCTATCCATCTCTAATTATTGAGGTGCTATCTCCTTCAACTGCATCTTTTGACAGGGGCGATAAATTTGCCGATTACCAAACTACATCGAGTTTGCAAGAATACGTACTCATCACTCAATCGGAAATCCAAATTGAGTGTTTTCGACTCAATGGTGAGGGAAATTGGGTTTCTCAGATTTACCGACAAGGAGATGAGTTAGAATTAACAAGTATAAATTTTCGCTGCCCGATCGCCCAAATTTATCAAAAAGTTCCAGGTATTATATGATGAAAGATACAACCAGGTTCGTAATGAGGACTTTAGTCCTTCTCCAGAATCCAAAGAAGGACTGAAGTCCTCACTACAAACCTAAACTACGAACCTAAATTAAGCCCTCACGTTGAAAAGTATAGATTTTCGCCGATCGCCCAAATTTATCAAAAAGTTCCAGGTATTATATGATCGAAGATGAAAGAATTTTTTCAGCCACGAAATCCTTTGGTTCGTACCTTCGCACAAACATTGAGACGCTGCTGTCCCGAGGCGCTTAACTTGTTAAATTCCGGTGCCATCGAAACAGAAATCGACTTATTTAAAAAACGTTACCAACAATCGCTTCCCGAAACATTTTATGATTTTTATCGCTGGTATAACGGTTCCGCTTACGAGAGTTCAGAAAATCAGTGGCTGTTGCCTTTTGAACACGGCAGGAGTATGTTATCTTTGGCATCAATTGCTAAGGAGAAAAAATTTTGGGACGCCCAGAGTCAAGTTAATTTTCAAGAATGGCAGCCCGGAGAATATTGGAACAAAGCATGGATTCCGTTTATGAAAGTAGATAATTTGTGGCTGCGGGTTGTGGATACACAGGGCTGTTTCGGCGGGATTCCGGGACAAATTATCAGTTTCGAGTGCAAAGGCGAACCTTTCAGAAGTATTGAATGCGATTCCTTTGATAAGTGGCTGGAAACTGCGATCGCCAAAATTGAGTTAGAATGTTTGTTTGCAGAGTTTCACGAAATCGGCTTTGAGGAAGAAAAGGCAGTATTTGCGATCGAGAAACGTATCAATCCTAACCGCCGCAGCATTGAACTGGAACCAAGAAAAGTCTAAAATAGAATGAGGGCTTTAGTCCTCACAACAAACAACTAATAACTAATAACTAATAACCAATAAACAATGATTAAAATTTTACACCTTTCAGACATTCACATGGGCAGCGGCTTTTCCCACGGCCGCGTCAATCCAGAAACCGGGTTAAATACGCGGCTGGAAGACTTCGCGGCGACGCTAAGTAAATGTATGGATAGAGCAATTTCTGAACCCGTAGATTTAGTTATATTCGGCGGGGATGCTTTTCCGGATTCAACGCCGCCACCGTTTGTTAAAGAGGCTTTTGCGAGCCAATTCAGCCGCTTGGTAGAGGCGCAAATTCCGACTGTTTTGCTAGTAGGAAATCACGACCAACATTCGCAAGGACAAGGCGGCGCGAGTTTGGGAATTTACCGGACTTTGGGAATACCTAAGTTTATTGTAGGCGATCGCCTGGAAACTCACCTCATACACACCCGCAGCGGGCCTGTACAGGTGGTGACGCTGCCTTGGTTGACGCGATCGACCTTAATGACGCGATCGGAGACTGAAAGCCTTTCTGTGAGCGATGTTAACCAATTATTAACCGAAAAACTGACGATCGCCATGGAAGGCGAAATCCGCCGCCTCGATCCAAATATCCCCACCGTACTATTAGCGCACTTAATGGCAGATAAAGCAAGCCTGGGTGCAGAGCGTTTTTTAGCAGTCGGTAAAGGATTCAACATACCCGTTGCCATGCTAACACGCCCTTGTTTCGACTACGTTGCCCTCGGTCACGTCCACAAACACCAAAATCTCAACGCCAACAACAATCCGCCCGTAATTTATCCCGGAAGCATCGAACGAGTTGACTTTAGCGAAGAGAAAGAAGACAAAGGCTTTGTGTTGATTAATTTGGAACGCGGGAAAGCTGAGTGGGAATTTTGCACTTTGCCGGTGCGGGTGTTTCAGACGATTAAGGTGAACGTATCTGAATCGGAGAGTCCGCAAGCCGACTTGGTGAAAGCCATTGGGAAGAAGGAAATCCAAGATGCTGTCGTAAGATTAATCTACCAATTGCGATCGGAACAATTAGACTTAATTGATAACGCCGAATTGCACGCACTTCTCGGCGCAGCCCACAGCTACACAATTCAGCCGGAATTAGTCAGTCAGCTAGCAAGGCCGAGGTTGCCGGAACTAAATGCTAATAATAGTATAGAACCTTTAGATGCTTTGAAAACTTATTTAGCAAGTCGCGAAGATTTGAAAGATATTACTGACAGTATGCTAGAAGCCGCGCGGGATTTATTGGGAGTTGAAGAAGAAGTTTTAGTCGAATTTTAGTAAGTTATATCAATTCTCAGAAAGATGAGGTACGTTGTTGGGCTTCAGCCCTCTTAGTCTAAGCGGTTATAATAAGCCGTCAGTCATCTTTTTAAGAAAGGCTATATATCAATGCCGGCTGTACCGTCAGGTGATTTAACCGCAGAGAACGCAGAGAACACAGAGGAAGAGAAGAGAGAGATGAATAATTCCGATACTAACGTATTTGATATAACTAGAGGGAAAAATGAGAATCAATAAGATTTCTGTCGCCAAACTTTTTGGAGTTTTCAACCATCCGATTTCTCTCAATATGGAAGATAGAATTACGATCATTCACAGTCCGAATGGATTTGGTAAAACAGCATTATTTAGGCTAATTAATGGATTTTTTAATTCACGTTACTCAGAACTTCGGACTATTCCATTTACAGAGTTCCGGTTAGACTTTGATGATGGTAGTTGTCTACAAATAACTAAGTCTATCGATGCACCTGAACATGAAAAAGATAAAAATTTAATGTTTTACTTTGCTAAGCCTGGTGCAGCAAAAGAGATATTCTCACCGAATTTAGCAATGGACTCAATAGATTTCTCAGCGGGAATTAATGTGTCTTCGGATATCACAGATGATGCACTACAGTCATCAGGTGACATAGAAATACCAACTCAATTTTCAGAATTGGAATTAGAACGTATTCTCGTTTTTGAAGCTAGACAGTTAATATCAAGGTTAGCAAAGAGCGTTAAGCAAGAACCAAAATGGTTATCAGAACTAAGAAGTTCTATCGACATTCATTTTATAGAAACTCAGCGCTTGTTAACTACCTCAAATGTTCCTGAAGCAACGGTATACACGAAACACCATTCAATGATTCCCTCAGTTGATATCTATTCTCAGGAACTCGCAGAAGATATCCAAGCAAAGCTGACTGAATATGGTGCATTGTCTCAATCTCTAGAAAGAACGTTTCCTGCAAGAATTTTCAATAACAAAGCACCCTCATATCTAACAGAGGAAACGCTGCGTAACCAATTAAATGAAATCGAGGAAAAGCGTTCTCGTCTCAGAGAAATTGGTCTTTTGGATAACGACGAGAATCCTGATTTTCAAGTAAAACAAAATATTGATGGAGTCACAAAAAACATTCTGTCAGTTTATGTTGAAGATGTAGAACAAAAACTCATGGTTTTTAAGGAACTCGCTACTAAAATAGAACTCTTCAAAGGGATTATCAAACAGCGATTTCTCTATAAAAATATGAGCATCAGTAGAGAGAAAGGTTTTACCTTTACAACGGCGGATGGTAAACCTCTGTCGCCGACAGACTTATCTTTCGGAGAACAGCATGAATTGGTGATGCTTTACCAGTTGTTATTCAAGGTGAAACCTAACTCTCTGGTTCTGATTGATGAACCAGAAATTTCGCTGCACGTAGCGTGGGAAGTCGAGTTTCTCAAAGATTTGCAAGCAATTATTAATCTGGCAAACTTTGACGTGTTGTTAGCTACTCACTCTCCAAGCATTATAGACGATCGATGGGATTTGACAGTGGGGTTAAAAGGGCCAGTTGAATGAGAGAATACATTACCCCTAACTTCATTGCTAACCAAATCCGCCTGCTGCGAGATCGAGTTCAATATACTGAACATTCTTTTCTAATCGCTGAAGGAGACACAGATTCGCGGGTATGGAAGAATTTGGTAGACTCCACAAAGTGTCGTGTAGAAAATGCCTATAATAAAGATAAAGCTGTGCAAGTGCTAAATATCCTTGAACAAGTTAACTTTGCTGGCGTTTTGGCTGTTGTTGATGCTGATTTTGATATACTAGAAGGAAGTGTTCCACTCAGTCCGAACTTGCTGTTCACAGATACTCACGATTTGGAAACTATGCTGCTGAAGTCGCCAGCACTTGAAAAGGTGCTTTTGGAACACGGTTCGGAAGACAAAATTAAGGGTTTTTCTAAAGATATTCGCCAGACTTTACTCGAAAGTGCCAAAGTTATTGGTTATTTGCGATGGGCTTCGCTGAAATTTAATTATTGTTTAAGATTTGAAGATTTAGCTTTTAAGAAATTTGTGGACGATCGCACATTAATATTAAATCAATCGGAGTTGATTAAAACTGTGAAGAACAACTCTCAAAAGCTGGGACTTGATGAACCAGAAATTATAGCCAAGATGGATAGCTTAAGAACAAATACTCAAGATATGTGGTATATTTGTTGCGGTCACGATATGATTTGTATTTTGTCGATCGCACTTTGCAAAGCCCTAGGCACGTGCAACTCCAAGCAAGTTGAGCCAGATGTACTAGAAAAAGACCTCAGACTTGCTTACGAGTCTTCTCATTTCCGGCTGACACAACTCTACACAGCTATTCAAGACTGGGAAAAAACCAATCAACCTTTCCAGGTACTTTCTAATCCGTAACTTCAACCCTCCCAAAAACCTCACCCGCAGCCAACCGAGCACCATTGGCAAAATCCACGCCAGACTGAACTTTTTTACCAGCCAACTGCACCTCCCGCAATAATAGCAAACCATCGCCAGTTTGGACGATCGCCCCAAAGCCCTTCACAACCTTCACAACCTCCCCATTTGCGCCCGACAACCGATCCAAAAGGGGCCATTCCCGTTCCAAAACCCTCAACTCCGGCGGTAATTGCAGCCAATATTCCGGCCCCACCGGCACAGTTGCGATTACTTTCAGGGAATTACCGCGAAAAGTCGTAGTGCAATCCGGGAAAAAACCCCTAACTTGATTGTGAAGGGCGATCGCACTTTTCGACCAATCCAGCACAAAATCAGCCGCCTTAATCATCGGCGCATAAGTCGCCTCATCATCATGCTGAACAACCGGTTCAACTTCCCCATCCCTCAATTTTATCAAAGTTTCCACCAATAAATCCGCCCCAAGTTCCGCCAACCTGTCGCCCAAAGAATCAGCATTATCCAACAGCGTAATTCCCGCAAAAGCCTTCAAAAGCATCGCCCCAGTATCCATACCAGCATCCATCAGCATAGTAGTAATTCCAGTAGCCTTTTCCCCATTAAAAAGACACCGCTGAATCGGCGCCGCCCCGCGATACTTCGGCAAAATTGAACCGTGAACATTAACGCAAGCCAAACTAGGAATATCCAGAATTTCTTGAGAAAGAATCTGGCCGTAAGCCACCACCACAAACACATCAGCCTCTGCTTCCCGCAACTTAGCAATAGTTTCCGCATCCTTCTTAATTCGGCGCGGCTGCAAAACTGGGAGACTGTGATTTAAAGCCACATCTTTTACAGGTGAAGGCATCAATTTATTCCCCCTTCCCCGGCGCTTATCCGGCTGAGTCACCACACCCACAACCTCAAATTCTGGATGACTCAGCAAACTGGATAAAGTAGGAACAGCAAAGTCAGGAGTGCCAAAAAAAACAATTTTCATCGATTTTTAGTTAGTTTTTATAATAATAACAAAATTACGCCATCAACTCATCCAACACCACGCTAAAACCGGACAACACAAGCTGAGTCTTCGCCACCTCACCAGGCTTAAATAAAACTGTCGCACCTTGAGTAATTACTAACACCCAACTACTCTTCGGAAATAGCAGCCAAACTTCCAAACAACCAGACTCTAAATACTCCTGTGCTTTTGCAAAAACATCATCAGCAAAATCGTTAGGCGAAACAATCTCAGCTAGCAGCGGAAAACTCTGCGGCAAAACTGAAAACTCTCCAACTTGCGCCAACAGTTCAGGAGTAATATAAGATACATCTGGTATTCGCCCTTTTTTCAGAGTTTGACAAGTGACTTCCACATAAACCTCGCCCCCTTGCCCGCTTGAGATCATGTAACTTCTCCAGTAATAATCTAGCTTTGATTGAATGCGACGAGTCTTTGCAGTCATTCCCGGTTTCCCTACTACTTCTCCATTCACAAATTCTACAGGATGTTTGACTATCACTTTACCGTCTGCCCACTCCGTCCCGTCAGGAGGATTTTGCATCCATTCTTCCAAAGTTAAATCTAACTGTTCTACACTAAAACTTGTCATCTGATTCACCAATTTTACTGCTAGTATCGATTTTATCATATCTGCCAAAACATGAAAAAATCCTTGAATATGCGGCAGCTAGCCAGTCGCAGCTTGTTGGCAGATACCGCACAACCACAGTTGACAGTTGACAGTTGACAGTTGACAGTTGACCTAGAACGAAGAGGATTGGAGTAATGAATAGTCTGATTTTAATTTCTCCCGCTCCGGCGGGCGGGCTTTCAACCAATTCTTTCTGGTAATATATTCATAACGAACAAGTCAGCCAATGGCTATTAACCGAATTCTCGCATTCGCGCGCGTCGAAATGCCTGACTTGGCAAAAGATCGATCGCACCTGACAGCAATTCCTTGCGATCGGATGTGCCCGCAAGATACACTATATCCTTTGTCAGAAAGATGAGGTACTCATGGGCATAGGTCATAGGGCATGGGGCATAGGGCATACCTGACTTTTTTGAGAACCGCTATAGAAGGCGAATTTTTGACAATTTTATTTCAAAAAACCTCCGAATCAGAGACAAATCAACTTCGGAAAAATTCTGAGATTCAACCAGTTTCACCCACCTCTAACCACCTGCGCTTGCTAAAAAATTTTCTTCCCTCTAAGCAAAGCTAAAAAATGATTTTATCCAAATTTTTCAAAGCACTTAAAATGCAAGTCAAACGAGTTGCCTGCATTTTACTTGCCTTAAATCTACTGATATTAAGTGGCTGTCAAAATATTCCCCAAAATAGCGATAAAATTAAGCTCACACTGTGGCACGGCATCAATCCCCCGCCCAATCGCGACGTATTTAAAACCCTCACCGACAAATTCAACCAAACGCATCCCCACATCCAAGTAGAACAAATTTACATCGGCCAGCCCGACCAACAACTGCCAAAAATCCTCACATCAATAGTAGGAAACGCATCGCCAGATTTGCTGTGGAATACTGCCACAATAGCCGGCAAACTAGCAGAACTGCAAGCAATTAAACCGCTAGAAAACTGGCTCGACAAATCCCCCATCAAAACTGAAATCGATCCCTCACTGTTCGAGTCAATGGAACTCGGCGGACACACTTGGTCAATTCCCCTCGCCACCAACAATACAGGAATATTTTACCGTCCCAGTTTGTTTGCAGCAGCAGGAATTAAAGAAGTGCCACAGAATTGGGAACAATTAAAGCAAACAGCCCGATCGCTCACACAGGACACCAACGGAGACGGACGCACAGATCGACACGGCATAGTGCTCCCCCTAGGCAAAGGAGAATGGACAGTATTCACCTGGCTGCCGTTCATGTTCAGCGCAGGCGGCGAACTCGTGAGAGAAACATCTCAAACTCCCGTACCCCAAATAGACAACCCGGGTTCTCTCGCGGCCTTGGAATTGTGGAAGGACTTGTTAACAGAAGGTTCGGGAATACTGTCAGCACCCGAACGCGGTTACGAACTCGATAACTTCATCGCGGGTAAAGTCGCAATGCAAATCACCGGGCCGTGGACTCTAGCACAATTGCAGCAAAGCGCGATCGACTATGCAGTGATGCCTATACCCGCCCTCAAGCGCTCCGCCACTGTTGTTGGGGGTGAAAACCTATTTTTAATGAAAACCTCACCAGAACGCGAAAAAGCAGCCCTTGAATTCTTAGAATACGTTCTTGGCGAAGAATTCCAAACAGCCTGGGCCTTGGGTACAGGTTACTTACCAATTAACTTAAAATCGAGAGAGAGCCGAACTTATCAAAGTTTTGTGAAAAAAAATCCTGTTTTGGGAGTATTTTTAGAACAAATGAACTCAGCCCGATCGCGCCCCATTATCTCAGGTTACTCTCGCCTGTCAGAAAACCTTGGCCGTGCCATAGAAGCAACTCTTCTGGGCCGCAACCCCCAAGACGCTCTTAAAGAAGCTCAAGACCGTTTGACATTAACCTTAGATATTGCAGTCAAGTGAGATTGGGCATTGGGCATTGGGCATTGGGCATTGGGCATTGGGCATTGGGCATTGGTCAGTAGTCATTGGTCAGTAGTCATTGGTCATTGGTCATTGGTCATTGGTCATGTTTTGCGAACTTAATAACTCGCGAACCTTATTAGTCATTAGTCATGTTTTGCGAGCGTCCCCGCTCGCGAACGTTATTAGTCATTAGTCATTAGTCATTGGTAATTAATAAGACAAATGGCGATTACTTTACGAAATTCGACAATCGCTCTCTGGCAACAATCACAGAAAAATAGAAAATGTTTTTTTGATGTAAATTCTTTGTTTTCACTGTATTCGACGAAAGACTTGAAGGCTCGATTAACGGGAGCATCTCAGTTTTGCATTTAGATAGATAGTGAGAGCGTCCCCGCTCGCGTATCGTATAATACGCCAGCTCGCGACAGCTCGCACTATAAGAAAAAAATGCTTTTTACAAAAATGAGATGCTCCCCGATTAACGATTAACGATTAACTCGATTAATTGGTTGAAAATCTCATGAAAATCATTCCAACCTGCACTTACAATCAGAAACCGAGTTTCTTGCCCCGCACTTACCTGAAAGCTCAGATGTTGCGTGGGTGTTATCGGTTCGTTAGATATTATTGACCATGGTGCAAGATGTTAGAGTGAATAGAGTTGCGATCGCCCGACACGAACAGACACCCGCAGTCGCTCGGTATAAATATATATATTTAGCAAAAACCAAAAATTAACAAACCGAATGCTTAGCCATCACAGATATATTGGCAAACAAGGGATGCTCCCGAAATTTATGCCCAGATGCTATCCGTCGCACAGCAAAAAAAACAGAACCCTCAACGGCTCCACAAAAAATTATCTCAACAGGTTATTCCCTACCTACCACCCATGACAAGCGAATTTCTGTCCCAAATCGAAAATCGAAAATCCTCTCTTCCCCCGAATTTATCCGTGGGGTCGCCTCTAAAATCTAAAATCTAAAATCTAAAATCTAAAATCGATTGACCTACGATCGCCTAATAGAAAGATTTTTCCTACCCCGTGCCTGTCCCGTGCCACCTACTGATACCAAAACCAGCATCCACCTTTTCCCCAAACGACAATGCAGAAAAAGTTCCTTAACGCAATCAAAGGACATTCCTGGCGGTACTTCTTCGCAGTAGGGGCGATCGCCCTGATCTACTATTTGGCATCGCAATTCGCCATTGCCACCCTCACCCTGAGTTCAGAAATTTACCCCATGTGGCCAGCAGCAGGAATTGCTCAAGTCGCTCTGCTGCTGTTTGGGCGGCAACTGTGGCCGGGAATTGCGATCGGCGCCTTCCTGTTCATCATGAGCGCACCGGCGGCCAGCATCGGCACTGCTTTGATCTCAGCGGGCGCCAGAGCCTTGCAAGCGTGGACGGGAACTTATCTGCTACAGCGCATTAACTTTAGCGCCGGACTCGATCGACTCAAAGACGTTTTAGGAATAGTCGGACTAGCAGCCTTAGCATCTACCCTAATCAACTCCACCATCGGCAGCATCATCGTGTGCGTAAGTGGTTTCTCTAGCTGGAGCAATTTTGGGACGATTTGGGGTACTTGGTGGGTAGGAGACGCGATGGGAATTTTGCTCGTCGCCCCCCTGCTGCTGACGTGGCACAAATTGCCCAAAAGCCCCACCCATCGCAAACAGATAGCTGAACGAGTGATTTGGCTGCTGCTGCTGCTAGCAATCGGCTGGCTCGTCTTCTGTTCCCGCACCCGCGCGGCCTACGCTCGCTATCCCCTAGAATACTTACCATTTCCCCTAGTAGTTTGGGCTGCCTTTCGATTCGGCCAGCGCTACACGGCCCTCGCCAACTTCATCCTCTGCGGCTTCGCCATCTGGGGCATAGCCAGGGGCAGCGGCCCCTTTCTCAAACACGCCAGCAGCATCCCCCAAGCACTGTTATCCCTGCAAGCCTTCATCGCCGTCATCGCCGTTACCGGCCTAGTCTTAGCCGCCACCGTCGCCGAACGCCACCAAGCAGAAGTCTCCCTGCGCGCCAGCGAAGCCAGCCTCGCCAACGCCCAGCGCATCGCCCAGCTAGGCAACTGGGACTTAGATCGCAACACGGAGCAATTGCGTTGGTCAGAAGAAATTTATCGCATCCTGGGAGAACGCCCGGGAACTTTCGATCCCAGCCTCGAAGCCTTCTTGAAATACGTGCATCCCGAAGATAGAGAATTGGTCAAAAGGTCGATCGAAGCTGCTATATTTCAGCAACAGCCTTACAGCATCGACTACAGGCTGCTACTCCCCGACGGGAGGAGCCGCACAGTCTGCGAACAAGCCGCCATCAACTCCCTCTACATCACCAGCACCGTCCAAGACATCACAGATAGAAAGCGCGCCGAAGCCGCCCTGAATTCTTCAGAAGAAAGATTTTCCAAGGCTTTTCACGCTTCTCCTGTTGGGATCGGCATCTGCACCCTCACAGACGCCCGCTTCCTCGATGCCAACGACAGCTTTTTGCGATCCTTAGGCTGGTTGCGGGAGGAATGTATCGGCCGCACCCCCACCGATTTAGGAATGTGGGTCAATTCAGAAGACGAGCGGCGGCTAGCCAACGTGTTGCGGGAAGAAAATTCGATCGGCAACCAAGAAATCAAAATTCGCACCAAAGCCGGCGAAGTGCGCGACTGGCTGATGTCAGGGGAACTCATCGACCTCGGCAGCACTCAGTGCGTTTTAATCATGACCAGCGACATCACCGAACGGTTGCGTTCCGAAGAATTCCGTCGCGCCGCATTAGCAGCCGAAACTGCCAATCGATCTAAAACCATCTTTCTCGCCAACATGAGTCACGAACTCAGAACCCCCCTCAATGCGATCATCGGCTACAGCGAGCTCCTGCAAGAAGATGCCCGAGACCTCGATGCCGAAGAGTTCATCGACGACCTCCAAAAAATTAACACTGCCGGCCAGCACTTGCTAGGGCTGATTAAAGATATTCTCGACTTCACTAAAATTGAAGCAGGTCACATCGACTTGCACATCGAAACCTTCACCATTTTAAATCTGGTGCAGGAAGTTGTCGGCACGATCGCGCCGATGGCAAACAAAAATAGCAATATCTTAGAAATACAATGCCCTGAGGATATTGGCTCGATGCAGAGCGACTTAACTAAACTCCGCCAGTCCTTGCTCAACCTCCTCAGTAATGCCTCGAAGTTTACTTCCTCGGGCGCGATTAGTTTCACCGTTACCCGCTGCGCCGAAACCCCCGCCGAGGCTGCCCAGAGACGCAAAAAACTTGGAGCCTATAGAGGACTTGACCCATCAGAAAATAGCTCGTCTTCCTGGTCTGCCTCTCAAGATTGGATTGTTTTTACAGTCAAAGATACTGGCATCGGCATGAGTTCCGAACAGTTAGTCAAAATCTTCGAGCCTTTCACCCAAGCCGATTCCTCAACTACTAAGAGGTTCGGTGGCACTGGTTTGGGGCTGACGATTACTAAGAAATTCTGCGAAATGATGGGCGGAGATATTACCGCTTCCAGCGAGTTGGAGAAAGGTTCTACTTTTACAATTCGGCTGCCAGCTATCATCAACTAAATTTTATTTTTCCCGGAAAAGTATGATCGATAAGAAATTTTGTGAGTTGTTGTTGGCTGCTGCCAATTTTATTAATGACACGCTCTCGCTCCCAAAACCCGGTTGCTTCACCTGAGTCGAGCAGTCAGTCGATTTGAGACTTGAAATTTGAGATTTACTCTACAGATGAATCTGGGAGCAGGAACAGGAGTATAAAATTTTGATCTCTCCACGACAGGAGTACCTCGGACTTTATCAGTTTTTGGTGGCTCAAAAAACCTAGTTCTGGCAGAAACCGAGGTTGTCAGCGTCAGTTCACTGTGATAATATGATACAATTTTTAAGTAGGTGGCAGACATTTAGAGCATGGGTTTGTTGACGATGTAATTTTTTTAGACTAAATATAACTTAGGGCGATTTAAAAGATTTTGGATAACGCAGATGACAGCTATGGTTCTCGATAGAACCTGTGATAGAGTTAGATTGCGTATTCTTCCAGTCACTAGATAGCTGCACATATATACTATTAATTAAAAATATATACTGTAAAAAGTTGCCTACAAAGCGCCAGAAATTATGCATCCCTACCTCCAGCGCCAACTCGAACAGCTCGGTTTAGCCGGCGAGTCTCCCCCTCCCACTGCCGAGCAGTGGCAGCTATTCTTAGAGCAGGTAAGTTGTAGCTACGACGGCGCTCCCAGTCAGGAGCAACCCTTGGCACTAAAGGATTTTGCCTCTTCGCCCCCATCCCCTCAAGACTCTCCAACCGCTTCAGAATTCGATCGACTGCGATCGACCGTCAACAGTTTGGGGGTGGGATTGTGTATCCTTGACGGCAAGGGGTTGGTCATCTCGGTGAATCCAGCAGCCGAACGCTTGTTGGGCTGGCGAGAGTCGGAACTTGCAGGCATTTCGCTGCTAAATCGCATTGCCCCCCAGCAAAAGCAAGGCAAAAAATCCCCCGTTTTGAAGGCTCGGAAACAAAAAAACCACAAAAATGAAGATGGGGCGATCGCACATACACTATCTTTACAAGAGGCGATCGCCAACCGTCAACCTTGTAGCAATTGGGACTATGAGTTTCTACGTAGCGACGGGAAAATTTTACCAGTTTCCTATTTTTTCAATCCTGTAATTGAGGGTGGCGAAATATCAGTCTTGGTATTTTTTGAGCAGGGAGAACACCAGCAGCTCTCGATGCTGCAAGCCGTTTTGGACTCAACAGATGCGGGAATTATCGCGGTTGACACCAAAGGCAATGTATGCAATTACAATCAGAAATTTGTCGAGATGTGGGGTTTGTCTCAAGTAGCAGGAAAGTTGAGCCGATCGCCCGCAGGCAATAGTGAAACAAACATCACCACAGAATTCCCCTTCGCTAGGGAACAATTAAAAGACCCCCAAAGATTTCTCGAACGCGCGATGCAAGTGTCGGCCCAACCAGATGCGAAAATCAGCGACTTATTAGAATTTAAAGACGGAAGAGTTATCGAATTAAATTCACTGCCATCAAAAGTTGGAGCAAACACAGTTGGCAGAATATGGAGCTTTCGAGACGTTACCGATCGCCAAAAAATAGCACAATCTTTGCAGGAACGAGTAGAATTTGAGGCATTGATTGCCACTTTGTCAACCTATGCGATCGCTCTGCCCGGAGCGGACATAGATGAAGGGTTCGATCGCACTCTCCAAGCAATCGCCCAGTTCAGCCACTGCGACCGCAGTTACATATACTTGTTATCGGCAGACAAAACTCGCGCTCACAAAACCTACGAATGGTGCGCCGAGGGTGTTCCGACCCAAATTAAAGACCGCGCCCCCCAACAAATAGACATCGCCCAAATCCCTTGGATTGCAGAAAAGCTCGATCGCGCCGAATGCCTGCACATCAGAGAAATCCGCGAACTCCCGCCCCCAAATCAAGCCGAAATAGCCCGGTTGACAGGCAAAAATTTAGCAACATTCCTGACAAACTCCTCCTCGGAAACAGCAACCGCTTCCGCAGGTACGATCGCACATTCGGGCAAAACCAAATTAAACAAACCTCAAAAAAATCTGCGATCGCTAATCGTGATTCCCCTAATTTGCAGTGAAAACCTACTAGGATTTCTCGGATGCGACAGTTACAAACCTGCTGCGAGTCGATCGACCGAAATATCAACTCATCTAAAAATGGTAGGAGAAATGCTCGCCAATGTCCTAGAACGCCAACGCGCAGAAACAGCTTTGAGAGCAGCCGAAACCAAATACCGCAGCATCTTTGAAAACGCAGCCGAAGGCATCTTCCAGACAACCCCAGACGGACGTTACCTCACCGCCAACCCAGCACTAGCCGGGATTTACGGCTACGAAACAGTCGCCCAAATGGTCGGCGAACTAGCAAACATCAGCAGCCAACTTTACGTTGACTCCAACCGGCGCGCTGAGTTTATAGCCCAATTGGCCGCGCGCCACCAAGTATCAAAATTTGAATCCCAAATATACCGCCGGGACGGCAGCACGATCTGGATTTCCGAAAACGCCCGCAGCGTCTGCGACGAAAGCGGCAGCATTTTGTACTTTGAAGGCACTGTCACCGACATCACCCATCGCAAACTTGCAGAATCCGCCATGCAGTCGGCCCTAGAAGCAGCAGAATCCGCCAACAGGGCAAAAAGTACATTTCTCGCCAACATGAGCCACGAACTGCGGACGCCCCTGAATGCCATCATCGGCTACAGCGAAATGCTCCAAGAAGAAGCCGAAGACTCCGGGGATGAAACCTTCGTCCCAGACCTCGAAAAAATTCGCGGCGCAGGCAAACACCTGTTATCGATGATCGATGACATCCTAGATATCTCTAAAATTGAAGCAGGTCGAATGGATCTCTACTTAGAAAACTTCGACATTCATGCCTTGATTGAAAGTGCTGTGGAGACAGCGAAGCCGCTAGTGGAAAAAAACGGCAACACGGTAGAAGTCTACTGTCCAGAAAATCTCGATACGATGCACGCCGATATGACCAAAGTCCGGCAAGTGCTGCTGAACCTACTCAGCAACGCTGCGAAGTTCACCAAAAACGGGAAAATTGCGATCGGAGTTGAAAGAATTACCAATGAACAATTAAGAATGAAAAATCAAGAGGAATCTGCCCAAATTTTAATTTCTAACTCAGAATTTTTAAGTTTTCGCGTCACCGACACCGGCATCGGCATGACAAAAGATCAATTGCAGCGAGTTTTCCAACCTTTTACCCAAGCTGACGCCTCAACTACCAAGCAGTATGGCGGCACCGGTTTGGGACTAGCTATCAGCCAGCGCTTCTGCCAGATGATGGGCGGCAGCATTGAAGCAAGCAGCACGTTGGGCATAGGCACTACTTTCACCGTACTCTTGCCCAGCGCCATCAAAGAACCGGAAATCCCCAACAAAGTCGGCGACAGCACTAGGACTGCGGACGCACCTGCTGTCGGCACGGTGCTGGTAGTTGACGATGACCCCATCTCCCAGGATTTGATCGAGCGCGCCCTCGCTCGCCAAGGACTGCACATAGAAGTCGCAGGTAACGGCGAGGAAGCCCTCAGGCTCGCGAAGCAACTGCGGCCAGACGCCATTACCCTCGACGTGATCATGCCCGGAATGGACGGCTGGGCGGTGCTGTCGGCCCTCAAGGCAGATCCTGACCTTGCCGAGATTCCCGTAATCCTGCTATCCTTTGTTGGCAACAAAAGCCTCGGCTTTGCATTGGGCGCTTCGGACTACCTCACCAAACCAGTGGACGGCAAACGGCTGGTTGCTTTGTTGAACAAGTACCGACGCGACCAAGAAGGCGTTGCGGCTCACAGTTTGCCCTGTCAGATATTAGTTGTGGAAGATGACGATGCCACCCGCAAAATACTGCGGCGGATATTAGAAAAACAAGGCTGGGCTGTGGCGGAAGCTGACAGCGGACGCACTGCTCTCGAACAGCTAGAAGTCGATCGCCCGCAATTGATTTTGCTGGATTTGATGCTGCCAGAAATGGATGGTTTTGAGTTGATCGCCGAACTTCGCAAGTCGCATTCAGAAGATCCTATACCGATCGTCGTAATTACCGCCAAAGACCTGACGACCGCAGAAAGTCAGCAACTCAACGGCTATGTCGATCGGGTTCTGCAAAAGGGAGTCTACAGTTGCGATACTTTGCTGCGCGATGTTCGTTCTATAGTGAATGACAGGCTCGATCGCAGGTATGACTCGAAAGGCAAGGAGAACACCAATGGCTAAAATCCTGTTGGTCGAAGATAACGAAATGAACAGGGATATGCTGTCGAGGCGTCTGGCCCGCAAGGGACATGAGGTCTTTATTGCTGTGGACGGTGCTGAGGGAGTGTCGATGGCCCTCGACAAAGTACCGGATTTAATTCTGATGGATATGAGTCTACCAGTGCTCGACGGCTGGCAAGCAACCCAGCAAATTAAGGCGGCTCCTCAAACTAAAACGATCCCGGTGATTGCGCTAACGGCTCACGCAATGGCGGGCGATCGTGAAAAGTGTATCGCAGCCGGCTGCGACGACTACGACACCAAACCCGTGGAGTTTCCCCGACTTCTGGGTAAGATTGAATTGCTTCTGAAAGAGGCCATGACTTGAGAGTCCCCGCCGTAACACCGATCGGGATTCTTAAGACATTAAAGCCTCAGTAGACTTTGAGTCGGACTTAAGTACCAAATAGTTTGCTAAACTTATCCACAGTTAATTACCTAGACGAGGTTTAACCATGTTTGCCGTCAAACGAGCGCTCAAATTGAATAATAGGGAAGCGACCTTGATGGCGAAACACGCAGGATTTCGGCGCGTGGTATTTAACATGGGGTTAAGTTTGCGGACTCAAATGTACAGTGAGGGGAAACTTACAGACTCAAAGGTGATTAACGAAATTAAAAAAGTTTTCACTAATTACGTCAAAAAGCACCCTGAATTCGCTTGGATGAACCAATTGTCTAGCCGAGTTTACCAAAACGCTTTGATTGACTTGAAAGATGCTTTTAGCCGATATCGTTCTGGTTCTTCAGGTCATCCAAAATTCGCCAGTCGTGGAGACGGTCAATCTTTTACGGTTGATTCATCTAACGGCAAAGTTTTGTTAAACGCTGGCAACACTATTAAGATTCCTACTCTGGGAACTTTTCGGCTTTACGAAGCCCTAGATTGTAGTTTTATTTCTCAAACTTTCACGATTTCAAAAGAAGGGAATCGCTGGTTTGTTTCTATCTGCGTTGATGCAGAGCGTATCCCGGTTCAGCAGTCTGAAAGTTCTGTGGGAATCGATGTTGGTATCAAGTCATTTGCCACTCTGTCAAAAGGGCAGTTTTTTGATGCACCGAAGCCGTTAATAGCCCGTGCGAAAACAAAGCTTGCTACTTTACAGCGCCAAGCATCAAAGCAGGTAAAAGGCTCTCGAAATCAGCGTAAAACTTACAATAAGATTAGCCAGATTCATGCAAAGATAGCTCGTATTCGCCTAGATTTCCTTCACAAGTTAACAACTTATTTAGCTAAAACTTTTAAGTTAATTAAGATTGAAAATTTGAACGTCAAAGGAATGATGGCAAATCACAAGTTAGCGGGAGCAATATCTGACCTTGGTTTTTATGAGTTTAAACGTCAACTCGACTATAAATGTCAAATGTATGGAGCTAACTTGGTATTGGTAGACCAGTGGTTTCCTAGTACCAAAACTTGCTCAAATTGCGGCACAAAAAAAGATATGCCACTAAGCATACGGACTTTTGACTGTCCTGTTTGTGGCAGATATTTGGATCGCGATTGGAACGCCAGCATTAACATTTTAAATTGGGAACCCTCGGCTTGAGGGGGATAGCCTACTTATCTTGGGATAGCCGACTACCCAACAGCGTAGGAAGTAAACTCGTAATTGTATCTAAAGATGGCTTTAGATAGGTTTAGGTAAGTTTTATGAAGCAGGCAAGCAATGGCTAAAATCCTGTTGGTAGAAGATAACGAAATGAACAGGGATATGCTGTCGAGGCGCCTCGCCCGCAAAGGGTATGAGGTGTCGATTGCTGTTGATGGCGCGGAGGGGGTATCGATGGCGAAGACAAAAGTACCGGATTTGATTTTGATGGATATGAGCCTGCCGGTGCTCGACGGATGGCGAGCAACCCAGCAAATTAAAGCGGATCCCGAAACTAAAATGATTCCGGTGATTGCGCTGACGGCTAACGCTATGGCGGGCGATCGTGAAAAGTGTTTGGCGGCAGGCTGCGACGATTACGACACCAAACCTGTGGAATTTCCGCGACTTTTGAGTAAAATCGAAATGCTTCTGAAAGAGGCCATGCAATGAAAACTGACGACGGCAGCGTCCTGGTTGTTGACGATAATGAGGTAAACCGCGATTTGCTGGCCCGCCGACTTCAGCGTCAAGGCCACGCGGTGACTGTTGCTGAAGATGGTCTCCAAGCTATGGCACTGATGCGTAGTGAGCCTTTTGATTTGGTACTCCTGGACATTATGATGCCACAAATGAACGGCTATCAAGTTCTGGAACATCTGAAAGCAGACGAGCAGTTGCGCCACATCCCAGTGATTATGATTTCGGCGGTGGACGATATCGACAGTATTGTCCGCTGTATTGAATTAGGGGCGGAGGATTATCTTTCTAAACCGTTCAATCCCGTATTGCTCAAGGCTCGGATTAGTGCCTGTCTGGAAAAGAAGCGGCTCCGGGATAAGGAACAAACTTATCTGCGGGAGTTGGCCGAGGAAAAGGAAAAGTCCGAGCGTTTGCTACTGAATATTTTGCCAGGCCCGATCGCCCAACGGCTCAAAGAAGGAGAAAATACGATCGCCGACAGTTTCGCGGAAGTGACTGTCATGTTTGCCGATTTGGTTGGTTTTACCAAGCTTTCGGCTCATTTGTCGCCAGCGGAGTTGGTGGAATTGCTCAACGAGATTTTTTCAGCTTTTGACGAGTTGGCCGATCGCTACGGACTTGAGAAAATTAAGACGATCGGCGATGCTTATATGGTGGTTGGTGGTTTGCCAAAAGTAAGCGACAACCACGCCGAGAGCATTGCAGAAATGGCGATCGACATTCTAGGAGCAATGGCTCAAATCCGCACCAAGGGAGGACAGCCGCTCAGCATCCGCATCGGCATCCACACGGGCCCCGTAGAAGCCGGAGTCATCGGCACTAAAAAATTTACTTACGATTTGTGGGGAGACACAGTAAATACAGCTTCCCGCATGGAATCTCAAGGCATTCCCGGCGGCATTCAGGTGACAGTTGCTACCTACGAGCGCCTGCGGAATAAATATGTTTTTGAGGAGCGCGGCGTGATTTCGGTGAAAGGAAAAGGCGATATGATGACTTATCTGCTTGTGGCCCGAAAAGGTGCATAATTGACAGTTGTCAGTTGGCAGTTGGCAGTTAACTATTACCAATTACCAATTACCAATTACCAATTACCAATTACCAATTACCAATTACCAATTACCCAATTACTAAATTGAAAAATGAACGTAAATTCTAACCTTTTAATGTATGCCCAATGGGCAGGAATTCTAACAGTAGCCTTGTTTGTTTTAACCATCGTAGCATTTATCTTGAAATGGGGTTTTCGCTTCCGATTGGTAGGAGTGAGCAGCTTTATGGCCGTCATTGCTGCGAGTATATTCGGTCTCGGTTTAGGACTGTTTTCGCGCACAGAAATTCCCGGTGCAGTGCGCTATTCTTTAGTTTACGATACTGGCGGCGCCCAAACTGTAGTTACCGTGCCACCTTCAATTACTGAATCCGAGTTAGAAGCAACAATGCAGCAAGTGGCTGCTGATTTGTACTCTCCAGGGCGATCGGGAAGCGGAAGAGATTACATGACAATCCGCGTTCGGACGGTGGTACATCCTGAGCCTGGTCTGTCTCAGCCGCTGTTTTTGGGTGAGGTGCGACGATCGCTCGCGACTAGGTATGATGACAAAATGGCGATCGACATCTACCCCGAAAAAGTCGCTATTCTGAAAAAGTATCAAGCCTAAAAATCAATTATTCGGCGAGTGAAACCGCTTCTACAAAAACAAAGTCCGCCTGCGCGGACTAAGATTCAGTTCAGAAACCGGGTTTTTAGGAAAAGACTTTATTGTAGCCGATAGATTCTATAAAAACCCGGTTTCTTTGGTCGAAGTGGGTAACTCCCGATCGCATACTAGATGGTTATCAAAAAAGGATATAATTATGACTCAAGATTCCGAAAAATTACTAACAAACCTCTTCAATGCTTGCAATCCATACGAGCCTTTATCGGCAGGCGATCCGCGATATGTTAACTGTGGGGAAGTCTGAGGAGATGACAATATTACCGTAGACTTAGGTCTCAATATTCAGCGTTCCCAAGAGATGACTTGTCAGTTGTATGCCGGACATTTTGGTGCAGGAAAATCAACCGAATTACGAAGACTAGAACAGTATTTGCAAGAACAAGGTTATTTTGTAGTTTATTTCGCCGCTGAGGAACAAGATATCAATACCGAAGATACGGAATATACAGATATTTTGCTGGCTTGTACCAGACATTTATTAGAAGCAATTAAAGATGCGGACTCAAAACCTTTACTCGATTGGATGAAAAACCGCTGGAACGATTTAAAAGATTTAGCCTTGACAGAAGTATCTTTTGAAACATTGAGCTTAGAAATGCAAATTGCTCAGTTTGCCAAACTGACGGCGAATGTGAGAACCGAACCTAGTCTGCGCCAAAAAATTAGAGAAAAAGTTAATCCTCACACTACCACGCTGATTGAGGCGCTGAATCAGTTTATTCGGAATGCTAAAAAAAGGTTGCCCGACAAATATTCGCAATTGGCAATAATTGCCGATAATTTAGATAAGATCGTGCAGTTTTATAAAGGCGGAGGAGAACGCAGCAATCTCGACGAAATTTTTTTAGACCGCAGCGAACAACTCAAAGCTTTAGATTGTCATATCGTTTACACCATACCAATTTCGATGGTGCATTCCAATCGCGCTGCTGATTTGAGTAATAACTATAATAATGCTCCACAAGTGCTGCCGATGATTATGGTAAACAATCCCAGCGGTGAAGTTAATCAAGCGGGACTTGCTAAAATGAAACAGGTGGTTGAGAAACGGGTGAAACAAGTCGAACCCAGTTTATCTCTAGAATTAGAAACACAATGGTTTGAAAACAGAGAAACACTAGAAAAGCTGTGTTTGATGAGTGGGGGACACGTCAGGAATTTGCTGTCGATGTTGCAAGAAGCTATAAATCGTACCCAAGATTTGCCAATTACTGCAAAAGCAGCGCAAAGGGCAATTACGAACTTGCGGAATATTTATAGAAGAACCGTTAACAAAGAAGAATGGTCAATTTTAGCGAAAGTATCTGTCTCTCACCGGATACTTAATGACAAACAGCACCGCGATTTGCTATTTAACCGCTGTATTTTGGAATATCGATACTATGATGAAGAAGAAGAAATGCAGAATTGGTATAACGTTCACCCGCTAATTAAAGGCATTCTGGAATTTAAGGAAGCAGTTGCACAACTTGAGCCATGACATCGGAAATCATTGATTGGGACGAAGATTTGCCACCAGCAACACCGGAGGAAGAATATGAATCTCTGGTACGCACTCTCAGACGGACAAATGGTTTCCGGTTGTTGTTTGTGGAGTGTGTGCCGTCGGAGGGGAAACGATTGATTGCGAAAGTTCAAACAGATTTCCCTCGGAAAAAGGTTGAGGTGTTGCCGCTGAATGAGTCGGTTTATAATTTTTATAATTTAATTGAAGAGTTGCCAAAACGAGATGAAATTAATATTTTGTTTGTGACAGGCTTAGAATATTCGTTTGATGAATACGAACGAGAAAAAAGGGCGATCGGATGGGAAAGCAAGGATATTTATTCTTACAGTTGGCGGGGAGTGCCACCTGTTTTAATGAATATCAACCAGCAGCGAGAGCGTTTTCTAGATAATTTTAAAATTTGTTTTGTTTTTCTTTTGCCTAAGTTCGGTATTGAATATTTTATTCATCGCGCGCCGGACTTTTTTGATTGGCGATCGAGCTTATTTAAGTTTTCGATGGATCAGGAAAGCTTGCAAGCCGAATCAATGCAGGCTTGTTCGGAAAGATGGCAGTTAGAAGAATATCTAGCTTTGACTCCCGAAGCGCGGAAACGGGAATTGGTGAGGCTTCAAGGTTTAATTGATGAGGATGGGCAAACATCAGAACAAAAAGCTGAATTGTTTTTTGAACAAGCTTTATTGTATCGCTCGGCTGAAGATTATGCAAAGGCGATCGCCTCCTACGACAAAGCCTTAGAATTCAAACCAGATAAACACGAAGCCTGGATCAATCGGGGCAGTGCACTGGATGATTTAGGCAGGCTAGAAGATGCGATCGCCTCCTACGACAAAGCCTTAGAAATCAAACCAGATTATCACGAAGCCTGGAACAATCGGGGCATTGCACTGCGTAATTTAGGCAGGCTAGAAGATGCGATCGCCTCCTACGACAAAGCCTTAGAATTCAAACCAGATGACACATCTGCATTTTATAATAAAGCTTGCTGCTATGCGTTGCACAGTCAGATTGACCAAGCTATTCAGAATTTGCAGCAAGCTATCAATCTGAATCCTGATGAATGGCGAGAAATGGCAAAAACTGACTCGGATTTTGACAGTATGCGATCTGATGTTCGGTTTCAAGCCTTGATTCAAGGATAGGGATTAGCCGTTGGGTGGGGGCGGGTTTATGAGATTGTTAGTTATTGGCAGAAATTGTTGGTGAACCCGCCCCTACAGCATCACAAACACTTTATGATAGATTAATAGCGAGGTAAAAGATGACTCAACTAAATGTAACTGTAACTAATGACAGATTTCCCGAACTCATCGCCCGCGTTGAGGATACTGGAGAACGAATTGTCATAGAACAGGAAGGAAGGGCGATCGCTGCTATTATTACTTATGCCGATCTGAAGCGGCTAGAAGCATTAGAAGCCGCCCTGATTGACAAAGCAAAACTACAAGAATATGAATGGCTAAAAGCTGCGATCGCAAATCCAGCCTTTGATTCTCTGAGAGACTCAGCGGAAGATATCTACACTTTAGCTGATGGCTTGCCATTCCACGACTCAGAATGGATTAAAACAGCGATCGATCCTAATTTTGGTTCGATTCTCGACCCCCAAGAAGACATTTATACTATAGCTGACGGTAAACCATATCTAGCTTAAATATCTCCCTTATTTCTTAGTCCGCGTAGGCGGACTTGGTTTGTATAGACGCGGTTTCAACCGCCGGGTCATCTGCCGTGTCCTGATTTCGGGTTATATTAACTCCGATGCAACGGAATTGATATAACGAATAAATACTCAGAAACCTGGTTTGTTTGCAAAATCGGGTTTCTGCCGATCGCCATTACTTACTCTTTCAACCTAATTCTGTCATCTTCATCGCCCTTTCCACTCTTCTACGCAATTCCCGAAAAATTTTAGTAAAAATCCATACATCCAAATCAACACCGAAGACAAAATTACTTAGAATTCAACGATAAAAAATTGCAAAAGTTCTCCAATTTAGGTAAGATTGTCAACAATAACAAAATTAAGGTACAATCGCCACCATTAGATGGCAGATGGCGAAAAACATCGCATATAAAAGAAAAAACGACAATTTTACATACTGAGGTGAAAACCCTTGCAAAAGTTAGCTAACAGAGAAAAAGCGATCGAATCTGGAGAACAATCCATATCACCCAACGCCCAAAACGCTCAAACGTTCTACGATCGCGGAAACGCCCTAGAATCAATGGGACGCTTGTCCGCAGCGCTCGAATCTTGGTCTAAGGCGATCGAACTCGAACCAAAATTTCACGAAGCTTGGTACAACAAAGGCGTAGCCTTCAGAAAGTTGGGACAGCTACCCGAAGCAATCTCCGCTTACAACAAATCTTTAAAAATTCAACCAAAAAATGCAGAAGCGTGGTACAATCGCGCGAACGTGTTGCGGAAGCTAAACAGACTCTCAGAAGCGATCGCTTCCTACGAACAGGCGATCGAACTCAAGCCAGACTATCACGAAGCTTGGACGAACCGCGGCAACACCCTCGTCAACTTAGAAAAATTCTCAGAAGCCCTCGCATCCTATGACAAGGCGATCGCCATTCAAGCAGACTACTCGGAAGCTTGGTACAACAAGGCATTTGCGCTGAAACACTCCGGGCAAAATGCAGCCGCGATCGCTTCCTACGACAAAGCGATCAAACTAAAACCAGACTTGCATCAAGCTTGGTACAACCGCGGCTTAGCCCTAGCCGAGGAAAAACTCTACGCCGAAGCCGTTGCTTCCTACGACAAAACTCTGCAACTGCGCCCGAATTCCCCGGAAGTCTGGAACAAACGCGGCACGGCGATCGCCCAAATGGGACAATTTGAAAACGCGATCGCCTCCTGGGACAAAGCGATCGAACTCAAGCCAGACGACAGCGAAACCTGGTACAACCGTGGCTTAGCCTTAGTAAATTTAAAACAGTTTAAAAAAGCAATCGCTTCCTGGGACAAAACCCTAGAGTTGCAGCCCGAAAACATCGAAGCCTGGTACAACCGCGCTGTCGCCCTCAAAAAAATCGAACGCTTTACCGAAGCGATCGCTTCCTACGATCGCATTATCGCCATTACACCCGACGATCCAAATCTTTACTATCAAAAAGCCTGCGTCTACGCCCTAGAAAAAGCAGCAGGCGATCGCAAAAACAGCCCCAAAGCTGTAGAAACCAGCATTCAGAAAGCGATCCAAAACTTATCAAAGGCGATCGAACTAAATCCGGAAAAATACAGGAAACTATGCCAGAATGACTCTAAATTGCGTACAATACGGGAACAGGTGCGGTTTTTAGCTTGATTTCAGGGTAGCAAATGATTGATGGATACCGATGCCGCACTGCAACCTTTGTAGGCAAAACAGCACCACAAACCCCAATCATGCAAACCCTAGACAAAACTCAAGCAAAATTCGCTCAACTCGCAGCGCATCTCAGCGAAGTTACCGACATCGAATCAGCCTCGTCACTGTTGCATTGGGATCAGGCGACTTATATGCCCGCCAAAGGTGCAACTGCGAGAGGCCGTCAGTTGGCAACTCTCAAACAAATATCCCACGAAAAATTTACCGATCCCAAAATAGGTGAACTCCTAGAAGACTTGCGTTTCTACGAACAAACCCTCCCCTATGACTCTACCTCAGCTAGCCTGATCCGCATCGCCCGCAGAGATTACGATCGTGCCGCCAGAGTCCCCGCCACCTTCATGTCCGCACTCTGCCGCCACCAAGCCGACTGCTACGAAGTTTGGGCAACAGCCAAAGCAGCCAACAACTTCGCAGCCGTCGAGCCATATCTCGAAAAAACCTTAGAATTAAGCAGGCAGTACGCCGACTTTTTCCCCGGATACGAACACATTGCCGATCCTTTGATCGATCGCAGCGACTACGGCATGAAAGTATCCCTGCTGCGCCCGCTGTTCGCCCAACTGCGTCAAGAATTAGTACCCATAGTCGAAGCCATCACCTCACAACCTCCCGCTGACGACTCCTGCTTGCACCAAAACTTCTCCGAAGCTCAACAGCTAGAATTCACCCGCACAGTCGTACAACTCATGGGGTATGACTTCCAGCGCGGACGGCAGGACACCACCCTGCACCCCTTCATGACCAACTTCTCCATAGACGACGTACGCATCACCACCCGCGTCTACAAAGATCACCTCGATCAAGCCCTCTTCAGCAGCATCCACGAAGCCGGACACGGCCTCTACGAACTCGGCAATTCCCCCGAATTTGAAGGTACGCTACTCGCAGGTGGCATTTCCTCCGGCGTGCACGAAAGCCAGTCGCGGCTTTGGGAAAATTTAGTCGGGCGCAGCCGCGGTTTTTGGCAGTATTTTTACCCGCAATTGCAAAGCCTATTTCCGCAACAGTTGGGCGCAGTATCCCCAGACGCATTTTACCGCGCCATTAACAAAGTCTCGCGATCGCTCGTCCGCACCGATGCTGACGAAGTAACCTACAACCTCCACGTCGCCATCCGCTTTGACCTAGAATTGGCAATGGTAGAAGGCAAATTAGCAGTGCGAGACCTCCCCGAAGCCTGGAAGGATCGCTATAAAACAGACCTCGGCGTTGTCCCCGCTACCGACAGCGACGGTGCGATGCAGGATGTTCACTGGTATGTTGGGACGATCGGCGGAATGTTTCAAGGTTACACCCTCGGCAACTTGATGAGCGCTCAATTCTACGAAACCGCACTCAAAAACCATCCCGAAATTCCCGCACAAATAGAACAGGGAAACTTTAGCGTACTCCACGACTGGCTCAAACAAAACATCTACGACCACGGCCGCAAATACACTGCCGTCGAATTGATCGATCGCGTCACCGGTTCACCTTTAACTATCGATCCGTTTGTGCGCTACATTCGCCACAAATACGGGGAATTTTATGTCATTTGAGGGATAGCAATTTCTGATTGCAGACTTTAAAATGAGATTAAAAAAAGTAGGCGCCTAAAAAAAGGGTGGTACTAATACAGTATCGCCCTTTTTTAGAGCGAAAATCAGAAATCTCAAATAAGGGAGTATCTATGTCTGAACTCTTTGAGGCTGTTATTGCCAGCGACGAAAAAACCGACTTGCGGCAATTTGCCAGCGATTTGCGGGCTTTGGGAAACAAATATTTATTGCGAAACGATATAGTTAGCGCTTTTGCCGCCTACTGCACCAAATACGAAAAGTCCCAACAGTTTCATCAATCCTCTCATTTGAGCAAACTGATTTACTACGTTCAGGAAATTATTCTCGAACCAGGCAGTCTTTGCGTCCTGCTGCGGCCCAAAATTGCGACAATGGAAATAGTGCGAGTTGGAGATGACTTGACACTGGAACCGATGACAGTGCAAGAATTGCTCGACGTGCGCGATCGCTTCGTCAACCACTTTCACCCCCAAGAAGGCGACATCCTCGAACTAGATTTCGGCCCTTTTTACGACTATTCCCCCTCCATACGCGACCCCAAGAACATCGGCAAAGGAGTGCAATTCCTCAACCGCTACCTCTCCAGCAAACTGTTTCAAGACTCCAAACAGTGGCAGGAAACTCTATTTGATTTCTTGCGTATTCACCGCTACAACGGCGTACAATTACTAATTAACGATCGCATAAAATCTCAAGAACAACTTTCAGAACAAGTCAAAAAAGCCCTCACCTTTGTCAGCGAACTTTCTGAAGATGAACCCTACGAGAGATTTAAATTCGTCCTGCAAATGATGGGTTTGGATGCAGGTTGGGGAAATACCGCAGCCCGCGTGCAGGAAACTCTAGGAATTCTCGACGAATTAATTGATTCCCCCGATCCCCAAACCCTAGAAGCATTTATTTCTCGGATTCCGATGATTTTCAAAATCGTCCTAGTTTCTCCTCACGGCTGGTTCGGTCAAGAAGGAGTGTTGGGGCGTCCGGATACGGGCGGTCAAGTAGTTTACGTGCTCGATCAAGCGAAGAATTTAGAGAGACAACTGCAAGAAGACATTCATCTTGCCGGTCTCGATAGTTTAGGTGTAAAACCAAAAGTAATTATTCTCACCAGGTTAATTCCAAACAGTGATGGCACGCGCTGCAACGAACGTTTGGAAAAAGTTTACGGCACCGAAAATGCTTGGATTTTGCGGGTTCCCTTCCGGGAATTCAATCCTAAATTGACTCAAAATTGGATTTCTCGGTTCGAGATTTGGCCTTATTTGGAAACTTACGCGATCGATGCTGAAAAAGAACTACTGGCAGAGTTTCAGGGCAAGCCAGATTTCATAATTGGCAACTATTCTGACGGCAATTTGGTGGCTTTTTTGCTGTCGCGAAAACTCAAAATTACTCAGTGCAATATTGCCCACGCCCTGGAAAAATCTAAATATTTGTTCAGCAATCTGTACTGGCAAGAATCTGAAGATAAATACCATTTTGCGCTGCAATTTACTGCCGATATCCTTGCCATGAATGCGGCTAATTGTATTGTCAGCAGCACCTATCAAGAGATTGTCGGCAAACCGGATAGTGTCGGGCAATACGAATCTTACAATTGTTTTACCATGCCGGATTTGTACCACGTCGTCAACGGCATTGAGCTGTTCAGCCCAAAATTCAATGTCGTGCCGCCGGGAGTGAACGAAAGCGTGTATTTCCCCTACACGCGCAACGAAGATAGGGTGCAGGGCGATCGCGATCGGCTCAACGAACTGCTGTTTACCCTCGAAGACCCGGAACAGGTGTTCGGAACACTCGACGACCCGCAAAAGCGCCCTCTGTTTTCGATGGCCCGGCTCGATCGCATTAAAAACCTGACAGGCTTAGCAGAATTGTTTGGCAAAAGCGAGGAATTGCAAGCAAAATGCAACTTAATTTTAGTAGCCGGCAAGCTGAGAGTCGAAGAAACCGAAGACTACGAAGAAGCCGAAGAAATTAAAAAACTTTACGCAATTATCGAGCAATACAAGCTGCACGGTAAAATTCGCTGGCTGGGAGTGCGGCTGTCCAAAAGCCTGTCCGGTGAAATCTACCGGGTAATCGCCGACGGCCAAGGTATATTTGTACAGCCAGCCTTATTTGAAGCTTTCGGCTTGACAATTCTCGAAGCAATGATTACCGGGATTCCGACTTTCGGGACGCAGTTTGGCGGGCCGATAGAAATCATTCAAGATGGAGTAAATGGGTTCTATATCAACCCGACCAACCACGAGGAAACTGCCCAAGAAATTCTCGATTTTTTATCGAAATGCGAACAGAATCCCAACTATTGGTACGAAATTTCAACGCGAGGAATTGACAGAGTTTACAGCACGTATACTTGGAAAATTCACACTACCAAGCTGCTGACTCTGGCCCGGACTTACGGTTTCTGGAACTACTCGTCCAAGGAAAACCGCGAAGATATGCTCCGCTACATAGAAGCGCTGTTTTATCTGATTTACAAGCCGAGAGCGAAGGCTTTACTGGAGGAGCACGCACAGCGATAAGTGGGAAGTTTTGGTTTGTAGGGGCCGGTTGAGACAAAAAAGTGTTAGAGCGATCGACTGGGTACGTTTAGGTACGTTGTTGCGCTTCAGCGCTCTTTCGGCGTATATCGGAGCGCTCAAGCGCAACAACGTACCTTGATTTCAGGTGGATCCTAAGAAATCGACTAGGTAAGTTGTTGCGCTTCAGCGCTCTTTCTGATAGATGGGAGCGCTGAAGCGCAACAACGTACCTTGATTTCGGGTGGATGCTAAGAAACCGTTAGGACGTTCTTAATGGCCCAAACATCAGCCATGGATTCCTTCTTCCTTTCTCCTTCTATCCGTTACATTCTTTACTGGCATCTGCTGCCGAGCTTCCTTTGTGTCGTTCGCCGGCGACGGGGTTTGAAACTGTAACTTAATTTATGGACAAAGCTACCCATCCTTGACTATTTGGGTAGCTTTGTCCGCAACTCGGGCGATCGCACGAGACTATT
>RDXX01000086.1 GCA_004292955.1 Oscillatoriales cyanobacterium | reverse complement strand
TATATACATAATTCCCGTAGGGGCGGGTTCACCAACAATAATCGCCCCAAAACTAACAATTTCAAAAACCCGCCCTCACCCAACAAACAATATTAATGTACATTCAGATTTACGGTGGGGCGGGGGCGGGTTTATATTAATTGTCGGTGATTATTATGTATGGTTGGCGAACCCGCCCCTACAAATAAAATGTAGGTTGAAATTACAATTTCAATCAACCGATAGATAATGTAGAGTGCGTCGCACTCGACAATCTGCAATTAAAATCAAAAATATAGCAGCGACGCACCCTACCAGATAAAAAAGATTAATTTGCGATTGCTTCCAAGAATTTCTCAGCATTCTTCACGCTTTCAATATCATAAATATCCCGGTTGTAACAAACAATTTGTGCTACCAACTTTTCATGATGTTGCTGAGCTTTTTCCAACATAGAACCCTGGGAACGCCGATAATTGACAACTACTTCTTTCGTTCCGAAAAATGGGATATTATGTCTGTGACAATTGACCCAAAATTCCCAATCTTCGTAACCTTCTTTCATCCCAATTTTATAACCTGCCACTAAATCCAAAATAGATTTGTGATACAGTGAAGACGGGTGAATCATGTTAGAGTGCTTGATGTTTTCCGGCGAATACAAATCGCTACTCGGTACTATGCGATTTTCTGTGCCAAACATTTGATAAGAACCAAATGCTACACAAGGTACATGAGATTTTAAGCATATTTCTAAAAGACTATTCAAGGCATTTTCAGCTAAAATATCGTCAGCATCCAAAGGCATAATGTATTCACCATTTGCTGCTGCTATTCCAGCATTTCTTGCCAGAGACAGCCCTTGATTTGTTTGTTCTACCAGCCTGATTTTATGCTGGGGATTTGCTGCTATTAAATTTTTGGCAACTGTGCTTGTAGTATCTAAGCTGCCATCATTGACAATGATAATTTCCAAATTTTTGTAAGTTTGCTTAATTGCGCTAGTTACCGCTTGTGGCAAAAAGTGAGATTGATTGTAGCAGGGAACAATCACAGATACCAAAGGTCGATTTTCCAATTGCTGGGATGCAGAAATTTGCCTGAAACTTTCTGTTTGGGCTGACTTTTGAGCAGCTTGCAAGCTATAAAAATAAATCTTGGGATGTACAATCGCTAATTGATTCAAATCCGTGTTTTGATATTCACTTTCTAACATTGGATATCTCGATAAATATTCTTGTTTAACAAAAATAAATATATTCTGAGCGTACCAAGGCTCTACTTTGTCATTGTTCCATATTTTTCTCCTCAAGCAATCCACGACTGCAAAACCTTTTGTATGAAAATAATTTACCCAATATTGCGGCCACTGTTCGTTAACGTGTTCGACGCCTCCTTGAAACGGTATCGCAGCCGAAAACAAAATTACTGGTGCTAGTTTAGTGAGAGAATTAACAAAGGTTTCAGCACAGGTAGCTGGTAAATGTTCTGCAACTTCTAGAGAAATTGCTAAGTCAAACTTTCTTTTTAATTGCAGCGGTTGCTTTAAATCGGCGGATTGGAACTGATTTAAAGGAATTTGTAAAAGAGTGCGATCGACATAATCGCCATCTATTCCCAAACAGTCAGCAATTCCCAATTTATGAAAAGCAGCCAACCAACTTCCCGTACCGCAGCCCACATCCACTACACTTTTAGGTAAATTTGGTTGCAGCAAGTCTAACAGCAGGGGAATAATTTCTATAGCAGAACTGCGAGTTCCTTCTCCTATTAATTCGTAGAAATCTCTTGTATAAGATGACTGTTTTTGTTTATTTTTTTTACTGTATGGGGTCGAATCAATACCGTTTAAACTGCTAATTTCATAACCATGCAAATGTGCTGGCAAATCCCAATAAATATTAGGATCGGGTTGATGTTTTACAGGCTCGACATTCCCCCGCCAAGCTGCACCCATAATTTGCATTGTTTGATATACTATCGTTTGCCAACCCTGTTGTTTCAAGTAATCTAAACCCTTAGCAACAGCCGGAGCAGCTAAATCGTGAAATAAAATTATTGCATCTTCTTCTGCCAATTTTTCGCAGGCGATCGCATCATTTAACGGCCCATCACCTTCGTGTTCTCCGTCAATAAAAATTAACGACCATTTCCGGTTCAAATCCTTTGCTAATTGCTCTACTCTTTGGGGGCTGTAACCGGGTATGAGTTCAACGGAAGTTTGCACGCCAGACGCATTGAGAGCGCCTTGAATTGAATCTATTACGCTTTGTCTAATATCATCTCTTTCTAACAGCGGATCGACGACATCTAACTCAACTCCGGCGAGTGCTAAGTGACAAGCAGACCAACCCAGCCAGCAGCCGATTTCTAAGGCTTTTTTACCTGAAAATTGCAGGGCTGTATTGTAAAGGATGTGTGCTTCGTCGCGACTGAGAAATCCGACTGAACTAGCACGGCGATCGACATACCAATTGTGCTTGATTTCCCGGCGCAGATACGGCCACGGACAAGTATTAGTATCGCCCACAATCATGTTGGGAAAGTACGCATCTGGGAGAATAATTTTTAGTTCGGGCGAGACGTAATCTCCGACAGGTAATGTATTATTTTGAATTTGAGATGGTGGTTGTACTGTCATTTTTTCTGATTTTAATTGTGGGGATACTGGCGGTTGAATCGGTTGGTAGCGGAGACTAATTTCTATTTGATTCCCGTCGGTTGTTGCTAATTTTACCAAGTCGTGCTTGTGACCTGTGATGTGCAGAATGCCGATCGCCCCGTGCGGCAAATACGGCTCCACAAAACAGCGTCGCTGCTTGTCCCAGACGGGCAAACCGAAGTTGCAGCTCCAATTGCACCCAGCCGGCAGCATCTCTGTGCGATCGAACATTTCAGTACCGTAAACGAGCCGATTTAACGCTATTTGGTCAGTCATCAAAGAAACGTGCCGCTGCAATCCCTCATCCAGATATTCCGCCCAAAGTTCCCAATGCGGCGCATCTTTGTGCAGCGCAAAGATACCTGCATTGATAGTTGGATAGCTGTGCAATTGTTTGGCAACTTCTTCCCCAAAAGCTGCTTGATAATCGCGATAAACAAATTCCCAGTACCAAGGCAATTTGCCATAAGCTAAATAATAGCCTCTATCTAATTCTGGAACAACTGCTAAACCCCGTTTTGCCGCGCCTTTTACGAATAATTCCACAGCTTGCCAATCCTGCACCCAAGCATCAGCATCTATCCACAGGTAGATGTCAAAATTGGGGAAGTAACGGCGCAGAAACGGACGAGCTAAAAGTCCTTTGAGATAATGAGGTGCTTCATTTTTGCCGGGAAAGTTGAACTCCCAATCGGGTTTTTGAATAATATTAACTTGTGTTTCCAGCCACTCCAATTGTTCGGGAGTGCAGCCGAGATCGAAAAAGCCGATCGCCACATTTGCACCTTCTGATTTTTCCCGCACCGATAAAATAGTGCCTCGCACCAGTTCAAAGTAATTTGCATCGGCGGCTGTGATGATGATAATCTGCATAAATATAGGATTTCTAGTTAAGGATTGGGAATCGGGCATTGGGCATCGGGCATCGGGCATTGGTTAAATACTTCCCTCTTCATGACCTCCGTTACATCTTGTACATTGCTCGTTGCCGAAGTTCCTTCTTCTTTCTTCCTTAAATTATACTATCGAGGATGACTTATGCAAAACTCAAAAGGAAAAGTTTATCTAGTCGGTGGGGGGCCCGGAGATTGTAACTTGATGACAGTGCGATCGCAAAAACTGCTCTCCCAAGCCGAAGTCTTAATCTACGACGCACTCATCGACATCCCGCAACTCGCATTAATTCCAGTCACTTGTCAGAAAATAGAAGTAGGGAAACGCGGTGGCAAACCTTCCACCCAGCAGCAAGAAATTAACCGTTTGCTGGTAGAACATTGCCAACTTGGCAAACAAGTAGTGAGACTTAAAAGTGGCGATCCATTTATTTTTGGTCGCTCCAGTTCCGAGATTCAAGCATTAATTATAGCAGGCTGCGAATTTGAAGTTGTGCCGGGAATATCGTCAGCATTTGCGGCACCTTTACTAGCAGGAATTCCCCTCACAGATCCGGTGATGAGCCGCTGTTTTGCAGTGATGAGCGCCCACGAACCTGATGCGCTGGAATGGGAAGCTTTAGTGCGGATAGAAACTCTGGTAATCTTGATGGGAGGGCGCAATTTAAGCGAGATAGTCTGGCAATTACAAAAACACGGACGATCGCCCGAAACTGCGATCGCCATCATCCGAGATTGCGGCCGCCCCGAACAGCAAATCTGGATCGGCACGCTCTCCGACATTGTACAACAAACAACAGGTGAATCTCTATCGCCTTGCGTCATCGTCATTGGGGAAGTAGTTAGATTGCGCGAATTTTTAATCTGGCCAGAAAGCACAAACATGAGCCATACACCTGTCACCGCTAACCACAGCCAACCGCTAGCCGGAAAAACGATTTTAGTCACCCGCGCGGCCTCCCAGTCTGGTCAATTTAGCGATCGACTCCAGCAACTGGGTGCCCGCGCGATCGAAATGCCAGCCTTAGTAATTGGTGCGCCTTCAAGTTGGGAACCGTTGGATAGCGCGATCGGGCAAATGTCAAGCTTTCACTGGTTAATCCTCACTTCCCACAACGCCGTAGACTGGTTTTTTCAACGATTGCAAGCAAAAGGCAAAGACGCGCGGAGCTTGTTTGGCATTAAAATAGCAGTAGTTGGGAAAAAGACAGCAGAAAGTTTGCGATCGCACTCGCTACAACCCGACTTTATTCCCCCCAACTTTGTCGCCGATTCCCTAGTCGAAAACTTTCCCTGGGAGGGCGGGCACGCACCATCCACCGCCCCTACAAACTGCAAAATCTTATTTCCCAGAGTAGAAAGTGGGGGAAGAGAAGTTTTAGTCAAAGAATTCACCGCCAAAGGAGCGCAAGTAATCGAAGTACCAGCGTACCAATCTTGCTGTCCCGAAACAATCGATCCGATCGCCCTAGCCGCACTCCAGAATCAAGCCGTAGATATCATAACCTTTGCCAGTTCCAAAACCGTACATAACTTTTGCCACCTCCTCGAAACAACTCCCGAATTCTCCTTATCTCAGGATTGGCTAGAAAAAGTTTGTATCGCATCCATCGGCCCGGAAACCTCCAAAAGCTGCCAGAATTTATTGGGCAAGTTAGACGTAGAAGCGACAGAATATACATTAGATGGGTTGACTGAGGCGATCGTCCAATGGGCCACAAAACATCAAATTACATAGTTGCGCTCTTGAAGGTACGTAGTTGCGCTTGAGCGCTCTTGAAGGTACGTAGTTGCGCTTGAGCGCTCTTGAAGGTACGTAGTTGCGCTTGGGCGCTCTTTCAGAGGTACGTTGTTGGGCTTGGGCGCTCTTTCAGGGCTAAAGCCCAACAACGTACCACTTCTACTTTTGCATCCAACAATTAGCGAACAAGCTACCACATAGCAATGAATCATCCATAGTGAGTAGGGTTCGTCAAAGGCCAAGCCTAATTTATTTTAGACATTGCAAGCCTGACATACCTTACAACTGAATGTCTAGATAGGAAATCGCGGAACAAAAAAGCGAGTAAAATTATCAGTAAATAACAAAGCCGATCGCCAATAGCGTCAAAACATTAATCAAACTAAAAACCAAAAAAGCCCAAACCACCAACCGCAGCGAACTCCCATACCAAACTACCAATTAGCAACAGCCATGAATATAAACTTTTCTCGTTACGACACCTTAACCACCTTGCTAGCAGGAACCACCGCAGCCTTAACCATAGTCATCAGCCAACCGGCGATCGCCAAAACTCCCCAAGAAGTCGCCAGCATCGCCGGGCCGCTGACAGTACAAATCAATAGTTCCCTGGGAGACGGTTCCGGGGTAATTATTGCCAAAAACGGCAAAACTTACACAGTTTTAACAGTCAATCACGTCGTAGAAAAAGCAGACGTGAAATACACGGTTCGCACGTCTGCGGGCAAAAACTATCAAGCCACCAACGTCACCCGCTTGCAAACAGCCCCAACAGATCCGGATTTAGCAGTAGTCAAATTTGAAAGTCCCGAAGAATATCCAGTAGCGACGCTAGCCGATTCTGACAAAGCCGTCATCGGCACTCAAATCTTCGTTTACGGCTATCCCGCTACGGGCGGACTCTTTGGGGCCGAACGAGAACCAGAAATGTCTCCCGGACTCGTTACCAGCCGCCCGCGCGATCGCCGGGAAGGTTACACTTTGCGGTATCAAGCCGTCACTTGGAGTGGCATGAGTGGCGGGCCAGTTTTCGACTCTGAAGCCCGAGTCATCGGTTTGCACGGACAAGGGGAATTCGGTTTTGCCCAAATCAGTAACGGGGAAGTCGCCCCAATTAAAACAGGATTTAATGCAGCAGTTCCCATTAATACTTTTATCGCCAAACTGGTGGCGGCGGGAATCAACAAATCCGAGTTGAAAGTAGACAATACTCCCACAACTATCGGCCCGGTATCCACCGTTAACCCAAAAGATGCCCAAGCCTATTATTTTCGAGGGCTTTCGCGCTTAGATCAGGGAGAGGCTTGGGAGGCGATCGCCGATTTCAACAAAGCACTCACTTTCAATCCTAAATACAGCCCAGAATTGCATTTTAATATCGGCAATGCCCGCACTTTCATTACTGCCGGCTTGCCACAACCCGACCCCACCCGCGGTGGAACCGCTATTCAAGCATACACGAGTGCGATCGCAGCCAATCCCGGTTTTGCCGACGCCTACTACAACCGAGCTTTAGCTTACCTGACAGAAGACAAAGCCAAAGCAATTGCCGACTTTCAAAAAGCAGCGGAACTTTACAAGCAAGGCGGCAGAACAACTGCATATCAAGATGCCCTCAAGCGCATCCAACAATTGCAGTAGAATTAGAAGTTAAGAATTAAAAATTAAGAATTAAAAATGAATCATCCCATTTTTAGTTCTTAATCTAGTTCATATACACAGCAGGTAAATAATCATGACTGCTATCACCTTAAATCTCAATTCCATTGTCAAACTAACTTCCGAACAGTTCTACCAACTGTGCGAAGAACACCCAGAATTGAAACTAGAACGCAACGCCAACGGAGAATTAATCGTCATGCCGCCAACCGGAGGAGAAACAGGGAAACGCAACTCAACAGCGAATGCTCAAATCTGGACGTGGAACGATCGAACCGAACTCGGAGAAGTGTTTGATTCCTCCACAGGGTTTACTCTGCCCAGTAAAGCCGATCGCTCTCCCGATGTCTCCTGGGTAGAAAAATCGCGGTGGGAAGCTTTAACACCCGAACAAAGAGACAAATTTATCCCCCTCTGTCCTGATTTTGTCATCGAGTTTCTTTCTCCGAGTGACAGCTTGAACAAGACGCAGGCAAAAATGCAAGAATATATGGAAAATGGCTGCCGTTTGGGTTGGCTGATTAACCGCAAAAAACGAGAAGTAGAAATTTATCGCCCCGGTCAACCAGTTGAAGTTTTACAATCTCCTCTCACCCTTTCTGGGGAAGAGGTTTTGCCGGGATTTGTTCTGAATCTACAAAAAATTTGGAATTAGTAAGATTAAACTATAACTTCGCCTATCTTCGGTTCGTAGTGAGGACTTTAGTCCTCATAAAAAGAAGGACTGAAGTCCTCACTACGAACCAATTTGGTTGTAGAGGAATTTGATAAAATTGTAAATATCTATAAAATAAAGGCTAGGAAATTATGGTTCAAACTATTCAAGCTAAAAATGTCACGCTAGAAGAATTAAAAACACTTTTTAACCTGCAACTTGTCACAGACGACCAATTTTTCCCGGAATGGCAAGAGGAGTTACCAGAAATCACAGAGTTTCAGAAACGACAGCTAGATCAGATTAAAGCGGGTTACTTCAACTTGCTAGAGTATCCGCCGATGCTGGAAAAAACCATCAGTTTGTCGATCGTCTCTCCACTACTGTTCACCGGCGAGTTTTACCTGCACCCATTTTACATTAAACCGGAAAAATCCGTCGAAATTTCCGAAGAAGATGAAGGCGTGATTATTAAAGGCAGCCTCGACACTTTAGTTTTAAAAGACCAATTGTGGCTGATGGTAATCGAATCGAAACGAGTTTCGTTTTCCATTGAAGCGGGGCTGGCGCAAATCTTAGCTTATATGCTGGCCAATCCCAATCGCGATCGCCCGAGTTACGGCATGATTGCTACAGGAGGCAGTTTCATCTTTGTCAAGTTGCTCAACGGAGAATCACCGCGATATGCCAAATCTGATTTATTTGGAATTAGCAATCGCACCAATAATCTACACGATGTACTCCGCATCCTCAAACGCTTGAGTCAGATAGCAGGTAACAATTAGTGATGAGTCATATCATATCATGCCCGGTCGATTAGCATCACAAAAAAGGTTCGTAGTACGTCCTGGCGTCCGCTGTTTAAAAAATGCTTTTTGCAAAACGGAGATGCTCCCGATCGTACCATTGTGGTAAGGAATGAGAATTAAATAACTTACAATTTTAATTATTGTGGGATGGGCGTCCCGCCCGTCTATAAAGCAATACGGTTCACTTAAGACAGATCCCCCCTAACCCCCCTTGGGAAGGGGGGGACAAGAAGCTCTTAAAGTCCCCCTTCTTAAGGGGGATTTAGGGGATCTCCGGGCATAAATAGTGTTAAGTAAACCGTATTGGTCTATAAAGGACGGGCGGGACGCCCATCCCACTTTTAAGAGTGTAAGTTATTAAATTTTCGTTCCTAAGGTGCGTCGCCAGCAAAATTGTCGATATGTAGATAGGGATTTTTCGTGGCCTTCTTCCTTCTTCCTTCTTCCTTCTTCCTTCTTCCTTCTTCCTTCTTCCTTCTTCCTTCTTCCTTCTTCCTTCTTCCTTCTTCCTTCTTCCTTCTTCCCTCTTCCTTCAAAATTACCAAGGCGAACCAATCATTGTAAAAGCGGCCCAATAATACGGATGCGACAAATTTCGATCGCCCCTAGCCGTCAATTCCGCAGGCAAAGGCAGAGCTTGATTGTTGCCCGATCGCACCAAATAACCATCCTGCAACCGCACTTCCCCGCGCAACATCGCCAACTGCGCTTGCCGCAAAGCCTCAGCCTTAATCGGCGCCGTCCGCAACTGCTGGTAAAACTCGGTCATCAACCCCAAAGTTCCAGCATCTGACACATACCACAAACTCGCCAAAGCCGATTTTACCCCCGCGTGTACCGCCAATCCCGCAAACCCCAACTCAGCCTGTTCGTCTCCCACCGCCGTAGTGCACGCACTCAAAACCAACAACTCCACCTGCGGGTTAGATAACTTCAACTCTTCCAACTGATTTAACCGCAATTTAGTATCCCAAAACTGAATGTAAGAATTTTCTGCACCACCAGGCTGAAAATCGCCGTGAGTAGCTAAGTGAATAATTTTGTATTGGGATTGATTGCGTTTTTCCTTCAAATTTGCCAGCGTAAAACGTTCGTTGAGAAAAGACGCACCATGCCAAATCTTGCCCACAATTGTTGATATTTCGAGCGGCACCGCAGGTAAAGGATTTTGATCGTATTTTTCGGGAAATTTCGACGCACCCATCGCCAAAACTTCCGAATCCTTAACATCGGCATAGCGAGTATCAGTCAAACTCAAACTGGGAATCAGCCCCAAACTATACTTTTCTACCAAAAACTGTTTGCCGTCAAACAGAGCAGCTAAAGGTAAAGTTCGCAAACCGGCATCCATCGAAAACGCCAAGGTGTCAATTTTGTTAGCATCCAATTCCGCTTGCAGCGGTGCAATTAACCACTGGTAAAGTTCCTTGGCAGGTTGCTTGTAATCAGAACCAGTCAATGTTTTGGGAGTTCTGATAGCATTAGTGAATTCCTTAGCAACTTGCAGCACTGTTTCGCGACTTGCAGGCACGCTTTTAAACACATTTTTGCCGTCTGGCAATAACAACACAAGTTCTAAATTCTTGTCTTTCACCCAGACGTAAACGATCGCCGGTTTAACTCCCGTCAAGCGATTGACGCTGCTGAGAGTATCTCGGATACTTTGCTGCGTGATTGACTTTTGATCGAGATTTCCACCAAAGTAACGTTCAAATTCCCGGCCCTGAGCTCTATCCCTTTGCTGCACTGCGTCGATCGGACTTATTTGCGCGATCGAAGTCGATCGAGAAATCTCAGGCAGCCTCAAACTCGCGATACTGTCTGTATTGCCACTTCCAGGTTTTTGTGCAGTTGCTCCACCGCCGTTTTCTGTCGCACTAGACGCACCCACATTGTTTTTTAACACCGACTGCGACAGCAAAACAGAGCCGGCAGCAGTCTCGTTCGACCGTTCCTCAACAGGCACAGTAGCAGACCCTGAGGGTACATTTGCGGTACCGCTCTTGGGCGAAGACACGCTCGGAGTCTGAGTGACAATTTGTGGAGAATTGCCTGTATTTTTTAATCCCACAGTGGTAGTTGGTGCTGGACTCGGCAGGCTCAACAGGGGCGCGGTAGCAGTAGTTGAGGAGGTAGCGTTCGACTTCGAGTTTCCTGTCCCAACAGTCGTGGTTGTGCAGTTTCCCGACGGGCAAGTGCTTTGCAACAGCGTCAGCGAACCCGATCGCACCTGTCCGTCTGTAGAAATGCTAACGCTGGCGCGATCGCTCGTCGTTTCGCTTCCAGCAGCCCGGAACAATCCCCCAGCCTGGATTGCCACATCGCCGCCCGTATTTCCATTAGCTTTGATGGAAACAACTTCAACATCTTTCTGCCCGGTAATCTTGCTCGAACCGGCACTTCCCGACTGCGAACTAGAATTGATCACCCCTGTCACGATCCGGCCCGGCGCCACGATCGAGATATCTCCGCCACTTGAGGCACCGAAAGCATTGACATTGCCCACGACTACCGAGCCCGCGCTGCGGATGTTGATATTGCCCGCCGTCCCATTTGCCGATCGAGAGGAAACCGTACCAGCAGTCACATTACCTTGACTGCTAGTGATATTAATCCCTGCATTCGAGGTAACGTCTCCCACTGCCACACTACCGCCCATCAGAGCGATGCTAGCGTTATCAGTTCCCACGATCGCACCAGATCCCACGATCGCACCAGATCCCAAGGGCGATCGAATCGTCGTCGGATCTTGAAATGTCACCGCCGGCGTTGAATTGGGCGTTGTGGTTGCTGGAGTAATCGCGATCGAGCCGCTACCGTCAGCACGCCCGATCGCGATTGAAGCAAACCCGTTTCGCAGCGAGTTGAATTCCGCAGCAGTCAAGTTCAAAGCCTCAGTCTCAGCAGCACCGGCGATCGTCATATTTTGAGCCGGATCGATTGGTTGCAGCACCAGATTGCCGTTGCTGGCGATCGAATTGTTGCCGCCCGTCAAGTCAATTTCGTTGCCTGTCAGAGTAATATTTCCACCTGTTTCCGAGCCGCCAGCTTCGATCGCGCTAACAGTGACTCCGCCGCGGCCAGTCAGCGTCACATTCCCCGCGCGATCGCCCCTAGTGTCGATCGCGCCAGCAGTCACCGTACCCTCGGCGGTAACGCTCACATCTCCCCCCGACGTGCGCGGCACTTTCGCAGAATTGACATTCGTGTTGATGCTGGGGGGACTTCCTGTGCGTAGCGCAGCCGTAGTCACATTGCCGGTTGTGCTATTGATGCGAATTTCCTGATTGTTGGTAGTGATATTTCCGATGCGGATATTGCCCTCAGCTTTCAGAGTAATTGAGGCATTGTCTGCCCCTGTCAGGGAACTTGTGCTCGTAATTGTTCCCAAACCCGTCGGCGATTGAATAATTAGCGGATCGTAAAATGTGAAATTATTAGCAATCAGAATCGAACCGCTACCGTTGCTGCGGCCGATCGTAATTCCAGCAAACCCATTTTGCAAATTTTCGAGCTCGCTTGCTGTCAGATTCAAATAAGTATTAGTCCCGACATCTCCAGAACCAGCGATCGCAATATTTTGACCGAGATTCCAAGGTTGGAGTACCAAAAAGCCCGTCCCGCTGACCGAATTTTTGTCCCCTTTCAAATTAATTTCATTACCAGTTAAAGTAATGTTTCCCGAACCACCGGCGATCGAACTAACTCCCAGAATATTCCGAGCCGTCAAAGTTACATTTGCCGACGATTTAGAACCGCTAGCATCAAGTTTTTGGGCTGTGACGTTCAGGCCTTCGAGCAAAATATTGCCACTTGTGCCGCCGCTGGAATTCGATGCCGAAACATTGGCTGCAACGGTTGTCCCCGGACTAATTAAACTAATATTTCCGCCGTTGCTGGACAAATTGCCCGCAGTAATTTGACTTCCCTCCAGGGCGATCGCGCCTCCGCGAGTGCTAATTGTATCTCCAGCATTCATCGAAAAAACACCCGCACCATTGCGATCGGCATCTGCTCTCAATGTCACGGATCCAGTAGTTGCGGCAAAGCTCAACTTATTATCCGCCAAATCAGCAATTTTAATATCATTCAGGGCTTCGAGAACCACATTGGTTGTCCCCGAAATACTTTCCAAAGCTCTTCTTGAAATAGTCAGGGAAGAATCGGAATTGTTTGCCTGCCCTGGTGAAGGCGTTTGTGTTGCCAAAATATTACTGTTAGCAATAACTGCCGCATCCCCCGCAGCTTCTGAGGAATCTGTAATTAAAATATTTTCAGGATCGAACAGCAAAGTCCCCAAACCGTTTGTCCCGGAAGTATCGACAGTGCCGTTAAACATCAATCTTTGCTTCCCCGAAATTTCCACAAACCCGCCAACACCGCTGCTGTTCGATTCAGAAACGCCCGTTGCGCTGATGCGGCCCAAAAATGCTGTTGTGTTGTCCGCCCAGACAAAAACTCTGCCGCCATTACCCGATCGAGTGGCGTTGGCTGCGATCGAACTTTTGCCATCCACGTAAGTCATTCTGGCATTCGGCACAGTTCCCTCGCCTCGGTAATCTCCCCCGATCCGCACCGTTCCCCCGCCGTCGGGCCCAGAAGCCTCAATCTTCGCGGACAACAGCCCTACCTTGTCGCCCAACACGTTGACAGTACCTCCCGCGCCCCCCCTGGCAGACACGTCCGCAGCACCCGATACCAAAGCAGTTCCAGCACCTGCCGCTACTGTTTGGCCGCCCGTAAGTACGACTTCACCGCGATCGTTCGTAGTTATACCAGTAGCGCTAGCCACGCCGGAACCCGAGAGTAGCTTTGGCAAACTCAGAGGAGAAAACGGCAGAGCTTCCGAACCAGCCACTCCCGCAGCCGGAGCAACTTCTAAACTCAGCAAAAGTCCGTTTTGACTCAACCGCACCAGATTTTGGCCCGGGACAGCCGCCACCGTAATTTGACCGCCTGGCGCTGAAAGTCTCCCCGTACTGATGACAGTACCGCCCAGCAAAGTCAAACTCTGCCCGTTTTCCACAGCCAAGTCACCGGCATTGACAATACTCCCCGGCTGTGCGCCAAAAGCAAAAGTATTCGGTGCTCCCACTAGGCCCGCGTAGTTATTCGCCCCCGTACCGTTGAACCAGCCGCTGTCAAAACCGATACTGCTAGCGGTGGTAGCCAGAAAAGACCCTGGTACGTCTAGTCGCGCATTACTGCCAAAAATAATCCCTGCCGGGTTCATCAGGTACAAATTAGAATTGCCACCGCTAACTTGAATTAGACCGTTAATTAAGGAAGCGTCGCCGCCGACAACGCGGCCGAGGATATTTTTAATGTTTGGGTTGGAGATGAAATTGGCAGTTTCGCCAGAATTTAAACCAAATCGAGTAAAACTGTGGAACAGATTTGCTCCGTCTCTGGAACTTGTGCCACCTGTAATATCGTAGCGAGAGGGCGACGCACCGGGCGTGGTGATGGTGGTTCCGGTGCCGTCTGGGGCTGCCATAATTGGCTCGGCCGCAGCAATTTGAGATTGGCGATAAATTGCCACAATCACCCATCCGCTGCTATCTTCTTTGAAGAAAACCAGGTTGGGGAAAAAATCTAATATCAAAAATCCAGCCAGGGGAATTGCTGCCAGAATCGATCGCACAGCAGATTGAGCTTTCATAAAATTTGCCTCGATCTAGACCTGAATTCAAGTTTTAAATGGAGATTTTAGGTAAAAAACAGTCGATCGCACCCTCATGCTGACAATTCCTAACCCTAACTCTCGATCGCCAATTCCCAATTTCAAGTCTAATTTTAATTGTGTCACCAACATAGCAAATACGGACAGTAAGTGTCGAAACACCGTTGAGTTTAAACAGAGAAAATTATGAGCGATCGAATTGTCCGCACGATCGGCTTAACTGGGGGCATCGCCACCGGGAAAACCGCTATATCTAATTATCTGGCATATACCTATGGATTTCCGATTTTAGATGCCGATATTTACGCCCGCGAAGCTGTGCACCCAGGTTCGCCAATACTAGACTCTATTGTAGAACGATACGGCGCCGTTATTTTGCTCCCCGACGGCAATTTAAACCGCCCCGAGTTAGGAAATATTATTTTTTGTAACGCAGCCGAACGGCAGTGGTTAGATCAACAGATTCACCCTTATGTGCGCCGCCGGTTAGTGGAGGAAACTCAAAGCTACATTGCTGCCTTAAATCTGGTATCCCCAGACACAGATGAATTAGGTACAAAAACTCAAGAAAGCGGGTTTTGGGAAGGCGATCGAGAACTAGAACCAAGTGTGGTTGAAAAAAAACCAGGTTTCTGCGCCCAGACTGACAGGTTGACTTTGGTATTGGTAGTGCCGCTGCTGTTTGAAGCTAACATGACTGACTTGTGTACCGAAATTTGGGTGGTGTACTGTTCGCCCGAAGTGCAGTTACAACGGCTGATGCACCGAGACGGCTTGAGTTGCGATCGAGCTAATGCACGGATTAACGCCCAGATGCCGCTAGCTAACAAGTGCCAACAAGCTGATGTTGTTTTGGATAACTCGTCAACCCTCGACTCTCTATTCCTATACATAGATTCGCAAATCAGATCGTAGCCTATGTTACGCGCGACATTCTGATGTGGCATTAGCTTGTCTTCGATCCGAAGCTGCATCTCGATATCAATAAATTATGAAGTTAATCTGAAAACTCGTAAATATCTACAATTTCAGGAATCTGATTCAACAACATATAAATATATAGAGTGCCCAAGCCGCGCCCAGGATACTGTGTTTTTGTGTCTTTAATCCGAGGCTGCATCTCCATATCAATAAATTATGAAGTTAATCTGAAGACTCGTAAATATTTATAACTTACGGTTTCGTTTCCTGGTTGCAAGAGTGTCGCAAAAAGATGGGAAGCCTTGACTGCTGGTGGTTTTCGGCAATTAGTAGGTAACTTGAACTTACAACTGAAACAGTGAGAGAAACGAGGGGTTTTACCCCGTTTGACTAAAATTCAAAAAAATGTATGGGTCATCAATTACCAATTGATGATTTCGCGGCAATTCAATTTTTTTTTTACCTGTTTTTGCCCTGATAGCAGAGTACAGGCTGCGTATCAAGAAATAGAAAATACGACACGGAACTCTATGATGCGCCTTTACTCTTCCATGCTGATGTCAACCCTGCTACTGAGTAGCACAGCAGTTAACGCTCAAAGCTTAGAAACCCGATCGACCTTTTTCTCTCAAGACAAACCTGCTCCCGAAATTATGACCGTCCAAGCCAACGCTCAGATATTTTACGCAGATAACGATAAAGATACCTTGCCCGAACGAGGCAGCGGGAGATAAACCCAAACAATGGATGTTTTTGCTAAACAAAGCAAAATAAATCGGCCGATTACTTTGAGTATTTTTCCCTACTCTGTCGAGGGAGATAAATAAGTAATGAGGGCATTCTTAAACGAAGAGTTAAACGCAATTACTTCCAGATTGGCTGAAGCGATGTTGGATCGGGGAGCAAAAATCTCTGAAAAAAAAACACAACACAATGAATACTACCATCAAGTTAATTTGTTTGAGTACGCTATTAGTTAGCGCTCTTGTGATTCCTCAAAAACTAGCAAACTTTTCAATTGCAGAACATCAGTTCAATAAATCGCAACAACTGCTATTAGCAGCTAAAGATACCAAAAACGATGCACAAAGGTGTAGAACCTCGCCGTCTCCGGGATGTTCTCGCCGAGACTCGCACGCGATCGCAGAAACCAGACTTTTTGAGTCTTGAGACTTTCTCGACTGATGCTGATACCGTCAGTCAACCCAATCAAAATCAAAAATGGTACGATCGATTCATATCAAATCCGGTAGCATCGTCCTGTATTCAGATCTCTATTCTCTCCCTCTGTGTCCTCTGTGTTCTCTGCGGTTAAATAATTTCCATGCAACCAGACATGATATCACCCTAAAATTTCAGGTTTTAGATCAAAAAAAATAGGTAAAGCGCTAGTAGGAATCTGGCGCTTTACCTAGTAGATATTCCACGGTTTTGAAGCTCTACTCTTCCGCAGCTTCGCCGCCAACCACGACATCCCGGATCCGCAAACTCGGGCCGCCGCAGCCCACGGGTAAACCGCTTTGTCCTCCCTTCCCGCAGCCGCCGGATTCATCCCAGTAGAAATCGTCGCCGATCGCCTCAATATCCGCTAAAGTGCTGAAAACATTACCCGAAAGAGTTACATCCCGCACCGGATTGTCCAGTTTGCCATCGCGAATCATCCAAGCTTCGCCGGCGCTGAAAGTAAACATTTCGCCGTTAGTCATGCCGCCTTGCCAATTGCGCGCGAAAACACCCTCTTTGATACCAGAAAATAAATCCGCAACCGGCGTATCGCCCCGTTCGATCCAAGTATTCGTCATGCGGACGATCGGCGGATAGTGATAATTTAAACAGCGAGCATTGCCCGTAGGCGTTTCTCCCAACTTACCCGCAGTTTCCCGCGAGTGCAGCCGCCCAACTAAAGCGCCGTCTTTAATTAACTGAGTCGTAGTCGCCGGAGTCCCTTCATCGTCATAGAAATAGCTGCCCCGGTGTCCCTGTGGCGCAGCACCGTCGAAAATTTGCAAGTTTTTCGGGCCGAACTGGCGGCCGAGGGTCATAATTTCCAAGATGTCGGGATTTTCGTAGGCCATGTCAGCTTCTGAAAGGTGTCCGAAGGCTTCGTGGACGAACAATCCGCTAAGTATTGGGTCGATGACGACGGTGTAGGTGTTGCCTTGGACGGGGGGCAAGGCTAGGGAGTCTACCGCGCGCTGGGCGGCACTGCGAACTTGGGTATCAAGTTCGGTTAAATCTTCGTAAGCTTTCCGCGAACCAGTGGTTTCGCGGCCGGTTTGTACGGTTTCCCCGCTGCGGGCTGTGGCGGCAAACCGCATTTCCATGTCTGCCCAACCTTGTTCGAGCATCGTGCCTTCGGAGGTGGCGAGGATCGTGCGCTGGGTGCTGTCGCCGTAACGCACGGAGATGGTGGCGATGCGGGGGTCTATGCTGCGTAGGATGGCTGCGTAGCGATCGCACAATTGCTTTTTCTCAATTAGCGGCACCAGACGGGGGTCTGTTCCTGTCAAAGGCAGGAAGCAAATGTCTTGTACTGGCGTAACTGGCGCGAGAATCGTTTCTTCTTCGCCGATCAGTTTGGCTGCGGCGATGGCTTCTTCGATTCTTTCGGCGAGGGTGGAAAGTCGGTTAAAACTGGCAAAGCCCCAGCCGCCTTTGTGACAAGCTCGGACTTGGCCGCCAATTGAGACTCCTTCGCTGAGGGTTTCAATTTTTTCGCCCCGCAGCAGGATGTCTGTGCCTTCGGCTTCTTCGAGTCGAATTGCTAGATAATCTACTTGGTTGCGGTAGCGTGCCATTAACTCTGACAACAGATTTTTCGAGTCGGCGATCGAGGTGGGCATAAGGAAAGCACGGTGTTTAACTGCATCCATTTTGCACTTTTGCCGGGGCGATCGGGTGGGTTCGTCAAAAATATCGCCCGCAGCGCGGAGATTGCGACTTAATTTGTACGGTTCTGCCAATAACGATAGTTGACAAATGTGGATATCCTGTGAGTTAGGAGCAAAGCGCAAGAAATTATGCGGGATTTTTGGGTTCTGCTGGTGCTTGAATTTTTACTCCTGAACATTCCTATAAATAAATACTTCATCCTTCATACCTGGTGAAGGTGGGTTTATACCTACTGTGAATACTTACTTTTTACCGACAATCAGCGAGATTTTAGCCTCCGAGGCCTTAGAAAATGACCTCAGTCTGTTTGATGTGAAGTTGGCTGGAGAAAACAACCGCCCGAAGTGTCCTGGGAGTCGTGCGGCTTCCCGGCCCAAAGCTGAACAGGAATGGTACGGGGCGATCGCAACTTTGAATCAAATGCTCGCGAAGCAAACACACTGTCTCTCCCCATCCCCCGTCCCCAATTCCTGTCAGGGATTGATTTTGTCGGGCCCATCTTCGGTTTTGACTGAGCCGGTGGTGGCTTCGGGCTTTGCTAATTGGATTTTTACCAGTATTCCTGACAACGATGCAGCTTTGTGGTCTTTTCGTGCTAGACAAACTTTAGCTTTGCTACCGGCCGCTGACAAGCAAAGATCCGTGCCTGCGACGGCCCCGACTTTGGCTTTGGCGATCGGCGATCCTTTGGCGAACGAACAATTTTGTCTGGTTTTAACGGCTAGTTTTAGTCTGGTGATGGTTTTGGGTGAAAATGCTGCGGGAATGCCGGCTTTTCTATTTTCCTTCGACCCCCAAGTCGTCGCCAAAGCTTGGGAAGTTTTGCGGCGCCGCGTAACTGAAAGTGAATGTTTGCTTGCTAATTCTGACGGTCGATTCAATTTGCGATCGCACCAATTAACTCCTAATTCTACTCACGATTCTACTCATAAATTAGATGCGCTATTCCAGCAGTTTTTGCCTGTTGCTCCCAAATATCAAACAGTCGCGCTGTTCACCAGCTTGTTGTTAAATAATTTGCCTGTTGGGAAAGAGGAAGCAGGCAGGCTCAAGGATGAAAGAGTTGAGGATAGCCTGAAAGGTAGGCAAGATATCAAGTGCAAGTCTGCAATTCCTCACGCTACTAAAGAGGTGGAGTTGCTACAGGCGATCGCCCACGAAGTCCGCACTCCTTTGGCCACCATCCGCACCCTGACTCGGTTGCTGCTGAAACGCCCCAAACTCGATCCAGTGGTGGTGAAGCGTTTGGAAACCATCGATGCTGAGTGTACCGCTCAGATCGATCGCTTCGGTTTAATTTTCCGCGCCGTGGAAATGGAAATGTCGCAAGCTAAAAATTCCGCATTGCAGCTAACAGCCATGTCCCTCGGTGAAGTGCTCCAAAATAGCATTCCTCGCTGGCAAAAACAAGCGATTCAGCGCAACCACACTTTAGAAGTGATTGTGCCCCAAAAATTGCCGGCGGTAGTCAGCGATCCGACGATGTTGGATCAGGTGTTAACTAATTTGATTGAGAATTTTACTCGAACTTTGCGATCGGGAAGTCGCATTCAGGTAGAGGTGACGTTGGCAGGGAGTCAATTAAAATTGCAGTTAGAATCGGAACACTTACCTGAAGGTAACGGCGTATCGACTTTTGGAGGATCGGCGAATGCTCCTTTGCGATCGATCGGGCCTTTGCTCATGGTACAGCCGGAGACAGGAAGTTTGAGCTTAAATTTGAGCGTCACTAAGAATTTATTTCGCGCTGCTGGCGGCAAGCTGGTAATTCGCCAGCGCCCCCAAAAGGGTGAGGTGATGACCGTATTTTTGCCGCTGCAATAGTTACAGCTAGAGCACAAGGCATTTTAAACAAGCGGTAGCGCGATCGCAAATTCTGTTCCTTCTGCCAATACCGAATCACAATTGATACTCCCCAGCCCACTCCGGGACGGGGATTTTTGAAGAGTCCAGATGCGAACTTTTAAAGGCGAAATCAAAGCGCCCCTACTGACTCCTTTTAGGCATAGCCCTAAAGTTGCCGCTACTTTTCGCAAAATGTTCGCAGCGCCATTGCAGTCTGCATTAATTTTGCTTCCATCTTTTGACCGATATAATCCACGATTAACGCGCTTTCCAGATTCTTTCCACCCTTCAGTTTTTTCACCGAACTTAGGCAATTCATCCGAATCTAAAAAACTTGCCTTACTTGTATAGCTTTCTTCTGTTTCAACAAACTGAATACCATACTGTTCACAAAGCTGGAAAATCCTATCTTTCAACCGAGCGGTAGGGATTTGCACAAAACTTTGATTGGTTTTGCTACCAAGATTTATTTCTTGACGCATCCCCTTGTTCCAGCCGAAAACGATTGTGCCTATTTGATTTTCGAGACAGTGGCTTAATACTAATCTAGCCGCTTTATTGACTGCATCTCTGACCTGCCTGTTTCGCTTTTCTGTAAGGAGCGCCAATCTCTTAGACCAAAAACCTTGAGGTCTATGCTCTTTAATCGCTGCAACCCGCTTGTTATACCATTGATTTAATGATTTTAAATGCCGTCCATCTACAATAAAACTTGTTCCCGCATTGGAAACACAAGTTAACCAATTATTTAACCCTGGATCGATACCCAGAGCTTTGTTTGTATCTAATTTAATCGCTGTTGACTGAAGCTGGTAGACAAACTCGGCATAAAATTCGCCATTTCTTGGCAAAATGCGAATCTCTCTAATTGTTTTGTAGTCTAGGTTAGACGGCATTGGCAAATAAAATTCACCAATCCCAAACCACAATTTAACCTTACTACCTAATGGGAACCTTAATTGCCCATTCTTTAGCTTTACATCTGCTTTTGGGAAGGTCACAAGTTTTAAGCTGTTTTTGCGATACTTCGGTAGTTTAGGATGTTGCGTTACTGTACCACTTTTGATTCCCTTCAGCAATCCAATATATGACTTGAAAGATTCCGCAACACTGGTCAACGTCTGTTGGGCAACATGGGAATACAGCGCTTTAAAGTGCAGATTTTCTTTGAATAATTTGTGCAAGTCATACTTGCCCGGAATCTTCCCGGTTTTGAAATACAATTGCCGACAGTAGTAAGTCCCAGAGTTGGCTAGCTTGTTTGACTCTTCGCATACAAACTCTAGAACGCTTCTTAACTCTCGATTTGGGCTAATTAAATTTTGCTGGCAGCCATAATTAGACATTTTTTTGAGTCTCAATGTACTGTTTAATTACTGTAATGGGCGCACCGCCAACAGTTGCAATGAAGTAGCTATTAGTCCATAACGTTGGTAATCGACTTTTTAAACAAGGAAATTCTTGACGGAGGTATCTAGAGGATCGTCCTTTCATGTATCTGATTAGTTTGGCAATCCCAAACTGAGGATCGCACTCGATTAAGAGGTGAACATGATCTGGCATTACTTCCATTTCTATCAATTCACTATTAAACTCAGTCGCAACTTCTAACAATATTTCTTTTAGTCGGGCATCGACACCTTCAATTAAAACTTTGCGACGATATTTTGGACACCACACAATATGGTATTTACACGAGTAGACGACATTTTTGTTGGATTTGTAATTAACGCTCATATTATAGTTATACAGCATTAACCTGTATATGGTGCAAATCTTGCATTAAGATTTATTAAATACGCTTAGGCGGTTGAAACCGCCGCCGACTTATCCCCGTGTCGTTAGCCAGGGGCTGGCGTCTCGTTCTTCGGTCAAACTTCCAAGGAGAGACAACCCACTATCGCTACTGTGCCGGCAATTTCTACAAGAAAAGGAACGAGCAGAGCGGTTCGGAGAGGAACTTGGCTGAAAATTCGGGAGAGAGGTAATACCATTTTAGATTTTAGATTTTAGATTTTAGATTTTAGATTTGGGAAATTGTTATCAATTTCTAATTCCCGCTCGCTGTTTTTATAAATACTCATGTTAGTAATCTCCCGCCCGCTCAAACTCACTAGCCGATTTGATTTTTGTGGCAATATTTTTGTTCCAGTTTCTGAGGGTATTGTCGGAGACTTGCAGGATTTTAGAAGCTTCTAGGCGGGGTGAAAGAGCGGGTCATTGTATTGATTTGGAGGTTCTACGGCATTTTCCTACTTTATTGAATGAATTTGATTACTTTGAAGTTACAGTTCGCGATCGCAAAAGTAACGTATTTCTGTTATTGTTCGCGCTCGTCTCGAAATCTCAAAGCCTTGCCACACAGTCATCATGCGCCCAAGATTGACTTATTATAATCTATCGCAACTGCCAATACATCCGTTAGATCTAAATTGCTCGTTGCCGAACTTCCTTTTTCCTTGTGCGATAAGAACGATCGCCCTTTTAGCAAATTCTATATTCACTGTCAACCAGCACGGTTGAGCTAGCCCGATCGGGTTAGCTCAAATGAGTGTCACTCAAAAAAGTGACTGGTAACTAACTTGTACCCCCGGTTATCAATAGATATAGCGAGGGAAAAGCAAAAAACAAAACTTTTGTGCTCGCACAACCTACTTAGATAAACACATGGAAATTTCAACTTTTGAACTCTTGGCAAAGCCCATCGCACCTCCAGTGCCCACCGCACCAGAACTCACTCCAGTGCTTCGGCGGGTCGTTCAAGGATACTTTCTCACCATCTCTAATCTCGAAGCGATCGACTTGCGATATCGGATTGAGTTTGCCGTTAGTTTGCCCGTACCGCCAGATCCTAATAAAATCCCGATCGACGGCGTTAACGTTCGCTTAATTATTGACGTTGAAGGCGCTAACACCTTTATACCTCTGACTCAGATCGGATCTAGCAACATATATCGCGGGTTTTTCAGAATACCTGCTGGCAAAACTGCATCTGTTGAATTGTTACCTCTTGTGCCAGCAGTTCTCACTTCGGGTAGCCTAGAAGTACGGGGATATGTCTCGCTGTTTTTGCAGCCCCGCCGCTTCTTTCCAGGCCCCGTACCTCCAACCAAACAAGGAGCCAGAGTGTTGCTGAATCCAGAAATTCGGGGTACTTTTTTGCCGAATGGTTTTCCAGGTGTGGTTGGGGATCTAGACTTCGATCAAATTAATTACACTCTGGCGATCGCTAGCGGAAAAGCATTGAATGTGCTTCCTCCGGCAATCTCTGGGCCAATTATTATCGATCCACCAATCATACTGCCGGTTTTGGAAGAGTTGCGCGATGGTAATTTGGAGTTAGCTAGTTCAGACGCAGACAATTCAGAAAAAGCTCAAATGCTAGTACAACTTCTGGCGGAACTTGAACCAAATGAGGCCAATTTGAAGGCGCTAAATACCGTGATGAACAAGTTCGATATTCCCGTTAAAATGTCTCACTGCTAGAAAAGAAGGGAATTATCCACCAACTCTATAGGGTGGGAAATACCTAAAATCTCTGGTATAGCAGTTCTCAAGTAGGTGAGGTACGTTGTTGGGCTTGGGCCCTCTTACCATAGGTTATACGGTAAGCTCGCAGACACGCCAACAACTCAGATCGCAGTCATACCTCACCTATCTGAGAAAGGCTATAGCCTTTCTCAAAAAGATGAGGTATGAATGACAGCTTATATAAGCACTAAACCTATAGGGCTCGCATCCCAACAACGTACCTTACCTATCTGAGAAAGGCTATATGTAGGGTGCGCTCCCGCCGCGCACCTTGCCGCTAGTTTGTAGTGAGGACTTCAGTCCTCACTACAAACGTTAAAAATCTAAAATGGTATGAGGATTATTCGGATGCAACCAGTATTTAAGTTTCAGCCAATTTCTTTTAGTTGGGTAGCGGTTCACCCCCAGCCAAAAGGTGTCATTCAATTTATAGGTGGCACTTTTTTTGGCACTTTTCCTACTGTATTTTATCGAGATTTCTTAAAAAAGTTGTTTGCAGATGGCTATACAATTGTTGCTTTGCCGTTTAGGTTTAGTTTTCGCCACTGGCCGATCGCAGTTAGTTTATTGCAAGAACAGGAGATACTTAGGAAAGAACTAACGGAAGTTGCGAAAAAATTGGGTTGGGAGTCGGATATTTATCAAGAGCGATCGAGCTATTTTTGGGTGGGTCACAGTTTGGGATGCAAGTACATCGCTCTTTTAGAGTTTTTAAGCGATGCCAATTGGCAAAATATTGCGAATCAATGTTATGGCCAAGATGAAAACCGACAGATTCAAAAGTTAATCTATAATAGCAGTATCGAGACACCTTCAATTAAAGGTCAACCCTCTTTATTAATTGCTCCCGATATCAGCAACACCGAGAGTGCAATTCCGATTCGAGCCCTCGCAGTGCTGTTAGACAAACTAGGTTTGGGAGTGCGGCCGACAAGAGCAGAAACTCAGTGTTTTATTGCTGGCAGTTCTTTGTTTAATTTAACTGCACTGATTTCGTTCGATCGAGATGACATAGCAGGCTCAGTTAGGGATATTGACAAAAGTTTGGAAGTACAAAAAAACAGCGATGTGCTGTGGTTGGTTGAACAGTTGAAAGCTAGAGATTTACCAGTTTTAACTCGGGAAATAGAAGGCACTCATTTATCCCCTATCGCTATCGAAACTGGCAATTATATTGTTGGGTTAAATCATTTTAATGCCTTCATCAAGCCGATTAAATACCGATTGCTTGAAGCTGAATGCGTTAAATTTTTAAGCGCTTTGAAGCTCAAGTCCGCACCCAAGGTCGATCGATAATATCACATCCGATTGCGCGATCGAGCGACTGGGCACAATGTAATATTTTTTACACCGGAAGCTCGATCGCAAATTCTGTCCCTTCACCCAGCACAGAATGGCAGATTAACTTGCCGCTGTGGGTTTCTTCTACGATAGACTTAGCGATCGCCAATCCCAATCCCGTCCCCTTGCCAACCTCTTTCGTAGTAAACAGATGGTCGAATATCCGCGATTTTACTGACTTTGGCATACCAAAGCCGTTGTCTTTGATACTAATTTCTACGGTAGAAAGGTCGATCGACATTTGAGTAGAAATAATAATTCGCTCAGGATCGGCTTCTAATTCCGCATAGGTTCGCCCAACGCACGCTGCATCCAAAGCATCGATCGCATTGGCGAGAATATTCATAAACACCTGATTTAATTGTCCGGGAAAACAATTAATTTCTGGCACATCGCCGTAGTTAGCAATCACTTCAATAGCTGGACGCAGATTATTTGCCTTGAGGCGATGGCGCAAGATCAGCACTGTGCTGTCAATACCTTCAGCCAGGTTAAATTTCTGCTTTTTATCGCTGTCGGCGCGGGAAAAAGTGCGGAGGCTTTGACTAATAGATACGATGCGATCGCCCCCATCCTTCATGGATTTAACCAGTTTGGGCAAATCTTCCCGCAGATATTCTAGATCGATCGTGTCTAGAGATGCCTCAATTGTCGGGCCGGGTTCGGGGAACCGTTGGCGATATAGATCGATCAAATCAAATAGATCGTTAATGCTATCTTCCACAGCACTGACATTACCTACGACACAAGCAATGGGATTGTTAATTTCATGAGCAACACCCGCCACCAGTTGTCCCAGAGTGGAGAGTTTTTCTTGCTGCACCAATTGCAATTGGACTTTCTCCAACTCATCGGTACGTTGTGCCACTCGTTGTTCTAAGGTGTCGGCTAGTTGCTTTAGACGCCAGTGAACTTTCACCCTTGCTAATACTTCCTGGGGTTCAAAAGGTTTGGTAATGTAGTCCACCGCCCCCAAGGATAAGCCTTGGATTTTATTCTCCGTATCTGCCAAAGCCGTCATAAAAATTATGGGGATACCTTGAGTAGCGGGGTCTGATTGGAGGCGGCGACAGGCTTCAAAACCGTCCATTTTGGGCATTTGCACGTCGAGTAAAATTAGGTCTGGGTGAGCATAGGCCACCATAGCTAGGGCTTCTTCGCCATCCACTGCCATGCGAATTTTGTAGTTGGCGGATTTCAAGGTTTTGGAGAGGATAGACAAGTTGGTGGGATTGTCATCCACAATCAAAATAAAGGAATTGCTTGAGTCAATCATAGTTTCTAATACTACACATTAAGCGAGATACTGCTGAATAAATGCCCGTAGTTGTTTGATCTCGCACGCCTCGGCCATCTGGATAAGTTCTCGGACAAAAGCGGCATTATCCCCATCGGAAATTTGCTGGGCGACTTCCATCACTCCCTCTAAATCGCCCATTTTGGCTAGTTGAGCAAGTTGGGTCAAAATGGCGTCAGATGGCGGCTTAATTTCTTGAGCTACATCCAACTCCCAAAGTTGCTCGTCTTTGGGATCCTGATAAATCCACTCTAACTTTAAATACTTTTGCACTTGTTCTAGCAATATTTCAGCTTGGATGGGTTTGGGTAAGAAATTATTGCCCCCCGCTTTAATGCTATTGAGGCGATCGATCTCAAAGACACTGGCTGAAGAAACCAGCACAATGTGATGTTGTAGTTCTGGATGCGATCGCAATGAGTGCAAAAACTCAAACCCGTCCATGACTGGCATGGATAGATCGGTAATAATCAAATCCGGTGCAGTCTGTAAAACTTGCTGGAGTCCTTCTTGTCCGTCGCTAGCTTCAATAATTTTAAAACCAATTGGTTCCAAAAGATTCAGCAATACCGAACGATTTTCCCAGCGGTCATCGATCAATAAAATTTTGCGTCGTTTCCCAGCATAGCCTAGGATAGTTCTCTGAGAAACAACTCTCGAATCCGCAGCCCAATCCTTCTCTTCGGGCAATTCTACTTCAAAGGAGAAGGTGCTACCTTCCCCGGAAATACTTTCGACTTTAATTTCACTACCCATCAAGGAGACAATTTTATGGCTAATTGCTAGTCCTAATCCAGTACCTTCGGATTGTTTTTTGATATCACCTACCTGTTCAAATGGCTGGAATATCTGCTCTAGTTGTTGCGGGGTAATTCCGACTCCGGTATCTTTTACTGAGAAACGGAGAGTGCAAAAATCCGGTCGATCCGTTGTTTCAACTCTCTCAACTAAGAAGGTCACGCTGCCTTGATTCGTGAATTTAATGGCATTACTCAACAGATTAATTAGTACCTGACGCAAACGCTTTTCATCCGCCAGGACTCCCATAGGTAAGTTATCATCTGGGAGAAAGTCGAAGGTAATTCCTTTTTGTTGCGCTCGAATACTGTTGATTTCTACAACGCTTTGGAGAAAGGAAGGAAAGTAGAAGGAGGCGGGATAGATTTCTAGTTTACCTGCTTCGATTTTAGAGAGGTCAAGGATATCGTTAATTAGGGTGAGCAGGTGGGAGCCGCACTGGTAGATGATGTTAACGCCGTTACTTCCTTTCGAGGTGAGGGGTTCGCTGCGTTGCAGAATCTGAGCGTAGCCGAGGATGCCGTTAAGGGGTGTGCGGAGTTCGTGGCTCATATTGGCGAGAAATTCGCTTTTGGCGGCGTTGGCGTTGTCGGCTAATTCCTTTGCTTGTTGAAGTTCTAGGGTACGTTCGGCAACGCGAGCTTCGAGGACTGTGAAGGAGGTTTTGAGTTGCGCTGCCATTTGGTTGAACGATCGCGCTAACCCTGCTAATTCTTTGATATCGTTAATTTCGACTGTGCGATCGAGTTCACCCGTGGCAATGGCTTCACTGGCTTGTTGCAATTTCAGAATCGGATCGGCAATCCATTGGGAAGTATATATACCGAGAACGGTTGCCAAAACCAACGCACCCAAACAGAGGATAATTGTGGTGCGAGTGTTGGCATTGATTTGTGCCATGAAAGTTGATTCAGGGACTACAATGACGCCGATCCAATCGATACCTCGTTTGTCGTTAATAGTTGAAATTTGAATAAACTGACGTTGGTTTCCCAGCATAAAATCAAGCTGCTGACTTTCGGCAATGTTGTTAAAAGTGCCAAGTCGTTCGAGGATTGCTTGGGCTGTTTGACGCATTACATAATTTTCAGACTTGACGGCAGGAATTTGTTGTAATTCATTTTTTTTGCGATCTATAATATAAGGCTCTTCGATCGTGGAACTTGCAATCAGGTTGCCCGATCGATCGATGATAAACGTTTGTCCTGTTTGATTCACCTGTAGATTGTTGAGAAAGCTATGAATCTTGCTAATCCGAAAAATATTGTTTTGAACTCCTAATAAATTTCCATCGCTGTTGTAGATCGGCTGGGTTAGAGCAATTGTCGCCTTCTTCGTCGTCTGGCCCAAGTAGGGCTGAGATGTCCAGATTGGTTTTCCGGCTTTCAGTGCAGCTAAATACCAGGATCGAGTCCGAGCGTCAAACATTGGTTGAGTTTCTATCAACCTAGTCCGTTGACCTCGATCGCCCAGACTGTAGATTTGACGCTGAGGCAGATTCGCTTTGTCACCAACCCGAGAAACGATGCCATCCTTTAATGTATCCTCTAAGGTAATACTTGTGCCATCAGTTAAAGCAATTTGCATGAATTCGACAGTATCTTGGCTGACCAACCGCCAAAAAGTCCGTTCTAGTTTGGTGACATCTGTTAAATCTAACCGCCCTTCTTGACCCGCGGCCACGATCGTTTGCCCTACAATATAAGGCTTGTCTAGATAAGCCAGGACTTGCAGGTTGAGGCGATCGCTAATCTCTTGACGCAACTGACTGGAAACATCATTTACTGCTTGCTGTCCGTTACGCAGCGACAGATAACCAGTCAGTCCGACTGCGGCAAAGATTTGCAAGACAAACGGAACTACGAGTACAAGTCGTAAAGGTAGAGTTTTAGCGGGATTCGCGTTAGATTTCATCATAGGTAAGTCGATTTTAGATTTATTGCCGCATTGAATCTGCGAGGTTTGGTGCATCTGGCGCAAGGCGAATATATCCGTAGGGGCGAAGCATGACCGCAATCAATATGAGATTATAACTAATAACTTATATGCGGTCATGCTTCGCCCTCTTCCTTGCGCCAGATGCACCCGGGAGGTTGAGCTTTGGTCTCCAGGTTTTATGTTCACAGGCGATCGTACCCTGACCTTTGCCACCAATGGTTCGATCGCTATTCCCTATTTTAAGCTGCGATCGCAAGCCATTTTATTAAAAATTAAAATCAGACTATTCATTACTCCAATCCTCGGACTTCTAGGTAGAGGTCGCTCTCAAACTGTCAACTGTCAACTGTCAACTGTCAACTGTTGAAATATGGCCTTTAATTGGGAGCGAGATTACAAACTCAGTACCTTCACTTAGAGTTGATGCCACCTCGATAGTCCCCCCGTGTTTTTCTTCTACGATCTGTCGGGCGATCGCCAATCCTAACCCAGTGCCTTTTCCCACACGTTTCGTGGTAAATAAATGATCGAAAATGTGGGATTTTACTTCTGACGACATTCCTTTTCCGTTATCCGCGATCCTCACTTTTACACCTTCACTTTCCAGGTTCGTCCGAATCTCGATCCGATTGGGATGAGCTTTAATCTCAGCAAAACTGCGTCCTGAATTAGATTCATCTAGCGCATCGATCGCATTCGCCAAAATATTCATAAATACCTGATTGAGTTGTCCGGGGAAACAGGTAATTCCCGGAATTTTGCCATATTCGGTGACAACTTCAATGGCGGGACGATGTTCGTTGGCTTTGAGACGATGGCGCAGAATTAGGACTGTGCTATCGATGCCTTCGTGGAGGTTGAATAACTGCTTAGTGTCGCTATCGTTACGGGAGAAAGTACGGAGACTTTTGCTAATCGATGTAATGCGATCGGCCCCATCTTTCATCGCCTTGATTAATTTTGGTAAATCTTCCCGTAAATATTCCAGATCGATCGCTTCTAATTCGTCTTCAATTTCCGTATCGGGTGTAGGAAACTTTTTCTGATAGAGATCGATAAGTCCAAATAAGTCGTTAAGAGCATCCTGTACCGCACCGACATTACCGACAATGCAGCCCACGGGATTATTAATTTCGTGGGCAACACCAGCAACTAAATTACCCAAGGCTGACATCTTTTCACTTTGAACCATATGTAATTGAGCTTGCTGCAATTCTTGTAAAGCCTGTTCTAAGGCGTGGGTTTTTTGTTGAATAATGGTTTCTGCATTTTTGCGATCGCTAATATCTCGCACAATACCTTGGAGTCCTATAGCATGACCTTCAGTATCTTTGATGGGAGTCATGTTTAGTGTTACCCACAGATAGCTGCCGTCTTGGCATAGGTGACGAAATTCTATATCTTGCTGGTTCGTGCCTTGCTCAAGCGCAACTTTAGCCGGTGCCAGCGCCATTTCTAAGTCATCGGGATGAATTAAATATGTTAAGGATTTTCCAACCCAATCAGACGGGGGGAATCCAAACATCGTCTCAAATTGGGGAGAAAGGTAGGTAAAGATGCCATCTGCCTGGGCAGACCAAATCATGTCATTTGCCCCTTCCACCAATCTTCGGAATTTAGCCTCACTCTCAGCCAGGGCAGCTTCAGCGTGTTTGCGATCGCTAATATCTCGGAAAATTACTAGCGCATGACGCTTGCCGTTGTAGTCACAGGAAGTTGCTTTAATCTCAATGTCAAAAATTGTGCCATCTTTGCGGATACATCGCCCCTGATGATTAAAAATCTGCCCGCCTCGGACAGTCTCAATAAATTTGGCAAATATGGAAAGTTCTTCAGCTATCACAAAATCTGGCGGAGATAAAGCCAGAAACTCTGCCTCAGAATAGCCAAATATTTTACATACAGTTGGGTTGATCGCAATTGTGATACCTGTCTCTAGATCGACAATTGAGAGTCCATCTGTGACTGATTCAAAAATGCTGCGATACTGTTTTTCTTGTTGAGCTAATTTATCGGATTTCTCTTTTTCTCGCTGATATAGCTTGGCATTTTCGATGGAAATAGCGGCTTGAGTGCAGAGAAAGTTAAGAGTCAGGATGCGATCGCGCGTAAACGCACCACTGGTTCTTTTATTCTTCAAATATACAATGCCACGTAATTGACTTTGATGCAAAACAGGCAGACACAAAATGCTCTTGGGCTGTCGCTGGAGTAAATACTCGTCAATCACTGGCAAATCAGTCTTGAGATTGTCGATGACAACCACTTCCTGCGTGTTTTTGACATACTGAATCAGTTTTATCGGCAGAGCCTCATGCCCCTCCAGGGGAGCAGCGCTAATATCGATTTCATCGAGAGTTGCGATGACTTGGACATACCATTCCCCAGCTTCATTGGGAACTATCATCACGAAGCGTTCAGCCCCAGAGTTTTGTAAAATGATTTGGCTGAGTTGATGCAGGAGCTGCTCCAGTTGAATGGTTTCAGAGAGGCTTTGAAAGGCTTTGAGGAGCGTGGCAAAATCCAGAGCGGTGTTAATGCTCGTGCTTGAAGACTGGGTAGGATTGGTAGAGGTGTTAATAGAGGAATGAGGCGCAAGAGCAGTAATTGTTGTCAGTGTTTCCAAGATAGTTAGAGATTCGGTACCTGCATAGAGAATGGGGCGCAGTAAATTGGGATAACGATTTTCTAAGTCATCGGTTTTGGCTTTGGCTCCCCAACGGGCATAGCAGTAGTAAGCTTCTTGCATATAGCCGGAGGCGACTTTTTCTTTGCCCCAATCTAGATAGAATTTGGCTGCAAGTTCGTTGGCGAGGGCTTCTTCTTGAATGTATTTGTTGGCTTTAGCGCCAGAAATGGCAAGATCGTATAGATCGATCGCTTCTATTCTTTCACCCAGCACTCGCCGATGCTCCGCCGCCACCAGATCGTATTTATGTTGGAAGTTCATCGGAGCTTGGCTAGCCCTTTGTTCAAGCTGTGTGAGTTTGCTCTGAATGCGATCGCCCAATGCAGATTTTTCTGGCTGCGTGCTGGGTTCAAGAGCCAAATCTGCTAGCACTGCATAAAATTCGGTGACAATAACAACAAGCTGAGTCCGCGTAATCGGATCGCAGCGATCTAGTAGGGAAGCAATGCGTTGAGCGGTGTGATAATCACCAAAAAGATAGCTATAAACGAGCTGATTGTGAATGTAATAAATAAAGACAGGAATTCCCGGATTTATCTGTTCCCAATCGATCGGGAAACTGGGTGCAGGAATTTTCCCTTCTAAGCTCAAGATACCCTGGTGATTAGCTTGATGGATGGCGAAACCAATGCCAGCTTCTCCGATTTGCCCCATCCACTGGCTATACTTTTCCATTTCAACATGGACTGTTGCTAAATTGTTTCCAGCTAAATAAGCCAGATTACAGTAGTTAAAAGCACTATAAGTGGCGTGTTCATAATCACCAGTTTCTATAGCCAGGGTGTAAGTTTGTTGCAATTTTTCTACAATCTGATGTGCTGAAAAATGCCAATGTTGAGTAAAAAGATTGACTAAGAATGTGGTCATGGCCGCCAGTTCGCGGGCTTCGTATCGATCGATAAGTTGGAGTGCTAATTGTCCAAATTCATAGGCAGCGGTTTTATCTCCTAACATTCCACCCACTAACATCGCGTAGTTTGCATAACCATGAGTATGAGGAGCAGCATGACCATTGTCTAATCCAAGTTTGGTTTGTGCTAATACTAGCAGGGGGAACAACATCGGATCGCCTAAAAAGGCGGCGGGAGAAATTCTCAGTAATAGATAGCTGGCTGCCAGTTTGTAGGGATCGTCAATCGCTGGAGATTCTAATAAGTCCTCGATCGAGCGATCGGCAAGTTTAGCTTGTACTTCCTGCAAGCCCATGATGATATCCTGGGGCTGGGGCTGGGACGGAAAGGTGATGCCTAATGTCTCTAAGAGCGATCGCCCGAGAGCAATTGCTTCGGAAAAGCGACTTTGAAGTTTCAAGCCCTGCAAGCGAATGTCCTGCATCGGTAGGGCTGTTAAGAAATCAGGGCTGTGTTGGAGTGCAGTGTCAATGCACCGATCCATCAACTCGAATTGACTGCACAGACAGGCGGCTTGGGCAAGGCCTTGATGCAGCTTGCGAGTCAAGGTATCCTGTCGATGCCAGCAGTCGGGTGGCAACAATTCGATGCCGGTGCGACAATAATCTACGGCAGCTTCGTAAGCAGTAGAGGCGATCGCTTTGTCACCTGCTTCTAGATTCAGTTGAGCCAACAGTAATTGTTCCGATAATTGGTTAATTAATGCTCTTCCCAAATTCAGTTGATTCACTAACAAAAATACTTGCTTTGCCCTGTTTGCAGATAAACTTTTAGCTAACAGTAATCTGCCAATTTTGAGGTGAATTTGGGATTTTTGATACTCAGGAATGAGAGAATAGGCAGCTTGTTGGATGCGATCGTGGAGAAATCTGTAGAGTGCAATCTGTGAATTTTCGACTAAATCCTGGGTTTCTCGTTGGATATAAAACTTGTAAACTTCACTTTGAGGTAGAATCAAGCCTTCTTGCAAAGCTTGCCACAATGTTGTTGACGTTTCCGTCTCAGATTGCTCAAAGGCGATCGCCAGCGTCTTCAAATCGAATTCGTTGCCAATACAAGCAGCCAGTTTCAACACCGCTTGTGTTTCCAGTGGCAGTTTCTGCAACTGCAACGCCATAAACTCCACCACATCATCCGTGAGTGCCGCCTCCCGCACCCGGACAATATCGCATTCCCAATGTCCGACTTGGCTGTCAAACTTAATCAACTCATCCTGATGGAGTGCCTTGAGAAACTGAGTGGCAAAAAATGGATTTCCTTGGGTTTTTTGTGCAATCAATGCCGTCAACGGTTGCGCTAACGCCGTATCACAGTTGAGCGTATCTGCAACTAATTGATTCAAACTAGATTGGCTTAATGGCTTTAGGGCGATCGTACTCACGATTGCCTCAGTTTTGCTCACTGCATCCAAGGTCAGCATTAACGGATGGGCTCCGGAAACTTCATTGTCCCGGTATGCTCCAATCAGCAGCAAATAGCCTGTTTCCGATGCCATTAACAGTTGCATCAAATTCAGTGAAGCGGAATCTGCCCACTGCAAATCATCCAAAAAGATAACTAAGGGATGTTCTGGTTTTGTGAAGACTTGAAGAAACTTTTCAAACAATGAATTGAATCGATTTTGGGCGGCTGTTCCCGACAGTTTAGTGGCAACAGATTGTGTGCCGATAATTCGTTCCAGTTCAGGAATTACTTCAACAATTACCTGCCCATTTTCGCCAACCGCTTCTAGAATCTGTGTTTTCCAGGTTTGTAGTTGGGTGTCCGACTCGGAAAGCAGTTGCCCCATCAGATCGCGGAAGGCTTGCACAAAGGCAGAAAAGGGAATATTGCGATTAAACTGGTCAAATTTCCCTTTAATAAAATAACCCCGTTGCCGGACAATGGGTTTGTGAACTTCATTCACAACAGCCGTTTTGCCAATGCCAGAAAATCCAGAAACCAGGATCAATTCACCCCCCCTTTGTCTACCGTTGCTAAGGGTGGATGACAGGGGAGTCGCTACTCGATCGAATGCTGCTAATAGTTTTTGAACTTCGATTTCCCTGCCGTAGAGTTTTTCAGGAATCAGGAAGCGATCGCAAATATCCCGTTGTCCCAATTCAAAATGCTCAATTTTACCAGTTGCTTGGAGTTGAGCAAAACAAGTTTCTAGATCGTGTTTTAATCCTAATGCACTTTGATAGCGTTCTTCTGCATTTTTCGCCATCAACTTCATGACAATATTAGCAATTGCCTGCGGAATATCTACACTTTTAATTGTTGATTGTGGATTTGTTTCTTGTCGAAGAGATGGCGGTTGTTTGGCAATATGATAGTGAACTAACTCCATCGGATCTTGGGATTGAAACGGCAAATTTCCTGTCAGCAGTTCGTAAAAAGTAACTCCGAGGGAATAAAAGTCGGTTCGGTAGTCAACGCCTCGGTTCATTCGTCCTGTTTGTTCGGGAGAAATATAGGCGATGGTTCCTTCTAAAACGTTGGGATTATAATAAATTTCTTGCGTTTCTCGTGGCAGTAAAGAAGCGATGGAGAAGTCGATTAGTTTGATTTGCTTGGTTTGCGGATTAATCAGAATATTAGCTGGTTTAATATCTTTGTGAATGATGCAGTGGTTCCCAAGTATATCTAATGTATTGCTTAGGGCGATCGCTATTTGGAAAAACTCAACGAGAGATTTTACTGTTTTGCCTTTTCCAGTCCACTCTTTTAGAGAAATTCCCCCGAAGTCTTCGACAATCAGCGCATAGCCGTTGCGGTAGGGTTCCAAGCTGTAGGTTTGGATGATTCCGGGCAAGTTGAGGTTTTTGGCGATCGTGTACTGATTGCGAAATTGGACGAGTTCGCTGAAGCTGGGATACTCGCTATGCAAGACTTTGATGGCAACGGGCTGTTTGTCGTCTGTGCGGAAACCTCGATAAACTACGGTGCGAGTGCCTGAGTAAATGCGATCGATAATTTGATAGCCAGTTAGTTCTATCATAACGATAGTTATTTTTTTATTATTTTTGATCTAACTATTATAATCTAGTAATTATCCAATAATGCCAGTAAAAATACTTAAGAAAATAACAAAAACGATACCCAGTAATACCAATTTAATGTGAAGTTGCACATATCTCGATCCCCCTAAATCCCCCTTAATAAGCTATGCTTTATAAACATCTTTCTTAACAATAAATTTGACAAAAATCAACATCTGTGCTGTCAAACGATCTGGCGATCGCCCAGGAATGAGATTAAAATGATCGATCAATGGGTAAGGGAAGAATTATAAAAGACTCAATTGGGAGATGCAAGAAGAACAAATAGATTCATGAAAATTGTTTCTAACTTGAGTGATAAACCAACATCCAGTGTACCTGAAGCTAGTGGTACA
>RDXX01000162.1 GCA_004292955.1 Oscillatoriales cyanobacterium | reverse complement strand
TCCACATCTATATATATAGGTGAAACTGCCGATATTCCTTCTTTTTCTGGAGAGTTAGATGATTTAACCGCAGAGGGCGCAGAGGGCGCAGAGGGAGGAAGTAGGCAGATACTTTCTCAGGTTTCAGAAAATCAGAACTCCACATCTATATATATAGGTGAAACTGGCGATATAGCTTTTCTCAATCAAGTCATACACTCGCCAGCCAATTCCCAATTACAAATTACAAATTCCCCATTATCAATTCCCAATTCCCAATCCAGAACTGACTCACTTGAAACTTGCCATACATCTATATATACAGGTAAAATCTATTTGGTTGGTCACGCTCATTTAGACTTAGCTTGGCTGTGGCCTGTCCCGGAAACTTGGGAAGCGGCGGAACGAACTTTTGAGTCGGTATTGAAATTGCAATCCCAGTTTCCCGATTTGATTTTCTGTCATTCAACTCCAGCGCTTTATGCTTGGATGGAAGAGCACCGCCCTGACTTATTTACTGCAATTCAAAAACAGGTGGCCGTCGGACGTTGGGAAGTTGTCGGTGGGATGTGGGTTGAACCGGATTTAAACTTGATTTCGGCTGAGTCAATGGTGCGGCAAGTGTTTTACGGACAGCGTTATGCCAAAGAAAAGTTTGGGGAGTTGATGCGGGTGGCTTGGCTACCGGATACTTTTGGCTTTGGATGGCAATTACCTCAGATTTTGCGGCAAGGTGGAGTTGACTATTTTGTGACGCAGAAGTTGCGCTGGAATGATTCGACGGAATTTCCCCACGGTGCTTTTTGGTGGGAAGGGTTGGATGGTACTAAAATATTTAGCATGATGTCTGGCGCGATCGGCGAAAGTGTAGAATCTGTAAAAATGGCAACTCATGCTTTTGATTGGCAAATTAAAACTGGTTTGCAAGATGCTCTTTGGTTGCCGGGAGTTGGCGACCACGGCGGCGGCCCGACTCGCGATATGCTAGAGGTGGCGAAACGCTGGAAGTTGTCGCCTTTTTTCCCAAGGTTGGAGTTTGCGAAGGCTGTTGATTATTTGTCTTTGATTGAGAGTCAGTTTTTGCCGGAAGTTGCAGAGGTTGATTCTCAATCTGATGTTTCGCAGTCGCCAAGTCGGGAAAATTTACCAATTGCTGAAGTCGTCGAAACTTTGTCGGATGTCGCATCGGGAAACTTGCTAGAAAATTCTACAATTTCATCCGAAAGTAGAACTTCAACTCAGGAAACTCCCGCAAGTTTACCAATTGCTGAAGTTGTCGAAACTTTGTCGGATGTCGCATCGGGAAACTTGCTAGAAAATTCTACAATTTCATCCGCAAGTCGAACTTCAACTCGGGAAACTCCCGCAAGTTTGCCAATTGCTGAATTTGTCGAAACTTTGTCGGATGTCGCACCTCCAAAATTAGTCGAAAATTCCGCAAGTCGAAAATTCCGCAAATTTACCCGAAAGCCTTAACTCCAATCTCAAAACTCCCGCAAGTTTGCCAATTCCTGAAGTTGTCGAAACTTTATCAGGTGTCGCATCGGAAAATTCCGCAAATTTACCCGAAAGCCTCAACTCCAATCTAAAAACTCCCGCAAGTTTGCCAATTCCTGAAGTTGTCGAAACTTTGTCGGATGTCGCACCTCCCAAATTAGTCGAAAATTCCGCAACTTTACCCGGAAGTACAACTTCAACTCAGGAAACTCCCGCAAGTTTGCCAATTGCTGAATTTGTCGAAACTTTGTCGGATGTCGCACCTCCAAATTTACTCGAGTCGAAAATTCCGCAAATTTACCCGAAAGCCTTAACTCCAATCTCAAAACTCCCGCAAGTTTGCCAATTCCTGAAGTTGTCGAAACTTTATCAGGTGTAGCATCGGGAAAATTACTCGAAAATTCGACAAGTTCATCCGAAAGTGAAACGAATTCGGTAGAAAACGAGGAAAATTTGCAACTTAGGAAAACAACCGAGAATTTGTCCGGCTTAGTAGGTGATTTTTCCGGTAAATTTTCGGAATCAGAACCTAAATACCTTGATTTCCCAACCGAAATTCACCAAGAGAAATCTCAACTAAAAAATTCCCCCTCTCTTCCCCTCTCCCCGTCTCCCAATCTCCCAATCTGGAAAGACGAACTTTACTTAGAATTCCACCGGGGTTGTTACACGACTCGCGCTGACCAAAAACGCCAAAATCGCCGCTGCGAAGATTTGCTCTATCAAGCGGAGTTGTTGTCTTCGATCGCGACAATCTGCACTGGTGCGGTTTATCCGAAAGTTGAGTTAGAATCGGCTTGGAAACAGGTGTTGTTTAACCAGTTTCACGATATTTTGCCCGGTTCGGCGATCGCCCAGGTCTACACTGATGCTAATCTAGCCTTTGCTGAGGTCGATCGCTCTTGCCACCACATCCTGCTACAATCCTTAGATGCGATCGCTGCTCAGATTTCTCTACCTTCTCCTCCGCAGTCGGACGCTCAACCGATTTTTGTTTTCAATTCTCTCAATTGGTCGCGCTCTGAAGTTGTCGCCGTAACTCTTCCCGATTCCCCCGACGCAGCTTGGCAAATTTACGACTTATCGGGAGGGCGGTTGACTTCGCAGATTGTTAAGGGCGATCGACTCCCATCGCAATCCCAATCTACACTGTTATTTTCGGCCCAGAGTGTTCCGGCGATCGGCTACCGCGTTTTTTGGCTTTGCCATGGCGCTCAAACCCTAAATCATGCCCCTGCAAGCTCAGCCACCGAAAAAAAGACAGATTTATCAAAACTTACATACGGTATAGCACAAAAAAACACGCCTTGTCAAGAAACGCTTTTTTCAGCCCCAGAAACGGTCTTAGAAAATGAGCTTATTCGGGCAACAGTAGACGCAGAAACTGGTAATTTATCCAGCATTTGGGATAAAGCAAACAATAGAGAAGTCCTGAATGCAGTCGGAGGCAATCAACTGCAAGCCTTTCAAGACAGCGGTCAATATTGGGATGCTTGGAACATCGATCCGAATTACCAAAAACATCCATTACCCGCCCCGATACTCAAACAGATTTCTTGGGTAGACCGGGGAGAAGTACGGCAGAGTTTGCGCGTAGTTATGCAAATTGGTAAATCCGAGTTTAGCCAAGATTATATAGTAGAAACAGGTTCGCCACTGCTGAAAATCAAGACAGTCGTAGATTGGCAAGAAACTCACGTTTTAGTCAAAACAGCCTTCGGGTTAAATGTCGCAGCAGATTTTGCAACTTGCGAAATTCCCGGCGGCGCGATCGCACGCACGACCAAGCCGCAGACACCGGCAGAAAAAGCCAAATGGGAAGTACCGATTTTCCGTTGGACTGATATCAGCAATGACGGTTTTGGAGTCAGTTTGCTCAACGATTGTAAATACGGTTGCGACATTCAACCAAATCAAATTCGGCTGACTTTGCTCAGAAGTTCCACTTGGCCGGATGAAGCAGCAGATGTTGGAGTTTCCCAATTTACTTGTGCCGTCTATCCCCACGCTGGAAATTGGCAAGATGCTGGCACTGTTCGGCGCGGCTGCGAGTTGAATATGCCGCTGTTAGTAAAGGTGTTGTCGCAGTTGCCGGAAAATCGCGATCGGACTCTGCCACCCGTTGGCAAGTTCTTGGATTTGTCCGCCGAAAATTTAGTGTTGATGGCTTTCAAACAGTCGGAAGATGATGCGAATGTCTGGATTTTTCGGTGTTGCGAATCCGAGGGCAAACAGGCTGTGTTAGCATTGGATGGCGATTTGGGATTGGAGATTTTAGAGTCTGTCGATTTGCTAGAAAGGTCTGCAATTTTGTCTGAAAGGTTGCCTCTATCGGAAAGTTTTAAGATAGAACCTTGGAAAATTGCTAGTTTTGCTGTTGTAACGAACCACGATAGCGCTCTTGTCGCGAAGGAAGAGAGGGAAGGGAAGAAGGAATAATCTCAAAACCTAAGATATTAGACCTCTTGCATCAATCATTCAATTATACAGGAACCGCAGATGTCAAGCAGATAAACACAGGTAAACGCAGATGATTTTTCAAGATAATTTGCAAATGAGTGCAATCTTGTCTATTGCCGATCGCCTTTTAGCTAACGGGCGCGGGAATCCCTCGCGCGATATCGTTTACAGATAGGTGTCGATCGCCTGCCAAGCAGTTTTGAGGTCTCCTACTCCCCAAAGCTACGGCACTCATCTGACCCAACAATTGCGATCGCCGCCCGGTTCATCCGCAGCCAGGGCAAATATCCCCAGCCGAAACCTAAGTAAGTCAGTCCCAACAGTAGATATTTGAATGTTATCATAGATACGTGACATACCCGACACTCATTATTGTAAACAAATAGAGTGCGGGCTTCCTCTTTCAACGGGAGAGCCTCGACGCGAGCAATCTCTAAGCTGGTCTTATCCTCCCTCCGTAGGTTTCACTCACCCGAAGGTGGTCCTAACTAGCAAGATAATTACTTATCTTTTCCGGCAGACTCCCTGTGTCCCAAGGAGTAGAATTGTTGATTTTTTCACCCATCCATCAGCTCTTTTACGGCAAGAAAGGGATTTTGGG
>RDXX01000161.1 GCA_004292955.1 Oscillatoriales cyanobacterium | reverse complement strand
AACAATCTGGATAAACCCGCCCTGTCACCACCGACAACCTACATCAACCTGAAATTTGCATCGCATAGAAAAATTGTACATGATGATTTATCGTTGGGTTGGGGCGGGTTTTTGAGATTGTTTGTTTCAGGCGATTATTGTTGGTGAACCCGCCCCTACAAAATACTGAACCGTATCAATTTCTACCCAATCTCGTGCAAGAAATCGAAATTACCGTCTCCCACAGAGTTTCTAAGCGTATTGATAATTTTTGTTGTATTATCGTAAGGCCCCTCAATATAATAAGGTTTTCCATCGCGACCGAATTTCAAGCTGATTTCGCTGGTTGGTTCTCCTAAATGAGCCTTCGACTCCTCGAAATCGCGATGCGGTTTAAAGCCTAATTTTTTGGCATAGGCGATCGCGCCCCAAACCAGTGCTTGTGCTTGCTCTAAACTAATCTCCTCGTATTCTTGCCCAAACTGCGAGTAAGAAAGCTCAACGAGATTTTTATATTGGCTATCGTTGCAGTTACGTGGCGGCATGGCATCCTTAACTCCCAAACACCAGTAGTCGATCAAATAAGAGGTTGCAACAAAACGATTGTATCCCTTGGAACGGGTAACCATCACTAAACCCAAACCGCCCGCTTCAGTGGTTTCATTTCGCAACAAGGCATTCGCAAAATTTACATCCACGAGACATTGAGCAACGGGCAATAACTCTCCTTTTTCGGCGCTAGCGAGGGCTGTTTGTTCTGCCTGAGATATCAGAAAGCTACTGACTTCGGATGCTTTCAATCCTAACTTTCGGGCAATTTGTTTGGGCGTTAATTGGCGATCGCGCAGGTTGAGAATCTCTTGTTCTTGTTCGGGTTGCATGGTTTTTCTACTCCTGTCAGGGCAGGGTTCGATCTGAGTAGATCATTGTATCGCGATCGGGCGCGAAAGTACAGATTGACTTTGGTGACGAGGGTTGAGAAACCGGGTTTTTGTGACAAACTTCGTAACATTGCAAATATTCAGGAAAAAACCCGGTTTCTTAGATGGTGCGCGAGGGCCGAGAAACCGGTTTTTTTTGAGAGACTTCGTTATTATCGATAAAAATCGTAAAAACCCGGTTTCTTAGATGGTGCGCGAGGGCCAAGAAACCGGGTTTTTTTGAGAGACTTCGTTACTGTCGGTAAAAATCGTAAAAACCCGGTTTCTTCTAATTCTGCCCTAATTCTGGCGGCCGCCCCATTAAGCCGGTCATCAAGCGCAATGCTAAAAACCTCACAGGCGGAATTGTCCGCAAACACCACAATCCAAAGCGGCGAAATGCTACAATTGGCATCCAAGTATTAGAAAACAATCTGTCTAGAAAATCGGTAAATCCTAACACGATTAAATTCTCTTTTTTGCGCCAGTTGTGATACCGTTTCAATACTCGCAAATCGCCGATGTCTTCGCCTTTTTGGTGGGCTTGCTGCAAGATTTGCCCGATCGCCCCTGCGTCTCGAATGCCCATATTCAATCCCTGTCCGCCCACGGGATGGCAGCAGTGCGCCGCATCCCCAATCAGTGCTAATCTGGGCAACACGTAGCGATCGCTCTGCATTAACTGCACTGGAAACAAAAAGCGATCGCTCTCCAACTCCAAGCGCCCTAAAATCCCGCCCGTGCGCTGTTCCAACAAAGTTAAAAACTCTTTTTCGTCCATAGACTGCAAAGCTTTTGCTTCCGCGTGGGGTGCTGTCCAAACTACTTGACAACGGTTCCCCGGTAATGGTAAGACTCCCATCGGGCCGCTCGGCCAGAAGCGCTCAAAAGCAATATCGTTGTGCGGCTTTTCAGCTTTAATAGTAATGGCAACGCAGGATTGCCAGTATTTCCAGCCGCGAGTGCCGATCTTTGCTGATGTGCGGATTCGCGATTTAGATCCGTCGGCGGCGACTAATAATTTGGTGCGAATTGTGCGAGTTTCGCCCTGTTGTTTGATTTGAATTTCGGCGCAATTAGTTAAATATTTTACCTCGACTACTTCCGCCGGACAAACCCAACTAAAATTCTGGTTTTTTGCTAAGGATTCCTGCAAAGCTGACAGCATGACTCGATGCTCGCCAACATAACCTAAAGCTGTTTTTGGTACGGGTAATTTGCCAGTATTTCCTAAATCCGGGCGGTGGAATTCGACGACTCCGGGATAGTCGCCGTCGCAGAGGCTAATTTGCTCGAAGGTGGTGATTTGCGGCAAGATTTGTTCCCACACGCCGAGGCCTTCTAAGATCATTCCCGATAGCAGGGTGATTGCATAGGCTTGTTTTTTGGCTGCTGCTGCTGCGGGGAGTTGGGTTTCTATGATGGCTATTTTTAATCCTGAATCTTTGAGGGCGCACGCTAAGGTGGCGCCGACTATGCCGCCTCCGACGATCGCGATATCAAAGTCTAATTCCTGGGTTTGCGCGGAGGCTGTTGTTGCAGAAAGTTGGTTTATGGGCATTTTCAAGGGATTTTTTTAAGTGAATAATTATATTTACTCTTGTATTGTAAAGAATTATTTCGATTTTGGGCGATCGACGGAGACGGGAAGATGACGATTTTGCGGCGTTGCGTCGCTTAATACTGCGGAGGGTTTTCTGTGGCGAGACTACGTGTATCTAAGGTATGTAGTTGGGCTTTAGCCCTCTGCGCTGGCGCAACTACGTAGCCTCTGCGGTATGTAGTTGGGCTTTAGCCCCAAGAGCGCTGAAGCGCAACTACGTACCTAAGAGCGCTGAAGCGCAACTACGTACCTAAGAGCGCTGAAGCGCAACTACGTACCTAAGAGCGCTGAAGCG
>RDXX01000085.1 GCA_004292955.1 Oscillatoriales cyanobacterium | reverse complement strand
GTTGACTTCGATTCCAGGTATTGGAGAACAGACGGCTGCTGTATTGTTAGCTGAAGTTGGTCGGATTGAAGATTATAAGAATGCTCGTCAACTGGCAGCTTATGCAGGTTTAACTCCCTGTGAGCGTAGCTCAGGAACTTCTGTACATGGCAAAACTCGTTTATCTTGTACCGGAAATGTCCGACTGCGAAAGGCTTTGTATATGCCTGCTGTGGTGGCGATGCGTTGTAATCCCTTACTCAAAGCTATGACTGAGCGATTATTGGGTCGTGGAAAGGTCAAAATGCAGGTGATTGGCGCTCTGATGAGGAAGTTGGTGCATTTGGCTTTTGGTATTTTAAAGTCCCAAAAGCCTTTCGATCCAACTTATTTACTTGCTACCCCTTGACAGATCAAGACAGTATCTACAAAATATCGTACAATCATGCTAAAATAATCATCGGTGTTATTGATAACTCCCCACAATGGACGAAACCCGCGCCGAAGCCTACCAACAACTAATTCAGACTCTCCTGACTTGCCCTAACGGAGACGAATCACAGATATTACAAGATAACTTAGAATTATTGGATCGCGGATTTCTCCAAGCTTGCGAGTCAGTAGCAGAAAACTTGACACAACAAGGACAGGAAAATCCAGCTAGTTTCCTGCGAAATCTGGCCAGTCAGGTAGGGCAATTCTTGGATGGGAAGGATGAGGGAGATAGCGATGACTCAGAAGGTGAAAATTCCCAAGAATATGTAAAGTTTATCTTAGAATTATTGCAAGCAGCAGCAGCTAGCGGTAGCGATATTAAAGTAATTCACTCCATCCTCGGTCAACGACAACATCTCCTCAATGCCCGTTTTGGCGAGATTTTACAGGAAGTGGTCAAGAAGTTAATTGTCATCAGCAAAAATACAAAAGAAATTAGCTTAATTATCGGAATCTTTGAAAATTTAAGTGTTCGTATTTTTCAATTTCCCCGTGCAAACAGAACGAACAATATTGAAATTGCCATTACTGGTTATCAAATAGTTTTAAGTTATCGGGAACCGGGGAGCAAAGATTGGGCAAGGACTCAAGTCAACCTAGCCAATGCCTACTTATACAGAATTAACGGTTCGCGCGCGGATAATCTGGAACAGGCGATCTGCTTTTTTAACACAGCTTTAACAGTTTTCACTCTTCAGAATTTCGCTGAAGAATGGGCAATGACTCAAGTCAACCTAGCCACTGCCTACAAAAACAGAATCAACGGTGATCGGGTGAAAAATCTGGAACTGGCGATCGACTTTTTTAACGCAGCTTTAACAGTTTATACCCTAAAGGATTTCGCTGAAGAATGGGCATTGACTCAAAATAACTTAGCCAATACCTACAGTGATAGAATCAAGGGTTCGCGGGCCCAAAATCTGGAACTAGCGATCAACTTTTATAACGAGGCTTTAAAAGTTCGCACCCTAAAGGATTTCCCTAAAGATTGGGCAATGACTCAAAATAACCTAGCCAATGCCTACGGTGACAGACTTAACGGCGATCAGGCAGAAAATTTGGAATGGGCGATCAGCTTTTATAACGCTGCTTTAACAGTTCGTACTCTTAAGGATTTCCCTGAAGAATGGGCAGAGACTCAAAATAACTTAGCTGGTACTTATATTGAAAGAATCAAAGGCGATCAGGCCCAAAATCTGGAACAGGCGATCAGCTTTTTTGACGCTGCTTTAACAGTTTATACCCTTGAGGATTTCCGTGAAAAATGGGCAATGACTCAAAATAACCTAGCTACTGCCTACTTAGACAGAATCAAGGGTTCGCGGGCGGATAATGTGGAACGGGCGATCGCATCTTACACTGCTGCATTAACCATCCGCACCCGCGATGCCTTTCCCGAAGATTGGGCGATGACGCAAAATAATCTGGCAATAGCCTACAGAAACAGAATCAGGGGAGAGAAAGCTGAGAATATCGAACTGGCGATCGCATCATGCACTGCTGCATTAACCATCTACACCCGCAATGCCTTTCCCGAAAAATGGGCAATGACGCAAAATAATCTGGCAATAGCCTACAGTGACAGAATCAGGGGAGAGAAAGCTGAGAATATCGAACAGGCGACAAAGTGTTATGGAAATGCTTTAACTATCAGAACTCGTGAGGCTTTCCCGCAAGGTTATACAGAAACTTTATCTAATTTAGGTACTCTTTACCGAAGCAACCAGCAATGGCAACTCGCTTACGATACTTATGCCCTAGCAATTGAAACAGTAGAATTATTACGGGGTGAGATTCAATCTGGGGATGAAAGCAAACAGAAATCAGCCGAAAAATGGAATAGACTCTATCTGGGTATGGTAGAAGTTTGCATCCAACTGAAACGCTACACCGAAGCTGTGGAATATGCCGATCGTTCTAAGGGGCAAAACTTAATCGAGTTGCTATCGCGGAGAATTGCTGAGGAAAATGAACGGTTAAAACAAGCTGAAGAAAAAAACTATGACATCATCAACCAACTACGCCAAGATTTGGCTGCAAAATATCCTTATACACCTCTCAATTTTGGTGAAATTCAGCAGTTAGCCGATAAAAAAACAGCAATTGTCGAATGGTATATTTTGAGTAATAGTTTTTGTGCTTTCATCATCACTAAGCATAACCCACAACCACAAGTTTTACGATTTTCTGAGTCTGATGTAGATAAATTAATTGATTGGACTAGGGAATATTTAGGAGATTATTATCCAGCAGATATCGATCGACATTTACCTGAAAAAGAACAAATTGAACAATTCAAGCAACTCCGCGATGAAAAATGGGAGATACCTTTAAGTGATAAGCTCAAAAAACTAGCCCAAATTCTGCATATTGATCAAATAGTTAATGCCATTCCCAAAACCTGCGACAAACTAATCCTGATTCCCCATCGTCACCTCCACCTGTTCCCTCTCCACGCCCTCCCACTCACCAACAACACCGCCAAATGTTTGATAGATGCCTTTCCCGGTGGAGTTTCCTACGCCCCCAGTTGTCAACTATTACACCAAGTCCAAAAATACAAACGTAGTAAATTCGATAAATTATTCGCCATCCAAAACCCCACAGATAACTTGTTAGCTGCCGACATAGAAGTAGAAACCATCAAAAATATCTTCCTCAACTCAGAAATTTTAGCTAAAGGAAATGCCAAAAAAGGCGAACTATCAGAGTCAAAACTAGAAATAGCCGAAAGAGTCGCCGACAGCCACCATCTGTTCTTTTCCTGTCACGGTTCCTTCAACCCCAACGATCCGCTACAATCTGGTTTAGAACTAGCAGACGGCACTCTCACCCTAGAAGAAATCATCCGCTATTTCAACCTCAGCGAATGCAGCCTAGTCACCCTTTCCGCCTGCGAAACCGGACAAGTTCAACCCGACGACACCGACGAATACATCAGCTTCACCAGCGGTTTCCTATTGGCAGGTAGTCCCAGTTTATACGTCACCCTGTGGTCAGTAAACGCCTTTTCCACAGCAATTTTAATGATCAAAACCTACGAAAACCTCTCCCAGCAACCCGGTAAATTCGCCCTGTCATTAAACCAAGCCCAAATCTGGATGCGAGACACCGACATCCAAGGCTTCCTCGACTGGATAGAGCAATGTCACCTCCTAAACAAAGAATGTCGAGGAATATTACAACGTAATATGGACATAGAATTGGAAAATCTGGGAACCAATGATAAAATATATCAAAATCCCTATCACTGGGCCGGGTTCTGTGCGGCTGGCAAAGGAGAGCAAAAATATGAGTAATAGCATCACAAAATTAGAAATCTTCCAGAAACTAATTGAATTAGATTTATTTGTCAATCTGAAAGATGCCCTAGTTTCTCTTAAAGAGCAATGGACAGGTAACGATGAAGATAATATCAAACTCATTGAAAAATGGATAGAGGAACTACCACGAAATGATAAAAACAAGATACGAGGAAAATATGAATATTATCAATTAAATATAGAGAAGTTAGGCAGAAAAGGGAAATCATCGACTAAGCCGGGAGAACAAAGTGAAATTACGAAAGAAAGCATAGAGAATGCTATTATAGCTAAAGAAAAACCTCCTGAACCAAAGCCAGATACACCGTCTTCTCCATGAAAAATTTTAGTATCAGTGTTTGTTTTTTCCATCTCAATCAGACTTTAGGTGAATCTCTCGATCGAGTTTCACCTCAAGCTGATTTGATTTGGGAAAATCTGATTAAAATCAGTGAAAAACTACCTTTCACTGAACTAAAAGATTTGAAAGCAAAGTTAGTTTGTTATGAATTAGATGAACAATCACAGATTTTCAAACATCAGACAAAAGCTTTAAATTTAATCAACGAATGGCTAACAGAAGAGCAAAAACAGATCGACTTTGCTACTATCAGCCACAATGGATTAGCGATTAGCGGGAACTTACAACCGTTTTTATTGAATGATACCTATGCTTTTGATCTAAGTTTATTCCCCGAAAATCCTGACCAAGATATCACACCAGCAGAACTTCATTTATTTGAACCTAGCAGCCTCTTTTTAGATTGTTCAGAAAATACTCTCGGTGAAACTATCTGGCTTTCTGGAGAAACAGAAGTAGGTGATGCAAACTGTCAAGGCATTGCTGATGAATTGGTTGCAATTCTACTGGAAAATACTAAATTTACAGCTAGATTAGTCAATAAAGACAAATTACTCAAAATTCCCTTATTTGAATATGAAATTAGCCAAGGAAATCAACCTAATAAACTCTATCGGATTCTAGTTTGGATCGATAATCAAGCGATATCTCCAGATATTTCCGCAGTTTATGATCCTTTATTGGGGTCACTCTGGACTCGCCACAAGATTGAATATGTCTATCAACAAGGGCGAGAAAGTTATATTAAAGCCAGAGAATCTTATAGTGACATAGAAGCAAAGATTAAAGAATTTAAGCAAGATAAGCCATTAGAAGAACTGCAAAAACTGCTTGAATCAATTCCAGAAATATCTCTGCGATATCAACGACAACTTCGGAATTTGCAAGGAGATTATACCGCAATTAAAGTAAATCAGATTAACTATCGAAACTACTTAAACAAAATCGGCGAACCGGGCGATTTTTCTAGTTGGCGAAAGTTTGATGAAATTACTTGTAAGCGCTACCTCGACCAAATAGAAACCCATCTTAGCTATATCCAACCGGGTAAAGACTTAATTAGCGAATTTATCAATACATTGCGAGGTTTGGTGGAAATTGAGCAAGCCAAGTCCGATCGCCAATCACAGATAACTTTACAGGATAAGGAGATAAATGAGAAGAATCGCGATCGAGAATTAGAAAATACGATTCAAGCAGTCGGTACCGGTATCGGTGTCGGAGTCGGCTTTGCGGGAATCCTAGCCGCCGGCTACCCCTTAATCGAAAAACCTTGGGATTTTCCCTCTCCTCAACATCCTGTGTTACCGCCTCATCCCTTCGTTATTGCGGTTGTGGTGAGTTGTTTGTGCGGTGGTGGCTTGGGATGGTTGGCTTGGTTTTTCACTAAACGCCACCTCCAGAGTAAATCATCACCTGTGGAGGCAATTTCATCTAGTCGCGAAAGTCTACCTCCCTCTTAATTGATATTTGTGGGCGCATCAAAACCACAGAAACCGGGTTTTTTCCGAAAGCTGGGAGTTGTCGCCAAGTCTGTCGCAAAAACCCGGTTTCTCGCCACCCACCCACAATCCAAAATCTAAGAAACCGGGTTTTTCCCGAAATCTAGGAGTTGTCACCAAGTCTGTCACAAAAACCCGGTTTCTCGCCACCACTTTTAGAATAACAACGGCTCAATTTTGGTCTGTACCTCCTCAATCACATCTTCAGATACAGATTCAACAAATCGAACACCGCGAACTTTCCAGTCTAGACACTTGATTTGATCTGCAAGAATAACTCCCTGAACTTTTAATCCAATTGGTAAAGCAACTTCAAAAGGATACCCTTTTTGTTGCTTGGTAATAGGCATAAATAAAGCTAAAGAACTTTTCTGATTATAAGCACGAGGCGACAGCACAAAAGCAGGTCTAAGTCCTTTTTGTTCGTGTCCTTTAGTGGGGTCAAAGTCTAAATAAACAATATCGCCTCGACTCGGAATGTAGGGATTTGATTGTGTCACCAAACTTCATTCCCCACAGCAACTCCACTGTCAATCTCAGTATGAAGATTTTCTGGAGTAATCGCCTCAATCAACTCCTCAAGCGAATACCGCCGACGAGTTATCGGTTCGATCGTCAGCCTACCATCTATCAAGACAAGCTGCACTTGGGAACCTTCCACTAAGTTAATCTCTTTAGCTAAATGCTGTGGAATCCTAACAGCAAGACTGTTTCCCCACTTTGCGATCGTCCCAACCATAGCCCAATCCTCTAGCTAGTGATATTATTCTGAGGACTTCACCCTTTTTTGAGGATGTATATACAGAGTGTCTACAGTATAGCAACTAAAATCCAAGAAACCGGGTTTTTCACCGAATCTTCGCCTGTAACCAAATATTCTCGCAAAAACCCGGTTTCTGGCCACCCACCCATCAAAAACAAACAACTGCCAACAGCCAAAACTGTCAACAGTTGTTTTACATATTCAATGCGGATGGCGAGACTCGAACTCGCAAGGACATAATGCCACACGCACCTCAAGCGTGCGCGTATACCAATTCCGCCACATCCGCTCTTTCTGACAATCTCTGGGATTTTTTGCGTTACGAGTTAAAGATTCACAGGTTGAGGTTCCTGAAATTTAACTTGTGACTAGCCCTTTGAGACCACCGATTTAAAACCATAGCACAACTACCACCAAATTGTAAAATAAATTTTTATTAAGAATTTATGGGAAACCATTATCCAGAAGATACCGAAAGGGATTATTGTACAGAATATTGAGTGAATTAAGCAGCGAAGATGGGGTTCTCGAAAATTTTAATCGCTAATCGGGGGGAAATCGCCCTCCGCATACTACGCACCTGCGAGGAAATGGGGATTGCCACAGTCGCCGTTCATTCCACTGTAGATAAACACGCCCTACACGTTCAGTTGGCAGACGAAGCCGTTTGCATCGGCCCCCCCACCAGCAGCAAAAGCTATTTAAACATCCCCAACATCATCTCGGCCGCCCTGACGCGCAACGCCGCAGCGATTCACCCTGGCTATGGCTTCCTCGCCGAGAATGCCCGATTTGCCGAAATCTGCGCGGATCATCAAATTACCTTCATCGGCCCAAGTCCGGCTGCGATGAGGGCGATGGGCGACAAATCCACCGCCAAAGAAACCATGCAGCGGGTGAAAGTTCCCACAGTTCCCGGTAGTGTCGGATTGCTGGCGGACGATCGCGAAGCTCTAGCAATAGCCCGCGAGATCGGCTATCCTGTGATGATCAAAGCTACCGCCGGCGGTGGAGGCCGCGGTATGAGGCTAGTCAGAGAAGCATCGGAACTCCCCAAACTCTTCTCAGCAGCCCAAGGCGAAGCCGATGCAGCCTTCGGCAATCCCGGAGTCTACCTCGAAAAATTCATCGAAAAACCGCGCCACATCGAAATTCAAATCCTCGCCGACAACTACGGTAATGTCATCCACCTCGGCGAAAGAGATTGTTCGATTCAGCGCCGACACCAGAAACTCCTGGAAGAAGCGCCCAGCCCCGCCCTCAGCCAGAAACTGCGAGATCAAATGGGTCACGCTGCGATTGCTGCGGCTAAATCCATTAACTACACGGGTGCTGGAACTGTTGAATTTTTGCTTGACAAATCGGGCAAGTTCTACTTCATGGAAATGAACACCCGGATTCAGGTCGAACATACCGTCACGGAGATGATTACAGGGCTCGACTTGATCGCCGAACAAATTCGGATCGCCCAAGGAGAAAAACTGCAAATTAAGCAAAACCAAGTAATTCTCAGCGGCCACGCGATCGAGTGTCGGATCAACGCTGAAGACCCCGATCGCAACTTCCGACCCCATCCCGGCAGAATCACCGGCTTTTTGCCTCCTGGCGGCCCTGGCGTGCGGATGGACTCTCACGTTTACACCGATTACGAAATACCTGCTTACTACGATTCTTTAATTGGTAAATTGATTGTCTGGGGGCGCGATCGACCTTCAGCCATCCGGCGCATGAAACGGGCATTGCGGGAATGCGCGATTACCGGCGTCCCCACCACCCTCAGTTTCCACCAAAAAATCCTCGATAGCCCCGAATTTCTCAGCGGCGAAGTTTACACGAATTTCGTCGAACAGTTCATGAATCAAAATAGTCAGTAGGCAGTTGACTGTTAACTGTTAACTGTTAACTGTTGACTGTTGACTGTTGACTGTTAACTGTTGACTGTTGACTGTTGACTGTTGACTGTTAACTGTTAACTGTTAACTGTTGATCCATGCCCAATGCCCAATGCCCAATGCCCCATTCCCCATGCCCCATTCCCCATTCCCCATGCCCCATTCCCCATTCCTACATCATCATCGTCAAAATTCCTTGCTGGCCGAGCATCATTTCCCGGAGCAAGCTACAGATGCCCACCCAAATAATCGGTGTAATGTCCACTCCGCCGATCGGCGCTACAATTTTTCTGGTTAGGACTAAAAAAGGTTCAGTCGGCCAAGCAATCAGACTCAACGGCAGTTTGCTGAGGTTCACGCCGGGATACCAAGTCAGAACGATCCGAAAAATAAATAGCAAAGTCATCACCACTAGGACAGAGCCCAGAATCCAACTTGCAACGGTAATACCAGTCATGGGTCTTATCTCGAAAATCTTAAGTTTTGTTACGTCAGCCTTTCATAATTTTAACCGTTTCACAGGTGCGATCGAACACGATCGACAAAATTTTTCCGGCCTTATACCTTCGGATGGAAAGAGTTAGAGGGTTTGAGGGTGCGAGACTGAGAGTTTTCCAGGGTAAAAATATTGCTGGTAGCACCACATCCCTTGCAAAATCCATTGCCGAACTTCTCCCTGAGAACTGACTGCTGATAAAATTAATAAAAATCAAATTGTTGTAACAAAGGCTTTGAATTTATGACTCCTTCACTCGCTAACTTTTTGTACAGCCTGCTTGTGGGCATTTCGCTGGTAGTCATTCCAGCAACGATCGCCCTGATCTTTATCAGCCAAAAAGACAAAATCAAGCGCACCTAAAAAGTCTGCGGGTTTCAAGCGTCCGGCGCGCGAGTCAATTTTGGGATCGCACGATCGGGCATTTCCCCGCTTCCAAAACCTCGGCTACCAGCAACTGTGAAGGCAAAACCTTCGGTTGACGGCCAAGCTGAGGTTTTTTCCCGTTAAACTCATAACTATAAGGTGCGCTTCCCTGTTCTGAAAGCTTCACCGGATGCTGCCCTGTGAAACCACAGTCGGAATAACAGACTGACAGACTTAATGATAGAAGTAAAATCTAACTCGCTAACATAGGAAAGACATAGGAGATAGGCTAATGGTCAATTTAGGATTGAACTTGAGCAGCCTGTTAGGGATCATCCTAGCAGTAGCAGGGGCAGGACTGTACTTTCTGCGATCGTGGCGTCCCAAACTAGCCCGAGACCACGATATTTTTTTTGCAGCCGTGGGCTTGCTCTGTGGCGGTATTCTGTTATTTCAAGGATGGCGGCTTGACCCAATTCTGGCATTCGGTCAATTTCTGCTTGCAGGTTCCGCCATATTTTTTGCAGCCGAAAGCATCAAATTGCGGGGAGCGACCACAGCCCAAGCTAAAAGTCGATCGCAATACGTAGATGAAGAGCGACCAGTCAGCAACGCCTACGCTTACGACGGCTACGATAACGACTTCGACCAGATAGAACCAGAGGAAGACTACCCGCAACGTCCCCGGATTAGAGGTAGTCAAGAAAGTCGTTCCTCGCGGGAAACCTACGACGATGAGCCCCGCCGCCGTCCCTCGTCGAATCGCAACGGTAGTGCGAACACATCTCGGGAGTCGATCGATCGCCCTCCCTCACGCAAACGTCCGGCGCGCCCAGAAGCCCCGCCCGCCCAAGGCTCTGACAACTGGGACGTTTCAGACAACCCCGAAGAAAGACCGGCCCGCAGCAGCCGCAACCGCCCCCCAACTTCGGAAAACCGCAGTTCTGACGCGCCGCCGAGAACCAAAAAACCTCGGCCAGCGGAAGCATCGAGGTCTCGCCCCAGCAACCGCGAGGTGGAAGCACCGCCATCGGACTACGTGGAGTATCGCCCCGTAGAATACCCGGAAGACCAACCGGATAGTTCCCCCAATTTCGACAAATAGGCACAGATAAGTAGGTGGGTTAAACTAAACATTTCTCCCGCGAGCAAGACAAAAATTAAGTTGCGTTTATTGATGCCCATCTACTTATTCTCATATCTTAGAATGTTTAAATAACTATAAAATAAAATTTTAAAGACAGCTCAATCAATCGATTTTAGATTTTAGATTTTAGATTTTAGAGGCGACCCCACGGATAAATTCGAGGGCTTGAGGATTTTCGATTTTCGATTTGGGATTGATTCCATGGATAAATCACGTGGCGGGTACCATCAAGAAATTCTTGGTCAAGTAAAATAACCATAAAATTCCCAAAAAAAACTATTTAAATATATTTAATAGTATTCCTATAAAATAATCCTTATCAGGTTCGTAGTGAGGACTTTAGTCCTTCTTTATGCGGACTAAAGTCCTCACTACAAACCTGTTCTGATTTTTGCGGACTAAAGTCCTCACTACAAACCCCTTCGATCGCAGAAAATACAACCTCTGGAACTAACTCAAAGTACAATAGTCTAAAATCTAAACTCTAAAATCTAAAATCAGCAATATGCCCTTACTGGAAATAGGAGATCCGGCGCCTTGGTTTTCGATTGCTTCCAGCAATAACCCCTTATTTCATTTCTCGACGGTTGGCGGCCGGCGAGTCGTGCTGTTTTTCTTTGCTAGCGCAGCTTTTGAACAAATCCAAGTTATCCTCAAAAGCTTTCAAGAGCTTTCAGAAGAATTCAAGACTTTGCAAGTACCGCTGTTGGGAGTGAGCGTTGATGCAGCAGACAAAGAACAAAACAGAGTCACACTAATGGCTCCGTCATTCATCTTTTTCTGGGACTTCGACAAAAAAATCAGCCAGCAGTACGGTGTTTGCCAAGATGTAGAACAAAATGGAGTTGGGGGAGTTCACTATGCACCCCAAACTTTTATTCTCAACGAAAACCTTCAGATAATTAACATTTTACCGATGGGCGAACCGCACCAACACGCCCAGCAAGTATTGGATTTTATCAAAACTTTGCCCCCAATTGAGGAAGCCCGACCAGCGACTCGCCACACCCCGGTGTTGGTAATTCCTAACGTTTTGGACAGAGAATGTTGCCGCAGTTTGATCGATATATACAAAGCTGACGGCGGCACTCCCTCAGGTTTTATGAGGCAAATAGACGGGAAAACTGTTGGCATTCACGATGATAATTTCAAGAAACGTCGAGATTTATTTATTGAAAACCCGAATTTGCAGCGAAAATTGAGTGCGATTATTCTGCGTAGGGTGGTACCGGAAGTACAAAAAGCTTTCCAGTTTAAAATTACTCGGTTTGAACGGTATTTAATAGCTTGTTACGATGCCCAAAGTGGCGGTTATTTTCATCCACACCGCGACAATACGAGCAAAGGTACGGTGCACCGCAGGTTTGCGATGACTTTGAACTTGAATGTGGGGGAGTACACGGGGGGATTTTTGCGGTTTCCGGAGTACGCGCCGCACGGTTATAAAGGAGATTCTGGCACGGCGATTATTTTTTCGTGTTCTTTGCTGCACGAAGCGACGGCGATGATTAGCGGTGAGCGTTTTGCTTTGCTGTCTTTTTTCTACGGCGATGAGGATGCTTTGGTGCGGGACGCTAATTTTAAGTATATTGTCGATCGCTCGCCAGAAGATTCGAGAATTGCCGAAACTGCTGGCTTATCTTAGTTTTGCAACCAAACTCTGGCCCTATAAGTCGATCGATTTACCAAAAACTCAGCAGCAGGCTAAATCTTAAAGCAATCTCAAGCTTAAATTTATCAATAGCCCTCTCCAAGTCCTAAAATAATTACAGGCCATAGTTAGCAGTTGACCCGAACACCTAACTACTAGCTGCCGATCGTTAAAAAATACTAATTCACGCTCATGAATTTCAAACTTCTAAGTTTAGCGGTATCAGGAATTTTCATAGTTGGGGTTGCAGCCAGGGCTGCTGCGGTTGTTAAGGTGCCCCCCCGACAGCAGGAGGCAAATTTAGCGGAATTTAACTCTGTGCGTTTCCCAGGCGCGATCGCCCAAAATGCCGAAGAACAAACGAATATTCGGGTATACGAAAAAGCCAGTCCGGCGGTTGTTACCGTCGATACAGCTAAATCTAACGGTAGCGGCACAATTATCAGCCCCGACGGCATGGTGTTAACCAACGCCCACGTTGTTTCTGCCGGCGGTACCGTAAATATAATTTTGTCAGACGGCAGAAAACTGGTCGCCGATGTCGTTGGATTCGGCGAAGAAGGTTTAGACTTAGCCGTGGTGAAGATTCGCGGTCAAACCAATTTGCCGACAATTCCTTTAGCCCGTGCCGGTTCGGTGAAAGTCGGACAACAAGCATTTGCGATCGGCAATCCTTTCGGTCGATTTCAAGGTACTTTTACAGTCGGAATCGTCAGCCGCATCGACGCAGCCCGTGGCTTAATTCAAACTGACGCGGCCATCAATCCCGGTAATTCCGGCGGCCCGCTGCTTAATAGTTCTGGAGAATTAATTGGCGTCAATACTTCTATTTTTACTCGCGGCCAGGGCGGAGGCAATATCGGTATCGGTTTTGCAATTGTCATAGACAAAGTGCCAGCTTTCTTGAGTGCGGTGCGAGAAGGGCGAGCTCCCCGCGTTGCTCAAAGGCGATCGCCATTTGGCAGCAAATCACCTCAAAAAGTTGCGTTAAACGGGCCCGCCGTCACAGGCAAACTTACCGACAAGTCTAGCATTCTGCCCGCAGACAACAGCTTTTTTGACCTCTACTCCTTTGAGGGAAAAGCGGGACAGCAAATCACAATAGAAATGAAAAGTCAAGAGATTGACCCTTATTTAATTTTGCTCGGCCCCAACGAGCGCGAAATCGCGCAAGACAATGACGGAGCAGGCAGTAAAAACGCCAGAATTACAGTCAGGCTGCCAGCAGATGGCACTTACACGTTGCTGGCAAATTCCAACGAAGCTAGGCAGTTGGGGGCTTATACGTTAGAACTCAAAGCGAGTGCTCCTAGCGCACCTTCTCGGGCGATTTTGCAAGAAGAAGGCGCTTTAGTCGCAGGTGGCCCGGTATTGCCTTCTGATAACAGTCTGTATCGCGAGTATACTTTTGAAGGTCGATCGGGTCAGTCTGTCAGCATTTCCCTGGAAAGTACAGATTTCGATCCCTATGTGGCTATCTTTGACCCTAACGGCAAATTAGTGGCAGAAAATGACGATGCGAGCGATTCGAGCAAAAATGCGTTTCTGAGCGTTACTTTGCCAGCTACGGGTCGCTACCGCGTGATTGTCAATGCTTATGATGCTTCGGGTCGGGGTCGTTACAATCTAACTATCCGCTAAAAGTTGGTAATTGGTAATTGGTGATTAGTGATTGGCAGTTAAAACGTTCTTCATTCTCATAACTAACAACTAACAACTGACTATTGACAACTGCCAACTGTCAACTGTCAACTGTCAACTGTCAACTGTCAACTGACTATCGAGGTAATTCATGGGTCAAATTAGATTTTGGGCGATCGCGCCAATTGCTCTACTAGCTATTTTTTCTGGGAAACCGACTCTCTCGGTACCAGTGTCAAATCCAGGTGAAGTTACTAACAGCAGTTCCCCGATCGTTTCAGCAGAATTTCCTCAAAATTCACATAATGCGAGTCAAGCGGGCAAGGCTGTTTTAGCTCAAGCAAGCCCCAGCCCGTCGCCTTCTGGGCTGCCAACTCCAAAGGCCTCGCCAACTCAGACCCCAACTGTACAACCTTCGCCAAGTCCTGATGGGCGATCGTCAAAAATCATTTTAGAGCAAAAGGGAGAACTCACAACTTCTAAGTCTTCGGTACTGCCCTCGGACAGCAGTTTGTACGATGAGTACACCTTTGAAGGCACTCAGGGTCAGAAAGTGGTTGTCAATGTAGAAAGTAGCGAGTTTGATACTTATCTGGCTGTTCTCAACTCCCAGGGCGAGCTACTGGGAGAAAATGATGATGTCACGCAGCAAAATTCCAATTCTGAGCTAACTGTTACCTTGTCTGCGAGCGGTCGCTACCGCGTAGTTGTCAATGCTTACGATCCACCTCCAAAAGGTAAAGGTAAGTACAGTTTGATTATCCGTGAAGTGACTGGAAATTAATTGGCTCTAAATCCAGTATCTATTTCTATTACTTAACTCAATTTCCAGGTTTTACAAGCAGGAATGTAGGTTGAAAATGGATGATTATCTATTTTTTTACCTGTTTTTCAGGGAGAGGATGTATATCATGTCGGGCAAATTACCGGGTGCATCTCAGGTTTTGCAAATATGTGTGTAGGGGCGAAGCATGACCGCAGTAAATATGAGATTATAACTAATAACTTATATGCGGTCATGCTTCGCCCTCTTGAAAAGTGATATAGCGGTTCTCAGAGAGATGAGGTACGTTGTTGGGCTTCAGCCCTCTTAGTTGAACTGATTATATAAGCTGTCAGTCATACCTCATCTTTTTGAGAAAGGCTATATGCACCCAAATTACCCTAATAAAGCTGTTTGATTGTTCGGACTTCAGTCCTCGGATCATGAGGACTTGAAGTCCAAACGATCGAACCAATTTTACAGTGTTGTTGGAGCGGAAATGATATTACGCATCAGTAGCTATCCACCGAGTTATACTGAATTTAACGCAAGCCCAGCCAGGTAAAAAAATCCTGGCGGGTGAAGAATTCTAGCAGCAAAAGTCCCACGAATCCCACCATTGCAAATCGTCCGTTGATTTTTTCGGCGTAGGCATTCCAGCCAAAAGCAGGTTCTGCTGGTTGTGGGGTATTTGGAGTTGTCGGTTTTGGTGATGGAGGTGTTTTAGCAGTCATTTAAAAGTTTTGAGTTGTGAGTTTTGAGTCAGGATTTTTGGGAAGATTGCCGATCGCACAACTTGTAATTTACCCGAAATTGACCGCCGATCGCTAATCTGCCGACTTTTCTAAATTTTGCACCGATTCGATCAAATCTCGCACGGTTTCGGTACCTTCAGAAGGCTCAAAGGACAAGGGGAATTTGCCGCGGGCGAGCATTCTTAAACCCAACGGGCCCAGACTCAGCAAGCCTTGAACGTCGCGGAAATAGTTTCCTACTACTTCGATACCGAATTTGCGCTCGTCTATCCAGCCACCTTCTTTAACGAGATTAATTAAGACTTTGCGGTGGCGGATCGATCGACTGGCTTGGTCGTCTTTGCGATCGAGAATCTCCTGTTTAATCTTACCAATTTGATCCATCGGCGCCACTTCCATCGGACAAACCGAGTTGCAGTAGTAACAGCGGGTGCAGCCCCAGACGCCTGCGGTTCCTTCGTTGTACTTTTCCAGCCGATTTTCGGTTTCGCTGTCGCGGGAATCGGCGATCGTCCGGTAAGCTTTGGCGAGGGCGTGGGGGCCGACAAATTCCGGGTTGACTTCCCGAGCGTTGCACTCAGAATAGCACGCGCCGCAGAGGATACAGTTACCAGTTTGGTCGAGTTTCGATCGCTCTTCGGGAGTTTGCAGAAATTCGCGTTCGGGAATTGCTCGCGAGGCTGTGCTGACATAGGGTTCAACAGCTTCCAGGTTGTCCCAAAAACTGGTCATGTCAACCACCAAATCTTTAATTACCGGCATATTTCCCATGGGGGCGACGGTAATTTCTGGGATGAAATCGCCAGGCTGTTGTGCTGAACTCGAATGGGCTATTTTTTGCAATCTCGCAAGTTCGCTACCGACATTTTCTTTGCAAGCTAAAGCCGAGCGCCCGTTAATTCGCATCGAACAACTGCCGCAAATTGTATTGCGGCAATTTTTGCGATAAGCTAAAGTGCCGTCTTGTTCCCACTTGATGCTGTTGAGGCAGTCTAGGATGGTATTGCTTTCATCCACGTCTAGGGTGTAAGTGTGAACGCGGGGAGCCTCGTTTTGATTTTGGCGGACTACGTTAAAGCGGACTTGCATATTTTGAGTAAAGAATTTAGTTTCTATTTTAAGCTAGATTTTCTGGCGATATAAAAAGACATTTATTTTTTAACAACTAGCTAAAGCGTGAGATTTAAGCAGCTTGATTATTGTTTGAGAAACGGCAATAATCCTTAAGTTATAAATCATCAATCGCAACTGTTTTCAGCGGATTTTTTAGCTGATAATTGGATAAACAAGTGATCGATCGGTGCAGTTCGCGAAGGAGGAGGTGCCTGATGTCCAGCTTGTTTGTTTTAACTTTCATGTTTTCAACGCCAGCATTTTGTCTGGGTTTAGTAAATCCTCAATGGGTGGGACTGGCAACTCGCAAGCTATCTGTGGCTGTTTACGGCGTTTTGATGGTCGCTTCCTTTGTATCGGTTGGCTTGGCAGCACCTAAGCCGCCGCAGCCTGTTTCCTCGCTGCTGACCTCGATAGAATGGCAAGAATCTAGGTTCAACAGTTGACAGTTGACAGTTTGAGAGCGACCTCTACCCTTAAGTCCGAGGATTGGACTAATGAATAGTCTAATTTTAATTTCTCCCGAGCAGGCGGGCGGGCTTTCAACCAATTCTTTCTGGTAATCACATCTTGGCGATGAAGGAGGGGGTGCTGCCAGCAAACCTGGCTCTAAGGGCACAGTTACGAGCAATTTTACCTGTTAGAGGTAGCTCCGGGCGATCGGCTCGATCAAGATAAAGACTCGATCGAAAATCGAAACGTTGTGTTAGATTTGCACGCGCTAACAGCCTCGGTTAATGATTTAGCTGTTTTGGGCGATCGTACTGATTTGAAGAAGGACGATCGATCGGCTAATATGATTTAATTGTTGAGCTTGCGGTGCGAGTCCATCTATGACTTACAGCTTGAGAATTGTAGATTTGCCGAGTAGCGAACGGCCGCGGGAAAGGCTAATGGCCGGCGGCCCGAAAAGTTTGGCGACTGCGGAATTGATTGCTATTCTACTGGGTACCGGTCAGGGCCCCGGCAAACTTTCGGCTGTCGGACTCGGACAGTATATTTTAAATCAGTTGAGCTTGCACCAGCGGGATCCTCTGGGTGTACTCCGCGGCATTAGCGTGCAGGAGTTGACGCAGATTCACGGCATCGGCCCAGCCAAGGCTACTTCGATTTTGGCTGCCGTGGAGTTGGGGAAACGGGTGTTTCAGTCGCGGCCGCCGGACATGGCCGTGGTGGACTCTCCACAAGCTGCTGCGGATGCTCTGAGTCAGGATTTGATGTGGCAGTCTCAGGAACGTTTTGCTGTGGTGCTGCTGGATGTCAAAAATCGGCTGCTGGGTACTCAAGTAATTACGATCGGCACAGCTACCGAAACTTTAGCTCACCCAAGGGATATTTTTCGGGAAGTGATCCGCCTTGGGGCAACGCGAGCAATTATCTCGCACAATCACCCCTCGGGGAGTGTAGAGCCGAGCCCGGAGGACATTGCTTTGACACGGCAGTTGCTTGCTGGAGCGCAGTTTTTGTCGATTCCGCTGCTGGATCACTTGATTTTGGGAAATGGCGATTTTCGGAGCTTGCGACAGACTACGACGCTTTGGGAGGAGTATCCCCAGGGCGATTGAACTATTATACTTAACTAACTCGATTGCTATCATTAGTTATTTGTATCTTTCGGCTGTTCGAGGGCTGAATCAGCCGTCACAGCAGAAGTTTTGTGGGGGCTGGAGTCTACGGTTACATAGTGTTTGAGGTTAATGTCGCTGCTGATACTTAGTTGCGATCGCAACTCGGTTAATCTAGTAAAGGTAGGCTGAAGAGGTCGCTAATTCGATTTTTTTTCAGCATACTAAACGTATACTGAACCAGCACCTAGATACTCAATTCTTAAGAAATTATGAAATTGGGTGTAAAATATACGGCGTGGTGATAGGAGAAAAACTGTGTTTCTGAGACTTGCAGAACAACACCGTAAATTCGTCCAAGATTTGGTCATGAACCTCCAGGCTTTGGCGATCGTGCTAGAGCGTCGGGGTTATTTGGCATCCTGCTACACTTGCGGGGGTCAGATGAACAGTGCCTCATTTATGGTCAGTTTGACGGACAACCATCTGATTCGATTTTTAGTGTCAGATTACGGTATCACATGGACTGAGATGCGGGACGATCGCGAACTGATGAAACTAGAAGGTGCAGAGGCAATTAGTCAGTTACAAGAACTGGCAAATCTCGTAAAGTACCAAATCCAACCTTCGGAAGCTACTTTGGCGACGGCGCAGCGAGTTTAGCAGTTGCACGGTTCTGAGGAAAGCGGCAGCGAAAGTCGGTGTTTGCCACCTGCAACCGAATCCCCAGCGAGTTAGTTGAGAGGAACAGGTTGCACAGCAATGGCAGCTCAATAGACAAGGGTAATTTCAGGGTGCTTTCAGACACTCATTTTAGCCGTCAGTCGATCGAAGTCTGCCAGGGCCGACAGCAGTCATGCTATATGACGCGATATCAATGGTGCTTTTAACATTCAGTTAAAAGCTTTGACAGATACCGCAACATCTGACGTGAAAGTTTCATTTCAGATTGTGCCACAGACAGAAAACTCCGGCATCAGCCCGATTTTTCTAGGTTAAAGGTATCTGCATAACTTTATGCAAAAAGTGTCTAACTTGGAACCTCTAGTTTTTTGGCAGCAGTTGATTCTGTCTTAAGAGCGATTTGCCAAAAGTAAAACTGCTAATGCTCGTCGCCTGCGATGTTAATTTCTCACTTTGACATTCAAAAGTCAAGGCATTGAAATTAACTATGAGCAGGCAGGTAAAATTTAACATCCAGAGTGAGGATGAGGCTGTGAAGATTGGGCGAAAAGCCGCCCCAGGGTGGATATGCGGACGAATTGCGTTTATTTTTGCTTTTCGATTTAGCTGATAAGGTTGGTTAACAGCTCACAATTAACTTAAAACAGCATCACTGCTGTAAAAAATCTCACAGCCGGCTTTAGCCGGCTAAGTTTTGTGTAACTTTAAGCTTCTGCGTCATGTTTGACCGTTGTAGCCGCGGAAGTTATCACTCATCATTAGGTCAACTGTCAACTGGCAACTGGCAACTGTCAACTGTTTTTTGAAGTGCGCGATCGCAGTTGCTACTAATATTTTATAATATATTAATATTTTCTCCCAAAATATTTATCCCCAAGGTTGGAGTCAGAATCAAATGGTAAATTTAAGCGAACTTCTAGAACCCATCGCCAGCCAATTTCGCAGTCTCGGAATTCCCGAACCAATTACCCATTGGGGACATCCTGTAATGATGGGAATCGTGGTTGTGGCCATGGGTAGCTTCGTCGGGTATACGGGATGGCAGGGACGTTTGGCCGCCGATAAGGATGTCGCGCTCAAAAGTCGAGCGGATCACCGCAAGCTAGCACCGTGGATGTTTCTGTTTCTAGCTTTGGGCTACACAGGGGGCTTGCTGTCGCTGGTAATGCAGCACAAGCCTGTTATGGAAAGCCCGCACTTTTGGACGGGTTCGGGAGTGCTGGTTTTGCTGGCTGTTGGTAGCTTGATTTCACTGACAGGTTTTGGAGGCAATAAGCTGGCACTGCGGGCGGTTCACGCTTATTTGGGCACAACTGCCCTGGCACTTATGGTGCTGCACGCGGCTTTCGGTTTAAAATTAGGTCTGTCTATTTAAGGTAGTACCAGTCTGTTCTCGTTCAGATGAGTTGCGTTCCCCCCTAACCTACCTAAAAAAAGGGGGGACAAGAGACGCAAAGTGTCTCTTGCACCAGGAGCAGGAATGGAGCGCTTAAAGTGAACTCCTACTGCCATTTTTTAGGAGAATTTAGGGGAAGGGAAACGAAGACTCAAACCGAAATATCTGGTTTTCAGCTTAAGCTGTGCGGTTTTGAAAAGTAAAAGAAAGTATATTTGCGATCGCAAAAATTGCTAATCTTAGTAACTACCAAGACAGTTAGGAAGTGATTAAATTGCGGTAACGATTGATTCTATTTATTTCATTCTGCCTGATGACTAATGACTAATAAGGTTCGATCGCGGGGGGACAGCAAAACATGACTAATGACTAATGACTGATGACTAATGACTGATGACTAATGACTAATAACGTTCGATCGCAAAAACAGCAAAACATGACTAATGACTAAATCTGGTTTTTGAAGAGGGCGAAGCATGACCGCATATAAGTTATTAGTTATAATCTCCTATTTTCTGCGGTCATGCTTCGCCCCTACGGATATATTCGCCTTGCACCCGACTAATGACTAATGACAACTGACAACTGACAACTGACAACTGACTAATTCCATAGTTTCTAATTAATGAATCAAGCAACGGGTGTCATTTTCTGTATTGCCTACATTGTGGGATTGATTTCTACAGGAGTTTCTTGGGGTAGGTACGGGATATTTGCTTTAGGAATAGCGGTCGCAGTCGCCATGCCTAAATTGTTGTTAAAGTATACAAGGAACTCTTTCAAAACCACTAATAAAAGACGCAGCAGAACGAAAGAAAATGCTCTGGAGGAACCCTTAGAAACGAGGGAAAAATTGAGCTTGCTTGAGATGCTGCCGAGAGCAAAATGGGTGTGGGCTGTCGCGGGTTCGATCGCATTTTTGGCGAGCATTTATTTTGCAATTCGATCGCCCCAACCGGCAATGAATGACATCAGCAAACTGATTCCCGTTGGCGGAAACACTCAAGAAGTGGCGGTGACAGTTCGCGGTAGACTGGCTAGTACGCCCCGATTAACTCGATCGGGCCGATCGCAATTTTGGCTAGACACGGATGCAGTTAGCGAAATCAACGGCGGCGAAGGAGGAGTAGTCGTCAACCGCCCAGTATCCGGCAAACTCTACGTTACAGTGCCCCTGCTGCAAGCAACGGGCTTGTATGCCGACAATACGATCGCAGTTGTGGGATCATTGTACAAACCGCAGCCGCCGTCGAATCCAGGGGCTTTTGATTTTCAAGCATATTTAGCCGGACAAGGGGCTTTTGCAGGACTCAAAGGGCGTCAGATTGACTGGAAGAGAGAAAATGCGATCGCGGATGTCAATCGACTTAACACCAAAACGGGTGCTTTCTGGGAGTCAACCGGGATGCAGCCGTCGCCAATTCAAACGATGCGGATGCGGATTGTGCGATCGCAAGTATCACAGTTGAGTGTTCCCGAAGGGCCGTTGATCAGTGCGATCGCCCTGGGCAAACAAGCAGTTGATTTACCCTACACCATCCGCGACTCTTTTGTGCAGGCTGGATTAGCCCACGCGATCGCAGCTTCGGGTACTCAAGTTTCGATGGTTTTGGGTTTAGTTTTAGCTTTAACCAGGCGCTTTTCCAAACAATTACAATTTGGTTTTGGCGTCAGTGCTTTATTTTTGCTCGTGGGATTAACAGGCTTTGAAGCTTCAATCTGCCGCGCCGCCTTGATGGGATTTGGTACACTATTTGCTTTGGTACTAAGTCGCGAAGTTAAGCCACTGGGATTGCTGTTAATTGCTGGGACTATTTTACTGCTGGTTAACCCTTTGTGGATTTGGAATTTAGGTTTTCAACTAAGCTTTTTGGCGACTTTGGGATTAGTGGTGACAGCGCCGCCGCTGATGGCAAAGTTCGACTGGATGCCTCCGGCGATCGCTTCAATTCTGGTGGTTCCGATCGCCGCTTCAGTTTGGGTACTGCCGCTACTACTTTACGTTTTTAGTGTGGTATCACCTTACAGCATTTTAGTCAATATTATTGCGGCTCCTTTGCTGTGGATTTTGAGTATTGGCGGGATGGTTAGCGCTTTAGCTGGATTGATTTTTCCGCCGGCTGGGAGTGTGTTAGCCCAACTGCTTGACTATCCGGCAAAGGGGTTAATTGCGATCGCCGAATATTTCTCGCAATTGCCAGGTAATTCGGTAGCTGTCGGCCAAGTATCGGCGTTTCAACTAATCGCGCTTTACAGTTTAATCTGCTGGGTTTGGCTGGGGGGAAGTTCGGCAACGAGCAATGTGCGGGATGTAACGGATGTAACGGATAGAAGGAAAAAGTCCGAGGGAAAAGGGAAACAGGAAGATAGAAGAGGGAAACAGGAATTAGGAAAAGGCAAGAATCAAGGAAAGGGGAGAGGGAAGCAGGGGAAAAGCCGAGTTTTTGCGTTGCGGATTTCTTCGGCTTGGATTTTACCGCTGGCGCTGATGGCGGGAATTGGAGTCGTAGTTTTGCCAGCTTGGCACGTTCAATCATCTTTATTTCAAGTTACTTTGCTGGCGACATCTGGGGAACCAGTTTTGGTAATTCAAGATAAGGGAAAAGTGGTGCTAATTAATAGCGGTGATGAAAATACGGTGAGGTTTACAGTATTGCCTTTTTTGCAGCAGCAAGGAGTTAATTCTGTGAATTTTGCGATCGCCACTCACGGTCATTTAGGCTTGAGCGGCGGTTGGGGAAAATTATTACAACGCTTGCCAATTAAAACGTTTTATGATAATAACGCTCCCAAACAAATTAACCGCGGCAGCAATCAGGAATTTATAACGGCTGTGCAATCTCGCCAAGGCGTTTACTTTCCTTTAGAAACTGACAGCAAAATTGATCTGGGTTTGACGCGGTTGCAGTTCGTGGACGCGGAAATCCCGGTGGTAGAATTACTGGTGGGCGAGCGTACTTGGTTGCTTGTCGGTGACATGACACCGGAAGCGCAAAGTATGTTATCAAAGAGATTAGCAGCCACGGGAACATTGAAGCGGGTAGAAGTGCTGTGGTGGTCGGGAAAAACCCTGACAGCCGAGTTATTGAGCGCAGTTGGGCCGCAAGTGGCGATCGCATCTGCGGACGAAATCGACCCAGAAACCGCCGCCCAACTGCGCCAAAGCAAAACCCAGATTTTCTGGACAGGGCGCGACGGAGCTCTTCAGTGGACGCCAGCAGGGGGATTTAAGACGACTCTGGAATCGGAAGAAAATCAAACTTCTTTTCTGTAAGGATTTACAATGTGGCGCACTGTGCGGTAAAATACTTTTAGCTCGCATCTCAAGTTTATTGGAGAGGTGGCAGAGCGGTTGAATGCGGTAGACTCGAAATCTACTTTAGGGGTGACTCTAACGTGGGTTCAAATCCCACCCTCTCCGTTTTTCAAGACTTCTGGCGTAAGATATGCAAAGTACATCAAGATAAACTTGCATATCTTACGCCATATTTTAGTGAAGATTTAGAAAAAGCCAATAATTCCTCCACCTCGCTGTTACTAGGAGTTTGTGTGACAACTCATTTGAGAGACTTGACAATTTGCTTTTGTTACAATGATAGAAAATTTGACACAATTCTTAAACTTCAAACCGCACATCTTATTTATGTACGGAAAGAGCGATCGCCCAACTGCTGTTTTGAGCCACATATACAGTATTGTGGAAGAATTCTATCATGTCCGAAAAGAACGCTCCCAATAAAGTTGGTTCGTAGTGAGGACTTTAGTCCTCGGATGATGCGGACTAAAGTCCTCACTACAAACACGTTTTATTACGGTAATACAACAGGCATGAGATGAGTTATTGAAGCCAACCTAGGCGAATATGACTTTTATGAACTTAACAATATGATTTTTATGAGTCCATCCAATGACTTTATGAATTGACTTTAAAAAAGCTTTTATTCATAATCATCATATGAACCTAGGACAGGAAGAAACCCATGTCGCCAAAGCCTAGCAGCTAATACTGCACTCGTCCAGCTAAATCAAATATATGTAGATATTTCTACAGGTTGCAACCAGGAGTATTTTCTGGTAAGTAACAGATTTATTAGACTGTGCCAGGAAATGCTGACATAAATCAAAGTATCTAAACAAAATCTAGTGCAGGAGAACTAATTATGTATCAACAACCTCAAAAAAGGAAAGGCCCGCCCCCAATTGTTTTTATTGCATTTCCTTTGATTGCCTGGGGTGCATTCACATTTATTCCACAGATATTAAAGGGCGGAATTTTACCTAGATCAGTTTCTGGCAACAGTCGTCTCAGTTTGGGAGATAAGATATTGATGCAATCGCAAAAAACAGCAGGAAAACAAGCAGGTGTCAAAGCTTTTGCTGAGGGTAATTACAAAGAAGCTGTTAAAAACTTTCGGGAATCGCTGCAACAAAATCGCAACGATCCAGAGACTCTAATTTATTTAAATAATGCCAAAGTCAATAATGATAATTCTCTGCAAATAGCCGTCAGCGTTCCGATTGGCACTAACCCGAATGTAGCGCAAGAAATGCTCCGAGGAGTTGCCCAAGCTCAAGAGGAAGTTAATGCTGGGGGAGGGATTAATGGTGCGGGTTTGCAAGTTTTGATTGCGAACGATGACAACAGTCCAGATTTTGCCAAAGAAGTTGCAACCGAATTCGTAAAGGATCCGAAAATTTTAGCAGTCGTCGGACACAATGCTAGCAATGCTTCTCTAGCTGCTGCTCCCACCTATCAAGAAAAAAAACTGGTGATGGTTACACCAACTAGCTTTGCTAACAATTTATCAGCTTTCGGTAGCTATATTTTTCGGACAGTCCCCGCGATTCAATCGATGGCGGCTCCTTTAGCAGAATATATGGTTAAAAAAGCTGGCAAAACTAATGTTGCTATCTGTTATGATTCTCAAGCTCCTGATAACGTATCGTTTAAGGATGAATTTGTTTCGTCGTTTTCGGCTTTGGGTGGCAAGGTAGTGCCTACGGTTTGTGACTTTTCAACGCCAACTTTTAATTCGAGTGCTAGCATTGCTGATGCTGTTAGCAAAGGTGCACAAGCGTTAATGCTAGCACCTCATATCGATCGCATCGATCGCGCGATCGACCTAGCTCGCCTCAATACTGGCAAATTAGCGCTCTACGGCAGCACGACACTGTACACGTTTCAAACGGTAAAAGAGGGGAACAAAGACGTTGACGGGCTTGTTTTGTCCGTTCCGTGGCATCCTGACACTAATCCGAACAACCCATTTTCTAAGAATGCGATTCAAAAGTGGGGAGGTGCCGTGAATTGGCGAACCGCCACGAGTTTTGATGCGACGAAAGCTATTATGAGCGGTTTGCAGCGCAGCAATACGCGAGAAGGATTGCAACAAGCACTTAGGGCTCCGAATTTCGTTACCTCTGGTGCGAGTGAGGATGTGAGGTTTTTGCCAACGGGCGATCGATGGAACAAAGCGATTTTAGTACAGGTTCAACGCCAAGGCAACGATTACAGGTTTGTGACGCTCCCGTGATTGGGTGACACAAGAGCGAGTCAGGCACAAATTGAACTCTTTCCCTTCTTTTCTCAACCTTCGCGTCTTTGCGGTTTGTTAGTCTGCGTAGGGTGTGTCGCCATTAAAAATCATGCAGCATTCAATCAACTTTTTTAGCGGCGACTCACCTTATAATATTTATAAAAAAGCTTGCTACAACAAAAATCTTGGGACAGGTGCGTCGCGATGAGATTGTCCCTCTTTTTTGATTATTGTCGATGGCGACGCACCCTACAGCTACTAATGATTAATGTCTAACTGCTATTGCAACTTAACAGCAGCCCGCTGAATCGGCAAAACTTCATCTAATGTCAATTCGCGATCGGCTGTTAGGTGACTGGAACAGCAAATCGTGCTGAAATAAAGAGGACGACCGACAACTTGAGAAAAATGCTGTTCCAAAAGTAACCGAGAAGTAATATCGCCCAACAGTTCAGAGATATCTTTTGTCAATTGTTCAGTATCGTCGCGGTGAGTAATTCTGAACCCAAAAGGCGTTTTGCCGATCGACTTTTTAATCTCCGCATCAAAAGCATCATCTTTACCAGCCACAAAAGCCGCAGACTGAGCTGTCAAAAATTGCCAAGCTTCTGGAAACATCTTGCGAATGTTTTCCAGAGGATTTCCGGTTTCGTAAACTAAAGTAGCAGTTTTGCAATCCATGAATCAAACCTCGGGTAGTAGTGTATCTCGACTGTATTTCAAGTTTTGATATTGGTTATCATATTCATAATTGGCCACTAAATCAAGGGCTGTTCTGTCTTCTCTTCCTCTGCGCTCTCTGCGGCCTCTGCGGTTTAATCATTCAGAAACACTTGTGACGCATCAAAACCAAAGAAACCGGGTTTTTTTCCCAATCTGCACGCCATAACAAAGTATTCTCCCAAAAAACCCGGTTTCTGACTACCCGGCCCAATGCTCTGGGAAAGCCGATTTCCAATGCCCAATGCCCTGGGTAGGCTGATGCCCAATGCCCAATGCCCAATGCCCAATCAAAAAAAACTATCTTTTCCAATACCTGCGCCAGTGAAACAAATTCTCCCACAAATTCTGCATAAAAGTATTGCTGCGGAGACGCTGCGACTCCCAAACAGCAGCAGTTTGACCGTTAATGGCCGAAAAACTCGACCAAATATAAGGAAGTTCGGCGATCGCCTCAACCTTCATTCCGTGACGCACAGCAAAGGCGATCGCATGAATCAACTCCGCAGCTTGCGGGCCGACAATAGTCGCTCCCAAAATCTCCCCGTCACGCCGCCCGACAATCTTACAAAAACCCGTTGTCTCCCCGGACATTTGAGCTCTTTCAACATTCTTGAAATATTCCCTAGCCACAATCAGATCGTCTCCAAAACGGCGCCTTGCTTGCGCTTCTGTCAAGCCAACCCTCGCCAACTGCGGATCGGAAAAAATCGCCCAAGGAATCCCGCGATAATCTATTTGATACATCGGCAAAAACAAAGCATTTTTCACAGCAACCGCAGCTTCGCAATTGGCGATGTGAGGGAACGAATAACCGCCAGCAACATCGCCACAAGCGTAAATTCGAGAATTAGTTGTTTGCAGCTTTTCATTTAAAATCAACCCGCGATCGCTAAATTTAACCCTAGCAGCTTCCAGATTTAACCATGCAAAATTGTGTCCGCGGCCAGCGGCGAGAAAAATCTCCTCAGCTTCGATCGCCCTTGCCCCAGCTTGAATCCACTTTTTACCGTCAATCACCCTAGCTTGAGTCACCTCAGTCGCAGTCAGAATCCGCACTCCTTCAGCTTCCATTCCAGCTTGCACCAAACCAGCAGCCTCGCGGTCTTCTTTCGCCAAAATCTGCGAACTTTTCACCACCAAAGTCACAGCAACGCCCAGCCGAGAAAAAGTCTGAGCCACTTCAACACCGCTGGGATCTGCACCGATTACAGCCAAACTTTTCGGCAACTTTGGCAGTTTTGCCAATTCCCCGACTGTTTCGGAAGTAAAAAAGCCGACAGACGAAAGTCCTTCAATATTGGGAATTGCAGGTAGAGTTGGACAAGCTAGCAAATAACAGCGCGATCGCAATTTCCGATCGCCCGCAATCAAAGCCAAATTCGGTTTGGCAACAAACTCGCTGTTACCAAAAATAATATCAACCCCGCGAGCAGCTAAAACGGCGAGATCGTCAATTTCTGACAAATTAGAAACAACGCCGTCAGCCCACTTCTTAACCCCGTTAAACTGCAATGCGATCGGCATTTCGGAATTAGCCAGATCTGGGCGAAGTCCGAACTGTGGGTGGCTCATCTGGTGAGCAAAACGAGCAGCCTCTCTCAAAGTTTGGCTGTATTTCAAACCCAGGGCGATCGACTCTTTCCCCCCCGCCGGCAAATCTTGAGAATTACTGAGCGGTTCCACCAAAGCAACGCGAGCCGGGAAATTAGTTGCAGTCAAAGCAGCATAACGTCCGGCCGCAGTTCCACCAATAATCACTAAATCATAATCAAGCATAAATAAATTTGTCAGATAAGACGGCGGTTGAAACCGCTCCTATACAAACGATGTCCGCCTCCGCGGACTCAAGAAAACAACGTAA
>RDXX01000084.1:16729-50041 GCA_004292955.1 Oscillatoriales cyanobacterium | reverse complement strand
TAATTGAGAACCTCCACCTAAAACAGAGTTGAACCAACCCGTACCAATTCCTTCCCAAGGAGCTTTAGTATCGCCATGAGTTAAACTGGCATTCGTGTGATCAGGAGTGTACCAAGTCTTAGTAACATCAGCAATATTATTTTGCTCCAAATCGCCCAAGCGGCGGTAAATTGTGTCACCGTTTTCCGATGGCAGTTTGCTACCTGTGAGATTAGCAGTTCCCGCATACCAAGCCAAAGCCGCCCGATGGGAAGCACCTTCCCCGTCATCCGCCGTAAATCCAGCCCGCTCTCCTAAAGAAACATTCCAATCAGATTTCCAGTTCGTTCCAGAAAGTTCTCGCCCGTTAATTGTATTCCCAATACCCTTTGTTTGGTAGTAATTGTCAGCATAAGTGACATTATTCCACACCTTAATTTCCGGGTCGAGAATGTTAAGGTAAGGCCCAGAAAAAGAATTATTATCGTAATCGTAAGGGTCAATAGTCGTCATTTGCAGGTCGCGATTTGCCCGACTTGTACCTCCAGCATCAGGTAAAAACGTACCTAAACGCTGGACAATTTCACTATTAACAACAGCCCCCTGCCCGAAACCGATAAAGTGCAGTGGCGAGTTGAAAACCGCTCCTTGAGTGCGGATTAATTTACCGGTGCTATCATAAAGCTGACCTGGGCTACCGACACCACCACCCTTATTTAAATCCAATTGCACCATTGAAGCAAATAAAGTATCAGCCGCCGCCTCAGCAAAACCAGAATTATAAAGTTGCTTCGGCTCAATCCCATCCATCCCGTTCATCCCATCCATCCAATTAGCTAACAGCACTAAGGGTTTGCCATAGACAGGAGGCTGAAGGCTAGTATTAGATATCCAACTATTTCCTTGAGGAATAACAGACTGCCACTTACCAGTTGCCGACTGATATTTCATGACCGTACCGCCAGTATCAAAAATGTGTTTAGCAACTCCATTGATTTGCCCATCAATCAACTGGCTATTTTGGGAATTTCCGGGTTCTACACCCCGCGTTAAAACAGTAACGCTGCTGAAAGTATTACCACCAGAAATCGGAGTCGGCAGTAAAGTTTTAAACTTGTCGGTAACAACTTTTTTATCCCCTTTCTTCGTAACTGCTTCCACAGCCCAATGATATTCCTGACCCGCCGTCAACATTCGATCGCTAGAAAGAGTAAACTCCTTTGAAGAACCAGCCTTAGTTTTCCCATCCCAAGTCCACGTACCGTTTTCCCATTGAGCAGTCAGAACCCGATTCGGATTGTAATCTTTGTCGTCCTGCGAATTTAACCCATCCCACCTATCATCGGGCAACAAGCCCTTCCCTTGCGGAAAAACGCTTACATAAAGATTGACCTTCTCGACATCAGTATCAGGCTTAAAACCAGGAAGACCGCAGGGTTCATTCTCACCCTTCAAATCCCACTTAAAAGTAGGAGTTAAAGGATTGCTATCATTCTTGCTATCCCCGATCGGTCCTTTTAATTCCAACCAATTTTTAACAGAAGCGATCGCCAAACCTTTAGGATTTCCACCGATACCAATGGGAGCGCGTTTCGTACCATCCGGGATACCAAAACCAAAGTTATTAATCCAATTTCCTTCGATAATTTCGTAGTCGGCCGCAATACTGACAAGAGGGTTGATATCGTCAATAGGCACGCGGACGAGGTCGGCAGTTGTCGCATTTCGCTGATTGCTTGCCTGGAAACCCCAAGTATCCACACCCCTGTCGCGGGCGTCAAGCTTGTAATTACCCGGATTCTCTATAGCCTTAATCATTTGCTCAACATCGAAAACGTAGGAACTTCCTCCCAAACCGAAGGTGGGATAGGAAGCAATCAAATATTTGCCGTCACTCGAAAGCGCTAGGTTGTTAGTTAAGCTGCCCGGAATCGGTCGAGTTGCGGCCACCAGTCGAGGATTGGGTTCCAGCGGGTTTGCGATAATGCCTATATTTCCACCCTCGCGCGTATTTACATTTGCCCTAGAGTTGCGACCGGCAACAAACGCATATTTCCCGTCTTGCGTTACTGTTACAGCCACTGCCTCGTTGACATCAAAATAGTCAGTGGCCACGCCCAGCGACAAAGGAGCGTAGTTGACTTTAGCACTAAAATTGAGGGGGTCTTCAGACGTAATTTCGAGCACTCCGAAGCCCTTGCCGTCATCCTGAAGCTTTATCTCCTCCCCATTACTTATGGTGCGGACACTAGCAAATCCGTTGGTGAACACCATTTTCTTGGGGTCGGAAGTAGCAGCTATGCCCTCTGTCTCCGATAGGGTGGGAATTACTTTAATCTGCTGGTGCCACTTCCGCTCGTTAGAGCCCTGAGCGCTCGGTTTGTCGGCGGGGTCAATGTTGACAGCGTAAATGCGGCGGTTAGGTGTTTGTTCGTTATTGTCGGAACCAGTAGCGAACAGTCGGCGCCCGTCGCTGCTGATAGCCAACTGGCTCAGTCCCAGGGGTGATGTGACGTTAATTGTCTGGATAACAGTATGATAGGTTGCTGAATTCGGGTTGATGTCGAGGACGTAGATGTTGGGGCGATTTTGGTCGGCAATGTAAGCGTAATTGTCTTTGGGGTCGATCGCAATAGCTTGTGGTCTGGCTCCAGAGGGCAAGCCAATCGCATCCACAGTTGCCGTTTCTGGGGTAGTATCTATCTCTCGCAGCGCCATCAAATCCACCACAGACACCCGACCGGTGTCCCGCAGAGTCACGTAGGCGCGGGTAGCATTGTTAGTAGCCGCGATCGACTCCGGTCGGTCTGATGGGATATTGGGATTACCCACAGGAATGTTAAAAGCAACCGCTAATTTATTGCTGTTCTGGGTTTCAACAGTTGATAAAGCGTCTTTGAGGTTAATAACGTTGATTTTGTCGCCCGTACGTTCTGTTACCAGCGCCAATTCAACGCAGGTAGGAGCGAGGCGGATATTTTCTTCACTTTCTAGTTCGACAGTCTCGTAATCTCCAGTACCCGGTCCGAAGCGCTTTTTCTGCTTTCTCGACACTACAATGCTGGATTCGCCGAGGGGTACGGTAATCGGAATTTTGACAGCAATTTTGTAGCTATTTTCTCCCAAATCGGTGTTTTTATCCGGTATCAATGTGCCTGGATAAGTTTTGTCGCCGACGCGGAAGCTGACTGTTAAGTCTTTAAATTCACCGCCTAAATCATTGGAGTTATTCAGGAAGTTGCTGCCTGTCAGGACGACGGTTGGTTCGCCATTTTCCAACTTATATTCAGCGGATTGAAGCACTGGAGGTGCGAAGGGGTCTGCTGGGAATAGTGTGGGTATGTTTAGAGTGGCTGTGACGCGGGGAATCCCTTCTGGATCGAGTTCAACACCCGCCGGAGTGACTACAGGTAAACCGACTTCAGGAATGGCAATAATTTTCAATCCAGATTTCAGGTATTTAGCCAAGTAAGCCAGCAGTAAAATTGTAGCGGCGAATTGAGCTGTGGTGACGGCGGCTATACCGATTAAACCGGCATTGGCTGCTAAAAAGCTGTTTTGGAGACCGACATTTGTTGAGAGAAGGGAACCATTTGGGAGACCGACATTTGTTGAGAGAAGGGAACCATTTATATTGGAGGTGGTGAGCAACTTTTCCAATGCCAACTTCTGTAACTCCAGGTCCGGCATTGCTATCATCGCTATTTCGGCAGTCTCCAAAATACCGGTAAATGGTGGAGAATTAGTGCGAATAGTACCGCTGGCATCGACTACACCGGATTCTTGAATCAGCCAAATTGGGGAATAAATATTGTTAGCATCCGGCAGCGAACCTTTTCGCATGAATAAAATTTCGGTACCGGGAGATAAGCCGGCGGGGGCAGGAATTGCTAATTGAGCGGGCATTTTCAAGGAGTTGTTGCCCAAGTCTAAATTGAAGCCTCCGGCAAACTGCAAACCGTCGGGAAGTTGTAGGGATAGAGCATTGCTGCTTAGAGATGTCAAGCTAATAGCTGTATTTTCGGCAAGAGCACCGGGCGGCACCATCACAATTGAACCGTCACTGCCAGTAACTGCACCGCCATTTACTCCTAAAATTGTTCCGGCTGCGGCAGGAAGGGAGACTCGTACTGGCACGACTTGTTCGGCTGCTCCGTGAATGACAGTGACGTTAGTAACTCCTTCTTTTATAGCGGTAATAACGCCGTCTGAATTCACTTGCAACAGGTTAGAGTTTCCGGGGAAATAGCGAGTTCCTGTAGAGCCGAATTTCAGATCGGGGGATTTGATGATATTTTCAATTCCTACTAAAAGCGAACGTCCCATTCCGGCTGTCATCGTGACTGCTTTGGGATAGACATTCAAACCGTTAATCTCGGCTAGTGCTCCATTGAATTCTGCATCGTTGGTTGGGGCTGGCAATTTTCCGACTCGCACCGCTGTTACTGCTTGCAAGTTATTTCGAGATGCGCTCAAAATCGAAGTGCCGTTGACCAAACCTGTCACTTTACCCGTTGGATCAATTGGTGCTACTTCTGGATTTATTGAAGTGTAAGTTAAATAAGAATCTGGCAGCAATACACCTTTTTGGTCGGCAAAATCTCCGATCACAACTAATTCCGTATTTTCTCCTGCATTGAGGCTGGGATTTCGCTTCACAAAATCTAGATTTAGCAGGGGAACGTCGCTGACATTGACTGTCACCCGCGCGGGCGTTGAACTCCCAAAAGCGTCGCTGGCAAGGAAATCAAAGCTGGCAATACCGGAGAAACCGGATGCTGGTTTAAACGATGCTTTGTTAGTTAAGGGATTGAAAATTACTGTGCCGTTTACTGGATTGAGGACGCTAATTGTCAGAGGGTCGCCTTCTACATCTGTGGCAAGATTGTCTAATGAAATAGTTGTCTCTAATTCTGTATAAGTCCGAGCGCTTGTCGGTGAAACAACGGGCGGATTGTTGTCAGAATTCGGGGGATTGGCTTCGGCGAGCAATTGTTGTCCTAGGGGAGTATTTCGCCATTCTTTGTCAGGGTTGATGACTGTATCTAGCAGCGGTGCGTTTCCGGTTGCGCCGCTAATTTTAAAGATTAGGTCATTGTAATCTCTGTCTGAGTTAGCGGATGACATATCTTCGAGGGCAAAGGTGTTACCGCTGCCCGTAATGTCGGCTATTTGTAGCAGATGAGCGGTATCGTTGGGATTGGCTGTGGCGATACTGAATAAGGGACGGTTTTCGGGAAACAAATCCCACAGCCAGGAGTATTGGAGGGATGATTGTACTGTACCGCTGGGTACGAACATGACGGCAAAAGTGTCTCCAGGGGTCATGTTGAAAGTTTTGATACCCTGATATTCTCCTGAACCGAAGTCGTATTCTCCCGGCATCGAACCGGTGAATTTGGCTCCTTCTGTACTGTCGCGGATTACAATGTTTCCTAATGTGGAATTAGTTAGGACTCTCCTAGCAGCTTCGGCGATGAATTCTGGAGTACCAGGTGTAAATGCTTCCATTCCTGAAAGACTAAAAATGCCGATTTCGCCAGTAAAGTAGCCGCCGTCAAATACATAGTCAAATTTGACTTGTCCTTGGTTATCTACAAGGAAAGTGCCACTGGGTGAATTGGCTGCTGCTGTTATTGAGAGATTTGTTGAGGGATTGGTATTGCTTTGGAAGTCGCCAGTACGCTGTGTTGAATTGGGTTGAGTGTCTGCAATATTGTCTGAAAGTTGAGCAGATTCTTCGGTTGCTGACAGTAGCCAACCGCTTGTCATCTCTGCGGATTTGGGCGCAATTTCAGGATCGGAATACGCTGGTAAAACAGCGACAGTTTCTGTGGGATTTGAATTGCTATTATAATTGTTTGAAGTGAGTTTAGGTGGGGATTTAAGAGTTGAGGGTGAAGCGCTTGTTTCGACTTCTGCTATCTGTGTCGTAACTGCTGCTGTCTCTGATGGAGTTGAGAAGAGTGCTGGGCTTTTCTCAGTTTCTAATTCCGCTGCTGTGAAGGAAACAGTAATGTTCCGTTCGATTGTATCAGCAGTGAATTCTGCTGTCGATACCGAATCGGTTTTTGTTGGCAATTCGCTTTCAAGTTCTGATGTTATTTCAGGAAAAACGCTCTCATTTTCTACCGTAGCCGAATCGTTTTTTGTGGGAATAATTGACTCAATTTTTATTGGCAATTGTTCGGGTACGGTAGAAACGTTGGAGTTGCTTTGTTTGGGTGATTGTTCGCCAACGTTAGAACTGAGTAAGTCTATTTTTGCAGGAGACTTTTCCGCAATTGGAGCGATAACTGACTCTGTTTCTGCGGGAGGTTGAGAGATGCTGGAAGTTGCATCTTTGTCGGTTTTGATTAATTCAGCATCTGCTGATTGACTGACAATAGATTCTGTTTTAACTGGCTGTTTAATTTCCGAAACTGAGTCAGTATTGTTCGGAGTTTTTTCTGGGGTGTTAACTGCTGCTGTTGCTGTCGTCACCGTTACATTTTCACTGGCTGCTGTTTTTGGTATTGCAGCAGGTTCGATTTTTAATGGGTCAACTTTTCCTGTATCATTCTGTTTGTCAGTTAAAGATTGAGTGGCGGTTTGTACTGGCTTTTGTAAATCGGTTGATTTGACTTCTGCACTGATATTAGTGTCAGGTAAAACTGGGTTAGATGTGGCTGGGATTAATGGGGCTGTTGGGGGCTGTGTTGTCGGTGACTGTTGAGAATCTGAAATGGGTTTTTCGGTCGGTGTTGCATCGATTGTTGGGGATTTTTTGTCTGAGTCTATCAGGGTAGCTTCGGCAACAGGAAGCTGTTTGTCTGAGTTTTTTGTTTCTGAAGTCTGGGCAATTGGAGCTTTTTTATCGGAGTCTATTTTGTCAGAAACTTCGGCAGTACGAGATTGTTCGCCTGAGTTGGCTTTCTCCACAATTGTGGAGTTTTGAGATTGCTTGTCTGAGTCTATCTTGTCGTCAGTTGTGGCAACTGGGGACTGTTTGTCTGTAGAGGTTTTATCAGTTGAGGGAATATTTGGACTAGCCGCAACAGTTTCGGTTGAATTTGTTACTGCAATTTTCTCGGATTTTTCTGATGAAGTTGTACTGCGATCTGGTATTATGGTTGATGCAGTTGCAGGTGATGTTTTTTTCGGCTCTGAGCGATCGGCGGTTGATACAGTTGCAGGTGATGTTTTGTTCGGCTCTAAGTTGTCAACCGTTGATACAGTTGCAGGTGATGTTTTATTGGGTTCTGAATCACTTTTGAGTGTAGCCCCTGACGATAAGGATGTTTTGTTATCTTCGGGTTTTGAACTGGTTTCAGGGGTTGCGGGTAATGGTGTTTTTTCCGAAGCTTTTTCTAAGTTTGTGGATGTAGTTATAACGGGTAATGTTTTGTTATTTTCTTTTTCTGAGTTGGCAACTCCGGTTGGGAGTAATTGTGTTTTATTTTCAGGTAATTTATCACTTGCAGTGGTTGTAGCAGGTGTGGTTTTATTAATTTCTGAGTTACTGACTAACGAGCTGATTGCAGGTGGGTGAGGAACGGGTTTATTAGAGTCAAAAGGCTCGCTATTTGAGGCAGTTGGATTCGGGTTTGTCAGGGGATCTCCTAAGTCCGAGTCGAGTTTGCCAATTAGAAGGTCAATTTCAGAAGTGGTTGAATCCCTGGAGTAGCTGTTAGTTTTGGTGGCACTGGTTTTAGCAGAAGGTATGCTGTTAATATCGGAGGCTTTGTTAGTAATAAAAGCATCGGTTTCGGCTCGAATGAATTCGGATTGTGGCGGCTTTGCGGTTTCTATTAAGTTAGGTTGTTCAGAGTTTGATGAAGATCCGGGAGTTTGATATAATAAGGTTTTGTTAGTCTGAATTCCCGGCAGTTGTGGGGCAAAAGTTGGGGCTAGTCCGGGAATTAAGGATTCCACTTCTGTTAAAGGTTCTCTAATCGGGTCGGTTAAAGGCACTCTGGACACTCCTTGAAAAATGGTTAATTTCTTTTAAATCATTATTCAGCGGTTACTCATCATTATCGGGTAGACTCGATTATAAAGATATTCGGAAAAATACAGAAGTTCAGAGTTTTTTTGATGTTGCTAGTCTGTTATATTTGCCGTATATTTACTGATAGTTTTTAAAGTTATGCTAAATCTTTATGAAGGTAACTTTTTTCAGGCAGGAAAATACTTAAATAACCGATCGCACATCCGGTCTCTCTCTATTACTATCGGCTTGAAGTATTATTAATCCCAGATGTTGCACCAATATCAATAAGGGGCTTTTTTGTGGGTGGGGGCGGGTTTATTTAACCTGTCTGCACCCCTTAAAGCTTTTGGTGAACCCGCCCCTACAGGTTTTTGATTGCGGGTACGATATCTGGGATCGATACTCACCCGTCAGGAAATCGAGCTCTTGTTTAACGACGGTTTGCCCTGGATCGCGATCGCGCCCTCTACAGTTAATTGTCAGCCCCTTCCCCGATCGCAAACTTTCCTTCCCCGAACCCTTCCCCTTGCTCTCGGCTTCCTGTAAAGTAAATAATTGTAAAGAAATATGAGTTTTCTCTTATCCTCTGGTTAAGACCGCCAGCTAACATTCACAATTAAGACCCGGATTAGAATTTCCTATGTCACAGCTTTTCCCCCGCAAATTTCTAGCCTCTGCTGTCGCCTTTTTTCTGGCTTTGTCGGTGTGGACGATCGCACCTGCGGCCCATGCTTTCAACAATCCCGATTTGTTGCCGAAGACTCAGACGCCGATTATTGATTTAGCTAAAGCCCTTACGGATATTGAAGAAGAGGGTTTGGCAAAAAATTTAAACGCCTTTGAAGCCGAAACCGGTTGGAAGCTGCGAGTGCTGACTCAGTACGATCGCACGCCCGGTTTGGCTGTGAAAAGTTATTGGGGCTTAGACAATAAAAGTGTATTGCTAGTTGCTGACCCGCGCGGTGGCAATTTACTAAATTTTAATGTGGGCGATGCGCTGTATCCACTGCTGCCGCGGACTTTTTGGGTGGAACTGCAAACCCGCTACGGCAATCAGTTTTTTGTGCGGGACAATGGCGAAGATCGATCGATCATTGAATCTTTGGAGTCGATAGAAGGCTGTTTGCGTCAGGGCGGTTGTCGCGTAGTTCCAGGTTTGCCGAGGGAACAGTGGGTGCTGACTTTAATTACGTCGGTGCTGGGCGGCGTGATCTGCGGGTTTGCGGCTCAGCCTCGGAAACCGGGAGACGGTGTGTCTTGGCAGTGGGCGCTGATTTTTTCGCCGCTGTGGGGGATTCTGTTTTTGGCCTTCGGAATTGGGCCGGTGGTAACTCGGACTTCTGATTGGTTGCCTTTGGCCCGAAATGTTGCCGGTTTTGCGATCGGGGCTTTGGTAGCATTCTTGACTCCAGTATTGGGCAAGTCTCCTTCAGAAGAAAGTTAGTTTTTGATGAGTCATTAGTTATTAGTCATTAGTCATCAGTCATCAGTCATCAGTCATTAGTGTGACTCTTGGCGCTCTTTCATCACTCTCGAAAAATAAAAACCGCATCCAATCAATGAAACCCTACTAAATGGACAATTAGCGATCGCTTGGGCGATCGGAACCCATGCCTTGAACCCCGAGGGTGAAAGTCCTGCTCTATAAGACTTTCAGCTTTTACCAAAAAATGGGGTCTAAAGCCCCGTGCTTTGAGTATCGGCTTTTGGTATAATTATATTGGTTGGAAATCCCATGGTGGTGGCTTGTTAAGACTCCTTGAACCAGAAAGCAGAGTTGATATCTGCCAAATATTGGGTAGCGAAAGCCAAGAAAAACATAGCTAGGGGAAATAAGTTAAGTACCCAAAGAAACAAAAGCCATGATTAATTTAATCTAACAGTACCTAAGGGCATTAGGAATCTGCCTCGTTCGAGGGAAAGCATGGGGAGAAGACTGCCTCTACTATCAAAGGGAAGCCTGATATAGCAAGCCGACTTCTGTGAACCATGAATTAGAATCCCCGTCCGCGACGGTCGGGGAGTATGTCAAGGAATCTGGCGACCGCAACCAAGTTAACTCGTGAAAAACCCGGTTTCTCTGCCTCGCGCGCAAGTCCAAAGAAACCGGGTTTTTTAGCTTTTTTGTCGGCTGTAACGAAGTATTGCTGTGAAAAAACCCGGTTTCTAGACACCCTGCGTAATTTCTGAAACCCTTGATTAGACTGCTTCTTCCTTCTTCCTTCTTCCTTCTCCCCTCTTCCTTCTTCCTTCTTCCTTCTTCCTTCTTCCTTCTGTTATGACTAAAAGCTGGTAAGCTGATACCTGACAACACACAGGCGACAGCTATCCAACAAATGGAATGGCACGTAAGCGATGCCCAGAGTCTGGGATTAATCGATAATGAAATTGGCGACCACGGTTTTTCTGCGGCGGAGTACGAAATAGTCCGCCGTGTGATATATGCGACTGCTGATTTTGAGTACAAGTCTTTAATTAGTTTTTCCGATCAGGCTTTGCAAGCTGGGGCGGCTGCTTTGGCTGCACGAACTACGATCGTAGTAGATGTGCCGATGGTACAGGTGGGCATTACGCCGCTGATCCAAAGTACCTTTGCGAATCCGGTTTACTGTTCGATGGATGCTTTGACGCGCCCTCAAAAGGAACGGACGCGGGCTGCTTGGGGGATTGAAACTTTGGCTAGACGCTATCCTGAGGGGATTTTTGTGGTTGGCCAGGCTCAAACTTCTTTGTCGGCGCTGGTGGATTTGATTGAGGCTGAGGAAATTCGACCGGCTTTGGTGATTGGAACGCCTTCGGGGTTTGTCGGGGTTGACGTGGCTAAGTCAAGGCTGCACGATTCGATGGTTCCTCATATTCGGATTGAGGGGCGCAAGGGTTCGGCGGTGGTTGCTGTGGCGATTGTTAACGGTTTGGTGGATTTGGCTTGGCAGGCCTATGGCCAAGAGGGGAACAGTTGATCGGGTTTATCAGAATTTAAAGCCGACTCGCAGAGGTTCCATTTGTTAAGATACTACTCTTGGCCATCGATGCTCTAAGCTTCGGTTGTTTCTAGGCCGAATACTCGATCGAACACTTTAGTCACTTTATAGCCGGAATCTATGGATTCGAGCGGGTCTTTCCGCAATCGGTGGCGCAAACACAGAGTCATTACCTTGCGAATATCGTCCACAGTGACTTCTGTTCGGCATTCTAAGGCGGCGTAAGCTTTCGCGGCCCGATTTGTGACCAAATCGCCTCGTAGCCCGTCTACGTCCAATTCGGCGCAGACTTGGGAAATTTTTACTCGCAAATCGCGATCGAGATTTACGGATTTTAATCTTTCTTGGGCTTCCACCAATTTCTGCTGCATATCGTCTTGTTGGTGCTGATATTTGGCGAGAAACTCGGGCGGATCTTGGTCAAAACTCGATCGTTGTTCGACAATTTCTACTCTCAGATTAGGATCTTTTACAGTGCGAATTTCTGCGTGCATTCCAAATCTGTCAAGCAATTGCGGCCGCAATTCTCCTTCTTCTGGATTCCCGGAACCAATTAAAATAAACTTAGCTGGGTGGCGGATTGAAATCCCTTCTCTTTCAACTGTATTCCAACCGCTGGCGGCGGAGTCGAGCAAAACATCGACTAAGTGATCGTCGAGCAAATTGACTTCATCGACGTAAAGAATGCCGCGGTTAGCTTTAGCTAAAAGGCCTGGTTCAAAAGCTTTAACTCCTTCGGACAAAGCTTTCTCAATGTCGATCGTACCGCACACTCTGTCTTCGGTAGCGCCGAGTGGCAAGTCTACCATTTGTACTTTTTTGCGGGCGATCGGCATTGTACCGTGATGCAAAGTGCGATCGCGCACTTCATCGCTCATCAAATCTGGATCGGTGGGATGGCTGTTAAAAGGATCGTCAGCCACGACTTCAATTTCTGGCAGTAAATCTGTGAGGGCGCGGATTGTGGTAGATTTGCCTGTACCGCGATCGCCCATAATCATCACTCCGCCAATTTTGGGATCGATGACATTCAAAAGCAGCGCCAGTTTCATCTCCTCCTGGCCAACAATCGCAGTGAAGGGAAAAACAGCGCGGCGGGGGGCGGTGGCGGTAACGGTTGGTATAGCGCCCGCATTCAGGTTATTGCTGACTTCGGCAGTAGGACTCACAATAAATTCTTTACTCTAATGACAGTCCTCTATTGTGACATACAGGGGTACATTAGTCGATCGAAGGTTGGCGATCGTCATGCCGAGTCGGTTTACAAAAGCTCATACACTCATATAATATCTTGTAAAGTCCGTCAAGAGTTATAATTATTGAGATATTTATCTATCTATTTCATTGGCAGATATTGGCTGAGTGATTCTATCTAATTAAAAGTTGAGTTCCTCTATGTTAATTGATTTTTCAGTCACTAACTTTAGGTCAATTAAAGAAGAGCAAACATTAAGTATGATTGCAGACTCTTCCAGCAGGAAGAATGAGAATACTTTTGTGCCGATCGAAGGCAATAAACTGCGATTGCTTAACTCGGCTGCGATCTATGGAGCCAATGCTTCTGGTAAATCAAATATTCTCAAGGCTTTACATAGACTTATTTCCTATATTCAGACTCTCAATATTGATGTCGATCATAAAATTCCTTATTACGAACCATTTAAGTTAGATGAATCGCGATTAAGCCAGCCTTCTATTTTTAAGCTGAGTTTTATTCTTGAAGGAATTATGTATGACTATCAAATTGCTTTTGATAGTCGAGAAGTTCATCACGAACAGCTAGATTTTTACCCTAAAAAAAGAAAGTCAAACTTATTCATTCGTACAAAAAATGAGGTCAAACGCGGTGATTATTTTCAAGACAAGCGCTCTTTTTCAAATAAAGCTTTAACTAAATATCCTTATTTATCAAAAGTCGCTCGTGAAGAACATGAACAAATGCAAAAAATCTATGAATACTTAAAAACCTATGCTTTTTTCCCAGCCTATGATAATCAAACAAAAAAATCATTAATACGTCATGTCAACCAATCATTACAAGGAGATGAAAAACTGAAAAAGAAATTAAGTAAGCTCATCCAAATTGCCGACACTCATATCGATAGAATTAATATTGAGGAAAAATCAATGACTTCTGAATTTGATGAAGAGATGCCAGAGGATATTAAAAATTTAATAATGAGTGATAAATATGAGGTATTTGCAGTTCACAAAACATTTAAAAATAATGTGTTTACTGGTGAAAGTGAATTTTCATTTTTTCATGAAGAATCAATAGGAACTATGACACTTTATACTATTGGCACTCTAATTTTATTTATTTTAAATGAAGGTCATATTCTAGTTATTGATGAATTAGATAATAGTTTACATCCCAAACTGTGTAAGTTTTTAATTAAGTTATTTCACCATCCGTCAACTAATCCCCGTAATGCCCAACTAATTTTTGCTAGCCATGAAACTACATTGCTCGATCGAGAATTGTTAAGAAAAGACCAAATATGGTTTACCGAAAAAAATAAATATGGTGAAACACAACTCTTTTCTGCCCAAGACTTTGACAAGGTAAAAGGTGATGAACCTTTTGACCAATGGTATATGCAAGGTAAATTTGGTGGTCAACCTAATATTAAAGAAGTTGAATTTATGTTTGGTGATGAATAAAAAAAGAGAGAATAAACGAAAACAGTTAAAGCAGTCGATCTACATAGTATGTGAAGGAACTAATACAGAACGAATTTACTTTGAGGAGATTGCTCAACAAGATGATGTGTTTGAGAAATATGCGGTCAAAGTTTATCCAAGTGAAGAAGACCAAATCAAAGCAGCAAAAAAAGAAGGTGAATCTATTAAAACAGATGCGATGAATCTGGTCAAACTCGCCAAACAAGAAATAAATAATTATGATGAAGTTTGGGCAGTTTTTGATAAAGATGGTTATACCAAACACGAACAAGCATTTTCAGAAGCCAAGAAACATGGTGTGAATCTTGCTTTTTCAAGTATTGCCTTTGAGCATTGGATTTTATTGCATTACGAACAGTATCGAACTGCTTTCCCTAAGTCCTAAAATGTTATTGATTACTTGGAACAATCAGATTATTTTACAGGCTATGCTAAAAAAGCAGATATTTTAATTTATTCTAGACTTAAAAGCCTGACTAAAACAGCTATTGAAAATTCAGCATGGTTACGGATGAAGATGGCACAAAATTTAGCTGCTTGCGATCATAAAATCTATGAATTAAATCCTTATACCACTGTAGACAAGTTAGTCATAAAGCTTTTAGATTTGAATCCTGTAACCTATGGAGTTATTAACGAAACACAGAAAATTAGCGATATTAGTATCACGGTTAATGCTGTTCAGCACAACTGTGGAATAATAAAGTTGAGTGTTAGTATTCTCAATGACAAAAACATTACCTATTTAGTTAACAATGACAGCGGTCACTTTTATATAAGAGATGAAGATCAAAATAAATTTCAACTTGCTCTTGATAATCCAATAATAATTGAACCAAGTTTAACTCAAGATATTATCTTAAAGTTTGAAATATTTTCCGCAACGGGGACTTTAAGATTTAATTTTAGTCCTAAGCCGAATGAAATACTAATTATTGCCCTTGACAATGTAACTGAACTGTAAAAAAACTATCACCCTGACAACAACTCGCTATCTCCCAGATAACCAACGCCTTTCTTGCGTCAGCCAAACTACCAAAAATTGTTCCGATGATAGCGCACGATCGCACTTACCTCCGATCGACTTTCAATTTTATAATCTTGGACGCAGGAGTGGTCAGAAACCGGATTTTTTCGAGAATACTCGATCGCAGTGCACAGACTCCGCCAAAAACCCGGTTTCTTTGGTAAATGCGTAAGTCTGTTTCTGCAAAACCCAAGCGCAACTAAGATTTGCGGCATTTACATGACAAATTTGGGCGGGCAGGATGCCCACCCCACAAGAGTTTGCAGCAAAGTTACCACCGATGTTAACTCAGGGTAGATGGTAGAAGAAGGGCGATCGCGCCACGCCAATATAAACTAATGTAACGATTTTCCGGATTTTGCATAAAAACCTCAAGTTCCCACAGATATATATTTGAGGGCATTTTCCAGCAACTATTTTTCAGGGGTACACATGGCTGAACTTAACATCGGGGCATTGACTGACAGCAAAAGCTACACAGGTAGTGTTGACAGTAAAAATATTTTTGACCTTTATCCATTTAACATCAAAAATCCCGGAAGTTTGCAAGTTAAAGAAGGCAAAGTCGATTCTGGCTGGCTGGAGAAGGTTCAGGAGATAGATCGCATCTTCCCTGAGATTAATTATCGCATTTATCGATCGCTTGAAGTTACCCAAAACAGATGCAGACGGCGGTTGAAACCGCGTCTACACGAACAAAGTCTGCCTCCGCAGACTGAAGAAAATAACGTAATTTTAACCGCTAGGTCTTCTTATCTTTTTGTTCGTCTTTTCTTCCACAATAAACCCATTCCCGCCGCCACAAACGTACCAGCCACCGTCATCGGTTCCGGCACAGGTTCATACTCATAAGTTACACTAGCAGCAATATCCGCCGACACCTTACCGCCAAAACTACCTCTAGCAGGACTCCCCAGAATTTGAGTTAAACCAGTTGTCGCCACACCAGCAGTAAAAGTATCACCATCGCAGCCAGTTAAAGCACTCAAAAACTGCGGCAAATCATAACTTTTCGACACGCTACCAGAACCAAAACCGCTAACACTTCCCGTACCACCGCTAGCAATCTTCGTTTCCGGCGGACTAGCCAAAACACTCAAAGTCAAATTCGGGTCAGTTTTCAACAGCCGAATATTCACAGCAATATTAGCATTAGTTGCTGCCGTTCCCGTAAAATCTCCAGTCAAAGGAGTAATGCTGACACTATTATTAACAGTAGACTTAACCGTAACATAAGCCTTCAACAGAGTACCCAACAGCGAATTAAACTTCGGCAAAACCACATTCGTACTGCTATTTAACGGCTGCGAATCCAGATTCACAGTATAAGTTTGACTCAGAGTAGCAGCTTCTACGGAAAAACATTGACTAACAACCGCAAAACTCAAACTTCCGCCAACAATTCCCAACCTTTGACAAACATTCATATCAGTAAAGCCCTAACTAAAAAAACTCAAACAGCATTTCCTCTGCGTTAATCCGCGTTCATCTGCGGTTAAAAAATCCAAACCCGCAAAATCCAATCCCCAACCAAAGACATTAAATAACTCAAAGCAAAAACAGTATAAATGATACTCAAAGGCGCATAAGCTGCCAAAACCAATCTATCACTTGATTCTGCCTCAATCTCCTCCCTCCGCAATAAATCCATATAAAAATCAAACGACTTTTGACGCAGATTGTTAATGCCAGTTCCTGCCACTAACAAATAATAACCATCAAATCGGTTGAGGGGATTCAAATTAATTGCTACAGTCAGCAAAGCCGCCACCATCAATAAATAACTAATTTGATGACAGACAGGATTCGACTGCGAAAACAGCCAAACCCAAACAGCAAACGCCCAAATTGTTACTTGAATCAAAACTCCCGCAGCCACGACTAAAACCCGCTGTTTTCGCTTGACTAAACTGTATTGGTCGCTAGTATCTGTATAACATCCCGGAATGAAACACATAAACAGCAATCCAATTTCTTTAACAATACCGCCGTAATGTTTGAGCGTGAAAGCGTGACCGAGTTCGTGCAAAGATATTACCAGGATTGTCAGCAACACAAATGTGATAATAGTCTGAACTTTCCCGGCTGTCCACAACTGCTGGTGCGAGACAACAACTTCCGCCGAGGAACCAAACCAAGCTGCTGCGGAAGATGCGATGAAAGCGCATAGAAAAAACCCAAACTCCCACGTCCAAATCCAGCGCAATTTGTCGATGTGCTGCGACAGCCAAGCATCGGGATTGACTAGGGGAATTGTGAAAGATAGGAGATTGAATTTGGCTTTCGGGGCTTTTGTGCCTTCTAGCATTCCCGTTTGTGCTAAGCTTCTCAAGAGATTTTGCACATCTTCTAAATCGATGTCGTATTCAGCGAGAGTGTTAGTTACGGGTTGTTTGCCTAGTTGCAAGATTACCTGTTTGTCAAAGTCGTCAACTTCCATGAAAGTCATGTCTTCGGGATTGCGAAGTATCCAATGACCGTCTGGATGAGCTATCCACTGCACCGCTGATTTGAGTTCCATAGCATACTGTTACTTTCGCGGAGAAAGTGCGATCGACTAAATAAAAATTATGCCTTGGTAGGCTGAAAGATCGATCGCCCCTAGCGCCTGTTTTCAAATTTCCCCTTTCCCCGTTAAATTCTGATCCCCCTAAATCCCCCTTAAAAAGGGGGACTTTGAGGAGGACGGCTTTTGTTGTCCCCCTTTTTTTAGAGAGCAAAAGTGCGATCGCCCTAAATTTTCCTAAAAACCTAAAGTTTCCAAGTAAAGATTGCCCCTGTTTCAAAGAAGCAGGGAAACGGGAGAGTAGTTTTTGAAGAAGCTTTGGTGATATTTGCTAGGGCTTCAGACCTCATTCCAAATTTCACCTCTCGGTTCATATTATCAGAAATTATAAAAAAAGCAAGGGCCAATTCTAACTATTTTTGGAATGTAGCGCTGGCGGCCGGAAACCGGGTTTTTTATCGATTTTAAAGGCTGCGATTCCATATTTTCGTAAAAACCAGGTTTCGGAGTCAGTCCTAATTTAAGTTGGCAAAAAAACTTTACACAAACTTTACAATCGAAAGAGGGTTTTTGGTGTAGGATAACCGTGAAGAAGCAAGAAAAACCGAAAAATTAAGCATTGACAAAGTATGAGCTCAATCGCCAACGAGACCGTTAGCAAAGCGCGGCAGATGTGAAGCGATCGCCAATACGTAAAATTTGTTAACTTTGCGTAGTTTTTCAAACAAACAGAAATTTTCAGATTATTACTTACAGATTTTTGTCAAGTAACGATTTTGGTTGAATGCGGGAGGCATTCGATCGAGTTCGTGCGATCGAATTCATATTAATCAAGGTGCAAAGATTATGGGTTGGCTAAATTTGGGTGGCAAAAAACGCAAAGAGGCTCAAGGTTTTGGGAATTCACCGAAACGCAAAGGCCACAAAAAATCCCGCAGTCATGTATTGGAAAGAATTGTAACTCCGAGTGCGGGTGTTGGGGGATGGCTGGATGATTTGAATCCGCTGCATCAGTTATTCGGTTCTTTGTCGCTACCTGATTTACATTTACCTAATTTCTTGGCGGATAGTGGTGTTTGCCCGATCGCTCCTGATGCGCCAACTAATAATTTACCGCCGCTGATTGATTTTGACCCGCTGGGTTTGTACCATGATGGGATTGCGACTCAAACTCCTTACAATCCGGGCGGTGCGTTTGAAACTTTGCCGATTGCTTTGATTCCAGTCGATCCCCATTCGCCGAATCCTAGCAATCCGAATGCAATCCGTCAATTGCTAAATTTTCCTTTGGCTAATCAGCCGTTGCTGGGAAGTATTGATACGGGTGTGAGTGCGGATAGTCCTTATTTGAATTACGCGAATATCAAGAAGGGCCGCGATTATGTGGGCGGGGATGATAATCCGTTGCTGAAGCCTGGGGAAGGTAGCGAGCACGGTACTTTTATGTTGGGGATTATTGATGCGATTAATAAGACTGCGCCGAAGTGGGTGGGAAGGGCGATCGATTCTGGGAGATGGGCGGATTCTTTGGTAGAGTTTGTGGATGCTGCGAAGGCTTCTGGACAGAAAAATGCGATCGCCAATCTCAGTTTGGATTTGACTCAGAAGAATGCTGACGGGAGTGTGACGACGCGCTATGAGTTGACTCCAGCGGAAAGAAGTGCGATCGAATATGCGCGGCAAAATGGGGTAATGCTGGTAGTGGCGGCGGGTAACGACGGCGGTGTGATGTCGGTTTTGGGTCAAGCTTCTCAGGAGTTTGACAATATTTTTACGGTTGGGGCTGGGGATATTAATGGGCGATCGATCTATTCTAGTTATGGCCGCGGTTTGGATATTGTGGCCGATGGCGGCACGACTGAACACCCTGATTTATCGACTGTGGGAAATGATTTGGGGACGATGGCGGGGACTTCGGTAGCGACTGCAAAAGTTGCGGGGGCGGCTTCTTTGGTTTGGGCGGCAAATCCTGCTTTGAACTATCGCCAAGTGATGGAGATTTTGAAGTCTACGGCGAGGGATTTGGGGCCGTCTGGGTGGGATGATGAGACGGGTTTTGGATTTTTGAATACGTTGGCGGCGGTGGATTTGGCGAAGAAGACTGCGCCGGAGGTTTATAAACCTACAGCTTGGGTAACGCCGGATACTTGGAGTGGACAAGGGAAGGTAACGCCAGAGGAACGGGCTGCTAAAGGTGGAAATTCGATCGCGGCGGCTACTGTACAAGTATCAACTAATTTCTCGGATAGCGATCGAGTTGACGCGAATCAGCCTGATAAATATTATCAGTTTACGGTAAATGAGCCTGGTTATGTAAGGTGGAATTTGACCAGTCTCAACCCTGTATCAGGATTTCCCACTCCCCCGCAGGTAACTGTTACGAAAGCTGACGGCAAGCCAGGGTCTCATACCTTCTTTAAAGGGGCTTCTCTTCAAACTTCTGTAGTAGGGGAAGGACAGACTTCTTTTGAAGGTGGCAATTTCTACGATCCGGGGACGTACTATCTCAAAGTCGGCAACGGCGCTGGGTCTAGTTTCAATGATTACAACATATCAACTCAGTTTATTGCTGATAAGGTTTCGAGTTTTACTGGGAATATACAGTACAGAACTCAGCCTTATTATTCCTTAGACAACAGCCTGCAAAGTGCGGTTTTTTCAGGCCCTGCTGTTTCTGAGTTAAGTAATTTATCAGGTGTTGTCACTTATAACAATGTTATAAATTTCAACAACCGGATTGCTAAGTATGGGGTGGAGGTGAATGAGTCGGGAAAAATCAGAATTAATTTGAATTCTCCCAACGGTAAAATGGAAGTGAGCATCAAGAAGTTTATTGGTTCTGACGATCGACCGGAATCAATTGCTAGCCTTGAGGTTGCTGCTAACTCCGATCAATGGTTGGAACTCGATCTGAATAAAGGGCGCTATGACATTGAAGTGAAAACTCCCAGCAATTACTGGCTAGAACCTGATTGGAATTCGACTTGGAATTCGACTGAGAAGACGCTGGTACGACCTTATACGCTGAATGCCACTTTTACTCCCAATGCGCCACAACCCGGACAAGGGAAAGTTCCCTCATCTGCTGGGGCATTTGATAAGACTGTGGTGAGTAATGGGGTTGTTAATCACTATTACAAGAACGGGTATTTGACGGTGCAGCCTTCGGGTCAAGCGAGTTGGTATGGTTATGGTACTGGAAATGCGATCGGGGTTATCGAAATTAGTGCCGTACCCCTACCCTTTGAAATACCTCCAGATTATGCAGGAAATTCACCGAACACGGCTCGTGATATTGGTACTTTAATTGGTACACAAACTTTTCATGATGTTATTGATAGAAATGACCGCTTTGATTACTACAAGTTTAACATCACCAGTGAAAGCAAAGTAGATTTTGCTTTGAGTGGAAAGATGGGAAATACTGGGTTTTATTTGTTCCAAAACTGGTATTTCAACAGCGACGATTCTACACATATTGATATCATTTCAGGCACTCCTCCTGGTGTTGTTCCAGAGTTTAGCCAGACTCTCAAACCTGGAAGTTATTACGTCCTCGTTCATAAGCCAAAAGATTATGATGGTGATGAATATGACTTGAAATTATCGGCAACTCCTGTAGGCGATCCGGATGGAAACTACTCAATCCAGACTGCCGCCAATGTATTATTGCCTTCTGGTGGTGCTGACTTAGGAGATGGGGTTAATAGCAATCAGGTTGGAATAGGGTATATTCTTAGTTCAATAGGTGGTAAGGATTTAAACGACTTCTACAAATTTAGCTTCGACAGCTTGAAATTAGTAAATTTTTACTTAGCTCCATCCGGCACTGCTGCTCAGTGGTGGTTGCTCCAAGACCGAAATGGTAATGGTCAAGTCGATCCGGGTGAGGCAATTAAGACTGGTACTCTTACAACGAAACCACTCGATCTCGATGTAATTTTAGGAGCAGGAGATTATTACTTACAAGTAGGTTCTCTTTCATCTGATGCGACAAGTGTATATGCAGTGAACGTAACAGCACGATCGCTAGAAAATCAAGTCATTGCTAGCTACAATTCGGATTACTATTTAGTCCAAAATGGTCAATTGCGAATCATTCCAAATCAAGATCTAGGAAAGATGGAAGTTTATTAAGTATAAGTGGTGGTGGTAAAGTCTACCAGATGCAGTCAGGTAAGCGTCGCTGGATTCCTGATGCTGAAACTTTTAATGCAATGGGATTAGATTGGTCTAACATCAAATATTTACCGATAGAGGATGTAGATACAGTTCCTTTAGGGGAAGAGTTGCCATCTAGGAAAGATGGAAGTTTATTAAGTATCAATACTGGTGGCAAAGTCTACCAGATGCAGTCAGGTAAGCGTCGCTGGATTCCTGATGCTGAAACTTTCAATGCAATGGGATTAGATTGGTCTAATATCAAATATTTGCCGATAGAGGATGTAGATATCGTTCCTTTAGGGGAAGATTTGCCATCTAGGAAAGATGATGGTAGCACTAATAACAGAAAGCCTGTTATTACTTTCCCAGATTTTCAAATGGGTTATGGTACGAGCTTTAGTCTACAAACCTATGCAGACAGGTTGCAAATTTCCGATCCTGACGGCGATGCTATTCAATTCTACGAAATTTCAGTTGATCCAACCCGTATAGACATGGAAGCTTCGACGCTGGAAGGTCAGCCCCTCGGAAAATATCTTATTCCTGCTGACCAATTTAATACCATCAAGTTCTATGGTTCTGTTCTCGGCTCAAATCCGGTAGTTATCCGCGCTTTCGACGGCAAAGAATGGAGCGATCCCAAGTCTTTCAACCTTACTGTTGTACCTAGTAGTAACACTGGTGGCGTTGCAATAACTCCTGGCAATGGTGGTGGAAATACTGGAAATACAGGTAATACAGGCAATACGGGTAATACGGGTAATAATCAGTTTAATATCGGTGACAACAATCAAAATAGTTTACAACTAATTTATACCAGTAGTAGCAACAATAGTAATAATGTTGTTAGAGTCGTTCCCGAAAATTTTGTGGGTTTTTTGCCACGAAATTCAATTAGAAAAGGTGATCTATCTGGTTGGCTGTACTCCTTCAATTTTAACGGTCAAGAACGTTCAATTCTAGTTCCAGATGCTCCACAGATAAACAGTAAAACTAGCTGGCTAAAGGAAGAGTTACAAAAAAATAATTTGCTACAGCAATATTCGGATATACAATATGGTGAAATTACCTTACTTTCTGGCACAAATATTGCATTAATGTTCTTAGATGATCGGGTTATTTTTAGTACCAAATTAAACGATCAAGTAGTACGCAATAATGCTCGTTATTCGGGAGCAAAGAGCTATATTGATGCTATAAATAGGGGAGCATTAACTCAATCAGATTATCATCAATTATCTCCCGAAGCATTCGTGGAATATCTAAGAGCAGGTACTTCCATATCTTCGAGTCTAGTTGAGACAAAAAAGTTTGCAGATGCACTTCTTCAACCTTCACCAATGGTTTCTTTTGAAACAATTAAGGAAATGAAGCGACTTGCTGACAATGAAGGAGCTATTTACAAAAATAAATATCCTAACTTGTGGAAGGAATTTGGAGCTTATGGTTACATATTAGACTCCTATAATTCTAGTGACAAGGATTTGATTTTGTCCATGCTTTTATACCTTAATGAAGAGCAAGAAGCTAGACAATTCATATATGATACAGGAGAGAATTTATCAGGTTCTGCATCAGTAGGTGTTAGCGAAAGTAAAACAAAGGTTAAATACTTAGAAAATCTGTTTGCCTTATCTGAATCCTATTTCAAGATTCAGAAAGAAGATCCACGCAAGCGTAATGAGATTACTCAACAGGAGTTTATAAAGCTGGCTCTTAAGCTTGCATCAGACAAGGCAAGCACTATTTACAGTCTGTCTACTGCGGACGATACGCAAAAAGAATTGATTACTACTCTTATGACAACATCTGCCAGCGCAATAGGAAAAAGTATTGGTGGAGCCCTCGGTGGCCCGGGAGGAGCAGTAGTAGGAAGTTTTGCTGCGGATCTTGCTGCTAGGTATGCTGCACCTCTAGTCAATGAAGCCGTCAATGATGCTAAGAAAGCAATCAGTGTTTTTGGAAATCAATTAAATGAGTCACAGATATTTAATCCTTTCAACCCAGATATTAATCTTATAGATTGGCTTTTTAATCCAAAATATGCGTTTTGGAATCCAAATAGGGAAATAGGAAACTTTAGATGGTAGTACCCTAACTAGGATACTGGTTAAGTAATCCCATAAACCTGAAATAAGCGTTTTCTTGGAGGTAGTTTTTGGGGACATGGGCGATCGCTCTTTTTGCATCGTGCCGATTGATCGCCCTTTACAACTTTTTCTCAGGGAAGGGCGATCGCTCTTTTTGGTGTGGAAAGGTCGATCGCTCTTTTGGGATGGAAAGGTCGATCGCTTTTTTTACGAATCGCGCGATCGATATTGAGTCAACTTTTCCATAGTACAATTAAATTATGTTGCCTAATATTTTATCTGATCGCCTCGATCGCATCCAGCCACCCATTCCACTCCCCTCCACTCATGTCCCCCCCTTCTTAAGGGGGGTTAGGGGGGATCTGGCCTCAAAAATCACCCTCAATCAAACCCAACAACTCCCCACAAACCCCCTCAAAACTCTGCAACACCTCAACATTCGTAAACCTGACAACCTTCAATCCATACCCCTCTAAAATCCCCGTTCTTTCTGCATCATATAGTTTCCCTTGTTCGGTAAAATGACTCTCCCCATCAATCTCAATTACTAACTGTAAAGCCGCACAATAAAAATCTACAATAAAATTGTCGATGGGGCGCTGTCTCAAAACTCGCAAAGGGAAATTTCTGAGAAAATTTTGCCACAGTTTTTTTTCTGAGGGAGTTGAATTTTTTCGCAGTTGTTTGGCGATGGGGATGAGTTTTGGGTTGTATGGTAGGTGGAAGTTTGAGTCTTTTAATAAAGGCATGATCTCCCTGGTGATCCTTATTAAGGGGGGACTGGATGTTGGTTGAAGTCGATGGTTGAGTCGTTTAGTCTCGGAATGATCCCCCCTAGCCCCCCTTCTTAAGGGGGGGACTGGATGTTCATTGAAATTTTGGGTTGAGTTGCTTAGTCTTGGATTGATCCCCCCTAGCCCCCCTTCTTAAGGGGGGGACTGGATGTGCATTGAAATTGTCTGTGATGGGGCGATATTTAGGGGATAGTTTCAGGATTAGTTTATCTCAAATGATGTTTACTTGACAACTAGGGATCTGGCCCCTTTTGGAATAAGTCAAAAAGTGCGATACTTCAAATTACAACCCACCAATCTCCCCTCCCTTCATGTCCCCCCCTTCTTAAGGGGGGCTAGGGGGGATCTGGCCTCAACAATCACGTTCAATTAAACCCAACAACCTCCCAAAAACCCTCTCAAAACTCTGCAACATCTTAACATTCATAAACCTGAAAACTTTCAATCTATCGCATTCGTATCCAACACATAGCGATTACCACTCATCGCGTAGATTCCTCTGCATTGTTACTGCATCTCCCCGCCAAGTTAATCGCCCTACCAAATCCGAAAAATCATAGCAGGCTTTATGCTTGCCTTCTGACGAAACCGGATTCAAAACAACTAAAATTTCCCGTTCTTTTAGCAATCGTAATCCAGCCAGAATCACTTCAGAAGCAGATGAGTACCTACCGTTTTTGACTGTTGATTGAACAAACTGCTCTAGTTCAGGAGTTAAGGATATATTCATGATGTTGAGTCACCTATTTGAGTCAACTACTCTCCCCATAATAACAAAAATTATCCAATTTTGTTATTTAACATTTTTGGCTGCGGGAAGATGGCGCGATCGCCCTTCATCTATAGCAGATGCCAAACCAGCGATCGCCTTTTTGGAATAAGTCACAAAGTGCGATCGCTCTTTCCAGCCCAAAATGGCGATCGCACAACACAACATAGTCAAACAGTATTTTAAGCAGAGGGAACGCTTGACAATAGAGAATTACTGCTGAATAATTTCAACAATCTTAGCGATCGCCTCGTTTAACTTTTCAGTTTTAAGCTGACCGGCTTTATAAAGTATAATTCCTCGATCTGCGGTAAACAAGCGATTAGGTCTAATGTTGCTAATTTGGTTAAGTCCGCCCTCGCTAAAATCACTACTTTCAAGAGTGATAGCATAGCGATCGGCGATCTTTTGGCTAGTAATCTGACAAAGAATTATATCGTCTCCTGCCAAAGTTGCGATTACTAGAGCCGGTCGGCGCTTGGCTTGTGTTAAATCTGAAAATGGGAATGGAACAACTACTACATCACCTTTTACAAATTCTGCCATGCTTCATCCTCTTCTAACTTTAACCAGTCTTTTTCCAAAGAAGATTCACTGAGCAGGCTTGCTTCTAACTTATCTTTATTGTATTTTAATTTGAGGAATTGCAGGAAATTCCAAACTTCTTCTAATATAAATTCTGGAATATTCTCTACTTCCTTAAGGAGTAATTCTTTAGCGTTCATCTCATTTACCTAGAAAAATATACTAATTGAGGTCATGCGTAACTCCTATCTATTATAGCATCCTTGAGATTAGCAGCTCATCGCGCAGATTCCTCTGCCTCCTCTGGCTCAACATCAGCAACTTTAGCCAATTATAGCAGGATCGCCTTGCTTGTAAGCGCAGATAAGCGATCGCCCTTTTGGAATAAGTCAAAAAGTGCGATTCCCTACGGGATAGCTTCGCACGCGCTTACTTCAACTCATTCTATTCTTCTACATTTTCAAATTCATCCATTTGCAATGTATACTGCAATGCCACCTGTAATCTTGATACATAATCTGCTGAAAGAGTGCCCATTTTTTTGATTAATCGCTCTCGATCTATCGCTACTATTTGATAGCAAAGCACGACTGAATCTTGTGGTAAACCACCTTCACCAGTCGGCAAAATAATTGTCCCTGGTATTTTAGCACGTCGCAGATTACTTGTTACCGGAATGACGACTACTGTTGTAGTAAAGCGGTCTAATGTATCTCGCTGTACAATAATGACTGGTCTAATTCCTGCTTGTTCTGACCCTCTCGAAGGATTCAAATCGGCTAAATAAACATCTCCTAGCATCAGATTTGATCCTGTTGCTGAAGTCTCAGCATATAATCACTTAAGGCAACTTCTGCCAACTCTAAATCTTCTGCCGCAAACTCAGATTTTAGTACCGCAGCTTCCTCATCAGAAATGGCATCCCACTCTCGAAATAATTGCCTTTTTTTAGCAAATTTTTGATTTTGTTGAGTAGCTTGCTGTTTCTGGGCTAGATATTTCCCGATCGCCCGATCGAGTTCCTGTAACTCTAAAATTTCCAGCATTTCAAGCTGATTGACAATTTGGTTGAGGATTGCCTGTGACATCGGTTTTCACTTTTTGTGCTTGCCTACTTTGTCTATTATACAACTATTACCGTCAGTCGATTGGCGATCGCCCTTTTGGAATTAGTCAAAACGTGCGATCGCTCTTTACCCCTTTTTCTCAACCAAGGGATCTCGCCCTTTACCTCAAGCAATTGCAAAATCAGTCAACTTCCGGTCTTCATAATGGTAAAAAGCCAGCACAATATCTTTTTGAAAAACCCCTCGATCCAGCAAATCCTGAGTCACCCCCTCCTCAGTTTCATCTCGTTCAATCCAGAGTTTGCCCTCGAAAATTCGCAGATGCACGATAGTGCTGTGAACTCGCCGATCGCCATTCCATCCAAAACTAACCAGCAAATAATGGTCGCGATCGCTATCATAAACCGCCGACATATCGCTCTGCCCGAAACTAGGTTTATATCGGGCATATTCGTCGATTACTTCTCGCGCGATCGATCGATACTGAGTCAACTTTTCCATAGTACAATCTCCTCTAAGTCGGGATTGAAAACAATCAAAGGGAATTGTCGTTCTTTAACAAATTCCTGAATCGACGGACGCTGAAAAAAGTTTTCATAAGTGCGTTTCGGAATGGCAAGATATAGAGTACGATCGGGCTCCAGCCGTGCCATAAAACTCGAATATAGATAGTATTGTCCAACGGCTCGTTCGAGATCGGTCACTGGGGAAGGACTGATAAATACCTTCACCTCAACAGCAATTTTTCGCTCACTCCTCTCGGCGGCAATTAATTTTTCGGCTCCTAGATCCGCGTAAACAGTCAAGTCTTCAAATCTAATAGTGAAAGGATCGTGAGTAATTGTCCAGCCGTCTTTAATGAGAGCGGCTTTAACGACATTATGGTAGATATCTGTGGCATAAACTAGCTCAAAACACCCCTCTAATCTAGTATACACTGGTGCAATAGTGCAATACAAACTGAATATCTCGCCATTGCCCTTTATTTCGGAAGCGGAAATAAAAGGCGATCGCCTTTTTGGAATAAGTCAAAACGTGCGATCGCTTTTTGCCTATTTTTGGCTATATGGAAAGGGCGATTCACGCTCGGGATAGCTCCGCACGCGCGGTCTTGTCGATGGACAGGGGCGATCGCTATGAGTGGGATGGAAAGGTCGATCGCTTTTCTCGACCGAGGAATCTCGCTTTTTGGTTCGAGGAGGGGCGATCATTTTTCTAAGGAATGGAGCAAATTAATCGTAGAAAAACGGGTCAAAGCCTGTGTCCCTAGAACGTCAAAATATGATAAACTTAGTAAAAGCACTCGCCTTCAAGATATCCAAGCCATGAAGCTTATTTCTTTGTCAGCACATTTTGATGGGCAATCTATTCAGCTAGATGAACCCTATAAGCTTGAACCAAACATAAAACTAATTGTCACAGTCCTCCCGGAACAATTAGCAGAACGCGAAGCCTGGTTGTGGTTGTCAAGGCATCAACTAAACAATGCTTACAGTCAGGACGATGATTACCCGAGCAATGCAATTAAAACACTAAATCCTGACTATGCAGGAAGCTGATGTTGTTCTCACCCCAATACCCCAAGCTGACGGGACAACTAAAATCGTCCAGCCATCCTTCTGAGGGAACTCCCACCTTATAGAGATTTTTTAGTGTGGTGTTAGTACCCAACTAAATCAACAGGTTCCAGGTTTTGACGATATTATTTCCCCCTCTGACTCAGACTTTGCTGCCAGCGGTTTACGGTCTCAATCCTTGATTCGGTTAGGTTTCCTTGCTGTATTGCCTCGCAATCAAATTATCGGTTCTATTAGAGCTATTTCCTCAGAGCGACATCAACGCTTACTAAAAACTCTGAGTGATTATCTTGTGAATTAGAGAGCAGGGCGATCGCTCTTTTTTTCATGGAAAGGTCGATCGCCCTTTTTTTCATCGAAAGGTCGATCGCCCTCGATCGCTTTTTCACGGGCGAAGGGCGAGATCCTTTTTGATATAAGCGATCGCCCTCACAAAAACTCGCTATCTCCCAGACAAAGAACGTGCAAACTCTAAAACTTCTATCTGACGTTCGTCTGACAAACGTGCAACCATCGCAGCTAATAGCTCAGATACAGACAACCAATGCCTTTCTTTCGACTTCCAAACAACTAAAAACTGCTCGGTAGACAGAGTACACAAAGCTATCATTTCGCCAGAGCAATCGCTAAATTCTACTTCGTAATTTCCCTCATCATAACAATCTACAATAGCCCCTCTAACACCTAGGTGTAAATTAGATTCAGGCAATGTTACTAACAATTCGACTGCATCAAATAATTCTGGAAATAATTCTGGCACGATCGTGCTTACCTCCGAACGAATAGTGTTAAATGGGGTGCATCTGGTTTTTGAAGAGGGCGAAGCATGACCGCATATAAGTTATTAGTTATCATCTCATATTTACGGAGGTCATGCTTCGCCCCTACGGATATATTCGCTTGCATTGAGATACACCCGTTAAATGACTAATGACTGCTGACTAATGACTAATAACTAACAACTACCATTGCGGTTCGGAAGCCATTAAAGCAGTCGCATCTTCGCTCGGTAATGGCTTAGCAAAAAAATAACCTTGGCCGTATTCGCAGCCGATCGCCCTTAACCTAGCTAATTGCGCCGCCGTCTCCACACCCTCAGCAATCACATCCATTCCCAAAGCGTGGGCCAGGGTGACTATTGTTCGGACGATCGCCACATTCTCTCCCTCACCCAACTCCATCAGCCCGACAAACGACTTATCAACCTTCAAAGTATCCGTAGGAAACCGACTCAAATAACTCAACGACGAATAACCAGTGCCAAAATCATCAATTCCCAATTTGACATTTAAGGCTTTCATCTGCTTCAAAACCCCGATCGCCGATTCGACATCATCCATCACCACACTCTCAGTAATCTCCAACTTCAAACTCTCGGCACTCAAACCCGTTTCTGCCAAAATAGCCTGAATGCGATCGACCAAATCCGGCTGAGCAAACTGCTTCCCAGATAAATTTACACTCATAATCAAAGGGCGATCGAAATTAAACATTTCCTCCCACAGCCGCAACTGCCGGCAAGCTTCCTCCAGCACCCACTCACCAAGCTGCACAATTGCCCCCGTTTCCTCAGCCACCGGAATAAACTTGACCGGCGAAATCAAGCCCCGCTGGGGGTGCTGCCAGCGCACCAAAGCCTCAAACCCAATAATCCTCCCGCTAGCCAAAGACACAAAGGGCTGGTAGTGCAGCAAAAACTCCCGACGCTTCAGGGCCATCCGTAAATCTGTTTCCAACCGCAACCTCTCCAACGCCAAATCGTGCATCGAAGCATTAAACACCTGATACCTTCCCGTTCCCAAAGCCTTCGCCCGGTACATCGCCGTGTGGGCGTCTCGCAGCAAGTGTTCCGGCTGTTCCCGGGTGGTAGTAGTTGGTTCGCCTCCCACCGCAATTCCGATACTCGCCGTGACAAACACCTCCTGCCCTCTCACGTCAAAAGGCACAATTAAAGCTTGGTGAATGCGATCGGTCAAATCGATCGCATTCCCCAGATCGACATTCCTCGCCAAAATCGCAAAATCGTCACCCCCCACCCGCGCCACAGTATCCGCGCGAGCAATACTTGCCCTCAGCCTCCGCACCACGGCCATCAACAGTTCGTCCCCTACCAAATGACCTAGAGAATCATTAATTACCTTAAATCGGTCTAAATCAATAAACAGCACTGCAAACAGATAGCTGTGGTGGCCTTTATTGTGGGCGATCGCCCGCCCCAAACATTCCACAAACAAATCCCGGTTCGGCAAACCCGTCAGACAGTCGTGAAAAGCATCGTAAAGCTTCCTGTAAGCGCTGACGCCCACACCAGTCACCACCAAACCCAAAGCCGGCGACACCAGCGGCACCCACCCACCCTCAATAAAAATCGCAAAACTAATTCCCAACAGCCCCATCAACAGCGCACCCCCAACCAATGCTGCCCTCGCCGGGTGCACAATCCGCCAAGCCACAACCCCGCCAAGCACAGCCCAAGAAGCGTTCCACAAAATTTCCGCCCATTGCGGCCAGATCCAAAACAGCGATCGCCCCTCCAAAACGGCACTCAATATTTGGCTGAGCATTTGGGCGTGCAGGATCACCCCCGGCATTTTCGGAGTTTGTTTTTGAACCGGACTGTAGGGCGTCAGAAACACGTCTCTGGTACTAGGTGCTGTCGTTCCGATCAGCACAATTTTGTCCTTTATCCAGGTTGGGTCAATTTCCCCCTTCAATACCTGCGACATACTGACTTGTCGCGCTACATTATTGGCAGAACGGTATTTGAGCAGAATTTGGTAGCCTCTGGCATCAAGATTTGCATAGCCGCCGCTGTCAGATTTTAAAGGCACAAATTCTGCTTTGCCCCAGTTGATTTGGTGGGGATGGACAGGGCTATCTGTGGGCTGCACGCTGTTTTTGAGATACAGCAAAGCCAGTTGCAGAGAAAACGACGAAACAGTAGTCTTGTTTGCTTGCGAGACTGAGAGTAAATGGCGGCGCACCACGCCGTCAGCGTCGAGCACGAAGTCGTTAAAACCGATTCGATCGCGCGGTATTCCTTGGGGCGCCGGGACTCCCGGACTTTCTGCATCGCTCATTTTGGCGATCGCCACTACATTCGGTGCTTTCAGCTTGACCAGCAATTCTTCGTGTCCCGGTGGTTGCGGCAAATCTCGGTACAAGTCCAAACCGATGACTTTTGGCTGGTACTTTTGCAATTTTGTCAAGGTTTGGGCGATCGCACCGTCGGAAACCGGAAATCTCCCCAAAGCTTGAATATCTGCCTCGGAAATTCCCACTATCAGCAGCCTCGGATCCCTGCCCGCATCGGGCTGCAAGCGTACTAACGAGTCAAAACTGCCCAATTCCCAGCTTTGCAGCCATCCCAACCGTTGAACTCCCAGATTCAGCAGCGTTACAGTAGCACCCGCCAGCATTGCAGGCAAAATTCTGACCCGGCGGCCTGGAGAACTCAGATCGAGGCCAGTGGCGACAGACAGTACAGAACGAAGATTTCGAGAGAATTTGGGAGTCACAGAAAAAATATATGGGTGCAAATTCGCTTCGCACAAGTCTGTTCCACAGAATTGAGCTTATTATGAGATTGAGTGTAATTTTTTCAGAAATTGTGCCGAAACCGAGTTTATTTAAGTTAATTACTCGATTTTGCCAAGTATTTCGGGAGGGGAAACCGGGTTGTTGAAGATTTGCCGACAAGTCCTGTTTTTTATTCCCCTGTTTCCCTAAATTCCCACAAGCGTTAAAATTTAGTCGATCGAAGTTTCAGGATATTTTTGAGATTATGGCGAATCAACTTCCGATTCCGGTGATTGTTAACGGTGCTGGTGGCAAGATGGGCCGCGAAGTAATTAAGGCGATCGCAAATTCTAGTGACATGACTTTATTTGGGGCTGTAGACCGTTCTCCTGAGTGCCTCAACGCCGATGCGGGGGAATTAGCCGGATGCGGCCCGTTAGAAGTTCCGGTAACAGACGACTTGCAAGGAATGCTGGTATTAGCATCTCAGGAAAAGCAATTAGGCGTGATGGTAGATTTTACGCACCCTTCGTCTGTTTATGAAAATGTGCGATCGGCTATAGCTTATGGTATACGCCCGGTAGTTGGGACTACAGGATTGAGCAGCAAGCAAATTGATAACTTAGGTGAATTCGCTGACAAAGCCAGCATCGGCTGTTTGATTATACCCAATTTCTCGATCGGCATGGTTTTGCTACAACAAGCAGCCGTCACCGCATCTCAGTATTTTGAACACGTAGAAATTATCGAGCTGCACCACAATCAAAAAGCCGACGCTCCCAGTGGCACGGCGATTCAAACTGCTCAAATGCTAGCAGAATTGGGAAAAACTTTCAATGTGCCAGAAGTTGAGGAAACTGAAAAAATAGCCGGAGCTCGTGGTTCGGTGGCCGATGAAGGGATTCGGATTCACAGCATCCGTTTGCCCGGTTTAATTGCCCATCAAGAGGTAATTTTTGGTGGGCCAGGTCAAGTTTATACTTTACGACACGATACGAGCGATCGGGCTTGTTATATGCCGGGAGTTTTGTTATCGGTGCGAAAAGTGCTGGAATTGCGATCGCTCGTTTACGGATTGGAAAAAATACTCTAGGGAATAGGGAATGGGGGATTGGGAATTGGGGATTGGTAATAGAGGGGTGTAGATATGGCAAGACCTGATTTTGAGGATTTGGATGTTTACAAATTGGCTGAAAAGCTAGCAAATGAGGTTTGGTTTATTGTCAAACAATGGGATTATTTCACGAAAGATACTATGGGCAACCAAATTGTACGAGCCGCCGATAGTGTTTGTGCTAATATCGCAGAAGGACGCGGCAGGTACAATCATCAAGACAATCGGCGTTTTGTTAAAATTGCCAGAGGCTCTTTGTATGAAACAATCAGTTGGTTGAGATTGGCATATGCCCGAAAGTTGTTAGCAGATGAACAAGTCATAAAAATTCAACCAATAATCGATGAATTGCCACCAAAACTCAATGCTTATCTAAACTCAATTGGTGGTAAAAAAGATCGAATAAGTGATGAAAAAATTGAGATAGATCGCCAATAAAAAATCTCCCCATTCCCCATTCCCCATTCCCCATTCCCCATTCCCCATTCCCCATTCCCCATTCCCCATTCCCCATTCCCCATTCCCCATTCCCCATTCCCCATT
>RDXX01000084.1:0-16713 GCA_004292955.1 Oscillatoriales cyanobacterium | reverse complement strand
TCCCCATTCCCCATTCCCCATTCCCCATTCCCCATTCCCCATTCCCCATTCCCCATTCCCCATTCCCCATTCCCCATTCCCCATTCCCCATTCCCCATTATGCTAATTCCCTTAACTCGCGAAACCTTTCAAGAACTAATTCCCCCCGTGGCTACCGGAGCACAATACAAACATATTTGGGGGAAACCGCCCGATTTTTTAAGGCGAATATTAATTTCTGCGGTAGCTGTAGTTCTCTTGCTAGTAGTTTATAATTTTGCCGGTTCCGATGTCGGGCCTCTAGTTTTAATTGTCGGATTGATCGCTGGTTTGTACTGGCTGTGGGGGCCGATTTTCTGGGCTAGTTTGCGGAATGCAGAATGTCGTAAATATAAATACTGCGGCTTTTGGCAAGGGCGAGTATTGGATATTTATATCACCGATGAAGTCACAAGTCAAGAAGAAACAGTCAATCAAAAAGGACAACTTGTAATTGTTGACAACCTAGAACCGCGAATTAATTTAGAAGTTGGCGACAAAACCGGATTTACTACTACGCTTCGAGCTCCATTGCAGAAAAGTCATCAGGGAATTGTCCCCGGTCAAGCTGCTTTAATGTTAATCATGTCGAATCAAGAAGATTTGGGCAGAATTGCCAAAGTTTCGGATATTTACATTCCCAGCCGCGATGTGTGGGTGAGCGATTATCCTTATTTGCGTAAGGATTTGTTTGTGGAAATGAGCCAGCAAATTAAAAAAGGCAGACAGAAAAAAGGGCGAGATACTGATAATGAAAGTACAAGGGTGAAAAGGCGATCGTCCGCTGATTATTGAACAAAAAAGGTTCGTAGTGAGGACTTTAGTCCGCATCAGGTTCGTAGTGAGGACTTTAGTCCGCATCCAAATCAAATGAATTGAGGCTGTGGCGTTGTCAACGGTTTTGTTCACAAAGGACAGGGTGCGTCAGACAAAACGGGTGCATCTGGTTTTTGAGGAGGGCGAAGCATGACCGCATATAAGTTATTAGTTATAATCTCCTATTTTCTGCGGTCATGCTTCGCCCCTACGGATATGTTCGCCAAAATGAGATGCACCCGACAAAGCAACCAGCAATGCAAAAAAAATTAACTTGCTGACGCACCCTACAAAAACCCAAAAACCTTATAATTGCGATCGCACAAAACGTGCTTTCACAGCATTACTGCGGCTTAGTTTCCGATGATTTTTGAAGGCTTTGTGCAGCCCGAGGATAAGCATCCTTAAGAATCGCCTTAACTTTTGGCTTCTGTTCAGTAGTGAGATTAATTTCAGTCAAAGCTTTACGCATTTTTTCACCAGACTTCAGCTTAGCGTTCAACTGTTTGTATTGCTCAGCCGTGAGTACCTTTGCGAGTTTTTCACTAACTTCCTTGCGCTTCTGTGTGCGTTCAGCATCAGAAAGTTTTGGTTTCTGGGAATTTGTGGGATTTGCAGCCACCGCGTCAGGTTTAGCATCTTTAGAAGCAGCAGCATCCGCCTTTGTTTTTGACACCGCGTCAGATTTAGCAGCATCGGAGGAAGCAGTATCCGCCTTTGTTTCCGATGAAATAACTGGACTCGCCGCAGTCGCATCGGGTTTAGCAGCATCGGAGGAAACAGCATCCGCCTTCGGTTTCTCTAAACTTACGGGATTTTCCTTAGCTGGATTAGATTCCGAGGCTTCCGGGGTGTTGGGTGGCGCACAAGCAGACAAACCGCCAATTAACATGACACCGGCGAGAATAAATGCTGGTGCGATCGTACTTTTCATGATTCACTGCCTCTAGTTAACTTTGTTCATCAATGTTATAGCGTAAAATCGATCGGCGCATGACCCAAGACTCCTAACTTCACCAGTCAATCGATTTTAGATTTTAGATTTTAGATTTTAGATTTTAGGGTGTTGCTTAATCAGGGTAGGAAAAAAATAAGTTGAAAATCCCCAAGCTTTGTCGATACTGGTTTCTATGACTGGCATATTTAGCCTTTCATACCGTAAATCAGCAACGCCAGCATTTTTTTATTATAGTGCGAGCTGTCGCGAGCTCGCGTATTCTACTCGCGAGCGGGGACAGCACTATAAATGCCAAACTGAGATGCTCCCAATACGATCGCCATTAACGCCAAAAATTACCAAAATAAATTAAATCAAATAGCTCTTGACATCAAATTTAGAAAAATTTATAATTGTAGGGATACCAAAAATTATTATAACTTGAGCTTCCTAGAATTATTCAGCCAAGAGACTTGCCCCCAGTTTACCGAACAAATCAAAGCTGACCTAGGTTACTTCAAACACGGTACCAACTTGCTAGAGAAAGCAATGGAAGCAATGAGGGGCGTAGTTGCGATCGAAGAAGCCCGTCGCGATGCAGAATTAGAAGCAACGATTTAAGCAGTAGGTTCAGCCTTGGGAGTTGTGGGCATAGTAGCCAGCATTGCTCCCTACTTTATTGAGTTATTTGAGACCGCGGCTCGACCGTAGGGTAGTATATTGTGATAAAGTTGAGACCCACAATTCGCAGTCAGTAGAAGTTCTGCGATCGAACATGAATCCTAAAAAATCTGCCAAGAAATCTCCGCCTAAACCTAAAGCTGATATCGCAGCCGAGGGAAAGCAACAGGACGATCGCCAGGAATTATTTCCAGTGGTGGGAATTGGAGCGTCTGCGGGTGGATTGGAAGCTTTTATGGAATTGCTGAGCCATTTGCCGATCGATACAGGCATGGCTTTTGTGATGATTCAGCATATGTTACCGACTCAGGAAAGTTTGTTGACCGAGATTTTAGCTCGATCGACCTTAATGCCCGTAAATGAGGTGACAGATGGGGTAACTGTAGCACCGAATCAGGTATACGTCATCCCCCCGAATGCCAGCATGACGATCGAATCCGGGCTGCTGAAGCTAACGCCCCGCGGCAGGGGACGCGGGGCGTTTATGTCCGTCGATACATTTCTGATTGCCCTCGCCGCGGAAAGGGGGAACAAAGCCATCGCCGTCGTTCTCTCCGGGGGCGACGGCGACGGGGCCAGAGGATTAGAAGCGATTAAAGGCGCCGGCGGTATTACTTTTGCTCAATCCGAAGCATCGGCACAATTCACCAGTATGCCACACACTGCGGTGGCGACCGGTCAGGTAGACTTTATCTTGAGGCCGGAACAAATTGCCCAAAAGATCGCCGAAATCGGCTGTCATCCCTACATTGCCGATCGAGCTGCGATCGAATCAGCAGTCAGCCAAGATGCGATCGCCACGATCTACAATTTACTGCTATTGGCTACAGGAGTTGACTTTACTCACTACAAGCAAACTACCTTGAAACGGCGGATACAGCGGCGGATGTTGCTCTACAAGCTGGAACGGATCGAAGATTATGCTGCATATCTCCAAAACACTCCGACAGAAGTCACGGCGCTGTATGGCGATGTCTTAATTCACGTCACCAGCTTTTTTCGGGATTCCGAAAGCTTTGATGCTCTAAACAGCAAAGTGTTTCCCGAAATCGTCAAAAATAAATCGCCGAAGTCGCCGATCCGAATTTGGATTGCCGGTTGTTCCACGGGCGAAGAAGCTTATTCGATCGCCATTTGCTTGCTAGAGTTTTTAACAGAGCGAGACATCGATTTGCCGGTGCAGATTTACGCTACAGACATCAGCGACAGTGCGATCGCGATCGCCCGCAGCGGCTTTTATACTAGCAGTCAAGTCGCGGATGTTTCGCGCGATCGCTTGCAGCGGTTTTTTGTTCAAGTCGAGGGCGGATATCAAATCGCCAAACAGGTGCGCGAACTCTGTGTTTTTGCCAGACAAAATTTGATTAACGATCCGCCGTTTTCGCGGATGGATTTGATTAGTTGTCGGAATGTGCTGATTTATCTGGGATCTTTGTTGCAGAAAAAACTGCTGCCAATGTTCCACTACGGACTCAGCCCCGAAGGCTTTTTGCTGTTAGGTACTTCGGAAACGATCGGTGAATTTGCCGAATTGTTTGGGCTGTGCGACCAAAAAAACAAAATTTATGTCAAAAAACAGTTATCGCATTGGCTGAGCATTGATTTAACTGCCAGCCAAAATCCTCTGACAGCCATCAACCCTCCACTGCTGGTGACGCCAAGCTGGAACGAAATGGAAATGGAGAAACAAGCCGATCTAATTGTTTTAAATGAGTATGCCCCCGTCGGCGTCGTAATTAACAGCGCCAGCGAGATTTTGCAATTTCGAGGACAGACGAGCAGCTATTTAGAACCGGCTCCGGGTAAGGCGAGCTTTAATTTGCTGAAAATGGCAAAATCGGGATTGCGCCTCGAATTGCGGGGTGCAATTCAACAGGCAAAAAATCAGCAGTTGCCGAGCCAACGCACAGGCTTGCAAATTATCGAGGTTGAGCAAATTGAGCTAAATCCAGTCATTGAAAATGCGATCGAGGTGGTTCGTTTGGCCGCAGCAGCCAAAAATATTCAACTTGAATCGAGGATCACTCCTTTAACCCTAAAACTGTTGGGCGATCCAAGCCGCTTGCAACAGGTACTGTGGAATTTACTATCAAACGCGATTAAATTCACCCCAGCCGGAGGCAGAATAGACATCTCATCAGACTACATTGATGGCATGGCTCAAATCCAAATTCGCGATACTGGTAAAGGCATTGACGCTAATTTTCTCCCCTATGTGTTCGATCGCTTCCGTCAGGCGGATAGTAGCTATTCTCGAAGCAACTCTGGATTGGGCCTAGGACTCTCGATTGTCTATCATTTGGTAGAACTCCACGGCGGTAGTATTCGTGCAGAAAGTGGCGGTGAGGAACAAGGGGCAATGTTTACCCTCAGGTTGCCGCTGCTAGCAGATACGCAAAAAAGTTCAGCGCTTTCTGTTTTAGAAGCAGTAGCAGAAGTAGATGTTGCTAGCCAGCCTGTAGTGGCAATCCCACAGATTCCATCATCCTTGGCTGGTGTACGAGTGCTGCTGGTGGATGACGAAGCATATCTGCGTCAGTTATTCACAACCATGCTGGATGAGTATGGAGTTGAAACTAGCGCAGCCGCATCAGCAACTGAGGCCATCTCAATGTTGACAGCAAATCCCGATCGATACGATCTACTTCTTTCTGATATTGGAATGCCAGAACAAGACGGTTATTCGCTGATGCGGCAGATTCGGACACTGAGTGTGGAGGAAGGGGGAGAAATTCCTGCTGCGGCGATCACGGCCTATGCTAAAGATGACGATCGTCGATCGGCGATCGCTGCGGGTTTTCAGATTCATGTCGCTAAGCCGATCGATTCAGCTCAATTAGCATAGATCGTGGCTTCTTTAACTGGGCGAATTTAGGAATGAGAATTAAATAACTTACAATTTTAATTATTATTGTGGGATGGGCGTCCCGCCCGTCCTTTCTGGACGGGCGGGACGCCCATCCCACAAATATGTGTAAATTATTTAATTCGCGATCTCAAAAAGGTGAGGTATGACTGACAGGTTATATAACCACTGAAACCAAGAGGGCTCTCTTCCCAACAACGTCCGCGAATCTTTCGCTTGATCCGCTATATCATTCCGTTTATATCATTCCGATGCAAACGGATTTGATATGAAGAACTGATTATATCAATTCCGATTACTTCTCCGAATCGCCGCGATCTGACTTGTCAAAAAACGCCGTTAGCGAGTTCCAGGCAGACTTAGCAGTCTCTTTCAATCGAGCGCCAATCGACTCAATTTCTCCCACAACCACGTGCCAATTCTTTTCAGTTTCCTTGTGAATGTGCTCAACAGCTTGATCGATGCGATCGCGTTCGACTAATTTATTTTGTTCCACCGCTTCCCGCGCTTGTCGAACCGCTTTCAAATAAGCTTCGCGACTGACTTCGCCGGCATCTTGCACCTGGGCTTGAGCTCGCGTTTTAATCGCATCCACCACCAGCCAATTTTTCTCGGATTCCTTTTTGAGTAGGCTGACAGCCTCAGTCATTCTCTCTTTGGCGATCGACTTATTTTGTTCGATCGCGCCTGAAGCCTTTTGGAGGGCTTTCAAATAAGCTTCGCGGGTGAGATCGCCGGCTGCTTGGACTTCGGCGGCGGCGCGTTTTTTAATTGCTTCAAACAAAGCGGCTGTTTCTGCGATCGCTTCGGGCGTAGCATCCGGCATCTCCTTTGTGACGATCGCCGTCGTTTCGGGAGTAGCCTCTACAATTGTTACTTCAGTTACTTCAGTTACTTCATTCAAATTTGGATCAGTCATTGCGATATCTCCTTTGGTAATCCGCAAACACAGACTTTGTTATGTACTGCCAGAATTAATTCTGGCCCTTAAGACTTTGTACCAGAAAGAATTGGTTGAAAGCCCCAAGCCTTTGAGGGAGAAATTAAAATCAGACTATTCATTACTCGATTCCTCGGACTTCTAGGTAGAGGTCGCTTTTAAACTGTCAACTGTCAACTGTCAACTGTCAACTGTTGAACCATAGCACCAGAACTCATGCTGGCTGTTAAAACTTTCGATTTGTAGCGCCACAATTCATTCTAACACTTATTAATAAGAACCAGTCAATTCTTGTTCCAGCTTCATCAAATTTTCAATCCGCGATTCGGTAGTTGGATGAGTCGAAAACAAACTTCTAAACCAATCACCAGCAGACGAATTCACAATCAACAGCGGCGCAAAAGCTGGATTACCATCTAAGGGCATTTGCCGCGCCCCACTTTCCAGCCGCTGCAAAGCCCTCGCCAAAGCCCTTGGATTGCCCGTTAACCGGGCAGCCCCCGCATCCGCCGAAAACTCCCGCGTGCGCGAAATGGCTAGCTGAATCACCGAAGCAGCCACCGGTGCGAGGATAATTGTCAGCAGCAACCCTACAGGATTCGGGCTGTTGCGATCGTCCCTACCCCCAAACCACATACTGTAACTCGCCATTTGCGCCAACCACGAAATCGCCCCCGCCACCGCAGCCGCCACCGCTTGCGTCAGCGTATCGCGGTTGTTAATGTGAGTAAGTTCGTGGGCAATAACTCCTTCGAGTTCGTCCTCTGAAAGCATACTCATAATCCCTTCTGTCACCGCAACCGCCGCGTGTTCGGGATCGCGCCCGGTAGCAAAAGCGTTAGCAGACGCAGTGGGAATAATTTGACACTCCCCGGCAGTCAGGGCGCGGGGATTCTTGGTTCACAGACATACCTTAAAATTGTCCATCATGAAGGCAATACTTAAACCAAAAACCCGTTCGATAGAACCTGTGTTTTGAGCCTAAGAAAGAACAATCCCAGAGGGCTTATCTCCCCAAGCGATAGAGAGTTTCCTCTCTTGTTCCCGTGTGTCCCACGGTACGTTTAATATTCAAGATTTTAGTTTTCTGGTCTGGGTTACGTTAGTTACCCTAGCTATGTTTTTCGTGGTGTTCGCCACCCACTAACCATTATTATTTCCCGACCTGTCGTTTGAGCTTAGTGTCTCATGTGTATCGGCGGTTATTCTACCTGTAGTATTACTCTATTATACCATCTTGAACAAGAAATTTAGATAATTAAATCCGTCCTTTTAGGACGGGGCTTTAGACCCAATTTTCTGGTAAACTCCCGGCATCGGTAAATTAGCGCGCTGGGCCAGCCTTTCCACCATTGTATAAAGTCCCGGCGCTTGGCTGGCAGTTATCGGCACAGCCCCGTAAGCTGCCAAAGCGATTTTATCCGAGTAAAACCACGAACCTAAGTTCATGGCGGCGGCCAAACCAATGCCGATAATTGCACCGCCCGAACCGCCGATTACCCAATAGCTAACGGTAATTAACAGCGCACTTAACAAGCCTAACAAAGCAGCAGTTTTAATTTGATTCATTTCGGGACTCTCCCTGAAAGCACTCATTCAGTTGACAGTTGACAGTTGACAGTTGACAGATTAGAGCGACCTCTACCTAGAAGCAAGAGGATTGGAGTAATGAATAGTCTGATTTTAATTTCTCCCGATCGGGGTTCCGGCTTTAAACCAATTCTTTCTGGTAAATTAAGCAATAATCTCGATCGACCTTCAATAGTTGTTTGCATGGAATTTCGCCGCCGCCTACCAACAACCGGGTTGCGATCGCAGTATTTGGTGACATCACAGATAATTTTTGATTATTCGGGTTTTTTTGACTCTGTTCTCTTACATTCTATCTACCCAAGTTGAGCTCGCGTGTAGGATACCGCCAACTTGCAGGTACGGTTTAGCGTACTTTAGTTTTTAGTTGAGTGCATCTGGGTTTTGCAAATATGTGTGTAGGGGCGATCGCATGACCGCAGTAAATATGAGATTATAACTAATAACTTATATGCGGTCATGCGATCGCCCTCTTCAAAAACCTGATGCACCCCTTTAATTTCTGATAAATCGCTCCACCTCAAAATACAGACTACCAAGAAACCCGGTTGCTAAACACTGTAGAAATTTGAGATTTGGGCCTTTCAAGTTTCCAGCGGCAACTGTCCGGCATCGCCAGCATATAACAAGTGGTGAGATTTTTGAGCGTCCAGCCAAGATTTAGGAAATTGGTATTGAGATAGGAGGATATCTGCGATCGCGACTTGCATCTGATGCGCGCAGATATCGGGTGGCACTTTACCTGTGCCCGTACCCATGCCGGGAATCGCGATCGTTTCAATGATATGTTTGACCGGCGTTCCGTCTGGAACCGTGCCAAATTTTACGAGAGTTAAAATAGCCCTGGTTGCTAGATAAACATTGACTGTCTCTGTTAAAATTGTCGGAACCCGCATGGTTGGGGCAGCAATTAAATAGGGAATTTCGTCATGATCGGTATCGACAACTTCGGCTAATCCTACTAATAGTTCGCCGTGATGGCGAGTCTGAATTAGTTTTTGCAGGCGTTCTGGAACGTGACTTCCAAAATATTCAGCAATCTCTAAATTTAAGCCGCCGTCCATGAAGCCAAAACTATTCGCCGGACTCACAATCGCATCGCATTTCACATCAAAGATTGAACCGCGATGTATCTTGACATTCTCGATATTGCCACAAGTGCTTTCCCACGCTCTAACTAAGTTATCGTCTACGGCAGCCAGCACAATTTGCATACATACTCTCTATAATTTTTTAAATGGCGATCGCCCTTTTAATCATACAATAGTTTAGATGAGTCCGCTGAATCTAAAATCTAAAATCCTTTGATGCTGCAAGACCCGAATCTCCGCCACCCGATCGCAATTAGTTTCGGTGCCATTGTCGGCGCATTGAGCCGGTATTATATCACCTTGTGGTTTGCCAACCGTTTCGGAACGGCTTTTCCCTACGGAACTTTTTTTATCAACATCACCGGTTGCTTGGCTATGGGATTTTTTATCACCCTGATTTTTGAACGGGTGCCGACGGTTCCGTCCGAGGTGCGGTTAATGATAGCAACGGGATTTTTGGGGGCTTATACTACTTTTTCGACTTACGGTTTAGAGACAAATGTCTTGTTGCGCGATCGCTTTTACAGCTTTGCCACTTTTTACTGGGCTGGCAGTGCCATACTAGGAGTAATTGCCGTTCAGTTAGGCAGCATTTTAGCACGAATTGGCAAATAGATAAAATACTAATCGAGCATCTGTAGGGAAACTGCAATGCCGTGTCCGGCTTGCGGCTCGTCTAATGAAAAATAATTTATATGAAATCAGCACTTGTAGCAATTAATTTTAAAATTAATCTAAAAATTAATTTTTTTCAGCTCGACCAGGTTTTGGCGATCGCTCCTCAATTCCGCTTTAATTGATATCTTGCAGATTTTACCAGAAAGCATTGGTTTAAAGCCCCAAGCCCGATCGCGATAAATTAAAAGAAGAGGATTCATTACTCCAATCCTCTTCCTTCCTTTGTCAAGTGCTGTCAACTGTCAACTGTCAACTGTCAACTGTCAACTGAATGAAGCATTCCCGTCAGCAGGTATTGCTAAAAATGAGTTTATGAGGTATACGTATGGAAACCCAAGAATCAATGTTAAGACCAACGGAGGCAAACTCGTGTCTGCGGACAAATATCAGTTTTCAGTTTGTAAAAGTTTGTGACCAATGACCAATGACCAATGACCAATGGCTAATGGCTAATGGCTAATGGCTAATGACCAATGACCAATGACCAATGACCAATGACCAATGACTAATAACTAATGACTAATAACTAAAGTTAAATAACAAGCGAGGGAGTTTAGTTGTGGTAGTTAAAATAGCAACAGAGTGCCTCATTACCTTAAAAGGTGTCAGCAAGGCTTACCAGCAGCCCAACGGTCAACAAATATCTATTTTAGAGCCAATAAATTTAGAACTGCGATCGGGCGAAATAGTAGCTTTACTAGGCTCTTCCGGATCTGGCAAATCTACATTAATGCGGATGATTGCTGGACTAATCCCCCCCAGCGATGGTGAAGTTCTCTATCACAATCGTCCCTTAGTCGGCTTAAATCCTGGGATAGCGATTGTCTTTCAAAACTTTGCCCTTTATCCCTGGCTGACGGTACTAGAAAATGTAGAATTAGGATTAAAAGCTAAAGGAGACTTGCCAGAACCGCGCCGCCAAAAAGCCTTGCGAATGATTGATATTATCGGTTTAGACGGATTTGAAAATGCTTATCCGAAAGAACTGTCCGGCGGAATGCGGCAGCGAGTGGGATTTGCTAGGGCTTTGGCGGTAGAACCGGAATTGCTGTGCATGGATGAACCGTTTTCAGCCTTAGATGTGTTGACCGCAGAAAACTTGCGGTTTGAGTTATTAGATTTGTGGCTAGAAAAAAAGATTCCGACTCAAGCTGTATTAATCGTAACTCACGGGATTGAGGAAGCGGTCATTTTAGCCGATCGCATTGTAGTCCTCGGCCGCAATCCCGGGCGAATTCGCGCCGAACTAACCGTGACTTTGCCGCACTACCGCGATCGCAAAACTCCAGAATTCCAAGCCCTCGTAGACCAAGTGTACAAAATTCTGACGAATCCAGAGTTAAGCTGCGAAACAGTGGCTGCACCAACTCAAAGTACCGCTACTGCTGTATCTCAGACTCAACCCGCCCCCAGCACTAAATACCAATCTCTGCCGCAAGTACGCACAGGTGCGATCGCAGGTTTGTTAGAACTCCTGGAAGATCGCAAGGAAAAAGACCTCTACCGACTCGGTCAAGAATTAATGTTAGAGGTAGACGACATTTTGCCGATCGTCGAAGCCGCCAAATTAATGGAATTCCTAGTAATTCAAGAAGGCGACCTCCTGTTAACACCAGTTGGAATTCAATTCATTGCCGGCGGAATTGACCAGCGCAAACAAATTGTTCGCACCCAAATCCTCAGCAACATTCGTGCAGTACAGCAAATTTCTCGAATGCTTCAGTCTAAGCGAAATCACCGCATTTCTGAAGAGTTGATTTTGGACATTCTCGAAGCCCACTTTAGCCCCCAAGAAGCAATGCGGCAATTAAAAACTGCGATTGACTGGGGTCGTTATGCAGAGTTGTACAGCTACGACGAACCAGGGGGTGAAATATTTCTAGAATCCGAAGAACCTAAAAATGAGTAGTCAGTAGTCAGTAGTCATTGGTTACTGGTTACTGGTTACTGGTTACTGACTACTGGTTACTGGTTACTGACTACTGGTTATTAGTCATTAGAATCAACAACTAACAACTAATAATTAATAACTAATAACAATAGTAACTGACCAATTCCCAATGCCCAATCCCCAATTCCCAATTCCCAATTCCCAATCCCCAATCCCCAATTCCCAATTCCCAATTCCCAATTCCCAATGCCCAATTACCAATTACCAATTACCAATTACCAATTACCAATTACCAATAACTAATTATTATGACAAGACCCCTAACACCCGCCAATAAAACATTAGAAAGATCGACTTGGACTTGGCAAGACGGCTTGCTAATTCTAGCAATCTTCTCTCTAATTCTAGTAATAGTCCAAACAGCTTCTCAATTCAACAGTGACTACAACCCAAACTTTAAAATTGAGACCACCCTCAATGTATTGCCAGGGTATACAGCCCAGACTCTTTTACGCATGACAGCAGCCTATTTTTTATCCTTGCTATTTACCTTAGTTTATGCTTATTCAGCTTACCGCTTTCCTCTCGCAGCAAAAATTTTAATTCCCTTATTAGATATTTTACAGTCGATTCCAGTTTTATCCTTTTTGCCCGGAGTAGTTTTAGCGCTAGTTACATTATTTCCCGGTCAAAGAATCGGCGTAGAACTCGCATCGATTATCTTAATATTCACTGGAATGACTTGGAATATGACCTTTAGTTTCTATCAGTCCCTATCCGGCATTCCGCAAGAACTCAAGGAAGCTGCTCAAGTTTATCGGCTGAATGCTTGGCAACAATTTTGGACGTTAGAATTGCCCGCTGGTGCGATCGGGCTGGTGTGGAACAGCGTCATGTCAGTGGCTGGTGGCTGGTTCTTTTTGATTGCGATCGAATCTTTTACCTTGGGTGCTAAAAACTTTCATCTGCCCGGACTCGGTTCCTATTTGGGCAAGGCAGCTAATGAAGGCAATTTTGGGGCGATCGGCTGGGGTTTAGCAGTATTAATTGGTGTGATTGTAGCCATAGATTTTTTCATTTGGCAGCCTTTGATTGCTTGGGTGGAAAAGTTTAAATATCAAGCCGTAGAAGCGACCAATGTACCGCAGTCCAAGGTGTTGGATTTTTTAAGGCGATCGGCGACGCTGCGGGTGTTGAAGTCGCGCATATCGCCCGTAGGTGACAGTTTCGATCGCTATGCGGCAAGAGGTTTTGCACCTGCTCATTTACCAACCAGTCCTCGCGCACAAAGCCGCCTCGGCAATTGGATCAATTGGCTGTTTGTCAGCGGGTTTGCTGCGATCGTCCTTTGGGGAACCTGGGAAGCCTTACTGCTGCTGAGGTTCCTGAGTGTATCTGATTGGCAAAAAGTCGTGGGAGGTGCATTTTTTACGGCTTTGCGAGTCATTTGCGCGCTATTTTTATCGCTGTTGTGGACTGTACCTGTCGGAGTGGCGATCGGTCGAAATCCGCGTTTAGCTCAGATTTTGCAGCCTTTAGTGCAAATAGCCGCTTCTGTACCAGCAACGGCTTTATTTCCCGTATTGCTACTAGCTCTAATTCACGCTGGAGGCGGGTTGCAAATTGGTTCTGTAGCGCTGATGATGTTGGGTACAATGTGGTATTTGCTGTTTAATGTGATTGCGGGCGCTCAAGCCATACCTTCGGAGTTATTTGAAGCCGCGCAAGTTTACAAACTTTCCCTAATTCAACGCTGAAAAACTTTAATTTTGCCGGGAATATTCCCTTATTTAATCACAGGAATTATTACGGCGGTTGGCGGAGCTTGGAATGCGAGTATTGTCAGCGAATACGTGCAGTTTAAAGGTGAAATAATTAGAACGAGCGGTTTGGGCGAGACCATTTCTGAAGCAACGGCATCGGGTAATTTTCCTTTACTGTTAGCGGCTACTTCTGTGATGTCGCTGTTGGTTGTATTGACTAACCGTTTGGTGTGGCGCCCACTTTACCGTTTGGCACAAGAAAAATACCAGTTATTGGTTTAAGTCGGTTGACAGTTGATAGTTGACAGTTGGCAGTTGACAGTTGACAGTTGATAGTTGGCAGTTGGCAGTTGATAGTTGACAGTTGGCAGTTGACAGCTTGCCGTGAGCGAAGCCGAAGGGTTGACAGTATACCCATTCTCAAAGGCGATGAGGTAATTGGTAATTGGTAATTGGTAATTGGTAATTGGTAATTAATAATCGGTAATCGATCGCACTCTCCCGAACTCACACTCTGTTGCACTAGCTCGAAAACATCATACCAAGAAATTCGGTTTCGACAATACAGCTTGGTTTTGGTGCTGCCGCATCTGCCAAAAAATTCGGTTGCTCGCGCTGCCCGTGTAAATCGTAATAACTGCAACCAGTGGTGTCAATAGGCTATAAACTGGATTCAGGAAGGCGTGCAGCACAGGTTGATACCAGTTACCACAAAAATGCAACTGTAGGTCAAGTTCAAATCTGCTGACTCAGTAAGTCATTCGCAATTCTTTAATCCCAAATCCCAAATCTAAAATCTAAAATCTAAAATCTAAAATTGCATGAGGAGGGTCATCAGTGACAGAAAACAATTATCAATCGTCTTCTCTACCCACCTACGCGCGAAAAGAACTGCGGGAATTAGTTCGATCGCAGTTAAAGGCTTTGTTGGAACAAGGAGACTTTCAAGGAGCAAAAGCGATTTTGCAGCCGGTGCAGGAAGCAGACATCGCTGAAGCTATCGAAGGCCTGCCGGAAACCATGCAAGTAATAGCTTTCCGGTTGCTTTCTAAAGACGAAGCGATCGCAGTTTACGAATATCTCGACTCCAGCGTTCAGCAGTCTCTGTGCGAAAAATTCAAACGCCAAGAAGTCATCGATATTGTAGACAAAATGTCCCCGGACGATCGAGCTAAACTATTTGACGAACTGCCGGCCATCTTAGTCCGCCGCCTCTTAGGTGAATTGAGCCCAACGGAACGCGAAGCGACGGCTCAACTCTTGGGTTACGAAGCCAGTAGCGCCGGCCGGATTATGACCCCAGAATACATTTCTCTCAAAGAAAGCTTTACCGTTGCTCAAGCTTTAGACAGAATTCGCTCTTTAGCTAAAACTACCGAAACCATTTATTCTCTTTACGTCACTGATGCGGCGCGACGGTTGAGTGGCATTTTATCCTTGCGGGATTTAGTCACTTCTCCCCTCGACAAAACTGTCGGCGAAATTATGACCCGCGAGGTAGTTTCTGTGCAAACGGGAACGGATCGAGAAGAAGTAGCTAGGTTGATCCAGCGTTACGATTTTTTAGCTGTGCCCGTTGTAGACCGCGAACAGCGTCTGGTGGGGATCATTACAGTTGACGACGCGATCGACATTTTAGAACAAGAAGCTGCCAAAGATATTTATACCTTGGGTGGCGTCCAGTCCGGCGGCGACAATTATTTTCAGACCGATTTAATCACCGTCGCCCGCAAAAGGGTCGTATGGCTGTTTGTTTTGCTGTTAACCAACACTGTCACCGGAGCAATTATTAGAGCTCAAGAAGATATTTTGCACCAAGTAGTCGCCCTAGCAGCCTTTATTCCGCTGCTGACTGGCACTGGAGGCAATGTCGGAGCCCAGTCCTCAACTGTGGTAATTCGCGGTTTGAATACTGATGAAATTACAGCAATGGGCCCCTTTCAAGTAATTGTGCGTGAGGGGATGGCGGGAGCGCTCCTAGGCGCTATATTGGGGACGGTAGCGACGGGGTGGGCTTACACTCTGCAAGGGAATTTAGCCGTGGCAATCGCGGTGGGGGTGAGTTTGCTGGCGATCGCAATTTTAGCTTCTATTGCCGGTTCAGCTCTGCCATTTCTCTTTCGTTCTTTGGGTTTAGACCCCGCTTTAATGTCTGCTCCTTTTATTACCACCGCAGTTGATGTCCTCGGAGTTTTAATTTATTTCACTTTAGCTCGACTAATTTTGCAATTATAATATATTTATGTAGATTGGCATAATAAAAAACCCATAGTAATTTTAAATTCCGTGATGTACAGCCTCCCAATTCCCAATGCCCAATGCCCAATGCCCAATTCCCAATTCCCAATTCCCAATTCCCAATTCCCAATTCCCAATTCCCAATTCCCAATTCCCAATTCCCAATTAATCTATGTCATCACCTAATTCATCAACCAAAATTCAAAATCCCAAATCGAGCAATTTGTTAGAAACTGCTGAATTAATCTTTCTTGCTGCCTCGGCTGTAGGATTGGCTGCTAGTTTGGTTTTGCAGCAGAGCATTTATGTCGAAGTTCCTGTAGTAATTTCGCTCTTTTTGAATTTTGTGAACCGCCAGAAGTTTCGCGGGCAAGTTAAAACAAGTACCGCGGCAGTGTTCGATCGCGTAAACCAACAAGCCACTACGAGCGATCGGGCGATCGAGCAATTACAACTTGCTGTAAGTTCTTTAGATACAGCTCTTGCCCAAACATCTCGCGAAAATCTCAATGTTGGCCAGGCAGAAAATTCCCACTCTATAATTTCAGCAATTGAGAACCTGCGCCAGCGGATCATAATTTTAGAAAAAACTATTAAAATGATTCAAAGCGAGATCGAAATCACCAGCCGCCAATTCAAACAACGGCCTGAGTTGCAACAAGTCGAAACTTTGACAACAATCATTCTGGACTTGCAGGAGTTTATCAACGAACTGCCGCAATGGGGAAATTTGCAGCAGCGACAGCTAACAGAACTTCAGCAACAAGTAGATAATGCTTTGGCTCAGCTTGCTCAAGAAATTGCTGTGATTCCCAGCCGCGTGGAGGAGGCTGTAGCTAGTCGCGGCGGGGAAATTAACCAACCGTTAGGTTCTGGTGTGAATGCTGAGTCCAAAAATGCCGATCGATCTAAAACCCAGAATGAGAAAATTCGCCAGAAATATCCCAGGGCTTACGTAAAGTGGAGTCGCGAGGAAGATGAGAATTTACAGAAAGAATATGCAAACTGCCAAGAAGTTAGTGAATTAGCTCAGAAATTTCAGCGACAACCTGTTGCCATTCGTTCGCGCTTGCAAAAATTAGGATTGATCCAATAATATCGAGGTAATTGGGAATTGGGAATTGGGAATTGGGAATTGGGAATTGGGAATTGGGAATTGGGAATTGGGAATTGGGCATTGGGAATTGGGCATTGGGAATTGGGA
>RDXX01000083.1 GCA_004292955.1 Oscillatoriales cyanobacterium | reverse complement strand
TTAGCATCCCACTTACAGAAGTCACAACCACTTATGTCAGATTTTTTGGTTCCTACTCTTCTAGGATAACTGGGGTTATATTTAATTGCAAGCCCCTTAGTTTCGCAGCAACACCCAGAACTCCCGCAGAAAGTAGTACCAAATCGAGGCTACAGTGTAACTGGATTACCTGTTCCATTAGCCAAGGTGCGGAATATTGCCAGTCACGTTTTCAAGTTTCCTGATATTCTTTTCTAAAAAGAGACTCCCTGTTAATCTGGCGATCGCCTACTCCAGGCGATCGCAATTAATTGAGTAATAATACTGAGCAAACGCTAATTGGGCGATCGCTATGTTTTAATAAAAAATTGAGCAAAATCCAAACAAAGCCAGCCATGAGTCCCAAATCCATAGCCGTAATCAACTTCAAAGGCGGTGTCGGAAAGACCACCGTCACCTGGAGTCTAGGAAATATTATATCCCAAGGAACCGACTTAGAAGTCTTGATGTTAGATCTAGACCCGCAAATGTCCCTCACAGAGGCGATCGGGCTTAACGAAAATACGGGTCATTTAGATGATAAGTTTGGTAAGTGGTACGAAAAATCTCTCAAACACAGACTCACAATTTACGACGCCCTCGAAGTCTTTAAAAAAGCCGGACAAAACTTTAAATTTCCCGTTGGTTTCGACACCATTTATCAGATTGACGAACAGTTGCATTTTATCCCTTCAGTTGAAGAATTGTATTGGTTAGACCTCGATGGATTTGAGGGAAAAAGTGTTAAAGACTTCATCCGCCAGTTCAGTGGCAAAATCGCTAACTCTCCCAATCTCCCCAAATACGATTTGATGCTGTTTGACTGTTCGCCTTCCTTCAGTCTCCTCACCTATAGCGTACTTTCTTGCTGCGACTTAATACTGATTCCTGTTAACCCAGATTATTTTGGTTCTCGGGGATTGAGTTTAGTTTTAAACTCGCTCCAAAAACGGATTGAGCCTTACCCGTTTCCCAAGATTGCAGTGTTTATGAATAAAGCTAAAATATATGGAGGATTGCTGACAAATGAAGTTCAGTTTTACATGAGAGAAGTCAAAAGGCTTTGCGCTGAAATCTCAAAAGACAATAACATAGAAGTGAGATTTTTAGAATCGACAATTCGGGAAAGTGTTGGGCTAAAGCGGGCTATTAATGAGGGAGAATTGCCGCGAGAATTAGTTAGAGAGTTTGAGCAACTTTGGCGCGAGTGTGAGGAGTATCTGAAATGATTAAAAAAGATATGTTGCCTGCTGGCGAGCAAAAAAGCGGAGGGTTGGTTGATGAAATTGGCGAACTTAAGGAGATATTGCGCGAGGTTTCTAAAAAATTAACCAGGATTGAGGCTCAAGTCAAGCGGGGAGGGCTTTCTGCTGGTTCTAAAACTTCTGAATTGCCTGCTGTTGCTGTTGCTGATGTTGAGAAACCTGCTAATTTATCTACTGAAAATGTTCTCGAAGTTTATGAAGAACTGCGCTTGCAAGCTAAGAAGGGTCATGAATTAGAGGTGAGGCAAAAATTGTCGGCTATGAGTGCAACTGATTTGAATTTGATGTGTTGCGAGTTAGGGATGCCGCCCACAAGCAAGAATCCGTCCCGCAAAAAAATGTTCGAGCTAATTATTGGTAGAATTAAGCAGAGTTTGATGCTGTCGCGACATATCGATCGCCAAACACTTTAAACAGTTGACAGTTGACAGTTGACAGTTGACCTGTGATAGCGAAAATTCGAGCTGTCTTTTTTGCTTTCCACTTTCCATTGTCAAGAGGATCAACTAACAAAATGCGTTTGCATAAATTATGGAGGTTTTGGTCGATCGCCCTTATCGCCCTAACACTCGCTCTCGCCCTGTTTTCGAGCCTGCAAAGCCCTCCGACAACCGCAGCCCAAAAATCCCCAAGCATACTGGCGTTTACAGCTCTCCAACAGCGCGAGAGCGAGGTGAGAAACAGTTTATTTACCGTCAACGCTACCAGTTTAGCCCGCCGCGAACTTGCACCCAATATAGATGTTAGCTATACCGTAGTTTGGTCGCCCAAGGGCGATCGACTGGCTTTCGTTGGCACAGACACGGACATTTATACAGTCAACGCTGACGGTTCCGGGTTAACGAAACAGTTTGCTGGGGAGTCTTGCAAAGCAGCTAATTTTGCAATAGCTTGGTTTTCCAACAGCCAAAAACTTGTTTTTGCCCGTTCCTGCGATGGTTTTACCTCGGATTCTCCCGGCAGTCAATCACTTTATACTAGCGATACTTCGGGTATTAAAGGAACTAAATTAGTTCGCAATTGGGAAGTAGGAGGACAACCGGCTAAAACAGAAATTTCATCAGAATTCTATCTTTCTCCTGATGGTGAACAGGTAGCCTTTGTTAAGGATAAAAATATTTATAAAATGAATGCCGACGGTTCGGGCATGACTAAATTAACCAAAAGTCCCGGCGAGTATATATCCGGCGGTAGCGAACTTGTCTGGTCGCCCGATCGCACAAAAATCGCTTTTTTCTCCGGTACCTATCCCCAACAGCAAGTTTACACGATTAATGCCGACGGCACAAACCTCAAAAATTTGACCAACAACCCGCAACATCAAGTCTACAACGTCAAGCTATTTTGGTCGCCCGACAGCAGCCGGATTGCTTACTATCACGGGAAAGCGGGCGATTTGAGCGGGGAAAAGCAGGATATTTGGGCGATCGACATTAACAGCGGAACCGCCAAAAATCTCACCCAAAAACCCCAAAACTACGATGCACTTTCCTGGTCGCCCGATGGCAAACTTATCGCCTTCACTGGCGGAGACTTCAACCAGCAAAAATTATACACAATAAATGCGGAAACTTCCCAGCTAAATCAACTAGCTCCCCGCCTAGGAATGTCTGGAATTTCTGAATTAGCTTGGTCTTATGACAGTCAGCAAATTGCTTTTACTTTGAATGAGAATACAGGTAACAAAAGTAATTTGTATGTAATTAATCGCGACGGTTCGGGATTAAATAAATTGACCAGCGACAAGGATTTAAATGCTGGGAGTCCTGTTTGGAAACCACAGTAAAATTACAATTTATATCATGTCCGTTGAAACTACAACACTACAAATTTTTCTGGACTTACACAAGTCGCATAACATTGGGGTTAATTCTTAGGTATGTAGTTGCGCTTCAGCGCTCTTGTTAATTCTCGAAAATAGCGCTGAAGCGCAACAACGTACCTTTGCATAAGATTAGGGTTAATTCTTAGGTATGTAGTTGCGCTTCAGCGCTCTTGTTAATTCTCGAAAAGAGCGCCCAAGCGCAACAACGTACCTTTGCATAACATTGGGGTTAATTCTTAGGTATGTAGTTGCGCTTCAGCGCTCTTGTTAATTCTCGAAAAGAGCGCTAAAGCGCAACAACGTACCTTTTTTGTCAAATTGGAGCCGATGCAATAATCTTTTTCTCCTTAAATTGCTGGTGAACTTCCAATTCATGTCCCTCAAGTTCCTGGTGTTTCTCATCCTGCACCTGTTTGTCAATTTTGGGCAACTTTAAAATCGCCCCAGCCAAAACCCAGTAATACACACACACTGGATCTACATCCAGCGGATAGTATTGAGGATAGATGCTAATAAATCCCACAAACACCCAAAAACTAGCTCCGTAACTCCGCAAACTTTTGTCCTTGACAGAACGGTAAGCTCTAAAAGTTAGAAAAGCCAAGTGTAAAAGCATGATTTGAACAGCAATCATTCCCGGATAACCGAGTTCGTACATCAACTTAGGTTGGAAAGTTTCAATTAGCTGTGTAGCACCAAAGATCCGCGTTGAATTAGTCGCTCGTCCCACACCTCTACCAAGAGGTCTGTCAATGATAAAATTGTTGCTCTGCTCGAACTGATTAAAAATAAACTGTTGGGGCGGTGCAGCGTTCCAGCGGTTAACAAAACTATCCCACCGCTGTTCGATTATTCCTGGGTTAATTGCTGCACCGACAAAGAGCAGAATTGCCAGTCCTGCACCGATGGGAATAAATCGTTTTAAGTTAACTAATTGACCTGTAAGAATTAGCAGGATGGCTGTGGCAACTGGAACCATAACTAACGCAGCTCTTTGACCCGAAATAACTGCATTTGCAAATACTAAGGCCATGCCAAATAAACTGATAACTCTCCACCAGAATGAAGGATCGCAAAAGGCAGAGGCAAAGGTTAAAAAAGCATTAGAAATTAGAAACCACGCCCACTGCCAAGGTGCGACAAATGTTCCCGGCAAGCGGATAAACTTGACTTCTGGACTGAATACCAAAGAACCGCCGACAAAACATCTAGCTTGCAGAGTTGCTTTATATAATTCTTCTCCAATCATGCCTCGGGTACCCGCACATTTTCCGCTTTGCAGCAAGAGGTACTGAATCAAACCGAGAATGCAGCAAACGATCGCCAAAACTACGTGCATTCTACCAAAAAACACCAAATCCTTCTTAGTGCGGAGCAGATAATAGGTACAAGCAATCAGCGGTATGTAACCTATCAATACTTTTAAGCCGAGAATTCCTTGTAGAATTGGTTTGTCACCCTTCATCGGGTTTAGCTGCATCTCCCCGTTGACAAAAATTAAAGTCAGCATTGCCATCATCAACAGGATGCTGAAGGTAGAAAGCATTTGTTTGGGAATGAACAGAGGCAACTGTTTCTTTTTGCAGCTTTGAATGAGGGCGATGAGGGCTGGTATGTAGAAGGCGTCTTTGGCTACTTGAAATGCAGCATTCCCGCCACCAATTGCGTAGGTAACTGTACCGCTTAAAGGCAGGTAAATAAAAAAAGCCCAGAAAGCTGGACGGGGGTATTTGTAGGAAAGTAGCAAAATGGCTATGGCGGCGCCTCCGGCAATAGCAATCTTAGCGCGAACCACGAACAACAGGATGATGCTGACAGCAACACTGATTAAGCAGCTTATGACGATCGCCTGCGCTAATTCATTGCGCTTTTGTGAAGTTTTGCGTTTTTGTGCCGCTATTTCTTTTTTGCTGGACGTTGTTGTTTTTTCGCTGGGCTTTTGTTTGGACTTCTTAGATTTGCGCTTGGTTTTAAACATAACTGATAAAAGGCACTTATGTAGAAGGCAGAAGGCACTCACAGGTAGAAGGCAAAATGTATATCAGAAAAAATATTGCGGTAGATGTGGTTACTTATTCTTAACGTCCTAAATGCGGAAAAATTGGGGTCAAGATGCTGGGTGCGAGGCGGGCAAAACTTACACTCGCGACCTTGTAGAATATAACTGCTGCATCTATAATGTACAAATCTCGAAAGCATAATTTTAATCGATCGCTCAAATCGATCGCAGAAACTGGATATGAAGTTAAACAAATTGGTATCGATCGGCATTGCCCTAGTTGTAGGAGCAAGCGCGAGCATATTATCTAGCAGCAGTAGAGCATTCGGGGCCGAAAAAGTTGTCCTGACATTTGGCCCGATCCGCCAAGCCGTCAATATCAGCGACTTAGAAGACTTTGCTAAAGATGGCACGACGACGCCAACCCTCAAACAAATTATCGGGTTCTCCAAAATGGATCCAAAAACATTGCAGGGGTTGATCGGTTTACAAATCGGTTTAAAGCCAGCTAATCTCGCCCGGATAGTTTACAGCACCCCAGGCGAAAAAATTACTGATGAAATTGGTCAAGCTATTCGGACTCAGCGCCGCACAGAAGGTGGCAAAGCCATGCGGGCTGCGCTGATTCTGGCAGCCGGCGACGATGGTAAGGTGTCGCTGTTGGAAATCTTGAAAAAGTATCCTCTCCCGGAGGTTTACGTAGATGTTGCCAGCATTGCTGCGACTGTTGGGAAAATTCAGGGTTTGGCTGGAAATATGGGCACCCTACTGCAAGATTCCAAGGGCGAGACAAAGGGCACAACTCAGACAAAATAGCACTGAAAGTTCGATCGCACAGGTTTGTAGTGAGGACTAAAGTCCTCAGACTTTTTTGGCGGACTAAAGTCCGAACGATCAAACTAAGGAATGAAAATTAAATAATACCATTTATCTAAAATTGTGCAACACTCTTCGACCCCCCCTAGCCCCCCCGCTGCTTTGCGGGGGGGACAAGAATACTGTTGCATTCTTTTTTTAAATTGGTATAACTTACAGTTTTTATTGTTCTTGTGGGATGGGCGTCCCGCCCGTCCCGAAAAACTTACAGTTTTTATTGTTCTTGTGGGATGGGCGTCCCGCCCGTCCCGAAAAGACGGGCGGGACGCCCATCCCACAAACTTGTGTAAGTTATTAAATTGTCGTTCCTAAGAAGCGCGGACTAAACTCCGAACGATCAAACTAAGAAGCGCGGACTAAAGTCCTTACTACAAACCAAAAAACGCGGACTAAAGTCCTTACTACAAACCAAGAAGCAATTAATTTTTCTTGAGCAACTTCTTGAGCAACTTGGGAACCTCCGAAGGCCGAGCAGCTACGGGTATTTCCGCCTCTTCAAAGGCAGCCATTTTGTTCTCTACCGTAACACCAAAGGCTTTCTGGGCAGCAGCCCGAGAACTGATCAGGATGCCGGCATGGCCCAAGGACGGGCCCTTGGGAACGTAGCGGCCTGCCAAATAAGCAACCACAGGTTTGTCGATCGCCGAAGCGATGTAAGAAGCAGCAGCTTGTTCGCTCCAACCGCCAACTTCCCCAATTAAAACCATCGCCTCCGTACTGTCATCTTCGTCCAAAAGTTGCAGCCACTGCATAAAAGAAGAACCCACAATCGCGTCGCAGCCAATACAAACCGCCATCGACTGTCCCAAACCTGCCTCAGTCAGTTCGAGAGCAACTTCGTAAGTCAAAGTGCTGCTGCGGCTGATTACCCCGATCGAACCCGGAGTGTAGAATTCCTTGGGGTGAGTTCCCAGCAGCAGTTTGTCAGGGACAATAATCCCCGGACTGTTGGGCCCGATCACTAAAGTTTCTGTGGCCTCTGCCTTTCTGACTAAGCGCACCATATCCAGAGGAGGCACTCCCTCAGTGACGATCGCGATTTGCCTAATTCCGGCGGCGATCGCTTCTAGAGCCGCATCCAGCACCCAGTAAGCCTCTACCAAAATTACCGTAGTGTCAACATGACCCACTGCCGCCACAGCTTCTTCTACCAAATCAAAAATAGGAATTCCCTCCAACTCCTGCCCTCCCCTACCGGGACTGACACCGGCGACTACATTAGTGCCGTATGCCTTCATCATCAGGGCGGCGCGCGTTGAGGCGGGAGATTCTGTAATGCCCTGTACTAGGACTTTGCTTTCAGGAGTTAAATTCATTTTTTCCTAGTTAAAACTCGATCTTTCAAAAGCAGAAGGCTTTCATATGTTGTCCAGAGTTCTCGTTTTGCCGATCGACTGTCGCTACTTGGCAGATGATACAGCTTGAGCCGCAGCTTCATCTAAAGTGCTAGCTAGCTGCACGGGCAACTGTCCGAAACGCTTTTTAACAGCATCAGCATCGATCTCTACCAGGCGCAGCACAACTTGAATGTGCCGGTTGGCGCGAGCTTTTCGTTCCAAATAGCCCGCTATGGCGGTGATGATTTCCTCGCTCTTGGAAGCACTGTCCAAAATATTTACAAGTATCACCTTAACGCTTTTATCCTGAGCGACCAACTCCAGACCCAACTCGGTGCGATCGCGCAGGGCATTTACTGCATCGTAACGATCTAAAGAACCCAGGTTGACAAAATTAGCCGGTTTTCCTCGTTGGTGAGCTACAGCATCCAGAGTTGCCATTGTCAGGCCCACTCCGTTGCACAAAATCCCGACATTCCCGTCTAGTTCCACTAATTCCAGAGATGCGGAATTCGAGATTGGGGATTGAGGTTTGGAGTCAAACTGATCCGGCGACTGCTGCGACTTTGAGTTGGAATTCCGGCGATCGCCCCCATAGGCATTTCTGCTGTCCCCTCCCAACCCGCTGAAGAGCTTTTTACCCGAGAGTATTACCAAGTCTGGATGCCGCCCCAAGGCATCGTCGTTGGCGCTGACTTTACCGTCTAAAGCCATTAACTCTCCTGTTGGACTGATGCCGAGAGGATTGATTTCTACTAAATCTAAATCCTTTTGGACAAACAGCCGATACATTTTCTCGACAATTGTACTCACCGATTGAATCAAATCTCCTTGCAATCCCATTTTCAGCATCAGACGCCTCGCGTAGAAAGGCGAAAATTCCTGATCTACGGCAACTTGCTGCATTTGGTCGATCGACCCTTCGACATCCATACCTCCTTGTCTGGAGCCCAGAAGTACCGGGCGGCGGGCGATCGGGTCTAGGAGTACGGCTAAGTACAATTCTTGGTCAGCGTTGTACTTTGCTTCTGCTAACAGGACTTGCGGATATTCATCCTCGATCGGCAAATTAAAAATTGTTTGAGCCGCAGCAACTGCGTCGATCGTATTTTCCACAAATTTAATGCCACCCGCCCGGCCTCGTCCCCCAGCCCGCACTTGCGACTTCAGTACAACTGGGTAAGGAATTTTCAGCCCTTTGAGGTCGGCGGGTTTGTCAATCCGCTGCGACGGCAAAATCGGAATTGCCATCTGACGAAATAAAGATTTGGCTTGGTACTCTAACAAATCCATTTTTAATAACGGGTGACGGGTATTTGGCAACAAGCAATTCGTCGTTTTTGGCAATTCATTATTAATAGATAATAATTGGCTTTATGTCAAGTTAAAAATTAAAAGTTATGGTTTTTATCTCTTTTGATTCTCAACTTTGTATATTGCCGATTACTTATGTAGTATTCCTGGCATATCACTTGTTACCAGAAAGATTCGCGGACGTTGTTGGGAAGAAGGCCCTATACGTCTGGGTGGTTTATAAGCTGTCAATTATACCTCATCTTTTTGAGAAAGGCTATATCACTTATTACGCTATTTTGTACTTTTTGTTTTGCGATCGACAATTGCAAGATTTGACTAGCTTGGGCGGGACAGAGTAGGGAGATGGTTAGTAGTTGTTTTTTCTTCGGAGTTTTGGCAATACTGTTTCCAGATATTTCTGGGAGCTAATTATCAATTGATTACAAGTAAATTAATCTAATCAAGCATCAAATACGACTTGCTTTTAAGCTTGTCATGTGTATTTTATCCCTTTTCCTCAATAACTAATAACTCCTTCCCAATAACTAATGACTCCTTCCCAATAAATAATGACTAATGACTTCTTCCTTCTGTCAACTGTCAACTTTCAACTTTCAACTTTCAACTGCCAACTGTCAACTTTCAACTGCCAACTGTCAACTGTCAACTGTCAACTTAGCAGTGCCTTGATGAACAGTTTTAACCCATTTCAGCCGCTTGGGACGCACCGAAATCCGAGCCGTCACAATCCCTACCAGCAGCCAGTGCAACATATACACAGTACCCCGCAGCGTTTGCAGCAAGGTGACAAAAACTCTTTTAATGTCAAATTTAGTCTCTTTGCGAGTGCGGCGCAAACCGACAAACATTCCCACCACTGACAAGGTAAGAGTCATTACAGTTATCGGACTGGCGATCGGCATCCGGCGCAGCGCAATTGACATCAAAAAGTCAGGCAGCGCTACTGTCGGCAAGAAATATTGAGATACCCAAAATCCAAATAAATCCCAAGTTTTCCCAGTTCCCATCCGGTTCCGCAAAATTAGCTGCCAGTAGTCAAGATAACGCTGATAGCCACCTTCTGCCCACCGATTGCGCTGGTGCCACAGGGCGCGAGCGTTGGTAACTCCTTCTTCTGACACGGCTGGGAAAGCCAGAAATTCAATGTCCCACTGGTCTAGGTGGAGCCTCACGGTCAAATCCAGGTCGTCGGTAATGGTTTCCTCGTTCCAGCCGCCACAGCTTTCTAAGGCAGTGCGGCGCATGAATTGGCCGTTACCGCGCAATTCTCCAATGCCGCCGATCGCAATCCGTTGCTGCTGGAAAAAACTGTCGAGAGCCATTTCTGCTTCTTGGCCGCGAGTCCACACATTTACTGCTGCATTGGCGATCGCCTTTCTGACTTGCACCGCCCCTACCTTTTGTCTCTCGAACACCGGCAGCACCCGGCGCAGCAAATCCGGCGTTACCGTCGCGTCGGCGTCAAATATTCCCACAAATTCCCCGCGAGTCAGCGGCAAAACTTCATTCAGGGCTCCCGACTTGCCACCGCTGGCATTTGCTCCTCTGCTAAATACTTTGAGCTGCGGGTACTGTTTGGTTAGCTGTTCCAATACTAGCGCCGTGCCGTCGCTGCTGCGATCGTCGATCGCCCAAACTTCGTAACGGTCGATCGGGTAATCTAGATTGCAGATTGATTGTACGAATCGGGCAATCACCGCTTCCTCATTTTTCGCTGCCACCAGCAGCGACACGTAGGGCCAATCCTCTCGATTTTCATCGGCCAGAGGCGGCAGTGCGGGCTTGGGATGGGCAAACAACACTCGAAATGCTTGCATCCACAGCAGTCCCGTCAAACCCCACACTACCCACGCACCCCAAGAAATCAAGTGTAGGGCGATCGTGCCACCCCAAATCGCAGTCAGCAACGCGGCGGCTTTTCCCCGCCGTCCCCGGTACAGATTTTGAGGAAAAGAGGGAGATCCCGGCACAGACACCGCCACCGGGAGCTCTGATGAAGTTTCCGCGTCAAACACCCTGTCGCCAATGTCTGGGATGCCAAATATTTTGCCGAGCTTGGAGTTCGAGGTCAAACTCTTGAGCTCTTCTTGAGCTAGATCGGGGATGTCCAACTTAAGCTCGCTGCGAGTGTCGTTTTCCGGCCAAGAACTCTCCTGCATAAGTTACTTGATTCAACCACCAATAGTTTTTGATTTTAGAGATAAGTATCCACTGTACCAGTTTCTGGGCTTTTGTCGAAAGCTGACCAAGAATTGATTGATGGTACCCGCCACGTGATTTATCCGTGGAATCAATCCCAAATCGAAAATCGAAAATCCTCTTTTCCCCCGAATTTATCCGTGGGGTGGCCTCTAAAATCTAAAATCTAAAATCTAAAATCGATTGACCGGAGCTCGTTTGTGCGCGATCGCCCAAGAGTACGGCACTGCTAAACTGGAATTGCATAGAGTATTGGGGATGATTCATCCAAAAACGGATACCAGCCAGCGACTTAAGTCATTCGCCACGCCAAATTTTAGACTCCTGTTCAAACTCGCCACTTCAGCAGATTCATCTGTTCTTGTAAATCTAAAATCTAAAATCTAAAATCCCCAAATCCAAAATAGACTGAGTTTTGCTTGCGATCGACCAGGAATATCTGCTAGTTTTTGCAGATGATCTCAACCCACTGTCAGGATGCGGAAATATGTCTCTTCCTCAACTGAAACCAGCCGACGACAAAGAAGTGAAAGTCTACGCGCCTTTCTATCAAGAGCCCAGGCGCAAGTTCTTGCCCCACGCTATTGGCCTCTACAAGCTCAAAAGCTTGGAGGGGGCAAGAAAAATTGACGGCGGCGAAGATATACCCTTTGTCGCTAGTTGGAATATCTCGTCGCTGCCGATGGATTTGACCCGCTGTCGGGTGTTGTTTGACGGTAATGCTGAACTCAGCTACGAAGTGACTATGCAAAGTTCTGAGTTTGTCAGTTGTTTAATTGAGGTACTCCTAACTTTTCAGCGGACTCGTACCGTCGATTTTTCTAAAACGTTTTACCGCAAGCTGATGCGTATGGATGACTAATTTTCACCGCACCCGCGCTCCCAAAAGTTTGTAATTGATTGCGGCCCTAAAATGCGCGCTAATAATGTAATGCCATCGGGACGGCGAGATTATATTATTGGTGCGCTATTTCTATTTTGAGGAGTTACGCGCTTGCGACAAGAGTGAAACTCGGTTTCTACGAGATTTTGTGTTTAGGATCGCGAATTAAATAACTTACAATTTTAATTGTTATGGTGGGATGGGCGTCCCGCCCATCCCACTTTCAAGAGTGGAAGTTATTTAATTTTCATTCCTTAGTAACGAGAAATCTACGAATAAACCGAGTTTCTCGCCTCCCATGCGCAAGCCTTGTATTTCAGAAGGCGCAATACTATAGCCCAATACTGTTCACTTAAGACAGATCCCCCTAACCCCCCTTCCCAAGGGGAGTAGGGGGTGGGACAAGAAAGCTCTTAAAGTCCCCCTTCTTAAGGGGGATTTAGGGGGATATCCGGGGCATAAAAAGTGTTAAGTGAACCGTATTGTACTATAGCCTTGCTCAACAACAGCGATCGACGCTTGAATTTTTCGTAATTGGTAACTTAGGAATGAGAATTAAATAACTTACAATTTTTATTATTCTTGTGGAATGGGCGTCCCGCCCGTCCTTTCTGAACGGGCGGGACGCCCATTCCACAAATATGTGTAAATTATTTAATTTGCGCTCCTTAGTCCTGGACGTAGGTGTTGGCAGAAACCGGGCTTTTTTACGAAAATACTAGCCCAAAAAACTCACATTTTGTGAAAAACCCAGTTTCTTGAGGTTTGTTTGTAAGCCATGTAATTAAGGATCCCGTGTACCTTACGGAAATTGAGAATCGCTATAACTGAGTTATTGCATCATTAGACAAGAGTGCAAAAATTGCTTTCCTATATTGAAAGGCCTCTGCGTCTATTATATACGTTGCATCTGCCTTGATCGATAGGTTTATTTATCACTCAAATATTTATTATAAAATTATTATTTTTAAATGCTGTTGACAAATAGTTCTTAACAACCGAAAATCGAAAAAACATGAAAATAAAGATGTAAAAAAAGCTAACAAAAGGGTGGCGAACAAATGAATAAAAGTTCCCCTCAAAAAAACGCTCTGCACAAAAGTGACAAAATCGAGTATAATCATATTGCGAAATTGACTCGCAGTGCGAAAATACTGTTGAATAAACTAAATTTATTTAAATAGACAGGTGCAAATTGAGGAGAGAAGGCGTACCCAAATTGACTAAATATTTGCTGATCGGTTCGACAAAAGCTTACAGCGGCAAGTCCGCGATCGCCCTGGGGATGGCGCTGGCACTCCGGGAACAAGGAATGGCAATCGCCTACGGCAAACCGCTGGGAACCTGTTTCAGCTCGGAGGGAGCTGGAGTGGCGGAGGAAGATGTGCGGTTCGCGGTAGAGACGCTTAAACTCTCAGAAAGTCAGATGCCGTCAACACTGCTGTATTTGGACGAAGAGACGGTTCACAAGCGTTTGCGCCAAGAAGACAAGACAGATTACCGCCAGTCTCTGGCGCAATATTTGCAAAATCCCAGCGGAGACTTGGTGCTGTTAGAAGGCCCTGCTAATTTGGAGGAAGGCAGTCTGTTTGACTTGTCTTTGTCTCAAATCGCTGATGCCATTGATGCCTCTGTGCTGCTGGTAGTGCGCCCGATCGATCTTTATATAGACGATTTGCTGTCAGCGAAGCGGCGCTTGGGCTCGCGCTTGATAGGCGTCGTGCTCAACGATGTTCCCTCCGACAAACTTGAATCCGTAACTGCGACTGTGCGCCCTTTTCTGGAAGCTAGCGGTATTCCAGTTTTGGGAATGCTGCCGAGAAGCGCTTTGCTGCGGAGTGTCAGCGTCAAAGAATTAGTCCACCAATTGAAAGCTGATGTTCTCTGCCGTCGAGACCGCTTGGATTTGATGGTGGAAACCTTGACAATTGGTGCGATGAATGTTAGCTCAGCTATGAAGTATTTCCGCAAAGCCAGAAATATGGCGGTAGTCACCGGGGGCGATCGCACGGACATTCAGCTCGCGGCTCTGGAAAGCTCGACTCAGTGCTTAATTCTCACAGGCCACTTGCCTCCTTCTCCCTTGGTAATCGGCAGAGCAGAAGAAATGGAAATTCCAGTTTTATCTGTTGATTTGGATACCTTAACCACGGTGGAAATTATCGACAGCACCTTTGGCAGCGTGCGCCTGCACGAACGCATCAAGGTGGAATGCGTTACTCAGCTAATGGCAGAACACTTTGACCTTAAGGCCATGATGGCATCATTGGGTTTGGGCGATCGAGTTCATTAACAAGGCCACCGGATCTGAAGGTATTCGGCAGCGGGAACTGAGCGAACAACATATTCGGCAGAGGCAAGAAGGCAGAGAGGATTTTTGGTTTAAAAAATAAAAACTCAAAATTCTTAAATCCTCAATTTTTATTGAATCGTACCTTCTGCTCTGGCTGCCGAATGCTTTTAGACATTCTGCCTTCTGGGTTCCTCAAATCTCCCGCTCCTCTAGTCAGATACCGTTAATCAGCAATTCTTAACTTCTTTTTGGTGGCAATTGCTAGTTAGTCTGCTAGAATCCACAACGTAGTTTTATTTAATTTAATAAATTCTTTGAGTCAATCAATTGAGCTACCCAGAGTTGATGATTTTTTACAAGAACTTGCGGCGATCCAGCAAACAAGCTCCAAGCGGGTTGCTCTTTTGGGTTCTCGCCACGTTCCTATTACCCACCAGCAGCTAATTGAGATGCTGAGCTACGCCTTAGTTCTGGGAGGCAACCAGCTCATCACATCGGGGGCTACAGGCACCAATTCAGCCGCAATTCGGGGGGCAATGCGAGCAGATCCTAATCTGCTGACGGTGATTTTGCCGCAAAGCATGAGCCGCCAGCCTCGGGAGTCCCGCGAGCAGCTCGAACAAGTCATACATTTGGTAGAAAATCCCAAAAATGACAGCTTGTCTCTCCCGGAAGCCAGCGCCATGTGCAATCAGGAGATTATTTCTCGCTGTCAGCAACTGATCTGTTTTGCTTTTCACGAAAGCCACACTTTGCTGAAAACTTGCCAGGATGCGGAGGAACAGCGCAAAGTGGTTACTCTGTTCTATTTTGATTGAAATGCGAGGCGGATGATGTTGTTGGGATTGCCTGTGTCGGTTATTTTGCTTGATTCTGTTGCTGCTGCTGCTGCGCTGGTTTACGCACCGTTTTTGGTGGTTGCCCTTGCTCGGTTGCAGCTAGGCTATGACCAAGCAGCACCTCGCGCTATGTTTGATAGGTTGCCCGGTTACGCTCAGCGGGCAACTTGGGCTCACCAAAATTCGTTTGAGACGTTTATGCTGTTTTCAGCGGCGGCTTTGATGGCTTTTGTGACAGGAATAGATTCGGAGGCGGCGGGCTGGGCTGGAATCGCTTTTCCTGTAGCCCGATTGTTGTTTTCGGTTTTCTATATTCTGAATGTGCCTCTGGGGCGATCGCTCATGTTTGCGATTAGTTCTACTTGCACTTTCTCTTTATTCTATTTCAGTTTGATGGCTGTTAATGGGTAATTGTCAGTTGTCAGTTGTTAGTTGTTAGTTGTTAGTTGTTAGTTGTTAGTTGTCATTAGTTGAGAGACGCTTAATTAATGACTAATTACCAACTACGAACTACTAACTACCAACCACCCATTCCCCATTCCCCATTCCCCATTCCCCATTCCCCAATGCCCTGCGCGGGCCAATGACCTGCGCGGGCCAATTACCAATTTACCAATTACTAATTTATGGCTGCTAATTATTCATTTGATATTGTCAGCGAGTTCGACAGGCAAGAATTAGTTAACGCCGTTGACCAAACAGTGCGGGAAATTCAAAGCCGCTACGACTTGAAAGATACCAAAACCACCGTGGAATTGGGCGCAGAATCGATTACTGTCAATACGGACAGCGAATTTACTCTCGATGCCATTCACACTGTTTTGCAAACAAAAGCCGCTAAGCGGAATTTATCTCTGAAAATTTTTGATTACGGCAAAATTGAAGCTGCTAGTGGTACTAGAGTACGCCAAGAAATCAAACTCAAAAAAGGGATTGATCAGGAAATTGCCAAAAAAATCACTAAATTAATTCGAGATGAATTTAAAAAAATTCAAGGCTCGATTCAAGGTGATGCAGTCCGCGTTTCTGCCAAGGATAAGGATGATTTGCAGTTGGTAATTCAACGCTTGAAGCAAGAAGATTATCCGATGGCTTTGCAGTTTACCAATTACAGGTAGGTTTGTGAAAGCTAGGTATTGGATGCCCGGTTGTGCGATCGCATCTTTGAGCGCGATAGAACTTGCGTTGCGCTTGCTGGGATTCGGAAATCCTGCTTTGCTGCAAGCTGATGCTGAGGCTGGGTATATATTTGCACCAAATCAACTTGTATATCGTTTTGGCAATAGACTTCAGTACAATCAATTTTCTCAACGGTCTGAACAAATCGATTCAGCCAAGCCTGAAGGTACTATCAGAATTTTGATGACAGGAGACTCGGTTCTCAATGGCAATAATAGCACGGATCAGGCAGAAACTATTACAGAATTGTTGGCAGCGCGTTTGTTGGGCATCAAAAAGCAGGTTCAGGTGCTAAATGCTTCTGCGGGATCTTGGGGAATTGGCAATCAATTGGGATATATTCGCAAGTTTGGCACTTTTGAAAGCGATGCTGTGATTTTGCAAATTGGTACTCACGATTTGCTACAACCTTCAAGTACCAGCGCGGGACTCAAAAATAACCCCCTGATGCCGAATCGCCAACCGTTATTGGCAATTCAAGAAGTGTTTGACAGATACGTTATGCCCCGATTTTCCAGTGTTTTTGTGCCGAATTCCCCTGTGGGGGGTGTGCCGGTGCCGGAAACGCAACGGTTTAGGGAAAATATGCAGCGATTTGAGCAAATAGTGGCTTTGGTGCGAGAGTCGAATATTCCGTTGTTTGTGTTGTATACTTGCGATCGCTCCGATTTACTGCCGGTACCGAATCAGCCGAGGTTTAAATCCCAGTTTGTCGATCGGCTAAAAGCTTTGAAAATTCCACTCATAGACACTCACGCAGCCTGGTCAAAATTGCCGAAAACCACGGTAGAAAGTTATTTTCGGGATGGCGTACACCCCACAGCCCCAGCTTATGAATCAATCGCAGATTTATTGTTTCAGCAGTTGTGTACTGAGAAAAAATTAGCTGCTTGCTCATTAACCAATACCAATTCTGAAAAATAGTGCTACAGCAATCCTAAATGATTCACAAAATTTGTAGGGGTAGTGCCAAGAAAGCCTACCCCATATCTATCGGGCGATCGGGCGTGGGATTGCCCTTACAAGACTATGGAAGAGTGTTGCATCATTTTTTTAAATTAGTATTAATCTCAGCCGTTTCCGTACAAATGCTCGCTTTTAACTGATATTTAGCAATATTTTGCATAATTGATATAAGCTGTAGCTGGCGCTACAGCTTGAGAGTGTAAATCCTAATTAAATATCTAAACCGATGACTGTTAACTCGGGAGGATGTTCGACCACAAACTGGTAATATAACTCTTGCTTGGCTTGCGGTGGCATAGAGATTATCCATTCCAAGAGTCCCATTTCACCTGCTACTATCTTCGGATTAGTCTGAGTCAACCGCACTTTTATTTGCTCCTTTCGAGTGACTGGAAGTTGCTCTTTTAGTGTCAACTTAGCAGGCACTTGGTGCAAGTTGGTCAAAATTAACCGATAGGCGTAAGTCGTGCGCCGCTGATTGCCGATCAGTTTTTTATCGACTTGTCTTTCCACTAATTCTCGCTCTATTTTTAAGCCTTCATCTATTCCTAAATTAAGCTTAAATTCTTCGCCAGGGGAAACATTTTCTAACTGCACATTACCGACAAAAGTATTGTCGCGAAAGATATTGGCTTTACCGGGCAGCAGAGTTGCACCTGTCGTCGGATTGGTGACAATTGCTTGCAAATAAGCGAAACTGACTAAATGAGGAATGGCGATGTATTCAGGTTTAGAGGGATAATTATCGCTGAAAATAGTGACTTTGTGCGGTGTGCCGTCGCTGGGAATATTGGTATTTCCTCCGACTTGAAATGAAACGGTGCTGCCTTCTTTAGATACTCTTGCTGTCGCCGTTTGAGCTGCTATAGGTTCTGGTGCGGGAGCAGCACTTCGCATAGCCATCATTGCAAATTGTGGCTCGTTTTCCATCTCAAATTCCATATAATCTGTTCCTATTTCTGCATCCTCAGTCTGTACGCGTCGTGCTTTCATAAATTCTGGGGTTGGAGCAGGTTTTGGGCGAACAATATCGATAAACCAGGGTTGGAGTTTTGGTGGCAAAGTTCCCATTCCGGGTTTGGCTGTGGATAAAGTCAGCGCTACTCCCGTCCAATCTTCGCCTGTGTTTTGGTTGACTTCGGCTAGGTAATTGAGATTGATTTGGTTGTTGGTGGTATTGACTCGCAAGTCGTACAGGGGAGTCCAACGGGCTCGCGTTACTACATAGGAAACTTCTAGTTCAAAATTGCCGCTGCCGCTGGGTTCGATCGCCACAATGATGTTAAAACTTTGCTGGGAATAGGGAGTTTGTACTTGGCGCAACTGCTGGCGCAATGCTTCTATTTGCTTGTCTAAGTCTCGCTGCTGTCTTTCGTGTTGGGCGATCGCACTTATGTACTTTTTATAATTACTGCCTAAAAAATTGAGCAATTCGCCGGCTTCGTTCAAACCGATCTGCTGCTTGGAAATGCTGCTAGCAAAGGAACTGACGCTTTTTTCGCTCAAATTTTCAACAAAGTTGAGTTGAATTTTTCGGGAGGCGATTTGGTCTTTTATGGCGCGTTTTTGGGTTTCTAACTCTTGGATTTGTGCGGTTAATTCGGCGATGCGATCGCCCGTAGGTTCGCTGTGAAACAGAGTTTCGGTGTGCACTCCCAGCAATCGCACGGCGACTGTACCTGCACCGGTAGCCCTGACTGACTCGGTTTCGAGGGTTGTGGGGAGAGAGGCTACAGTTAATTCGCACTCGTTTCCCGTCAGGGCTACTGTGCCACGGCGGGTTATCAAAGCGCGATCGGTGTACACAGTAACTTCTGAAATTTGCGATTCTACTATTTTGATATTATCGCGATCGAGCAAATTTGAATCAGTCATTGCTACTAATGCCTTTACGAAACTCTTTTAATGGTTCCAATGGCGGCGCCAACAAAATGTAGCGCTTCCATAAAGATAAGTCTAACTCAGGCAGCAATTCGCTGCTAGCAATTCCCTCATCAGTAGAAACGCCCCAATAAATAGAAATATGTAACGAAAAGTAAACTTAACTAAAACCCTTTTCCGTTCTCCCTTCGGCCATCTGCCTTGTTTCCACGATAAATTTTCCTGTCTACTTACCTATAGCCTTTCTCAAAAAGGTGAGGTATGACTGACAGGTTATATAACGACTGAAACGTATAGGGCTCTCTTCCCAACAACGTACCTCATATTTTTGAGAATCGCTATATACCAATAGCAGTCCCGCTATATTTTTGGTAAGAACCAGATTAAAGTGAGAGCATCGCTTTCTTGCTCTACAAACCTTACTTTGGCTTCTCTACAAAAGTTAAAATAGAATTTTCTTTCGCTCTGTTTATTGGCATTGGTTCGCGATTCAGACGAATCTCAATAAGAGTAGTTGTAAAAGGACAGAAAAATTTAACTTTTGCATTTAGAAGATGATCTAAGTTCAATTCTGCATCCCATCTTCCATCTGACTGTTGTGGCTCGCCCTCTAGAGTAATTTTTCCACTTCCACAACCGTAATACGCCACAAGGCTAGTTCCAGATGAAACAATCAACTTCATACATAATTCAGAAAGGCTTTCCGGCTTCAGTTTACTTAAATTGACATGAAAACATCGCAAACTTTTGTCCTTAGTGTAGGTATGAACATCTAAATATGACTTGTCATCTAACCAAAATTCTTTGCCCTCTTTATCCTTCATCAAAAACTGAACATTCCAATCTGTAACTGGATCGAGACGCTCATCTACAACACGAATAATAAACTGTTGCCATTCTTCCCATTGCTCTCCTTTTGTATTTTTCATGCTCTCCATATGAGCTTGAGCCTTAGCTGTCCAGCTACCAAAACTGTCTTTATCAGAAACATCTAAAGCTTGTAGAACCAACTCAATAAAGTCTGGATTTTTTCTAGGATTATGCACAATTGTATTGTGATTGTGACCATCAATTAGCACCAGTGGAATATCAATCTGGTGTTCTGGATGTTCGTCTGGTTTGCCTCGTTCTTCTACAGGCTTGTCTTTATTTTGAGATGGATCTTGCGTCAAATCAAGAATTAATTTGCGGCTGTTAAGAGCGCAACCTGCCCATCTCACAGTACCATCAGATCCAGCAGTATTAGCTAATCCCCTCAATCCGTCATATCCCTGATTGCCACAGAAAATAAACACATAAGGCGTCTTGTTATCTTCGCCATAGTAGGGCTCATTTTTGGGTTTATTTTGGGCAGAGCCAATTAAGTCAAGATGAGCAAGATCCCAAGTGAAACGACTACCTAATTCAAGATTATCCAAAATCAGATTTCCAGCTTCGAGAAAATCAGGCCCAAGTATTTTATGTCCGGTTATAACCGAACCCAACCAACTTCTTCCTTTATGGGCTAAAGGAGAGCCAAAAGTTGCTGGTGCTAATCCAATCAAGTGTTTGAGGCGACTCCGACGATTGACATTAGCAGCATAGGCGTAAGTAGTTAACCAAGCGCGAATAACTAGCATTCCAGTTGAATGAACAATGGCATCAAATTCATCATCTTCAATATAGGAGCGAAGCACTCGGTCAAATGCTTCAGCAATATCTTTGATGGTTATCTCATTAGTAAGAGATTTATAGCTAGCTGTATGGAGGACTATAATCTCTCTGTTTTTGTAGTGAGTTTCAAGAATTTTTTCCCACTCACTAAAAGCCGTTGAATTAGCTGAGTAACCGTGTATGAGAACTATGGGGCGCGGCATAACTTAAGTCCTTAATTTGAACGTAGTTTCGACGATTATATATTAGTAGGTGAGCAACTAAGCCTTTTGGGTTAATTGTTTAATCATTCATTGTCTTTTGTACTTTTTTACAAGTTACTATTCAGAGATTTCCTAAATCAATTTGTGATTTTTTCCATAAAGAAGCTTTTTTTTTGATTGATGTACCAAATAAACAAAGCCTGAATATCTCAATCCCTTTGTTTCCAAGCATCTACAACTGTTGTAGCGATCGCACCGAGCGATCGCCCAGTCGCATTTTCGAGTGACACTCATTTGAGTGACACTCATTTGAGTGGCACTCCTAGAATTTCAGTGCTGCAAACGGGATTCTGTGAGTTGAGAGTGAGAAATGCGATCGGCTTTGTTGCAAGTAAATGGCTGGTACTACGGGTTTATTATTGTGGTGCGACTTCTGGCGGAGGGCTGCATCTGGTTTTTAAAGAGGGCGAACCGTGACCGGATATAAGTTATTAGTTATAATCTCATATTGACGGAGGTCGTGCGGGGAGCATCTCAGTTTTGCAAGAAGCATTTTTTATCTTCCGTGCTGTCCCCGCTCGCGTGTAGAAGCACGCGGGGACAGCGCTGTAAATGCAAAACTGAGATGCTCCCGAACCATGACTGTCCTGTGGATTTTAAAATGCTAGCAGTAACTCAATTTTAGCTCAGCGGCTCGATACCAGCCAAATCCAATATTTGCGGAATCAAATCTTCTCGCTTGACGGCCATCATGTGCACTCCTTGACACAATTGCCGCGCTAGTTTGACTTGTTCGGCTGCAATTCTTATGCCTTCCTGCAAGGGTTGTGGGGAGTTTGCCAAACGGTCGATCGTCTCTTGCGGTATGTGAACTCCCGGTACGTATTTTTTTATAAATTCAGCATTTTTAGCTGATTTAAACAAAAAGATTCCTGCTAAAATTGGTTTGTTGCAGCCAGCAGCAATTTGCTGCATAAACTTATCTAAAACGTCAAAATCTGTAATTAATTGGCTCTGAAAAAACTGGGCTCCAGCTTCGACTTTTTTCTCAAATCGGCTTTGTAAACCCGACCAACTGGGGCATTGCGGATCGACAGCGGCACCGACAAATAAATCGGTAACTCCGTCTGTTAAAGCTTTGTCATTCCAGTCAAGGCCGCCGTTCATTTTTTGAATGACTTGTAGCAGCCGCACTGATTCTAAATCGAATACACTTTTGGCCTTTGGATGGTCGCCTGCTTTGACTGGATCGCCGGTGAGTGCCAAGATATTATGGATGCCTAAGGCGTGCGCTCCCATGAGATCGGCTTGCAGGCCTATTTGATTGCGATCGCGACAAGCAACTTGACAAATCGGCTCAATTCCCCGCTGCAATAGAATTGCGGAAACGGCTAGGGGACACATTCGCAGAACTGCGCGGCTTCCGTCTGTGATGTTAATGGCGTGCACTCTGTTTTTCAGAAGTTCAGCCATTGCCAAGGTGTGCGCCATATCGCCACCTTTGGGCGGGGCAACTTCGGCGGTAATTATGAATTCTCCGGGAGTTGTACAGGCTGTGCGAAAACGGTTCATAGTTAGTTGACAGTTGACAGTTGACAGTTGACAGTTGGCAGTTGACAGTTGTTAGTTGTTATTTGTTAGTTGTTATTTGTTATTTGTTATTTGTTATTTGTTGTTTTTGAAGTTTTGCAATAACCAATAACCAGTAACCAATAACTAATAACCCATAACCAATAACCAATAACTAATAACTACTGACTAATTAGGTAGAGAATAACCAAAAGCAGTTTTAACCTTATTCAAAGTTTGGTTGGCAATAGTTTCTGCTTGTTCTCTTCCTTGACGGAGTACAGATTCTAAATATCCCGGTTCGTCCATTATTTCTTTGTATTTATCCTGAATAGGTTTGAGGGCATTAATTGTCGTCTCTGTCAACAATGGTTTGAAATCTCCCCAACCCATATTTTCACATTCCGCTGCTACTTCTTCCTTCGATTTGCCGGAAAGCAGGAGATAAAGTGTTAGCAAATTTCTCGCTTCTGGGCGATCGCGATCGTCGAAAGTTAAGCCCCGCACGGCATCGGTTTTGCAGCGCTTGATTTTTTTGCTAATTGTATCTGGCGAATCCAACAAATTAATTCTACTTTGTTCTGAAGGGTCAGATTTTGACATTTTACGCGTACCATCTGTCAAACTCATTACCCTCGCGCCCTCAGTCCGAATTAACGGTTCGGGCAGTTTCAAAATGGGTTTTTCTGGTGTACCGAATTGGTGGTTTAATCTGATGACAATATCGCGGGTGAGTTCCAAATGCTGTTTTTGGTCTTCTCCCACAGGCACTTTGTCGGCATCGTAAAGCAAGATGTCGGCTGCCATCAACACGGGATAATTTAGCAAGCCGGCGTTGACATTTTCGCCTTGTTTAACTGCTTTTTCTTTAAACTGAATCATATCTTCGAGCCAGTTAATCGGCGTAATGCAGTTGAGCAGCCATGCTAGTTCTGCGTGAGCCGAGACGTGGGATTGGATGAAAATAGTACAATATTCTAAATCGATGCCGCAAGCTAAATAGAGAGCGGCGAGTGTGTAACTGTCGGAGGCTAGGGTTGCTGGATTGTGCGGTGCCGTAATTGCGTGCAAATCGACTACGCACAAGTAATTTTCGTACTGGCTTTGACCTTCTACCCAGTTGCGAATGGCACCGAGATAGTTACCGAGGTGAAGATTGCCTGTTGGCTGAACTCCTGAAAGAACGCGCTGTTTGCCCATGAGGAAAGAATAGAATTGAAGTCACATTCTCTATATTGACACGTTATTTGGATCTCAGATGCTTTTTGTTGAAATTTATAAAAAATTTGGGGAAGATGACTCGGCGGTTGAAACCGCGTCTACACAAACGAAGTCCGCCTTCGCGGACTGAAGAATTAACGGGGTATTTAAGGTGGATTGTTTTTAGAAATAGGTTTAAATTCCAGTCTTAAAGAGTTCGCTGTCAACTGTCAACTATCAACGATCAACTATTTTTTCGGTTTAGTGCGCCACCAAGTGATGCCGGCTGCGAAAAGGGCGATCGCAAAACTCAAGGCAAAGGAAAATACAAAGGGATGCCACTGCATTAACACTGGGATTTGATGGTTTTGAACTGTCTGGAATACTTGGTCAGTGCCACTTGATGCTGCGATACCTCCGGCTGCTAAACCGACGCCGATCGCCTGTACTGTGCTTTGTAGGCGATCGTCCCGATATTTCTCTTTGTCCTCGCTGTTGCGGAGTGCGAGTTGGTTGGTGCGATCGCTCCTGGCTTGTTCTATTTCTACTATGCCGCGAATTGAGGCGATCGCCTGGTCGATTAAGTTTGTTCCGTGGCGGAAATATCCTAAGTCGCCGGCTATTTGCGATCGCATATAAGGAGCCGTTTTTCTACTGAAGTTATTTAATATTGATAGTTCTTCCTTATCGGTTCCTAGTATATCACATATTTTCTGCAAAATGTCAGTGTAATTGTTAAGATTTAGGGCAATTGTATTGTCATAATCTTCGAGTTTCCGCAGCAGGCGAGTATAAGTTACAGCTTTGCTGAAGAGTTGCTTTAGCTGTTCCTGAAATTCTTGCAATTGGGCGGCAGTTAAGAGGGTTCCTCTGGAAAATTGAGCCTGCAATATCTCCACATTTTTCTCAATAATGCCGTATTCGCGATCGAGTTCGTCGTAAATCAGGCGGCTGTCTTGAAAAACTTTGATGATTTTGTTGCGGTAAAATAGTAGGTCAAATATTTCTTCCTGGCAAGTGTTAAAATTTTCGTCGGTTTGTTTGTCAACAAGCAGCCAGACAAGCAAATGGCGGTAATTCGCAATATCGATAATTGAACCGTATTCAAAAATTGGACTGCCGAATAATTTCCCGGAACAGTAGAATGGAGGTAGTGAATCGCCTTGGAATAAAGCATTGCGGCAATTATCAGCAAGAGGTTTGAGGGCATCTAAATTATCTGATGAGTTTTCGGGAAGCCATGCGGTAATCAGGAGAGTTTGACCTAAAAAGTTGTCATCGCCATCGATAAGTAAGGCTTGATTTGGGTTAAATTTCTGGATTAAATCGACATCTACATTATCAGCCGTGCCATCTTCCGGGCAACCGATGTTTAAGCAGAAAGCATAGCTATCTTTTTGAATTTGTAGCGGTTGTACAAAACCTTCTATGGGTGGATAGCTGTTGAATCCTAGGGAGACATTGGGAAGTAAATCGTTGCGGTTGCTGTGGGAATTTTGGGGAAAAACTAGATTGGGTGTTACCCTTTCATCGGTGAAGTTGGCGAGGATATTGTCGCAGTGTTTCCAGAGAGGATTATTGCTGCCCTTACTGTTTCTTTGCAGTTGGAAAGCGTATAAATAAACATTGGGGGCAGAAATTATATCACTCATGTTATTGGCGCGGTGGCTAGGATTTGGGAAGGCGTTTTTTGAGATTTTCCGGTAATTCTGGGTAGCGGTTTGATAGTCTTTCGTTTACTCCTTCTGTCTTGGTGGCTTCTGGTTTTAGTTTTCTAGCCGTTAAATTGATTTCATCTGTTATTTTAGGATAGTCTGCACACCAATTACCAATGGCATCGGCTACTTCCTTGTTGGATGAATCCGCCATCTGGGATATCGTGTTGCTGAGATTTGCTAAAGCGTCAACCGCCCCGCCTTGTTCAAATATTTCGGGTTTGGTTTCAAAGACTTTTAGGAAGCCTGCAATAAATTGTTCATCTGTCATTGCTAATTTCTCCTTTCATTATACTAAGGTCAAAGAAACCGGGTTTCTATGATAAATCTCAACGGGAACAAAAAATCTCGGAAGAAACCCGGTTTCTGATACCCACACTTATTGCCGAAAAGAAACCGGGTTTCTATGATAAATCTCAACGGGAACAAAAAATCTCCGCAGAAACCCGGTTTCTGATACCCACCCTTATTGTCCAACTGCACAGAAAGCGGCCCAGTATACGGGAGACTCATAAGGTTGATAATCTTGTTTGTAACCGCGATTGTATCTGTTTTGAATTGTCTGTTTATGTTCGTGACTCAGCAACTGCGACACTTCCACCCATTCTAGCAAACTTTTAACAGTCAAACTCCGCAGCCACAACTGAGACTCCCGCAAAGCAATCGACACAGCGGGCCGACTTTCTGAACGAAATAACTCATAAAATCTTATCATTAAAATCGCCGTAGATACATCATTGACAGCCCATAATGTGCTAATCACATTCGTGGTTCCGGCGTACAAAAAACCGCTAGTCAATCCGATATACTCATCTGTGCTATTCCTGGCATCGGTTAACCCAGTTTCGCAGGCAGAAAGGGCTACTAAACGACACTTACTTAACTGCAAATCAAAGATTTCTGTCAGAGTCAGGCATTCTGTGATGTCGTAGGTTTCGCCTCGGCGGGAACGAATGTAACGCTTTTCTTCGGAGGGAACGCCATCGCTGGCAATTTTTGCGCCGGCTAGGATTAATGCGGATTTTTCGGGATTATCAAAGTCGAAGAAGCCGTGACAGGAAAAGTGGGCGATGTCGGCATTTTGCAAGCTGGCAATTTGTTGTTGCAATCCTGCTTTACTTGCCTTTTCCCGACTCAATATTTCGGCGGGATTGAAAGATTTGGCAATGGCTTCGACTTCGATGTCGGTGAAGTCTAAATCTTCTGTGGGGTTTTGGATGGCAAAAAATTTGCTGGGTGATGTGTCTTCGGCTGTCAGATTTACCCGCTGAGATAATTGCAAAAGTTGGCAACTGGGTGTGTATCTCACGCCGCCTGGGAAAAGTTCGAGAAGACATCCAGTTTCTACGGTTTTGTCGGCTTTTTGTCGGCTGCTGGTGAGGGCGTGTAGGGGGAATAGGTGCAAGTATCGGAAGGGAACTAAGATTAATTTTTGGCAGTTTTCGGGAATATAGCGGGCGATTATTTCATTGATGTGGAGAATCTCGGCTAATTTTTCCAGGCGGGCTTCTAGTTGATTTCCCCAGTTGTCGGTTTCCTCGTCGGTGTAGTCATCGATATATTCCTGCTGAAACTCTTCTAATGCTTGCAAGCCTGCATCGGAAGATTCCCAGACATCGGGTTTGGTGGAGTCGCGGGTAATAATGAAAACTTTAAAGTTGTATCGGGTAATGTACCATTCCAAAATTGCCTCATTTTCAGCTAGCAGGCTGCGAATTTCTGCAAAACTAATCCGCTGTACTCGATCGGGGAGGCTGCGGGCTTTGTGAAACAGTTCTACGAGGTTTCGGGTTTTGCTGCGTTCGACATATTCTAGGGCGGCGGTGGAGTTTTCCATTGCTAGGCAAACTTCTACCATTACCTGATAAAGGTCATTCCATTCTTCGGCTAATTTCTGCCTGTCTGCTTCGCCGCCGATAATGATTTCACTCCGCATTAATTCGACTGTCTCGATGGCAGAGTTAAGGGTATTGTAAGCTTCTGGGAGTTGGGAATTATCCCAGTAGGCAACTCCGAGATTATATAAAGTTGTAGCATGCTCGATCGGAAAATCCTTGCGAGTGTGAACTTCTAAAGCTGCCAGATAAGCCTCGATCGCCAGTTCCAAATTCTCGGCTTTTTCCCCTCTGATTCTGTTTTGGTAGGCCATCCCCAAATTATTTTGACACGTTGCCCATTCAAAGGGAAATGCGTCGCGGGTGTAAATCTCTAAGGCTGCCTCAAAAGCTGCGATCGCCAGTTCCAAATTCTCGGCTTTTTTCCCTCTGATTCTGTTTTGGTAGGCCATCCCCAAATTATTTTGACTCCTTGCCCATTCAAAGGGAAATGCGTCGCGGGTGTAAATCTCTAAGGCTGCCTCAAAAGCTGCGATCGCCAGTTCCAAATTCTCGGCTTTCTCCCCTCTGATTCTATAGAGGTAGGCAGTCGCCAAATTATTTTGACTCCTTGCCCAGTCTTCGGGAAATGCGTCGCGGGTCCAAATTTCCAAGGATGCCTCAAAAGCTGCGATCGCGGCTTCGAGATTCTCTGCTTTTTCCCCTCTAATTCTGTAGAGGTAGGCATTTTCCCCTCTGATTCTGTAGAGGTAGGCATTCGCCAAATTATTTTGACTCCTTGCCCAGTCTTCGGGAAATGCGTCGCGGGTGTAAATCTCCAAGGATGCGAGATAAGCTGCGATCGCGCCTTCGAGATTCTCGGCTTTTTCCCCTCTGATTCTGTTGTGGTAGGCAAGCCCCAAATTATTTTGACACGTTGCCCATTCAAAGGGAAATGCGTCGCGAGTCCAAATTTCCAAGGATGCCTCAAAAGCTGCGATCGCCAATTCCAGATTCTCGGCTTTTCCCCTTCTGATTCTGTAGAGGTAGGCCATCGCCAAATTATTTTGACACGTTGCCCAGTCTTCGGGAAATGCGTCGCGGGTGTAAACTTCCAAGGATGCCTCATAAGCTACGATCGCCAATTCCAGATTCTCGGCTTTTTCCCCTCTGATTCTGTTTTGGTAATCACCTCCCAGACTGTTTTGAAACCTGGCCCAGTCTTCCGAGTAAGCTTCGCGAGTAACAACAGTTAATCCACTCTCCAGACAAGCAATCGCTACCTCTAAATTACTTGCCCGACTGCCTTGTCGCAAATTATAAAAAGTGAAATCTAAACCGTATAAAAAATTAGCACAATTGTATGCTTCTTCTGCATCCAAAGTTGCCATAGTTTCAGTTGCCCACTCTCGCAAATATTGGGCAAAACCATCATCTATTAATTCTAGGTTAGCTTGCAGAATCTCGATTTCTTCCTCGCTGGGACAGGTGACGAGAGAATCAATCAGATTGAGATAGGCTTCGTGGCGCGCTTCGTTCATTGCTTACAACCCATGTTTTTAGAATTTTACATTCTTTGTCGGGGAAAAACAAGGGGGAAACCCGACTTGCTGAATCGTCTGGAGTCGTTGGAGTGTGCGTCATACCTCAATACAGGTAAGATAGGGGAATCGTAGTGATAAAACGATGTGAAAAATAGACACTGCGATTGCTTTCCTACCCTTCGGGAACGCCTTCGGCGAACGGATCGCTTCGCTAACGTTCCTCGCAATGACAAAAAACTTTAACTTAACCGTATTCTGTCATAAGCTACCACGCAAAGATGTCGTATAATATAGATACAAGATAAGTAAGCGATCGCGCGTAATAATAAATCTATTCGGAATGGACGCAACCTCATTCAAAAAAATCTCGATGATTTGCGATGGGGCAAAAAACAAGAGGAAACTAAAATGATTTCACAAACTTTAGTAGAGATTGAACGTTCTATTAGTTCCCTGTCGATAGAAGAACAACTTTGGCTGCTGGAACGTATCGCTTGCCGAGTGCGGGAGAAAACTTACATAGCTAATAAACTCGCTAATGCTAAATACCTGGAGGCAGAGATAGCAGAGATGGCCAACGATCCAGATATTCAAGTTGAGATTGCTGCTATCAATCAAGAGTTTATTGTGGCAGAAATGGATGGTTTAGAAGCACTATGAGCATTCAGCGAGGGAAAATTTATATTGATATTAGCAATCGCATTTTCAGCATTGGTATTTAAGGTGGCGGCAGAGTTCCAATTAAATTTTGAGCCAATTCGAGAAATTCTTCAGCTTGGGCGATCGAATCTGCTGCTTGATTAGCCGTTACAGCATTAATCTCACCATAGTCTCCAGCATTTCGTAATTCCTGCGATCTAATTAGGAATTGGTGAAATTTCACAGGTACTCTCCCTGTACGAGCAAATTCTCTGCCAAAGGCGCTGATGACTGCGGAATGCTTGGAAAAAGATAATCCTTCACCCTCTAGAAATGCTTCAGCAATATAAAACATTGTGTAATAGGCGCGAGAAGCTGCATAATCAGGATATCCGCCATCCAATATAAATTTTGCTGCTGAAAGGCTTTGATCGGCTTTGAGGAGTAAGTTTAATTGAGCGGGTGTCATACGAAAATTCCCTCTCTACGAATATTTCTGAGCAAAGGGCCTTGATAATTAGTAAACCGTTCCTCATTCATAAACAAGCAGCTAATTATTACGTCATTGGCGAGGGATAAATTTGCTACAATTGGGATAGTTCGATCGATTTCTTCACCGACTTGGACTGGTGCTTTGAGAACGACCAAAACATCAATATCTGAGTCGGGATGTGCGTCGCCCCGCGCTTGGGAACCGTAAAGTACCATTTGGGTGAGACGATCGCCATACAGGAGCTCGAAGTGCGATCGCAATTCAGCTAGAATGGTTTTGAGTTTATCGTTAATTTTCATATTGGCGATGGATGTTATTTATTCTACACATAAACCCGGTGTATTTATTGTACACATAAACCCGGCGGTTGAAACCGCGTCTACAAAAACAAAGTACACATAAACCCGGCGGTTGAAACCGCGTCTACAAAAACAAAGTCCGCCTGCGCGGACTGAAGATAATTAATTAGAAAGGTTAAGATTTTTACCCAATTTCAACGGGTTGCAAAATCTCATTCACAGGCTTTCCTCGTTTTAATTCAACCCATTTAGACTCAACGGGTTCATAAGCGCAATAACAGACCATGATTTCCAGGTTTGTGTCGCTAGATGAGAATTTGTGGATGCTTTTCACAATCCAATTGCTATCTCGACCGTGGGTGACTCCGTTACCCGGATCTTCGAGGTTTTCGTATTCTCGCACCCGCTCGCCAATTTGAGGCAATTTCCCCGAAGAATCCCACTCTGTTGCTAAAATGTCAGTCAAACCACCGATCGGTAGTAGCTGACGTTCTTCCCAGCCTGGGGATGAGAGTGATTCTGTTTTAAAAACTATCCAAGTTTCATTCATCGTCGGTATCTCCAAAACGACTGTCTTCAAAAGAGGTTTGTTCGCCATAAAACACGCAATTGACCTTGAGAGTGCGATCTTTTGTACGTTCGATACGCTTCAACCTCCATCTGTACTTGCGGCTCATATCCTGACACTTACTTGGGTCAGTTGCACCGTGGTGATTTTCTAGTTCTGACGGTTCTGGTTCAGGTGAATTTGTCACTTTTTTCAATACTAGACATCAGTTTATTCATTCGCTAGAGCCTCCTTTTCCCGCTTGCTCTTTATGGATGAGCGGGTTTTGGTTTGGGTGGCTGTCCCGCTTTCCTTGAACTGCGGCTGTCACAATTCGCTCTACAAGATTGCTCATCGTGCGTCCTTCCTCCTTAGCCCATACCGTTAGGTCGTCCCTAATATCCTCATCCAAAACAAAATTAATTCTAGGTCGCCTGTACTTCCCCATTTGTTACCCGTTGGTTAGTGGTTAGTTACCAGCTTATGACGTTAGATTAACTTTTGGAGTTGTGGATCGAGATGGTTGACAGTGGCATCTACTAGAGTCTATGATATAACTACGATCGCAAAATGTCAAACAAACAACAAACAAAAGTAGGGTGCGTCAGTAGGTAAAACCCAAATTTTTCGGGCTAACCTTAAGACTGACGCACCCTACGACCACGACTAATGACCAATTACATATCCGTCACCAACCTTGCCTTCCGCAAAATAAACGTCAAAACAGTTTCTTGACCAGTAATAATATCGGCTCTTCCTTCCATTCCTGACTGAATTGAATACTGGCGTGGGGTATTTGCCTGGGAAGTTCCAACTGCTTGATTGCGGGTAGATTCGAGTTTGGTTAGATAGGTTTGATCGGGTTTAATTGCAACTTCATAATAAGCAGTACCTAAATTATTACCGGGGTTTTGAGTGGCGATCGCATCTGGGGCGATCGCGCTGACTGTTCCTTTTAGTGTCCCGTAATCTGGGAAGGGTAAGGCGGAAATCCTCATCTGCACTGGTTGGCCGATTTGGATGCGGGCAATATCTTGGGATGTTACTCTGGCTTTGACTAAAAGGGGTACGTCGCTAGGGACGATTTGGGCGATCGCACTTCCGGCTTGTATTGTTTGACCGGTACTTTGTACTTCCAATTTGAGAATTGTACCATCAGCGGGCGCGCGGATCACGCTATTTTCGAGTTGTGACTGAATTTGATTGAGTTCTTTTTTAGCTTGAATTAATTGTTGTTGAATGGACGATCGCTTGACGAGCAAAACCCGCCGACTTCTGCCGAGTCTCTCGGCGACATCCGGCTGCGATGTGGCGATTTTTACAAGAGCGGACTCGACTACTTCTTGGGCGGCGGAATTTTGATTTTGGATGGTTTGAAATTGGCCGCTGGCTAAAATTTGATTTTCCAAGTCCCGCAGTTGCTGGTTGATTTGCTGTGCTGCTGTTTGAGACTGATTGACTGTGTCTTGGAACTGCTTTTTTTGAGTGCCCAAACGCGAAGCGTTGACAACTGCGATCGCATCTCCGGCTTTTACTGTCTGATTTTCGCTGACAGCAATGCTTTCGATGGTTCCTTCGGTTGCTGCTTGGACGACGCGCACTTCTCCGGCTGGACGGACGATCGCGTCTGCTTTGACTGTAGCACTGTATTTGGTGACGCTTGCCAGGGCGATCGCCCCGCCAAACGTCGCCACCATCAAAATTCCCCCCAAAGTAGTCCAGCGGCTGACAGGGGGCAAAAACTGGTCGTTATCAAAGGTTTCTGCGGGCATGGGTTCGGGTGTGCGAGGCATGGCGGCTATTGGGGGTGAGGGGAATTGTTTTGAATTTTAAGTTTTGAGTTTGGGGAAAGAGAATCGTTGTGAGTTTTAATGCCATTTCCAAAAAAGAATGCAACTCGCGGCCAACTCCAAAGCCTGATTAAATAAGTCATTTTCAAACCTCAAACGGTATGAGTTGGAAGAAGGAGAGATCGATCGCCTATTTCTTTTGTCACATTTATTTTCTAGCTTTCCGGACACCAAGGATAGATTTAGAAGTCTAAATCAAAATTCACATGGTCAAGGTCAAAATCCGCACAGCTTTGCCGTCCCCACCCGGAAATTTCCCCAAACATCAAGAATGGTGGATTCAGGCGGCAACAGTCAGGAAAACAGAGCATTTCCGCAATGATTTTTGGCACTGTTACCCGGTTTTTCTGGGATCGGTACGTAAGTAACTATATATGTCTTAATAGGAGTTCCTTATGCCGGACAATCAACAAAATTCACTTTTTACCGAATTAACCGATCGAGAATCTGGGACTGTCAGCGGTGGCAGCACTACCAGCGGTTTCAGCAGTGCTAACAGTAACAGCGATACCAAGAACAGCAGCAGCAATGGCATCAATACGCTGTTTTTCATTCCACAGCCGAGTCAGCTTTTCCTTTACGATCCGATTCGCAATCGCCCTTACAAAACCCTTGTAGTCTAGATAGCTGAGTAAAGTAGTGCGATCGGATAAATTTTAAAATTTTCTCAGTAATATTCCGGGCGATCGCAGAGGCATGGAGAAGTATTAGTCAGTAATCATACGAGGCTATCGAAATTATATAAAGTTTCTAGTTTTCGTTCAATATTATCAATTTAAATGGAGTCAAACGATCATGCAAGAAACAAAGGAAAATTCACTGTTTACTGAACTCACCTCTGAAGAA
>RDXX01000082.1 GCA_004292955.1 Oscillatoriales cyanobacterium | reverse complement strand
CGCGTTCTGAAGGAGAGGTGTCCTGTGGTAACACAGGCATCGACTCTAATTGAAGGAGAGGGGGAATGAGTAATTATTCCCTCGACTCTATCAAAGTAGCCAGTAAGTTAGGTGTAAAACTTGACCGACTGTGTAGACGGTGCTTGACCACCGTAGCGAGAGTAAAACTTTGGGTGCTACCTAAAGCTGCTTTGTCCGCAGAATCTCAGCGCCTTCAGGCCTGAGAGTGTCAACTCTACATTTAACAGGTTGCCATCCTGTGAGGCAAATACATCGATCGGCAAAGCACGCTGAAATGCGGTTGCGGGATTTTCCGCTTTCATGGTACCCATACTTACATCAGTGCTAACAGTCTTGATGCCCTCGCGAGCTAAAATGGGTCGCAATTGGGAAAATGCTTTTTCTACCGTTAACCCTTCAACCTGAACGCGCGCAGAAAATGCAGCGCCATTGAAAAAGTCTCCCTTTTTTTGGAAGCTTTCCTCGCAGGTGGTAGCAAAAGCAGGGGTGGCTAAACACAGAAGAGCTACGGTTAAGACAGTCGATCGCATATTAACTAAGTTACGAGTTTGAAACCGTTATCAAGACCAGGATAAGCACCGTACAACTGTTTGGCAAGTGCTATCTGAGGGCAAAAAAATACAGAAGACAGAATTTGCTTAAATTCTGTCTTCTGACAAAAGCTTTCTAATTTTTAGGTTTGAGCAGTCTGTTAGCTGAAGGCGTAGGCTGATTGCAGCGCCCACCAGATTAAGACGGCGATGCCTCCAGCAATGACGATCGCTGAAATGGCGATCGCGATCGGGCTGTCAGCTCCCTTGAACTTCATGATTCCGCGATTTAAGTCTGACATGAGCAGTGTTCTCCCACAATTGCAGCTTGATTGTAGCTTTGCCCTCGGCGGATCGCGGTCAAAAGCACTGCAATTACTGATTTTTTTAACAATCTGCTTGCTGCAATTTCAGGCGGGGTGAGGCATTCGGGTGCGCCCCAGCGAGTTTATGAAAAAAACTTACAAAAAACACTTGACAAATTCCGAGCAGTGAGGCAATATTATTAATACCGCAGCAAATGCGGGTGTAGCTCAGTGGTAGAGCGTCACCTTGCCAAGGTGAATGTCGCGCGTTCGAATCGCGTCACCCGCTTTTAAAAATCAAGAAAACCAGGAAGACTAAGCCGGAAAGTATAGCGAGAAGATATCGCATATACTCCTAACGGTTGTTGAAAACACCTAAGTTAGTGGTAAAATTGATTGGATAACTGGCAAGTCACAATAGCCGATCGGGCGGGCGATCGGAACAGGCAGTTAAAAGCCTCGACTGGGGAGAATTGACCGGGAAGCGAGACTCAAGCTCCTGACTTTAGGTATGGGGAAATTCGATAGCGGTTTCAACCGTCTTGAAGATTTCTTTAGGTATTTTTTACAGAGTTAATCAAAAGTTGATGTTATCATCAAAAATATCGAGTAAGAATAACCACCTGCGTGTTGAAACATCCTGAGTTGGGAGCAATCCCTGCAACGGGCATATTCGGCCCATATCCGAAACAGCTCTCATTGCGAATAATGGCAGGATGTTGAGCCTACCGTACCTGTTGGCTAGTGATGGCAGGACGAAATAAAAAAAAACAAAAGTATACGGAATGTTTGAAGAAATTCAAACTGAGTTAGTAGCGGTGGCTTGATAACGCCGAAGACAAGCCCGACTTTGGACTATTCAAGAATCCCCGTCTATGACTCGGGTTCGGGAGTATCAAAAGTTTGATTAAATGGATATGTTAACGATTATTTTTGCAAAAACGCTTTTTTTATCCGATCGCTCGTGCCATCTCAAAAAGCTCCCAAAATTGACTTAAACGATGAGTACCCGTGCCCTTGCCGGCGCCGCGGCCGTCTCGTACCCATAACGCTGACAGAAGCCTTTGGCTGCAACCGCTGTCAGCAAATATTTGTATTGGAGGAAAACGGACACGTCATCGAGCAACTATCAACGAACTATCCTTACAAGCAGGCTTGGCGGTGGACGGGGCACCAGTGGCACAGGGCACATCCGGGTTTGAAGGCGCACTACTTGCCGCTGGCCCTGGGGATGATTTTGGTGCCGCTATTGATTTGGTTGCCCCTGGCGCTGCACTCTCCGGGCCCGAATATTATTCTGTGGGCAATGGTCGCTGTGCTGTTAGCAATGCTGCCGGCGCTAATGGTATGGCTGGCTTACAGGCGTTAGTTAAATGATAATAGAGGATTTTAGTCATTCATCAGAGGGGGCCAATGTCGCCCGCCGCGCTTATCAGGCTTCTTTGGAATTGGCGGCAACCAAAAGTACGGATCGCGCTGCCGCTTTGCAGGCAATGGCGATCGCACTCAAACGCCGACAAAATGACATTTTAGAAGCCAATACTCTGGATTTAGAAGCGAGTCGCGACATGGCGATTCCCGACTTGATTGTGGACTGGCTGAAGCTGACGCCGGAACGGATCAAGACAACTGTCCAAATTTTGCAACGCTTGGGGGAAATGCCAGATCCAATTGGCAGGGTGATCAATGCTTCTTATCAAGTCGATCGCTGTCAGGTGTACTGTCAATCGTTGCCGCTGGGGGCGATCGCGCTCATTTACGAGGCGTTTCCCGAGTTGGGGGCGATCGCGGCCGGTTTGTGTCTCAAAAGCGCTAACAGCTTGATTCTCAAAGGTGGCAGCGAAAGCTGGCAAACTAATGCTGTAATTGGAGAAGCTTTGGTTTCGGCGATCGATGAGGTCGGTTTGCCGTCAGGATGTTTGCAGGTATTGCCACCGGATCGGGGCGCTTCGATCCGCGATTTGGTCACTCAAGACCAATATCTCAATTTAATTATTCCCTACGGCAGGCCGAGTTTGGTACAGCAAGTGGTGAGGCTTTGTACAGCACCGGTGTTGCGATCGGCAATGGGCAATTGTTACCTTTATTGGTCGCCGACTGGTAGCTTGGAGATGGCAAGGTGGATGATTTTGGACAGCCATCAAAGTGTGCCCGATCCGGTAAACGCGATCGAGAAAGTATTGATCGATCGCAACCAAAAGCATTCTTCCTTAGTCAGGCTGTGGAACAGCTTAAAAGAAAAAGGCTTTCAAATTGCCGCAGATGCGGATCTTGTCGCAGATTTCCCAGACTTGAAGCTGGCGGAACCCTACGAGTGGACTCAACCGTATTTAAACAAAACCATCGCGTTTAAAGTTGTTGATAGTTTGGAAATTGCGATCGGCTGGATTAACCGCTACAGCAGCGGCCACGCTGACGCCATCGCCACTGAATCTTATTTAGAAAGCCGCCAATTTGCTCTGGATGTGAACAGCGCCTCAACTTTTATTAATGCCTCCCCTCGGTTTTGGCGCTATCAAAATCGGGGAGATGCAATTTTTCTGGGAATGTCCAACCAAAAAGGCTATCGTCGGGGATTGATAGGGCTAGATACGCTGACAACAATTAAAGAAATTGTTCAAGGTAACGGAGAATTTTAACTGAGTTATCTTTGGCAGTTTTCCTGTTGAATTTATACCAATTATAGCCGTTATCAAAAAGATGAGGTATGAATGATATAGCCTTTCTCAAAAAGGTGAGGTATGACTGACAGGTTATATAACCACTGAAATTAAGAGGGCCTTCTTCCCAACAACGTCCGCGAATCTTTCGCTTGATCCGCTATAGCTTACATAACCGCTTAAACGTATAGGGCCCAAGCCCAACAACGTACCCATCTTTCGCTTGATCCGCTATATACAAAATATTGCTACTACCGAAATTAGAGCATCTCATCTTTATGCCAATGGCACAGTATGGTTTCCAGCCGGAGTTATGCAAATGACAGATAATTTATCGACAATCAATAATAATTGATATCAATATTTTTTTAAATAGGTATTAATTTAAGTATATATAGCCCAATACGGTTTACTTAAGATTGTCCGAAGATAGGAACGTTAGCTTTTGCGATCTTTTATGAAAGCAATCTCCGTATCTATTTTTCAGAGGATTTTACCCCAGGGCGCTATATCAGTAAACCGTATTGGTATATAGCCTTTCTCATAAATATGAGGTACTCATGGGCATTGGCCGAAGCGAAGCGGAGATATTGGGCAGTTTTTTACACCAAATATGATTTTAAAATTGTCTATATCGCACATATAAACATCATCACAAAATGATTTAATGAAACCAATTTATCGGCAAATATGATATACTAATAAATGTCAAAAAAACAATCTGACTAACATTTTGGTGTGATTAGCAAACAATGAATTCAGAAAAAATGCTCATTTCTTTAGACGAGACTGTCGATCGCGAAACGCTAATTCACCAATCGGCTTATGTTAAAAAATTGCGTCCGCTGCTGCCACCAAATGCTTTTGAACCAGATCCTAGCAAATTAACAATCCTGTTAATCAATCTGGGAATTTTATTGCTGGGATGGGGAATTGCTGACTACCTCGATCGCTGGCCTGTCTACCTTTTAGGGCTTTACTTGCCTTTGGCTGCGATTATGGGCAATAGTATCATAGTTTTGCTATTTAGCTCCCACGATCTGATGCACGGCAGCGTTCAGAAAAAATCCCGGCTGACTTATTCGATCGCCTTTTTAGGCCTAAGTATGCTATTGATGCCACCTACTCAGTGGAAATCGCTGCACAACCTCGTACACCATAGTACCACCAATTCCTTAGCAGACCCCGATCGCAATTACCTGTTCCAGCAACCGGATACTTGGGGAAAATGGATTCAAAATCTATTTGTACCGTCGGTGGAAGTCAGTCCCCTGTGGTTCATTGTAGGCATGGCTGGATCGTGGTTGGTGCATAACTTCCGCAACGTGTCATCGGTATTGTTATTCAACGATAAATCTGTGGATTACGTGCCCGCTGCGTTTACCGTTAGTCCGAAAGATCGATTGACGATCGCCTTGGAATCTCTCGGAATCTTGGGAATCCATCTAGGGATCTTGTTTTACCTAGACTTTAACCCGATTAAAGTTGCTCTTGCCTACATTTTGCCGATCGCACTGGGTCACGCAGGCGCAATGTTTTACATCTTTACCAACCACATGGGTTGCCGGATGACCAACATTAATGACCCGCTGATCAATACTACTTCCCTGCGGGTTCCTAAAATATTTGACCTGCTGCACTTAAATTTCTCTTACCATACAGAACACCACATTTTCCCTAGCATTAACTCCAACTATTACCCGATGGTGCAAGAGTTGTTAAACGTTCACTATCCCAATCGAATGAATTTAATCGATGCTGGGGAAGCTTGGCGGTTGCTGATGGAAACGCCCCGGCATTATAAAGATGAAGTCACCTTCACTGATTCGTTGGGAAAAATGTCGGTAAATAGCAGTATTATCGAAGAATATAAGCGCTAATTTAACGATGTCAAAAATCCGTAGGTATGCAGTGCACACCTACGGATTTTAGATAGTTATATGATGTCGGAAAATTGAGCTTATAGTGAAAAATTACTGAATTTTAGCAGCGGTTTTTCACGCGAATTAGGTATTAGATACTGATGCTATTGATCACTAAAGAAGGTTTGAGAGCAATATATGGCACTAATCGCTTTTTATTGTTCAGATCTATCTTCTGTTCTGCCACATTCAAATCTTGCTGGAACTGTCTGACTAACTGTTGGATCGGAGTACCTTCAAAAACTTCGTCGAAGGTGGCACGATAGAGTTCTCGGAAAGATTTATCATAATAACCCAAACGATCGTATTTATAAGCTGACAGAGTAAACAAAATTTGCAGTTGTTCGGCAGTTTTTTTGTAGGGCGGAAGCAACTGTAAAATTTTCATTTCCGTAATTACTTCGGGAGTCTCTGACTTGTTAATCGCCGGAATATCGCGGTAGGCAGCCAAAGGCATATTGGCAGCAAAACTCATGTATTGATGCTGGGTATAATTCACAGCAGAATGCTGCGGCCCGCAGGTAAAAATCACTGTTGTGACAATATCAATCAATTGTTCAACATCCTCAATGCGCTGTGGCATTCCTTTGACTTTACCCCCTTTCTCCGATGATAATTCTTGGGCCCAGCGTTGCAGTTCGGTATCATCGGTAAGTTTCTGCTTTGTCGGGTAAAAGTATTTGAGATAGCCGGAGACAAAGGTTTTAATCGCGTTCCACAGCAGCAATCCATCATCTCGGTAAGGGTAGTGAGGTAGTTGAGTTGTGTTGTCCATTCCGCGATTTTTGAGTTCGGTTGGGAAGGCAAATTGATCCAGACTCCAGTTAGTGCAGGCTTCTCTACCTATCTCTATTGTCTCTGGCAAGGTTCCTGCCAGCAACTCATCGACGGGACCTCCAGGGGCGATCAACTGGTTGCGTGCGAGATTGTTGTTGGTCAACATGAAGCGAAAGTGGGGTTTGAGCAATAAGCTGAGGGGATGATTTTCAGCTAACTGTCGCGCTGTGACGATCGCAATTGGTTCCATAACTAGATGGGTTCGACCTAAATGCGAACTCATTTCGTGGTGATTGGCATCTGCTACTTGCACGCAGAGTTTGGCAAATAACCAATTGAGTGGCGGATCAGACGGCGTGTAGACACGGCTGCCCGGTTTGGGGTCTAGTTGGATCGCAATGGGTACCAGTTCACCGCGATCGCGCACTCCAGTCCACCGCCAAGCGAAGAAAGCACGAGGTTTCGGCAAGTATTTCCTGCCCTTTTCGTAGGTGCCTCCCTGAATTCGAGAAGGTGCGCGATAGTTTGGATCTGTACCTGTGTAGTCGGCAATGTAAATACTTTTTTCCCGTAACAGTTTGGGGAGTTCCAATAATGGCTGCTTGCTGTCCAGTTTTGTGATGATTTCTGCCCGAGGATCGGTGGCACTTAAGAGACGAAGTACCATCGGATTTGCCCCAGACAACCGCTGTTCGGCAAAAGAGCGATCGGTTTGGTAAGCCTTGGCAACTTGAGGCAACCGCAGTACGGGAAAGAAGTCTTCATAATCTTGGAGTTCGTCGAGAGGATCTAGAAAAGATCTCGCCCGGACTGCCAACATATTTACAGCAAGTTCAGAGGTTGCTATTATGCGTTCTCCAATATAATCGCTTGAAAAATTCTCATTCGCTGGCACGGTTTTCAATAATGCCAAAGGTGATAAACTGTTATAGTCAAACTGGTAAGCTTGTTGCTCGCGACTTAAGAAATCGCTGCGCTTTTGTTTATTCGCATCGTCTTGGGGAAGGGAAGGTTTCATGATTTTCACCATTTATCAAATTTTACCCTTGTTTTTTAGTAACATATAGGTAAAAATTACCATAAAACGAGGATGGGATGAACTAAGTTTTGTGACGGTCTAAGAGACCTTGATACAATCATAGTTCGCAGATAGGTAATGGCGATCCGGACAGTTTCGACTTATGTTGCTGGTACCAGTCGCCGATTTCCAAGCACGGGGATTTTGGGATGCTCAGTCAAGCTTCATCCCGCACTCAAATCCATAGACCAAAGCGAAAGTTATCCTAATTCAAATAATCTCTGCAACAGTAGGTTTGGTTTTTCTTCAGGATATGATAATTTTTATTGCTGCTAAAGCTGATATGATGAACATGATTGTTCGACCAAATGTATGAAGTCTTCGAGTTTAAGCAAGGTTAATATTTCAACGCGGTTTCTGTCTCACGAATTAGCCGAACCGTTGAAACAAGCGCTACAGGATAAAACCCTTGTACCCGAGGAAGCAGCGACATTACTAGCAGCAGACGAACAGCGCGCCATTCCTGCTATTAGCAAAAATGCAGCGTTGATCCAGGAAATTCAACATCGGGTGCAGGGGTTGCCATCTTTCCATTCCCTGCTACAGGGCGATAGCCGAAACTTGACACATATTCCCGATGAAAGCGTGCATCTGGTAGTCACATCACCCCCGTACTGGAATTTAAAAGAATATCTTAAAAACCCAAACCAGCTTGGGGAAATAGCAGACTACGAACAGTTTTTGCAAGAGCTCGATCGAGTATGGGAGCAAATATGGCGCGTTTTAGTCCCCGGCGGACGGCTGGTGATTGTGGTGGGCGATGTCTGTGTTGCGCGCCGGCGTTTTGGCAGACACATGGTATTTCCCCTGCACGCCAGCATTCAGGAAAACTGCCGCCATCTGGGATTTGATAACCTCGCACCGATTATCTGGTACAAAATCGCCAATGCTTCCCTAGAATCAGCAGGAAATGGCACCAGTTTTCTCGGTAAACCCTACGAGCCCGGAGGTGTCATCAAAAATGACATCGAATTTATCCTAATGCAGCGCAAACCGGGTGGCTACCGCAGTCCCAGCCTGACAGCACGGGTATTGTCCGTAATACCGGAAACTCTGCACCGGCAGTGGTTTCAACAAATTTGGCAGGATATCAAAGGCGCTTCCACCAAGCAACACCCCGCCCCGTATCCTTTGGAACTAGCAGAAAGGCTGGTGCGGATGTTTTCGTTTGCGGGGGACACGGTACTTGACCCGTTTATGGGGACGGGCACAACTTGCGTCGCCGCGGCCAACTGGGGACGCAACAGTATTGGGGTAGATGTTGAGCCAAATTACCATCAAATGGCGCTGAAACGGATGCAAGAAACCTATGGCTTGCGCGTAGTCTATGAGGGATTGATGGCGGAGGTTGTCGAATGACCGGACAGTCGCCCATCATCCCCAATGATGTGTTCCGGGAAGCGGTGCAGGGCTTCTGGGATACCCGAATTGCTCAAGCACAAGCCCAGGTGCTAGCAGGCAAAGTAGATCGAGGCGATCGTAGCGCGGTGACAGGAGGCAAACAGATGGACGGTTTCATCCTCACCCTGACGAATTTCCTGCTGGCTGCGGGTGTTCCCCAAAACCACATCCACGTTAAGAAAAGCCTAACTGTCATACCGGGCTTTTTTCGGCCGACGAAGATGTATGATTTTCTAGTTTTAGACCCAGAAAAGCGGCAACTCAAGGTAGTCATCGAGTTGAAAAGTCAGGTTGGCAGCTTTGGCAATAACTTCAACAACCGCACAGAAGAAGCAATGGGGGCGGCTCTCGACATCTGGACAGCTTACCGGGAAGGAGTGTTTGGCGAAGCACCTGCGCCACCGTGGTTAGGATATCTGTTTGTTTTAGAAGACAGTCCGGCCTCGCGCGCATCGGTGCAGGTTGCCGAACCGCATTTCGCGGTTTTGCCGGAGTTTAGAGGAGCAAGCTATGCTCAACGCTACGAACTTTTTTGTCAGAAGATGGTGCGGGAAAGGCATTTCACGGCTGCTTGTTTTTTAGTGACAAATCGCGAACAGGCTGCACAAAATCCCAACTATACGGAGCGATGTTCAGACTTGTCGGCTGCCAATTTTTTGCAGCAGCTTATTCGGCACGCGCTCTAGAGTAGTTAACAGATTTTGCATTACTGAACTTGAGTATGAATATACATTTTTTAGTCTTTGCCGAAAACAGATTTTTTGCGCCTTTGAGTCTTTCTGTAGAAGTTAATTCATATCATTTCCGGTCGATTACCTTAACAAAAATGGTTGGTAGTGCGGACTTCAGTCCGCATTTTAAGAGCGGACTGAAGTCCGCACTACGAACCTTGTTTATTGCGCTACCGGACATGATGTTAATCAGCAATCGCGCATTGTCAAATTTTACAGTTTATTCTTCGTCTTCACCCGCATATAGAGCTCTTCCATCGCCTCAATAAACGAACCATCTTTCTGCCAAAACGACGGAAAATCTCCCTGCTTTTTCACCACGATCGCACTTACGCCACTTTGCACCCCCACATCAATCGTCTGCGGCAACCGCTTCGCACCGTGCCAAAACTCTCTCAGGCTGACAGTTTGCGCTTCATTGGCGATCGCCTGCGTGTAATAGGAATTTACCGCCACAGGGGCCGCTGCATCCGCCGTCAACTCGGCAGAAAGCGCCAAGCCCAAAGGCGTTTTTGCCAATTCGCGGTGCAGCACTTCCTTAGAAAGTCCCCGTAATTCAAACAGCAAAAATGGATCTTTGTCCAATTCGGCCGCCACCAGATAATAGACTCCGGCAATATGTTTGCAGGGATTGCTATAGTCTGGGCAAGAGCAAGTGGTTTTAAAGTCCTCACGGCTGCTGGGTAACAGGTGCAATCCGAGGGGTGAGAAAGCGTTTTCAATGTTGTCGGGCATTTCGTTGAGCAGCAAGCGGGAAATGAAGCTGGCTTTTGATGCCATTTGGGCGATCGCCACTTGCCACTTTTCCTGACTAATCGGCTCAAACTCAATTTTAGTTTTGTACAGCGGCTCCTTATAAACCCCAAAATAAGGATTCACCGAACCTCTTACTTCTGCCATCACTAAGCCATCATTCATGCCAAAGCTTTTTACCTTACCATTCCGTGCATAGGCACGTCCCCGCCCGAGACGCCCAGAATCGGTAAATCTTTCCAGCCCATCGATAAATTTATTGCCCCACCAAGTCCGAGTAAATTGTGACATATTTTTGATTTTATCCTAATCTAAAACTGCATTTTTGTTGAGCCGAATTAACTTCTTAAATGCCTCATTATCCAACTCAGTCAGCCACGATTCATCAGCACCAATAATTGAACCTGCCAATTTCTTTTTGTCCTCAATCATTTGGTCAATCTTTTCTTCCAAAGTGCCAATTGCCACAAACTTATGCACAAACACATTTTTTTCCTGTCCAATCCGAAACGCCCGATCCGTCGCCTGATCTTCCACCGCCGGATTCCACCAGCGATCGAAATGGAACACGTGATTGGCTTTTGTCAGGGTAATTCCTACACCGCCGGCCTTCAGTGATAGAATAAATACCGAAGGTTCAGATTCTGGATCTTGAAACTCTGAAATCATCCGTTCCCGTTTTTCGCGACTCGTTCCGCCGTGGATGTAATAAGTGTTATAATGTAGCGTGTGTTTGATGTATTTTTCCAACGCGCTTCCCAATTCGGTAAACTGCGTAAATACCAATAAACTTTCGCCTTCGGCTTTGACTTCCTCAATCATTTCGATCAGCCGTTCCAGTTTGTGCGATCGCTCTGGTGTAAACTCACTTTCATCCTGCAAAAACTGGCGGGGATGATTGCAAATTTGCTTCAACTTCAGCAGCGTCGCCAAAATCATCCCCTTGCGCTTCATTCCTTCAGCCGCGTCAATTTCTTGCTCTACCTCTTTCACAATGGCTTCATAAAGCGAAGCTTGCTCGCGGGTGAGATTGCAGTAGAGTTTTTGCTCAACTTTGTCGGGGAGATCCTGAATAATTGACTTATCGGTTTTCAGACGGCGCAGAATAAAAGGTTCTACTAATTTTTTGAGCGCGGCTGATTGCGTGCGACTCCCATGTTTTTGAATCGGTAATTCAAACATTTTCCGAAACTGCGCCTCTTTCCCCAAATATCCGGGATTGAGGAAATTAAAAATTGACCATAAATCTAACAAGCGATTTTCTACAGGTGTTCCAGTCAATGCTAGTCGATGGGTAGCGGGTAACTTTAAAATCGCCTTGGTTTGCGCCGCTTTCGGATTTTTAATATTCTGCGCTTCATCAATTACCAGCCGATGCCACGCTACGCTGCTCAACAGCTTCTCATCTTTGCGCGCCAAGGTAAAGGAAGTAATCAACATATCGCAATCTTGGACGGCGGCTTTAAATGCTTTGGCATCTTGCAAACGTTGAGGGCCGTGGTGAATGAGCGATCGCAATTCTGGAGCAAATTTTTCCATTTCCTTCTGCCAATTGCCAACTACGGAGGTGGGCGCAATTAGCAGCGTGGGTAGAACCGAAAGTGCGAGCGCTTTTTCCGTCTCTTTGCTAGTAGATAAAACTTCTCTTTCTTGCAATAATCGAGCAATTACCTGCGCCGATTTACCCAAACCCATATCGTCGGCAAGACAGCCATTTAATCCCAAACTTTCCAAATAACTCAACCAAGAAACACCGCGCTTTTGATAATCCCGGAGTTTGCCTTGAAACCTTACTGGATCTGCAATTAACTCTAACCTACTCTTATCGTGCAGCTTCTCCAACATATCAGATAAAGCCCGATCGCGCTCCACCTCCAAATCTTCACTAGCTTCTCCTTCTGCCGTCAACTTCATAAAGTCAATCAAGCTGACATCGGGATTCTCTTCGCGATGTTTTTGCCAAAAATTCAGCATCTCCTGCATTTTATCTTTGTCCAGTTCCATCCATTGTCCTCGGAACTGTACCAACGGCGTTTTACTATTAACTAACGCCTGCCATTCTTGTTCGCTAACCCGTTCGCCTCCGATCGCCAATTCATACTGATATTCCACCAAGGAATCTGCCGAAAACAATCCCTTGCCCTTGATTGCAGCGCTTTTGCTGCCCTTCCCTTTGACTTGCAGGCGAATCTTTGCCCGCTGTCGTCCCTTCGGCGTCCACCAAGCGGGAACAATGACTTTATATCCGGCATCTTCTAATACCCAAGCGGACTCGCTGAGGAAGGTAAAAGCATCATCTACGTTGAGGGAAATGTTAGCGGGTTTGTCGGTTTCTAGCCCCTGCCAAAGTAGGGGATAAATCCGCGCAGCGTAGCCGAGATTTGTTAGCAAATGTTGCTCAAAGTTGTCGCCGAATTGTGTTTGCAACTGTTTTTGTTGAGTCGATCGCGATCGCCAATAATCCTGCAACGGCACCCGCAGAGATGGGTCTTGTTTTGCCGCCACCTGAAACTCTAAAACCCAAGGCTGTTCGGGGTTTTCGGGGGATTGTAGTTGAAAGCAGAGGGAGAATGAGTCAGCAGATTGATTGCGCGTAATGCGATCGCGCCAGGTTTGCCATTGCCGGTATTGTTCAAGGCTGACTCGCGCGTTTTTTCCTGTTTGGTTGAAGCAGATTTGGAGTAAAGAATCAACAATCTTATTCTCAAATGATGCTGGGATGGGGGTTTGAGTGACAATTTCGGCGATCGCACATTCTGAAAAATTACGCAGCAACATTTCGCGATCGTAGAACTTTGGTGTATCTTGTAGCTGGATCTTCCGAAAACCGGACACGCAAACTAAAGGCATCCATTCAACATAGCGTTGTAACTCTGTTTCGTACTGCGCTGAAACAATTTCCCATCCCGGATAAATCTCAAAGCTGGGTGCAATTTTGGCAGGTGTTTTTGGAGCTTTTGCAGTCTTTGCGGTTGTTTTTGTTTCACCCGCTTTCTTGCGCCCGCGCGTGGCTTTCTCAGCGGGTTCCGATGTTTCGATGGGTGCGATCGCGATCGGAGCAGTTTCTCGATAGCGCAACGCCGGAATATAATGATCTTTCAGAACAATTTGCTTAAAAAATTGGGTGTAGTGATACCAAAACAGCAAATCTGAACCGAACTGAACTTCTGCTAAATCATAGAGGGCAAAAAAATGCAGATCGTTCAATACTTTAGTCAAAGTGTGGGTGGCGATTGGCACACAATCGACTTCCCAATATTCCAACTCAAATGTTTCGGGTAATTCTGTCTCTAAATATCGCGCTAACTCTAAAGATGGTAACGGCTGGTTATTGGCAGTGGGGAGTAAAAAGTACCGAGGGGCGATCGCATATTCTAGTCCCATCCCACTTGTATTGCTGACTGGTGGCAGTTGAATCCCGGCTTCTTTCGTTAGAAACTCTGTTAACTCTGCCGTCTCCAATTGTCGGGGATGAACCTTAGCAGGCTGTTTTTTTATTTCAGTGGTTTCAACCCAAATATAAAACGTTCCAGCTTGAACAAAACTCTCTTCTGTTTGAGGAATCCAAGTGCCGTGGAGGATTTTCATAGGTTATACCAAACGCAACCTTTGGCATCGTATCATATCATAAGTTAGTCAAAAAATAGGAAGTACGGTTGAAACCTGGTTTATACAAACAATGTCTGAGCTCAGAGGGACTAAAGATAATAACGTAATTTTACCGCGCTATCTTTAACCTGCGTCGGCAGGTTTTGCCTGTATAGACGCGGTTTCAACCGCCGAGTCGTCTTTAACCTGCGTCGGCAGGTTTTGCTTGTATAGACGCGGTTTCAACCGCCGAGTCGTCTTTAACCTGCGTCGGCAGGTTTTGCTTGTATAGACGCGGTTTCAAACGCCGAGTCTTCTTACACATCTAGAAAATCTCAGTTAAATCCAACACAAAACCGGGCAGTACATCTTCACCTGAGACAGTTCGAGGTGCATCTAAAATTTCTACTTCTTTACCTTGACGGGAGATTTCTACTTGCCGATTTTTGCGATCGAGCAACCAGCCCAAACGAGCTCCATTTTTCATGTACAATCTCATTTTAGCTCGCAATTTTTCTAGGGAATCGGTAGTCGATCGCAATTCCACCACAAAATCGGGACAAATTGGTGCAAATTTCTCTTTTTCTTCGGAAGTTAAAGCATCCCATCTGTCGCGCCGAATCCAAGCAGCATCGGGAGAAATATCAGTACCATCTGGCAGTTTAAATCCGCTAGAAGAATCAAACGCAATTCCCAAATGTTTATTTTGACGGCTCCAAGATTGAAGTTGATAGGATAAGTCAATGTTGCGATTACCAGTCTCGCTACCAGTAGGCGACATAATAATTAATCCTCCACTAGAAGTACGCTCAAATCTCAAATCTCGGTTTTCTTGACACAAATTAAAAAATTGTTCGTCAGTTAGATCAATTGTCAATTCTAGGGGAGAAGATAAGGCTATCGTTGGAACTTCCATCGGTTTCTCCAAATATCAAGTAAGGTCAAATATTCTGGTAAAAAACTTGAATTCAAGTCAATATTAGATTTTTACCTAGGGTGCATCTGGGTTTTGAAGAGGGCGAAGCATGACCGCATATAAGTTATTAGTTATAATCTCCTATTTTCTGCGGTCATGCTTCGCCCCTACACACATATTTGCCAAACCCAGATGCACCGGTTGCCATAATACTAACTTGGAAGTTTTAACCGCAGATGAACGCAGATGAACGCAGATGACAATTAACTTTCTGTATAACCTTGCATATTTTCCGGTTCAAACTGCTGCAAAACATCAGCAGCTTTCTCGGTTAAAGCGTCAGTACCTTTAACTGCAATCAAAAATTTGCCCGCATTCAAACGGTTGCGATAGGGCAAAGCATCGCCGCTACCAAAAGCCATTCCTCCCGCACCGCCGACAAAAACGCTGCCCATTCCGGCCGCGATCGCACCTAGCACTCCGCCGATCGCGTGATCGCCAATTTCGCCCGCCCATGCAAAAGTCTTTAACTCTGTCATCAAGCTGAAGGTAACGCCGGCAATAAAGCCAAACGGTATCAGCCAAACAGCCATGAGTTTAGCTTGTTTCTTTGCTTGCTGGTTGGGATCGATTAAGCCAAATTCATCAGCAGTTTTGTAGCCGCGTCCCAAAATGCTGACTTGCTTCATGGGTAAGCCTTCTTTTTCGAGGGCGCAATAGGCAGCTTCGGCTTGCATTCGATCGGGCAGTACGGCGATAAGATAATTCATCAAAATAATTCCTGATAGTTAGGCTTCAATATCCGGAATTTATTATAGCCTGAAAAGACTTGCTAGCTAAGCAATTGGGCGTTTTTAAGACGATCGCCCAGGACGATCGCCCGCAAAGGTAAAATATTTCACGCAAAAATGACCGACCTTGACCGAATACGGATACAATTCAAACTGCACAAAGGCAAGCTTGAGCTGAGCTGTTAGATTCTGCTCTAAGTCATAAGTCTCAACTTTGAGCTCGCCAACAGGGCTATTTTTACTATTGCACTCAATTGCTTGCTATGCCTAAAGTTCTAGTATCCGATCCGATCGACCAAGCCGGAATTGACATCCTCTCCCAAGTCGCACAAGTTGACGTAAACACAGGACTCTCAGCCGAAGAGCTCGTGCGAATTATTCCAGATTACGATGCTTTAATGATCCGTTCTGGCACCCAAGTTACCAAAGAAATCATTGAAGCCGGAAATCTACTAAAAATCATCGGTAGAGCGGGCGTTGGCGTAGATAATGTCGATGTACCCGCCGCTACCCGCAAAGGAATTGTAGTCGTCAACTCCCCCGAAGGCAACACGATCGCAGCAGCCGAACACGCGATCGCCATGATGCTCTCGATGTCCCGCCACATCCCCGAAGCCAACGCCTCTGTAAAAAGCGGTAAATGGGAGCGCAACCGCTTTATCGGCGTAGAAGTTTACAAAAAAACCCTCGGTATCGTCGGTTTGGGCAAAATCGGCTCCCACCTCGCCACCGCAGCCAAAGCAATGGGCATGAAACTGCTCGCTTACGATCCCTTCATCTCCACCGAAAGAGCCGAACAGTTGGGCTGCCGCTTGGTAGAGCTCGAACTGTTGATGCGCGAATCCGACTACATCACCCTGCACATCCCCAAAACGCCGGAAACTCTGCACTTAATTAACGCTGATGTGCTGTCAAAGATGAAGCCCACGGCCAGGATAATTAATTGCGCCAGAGGTGGCATCATCGACGAAGCAGCCCTGGCAGAAGCGATCAAATCAGGCCAGATCGCCGGTGCAGCGATCGATGTTTACGAACATGAGCCGCTGGAAGCTGATTCTCCGTTGCGAAATGTCGGCCAAAACATCGTGCTGACGCCTCACTTGGGAGCTTCTACGGCTGAAGCTCAGGTGAATGTGGCGATCGACGTTGCCGAACAAATTCGCGATGTGCTGTTGGGACTGCCGGCGCGATCGGCTGTTAACATCCCAGGAATTTACCCAGACTCGATCGAAAAACTCAAACCCTACCTGCAACTCGCCGAAACCCTCGGCAACCTCGTCAGCCAGCTAGCCGGAGGCCGAGTCGATTACCTCAACGTCCAACTCCAAGGCGAATTGGCCAGCAACCAAAGCCAGCCCGTAGTCGTCGCCTCCCTCAAAGGCCTGCTCTCCCAAGCCCTGCGAGAGCGCGTTAACTACGTCAACGCCAGCATTGAAGCCAAAGAACGCGGAATTCGCGTCGTGGAAACCAGAGACGCCTCAATTCGCGACTACACAGGCTCTCTACGCCTCTGTGCTAAGGGAACTCTCGGCGAACACACAGTCACGGGTGCAGTCCTCGGCGAAAGCGAAATTCGGATTACCAGCGTTGACGATTTCCCAGTCAACGTTTGCCCGACGCACCATATGCTGTTTACCTTGCACCGCGATATGCCGGGGATTATTGGAAAAATTGGTTCCCAATTGGGCAGTTTTAATGTCAATATTGCCAGTATGCAAGTAGGCCGTAAAATCGTGCGAGGCGATGCAGTGATGGTTTTGAGCCTTGATGACCCTCTACCAGAGGGTATATTGGCTGAAATTATGAAAGTTCCTGGGATTCGGGATGCTTACACGGTGAATCTTTAAAGGATTTTAGATTTTTCAGGTTCCCCAATCTAAAATCTAAAATCGTTAAACGGTAACTCTTTGAAAGATTTTGGAGTTTAGGTTCCCACAATCTAAAATCTAAAATCGTTAAACGGTAACTATTTGAAGGATTTTAGATTTTAGGTTCCCACAATCTAAAATCTAAAATCTAAAATCTAAAATCGTTAGACGCTAACTCTTTGAAGGATTTGGGGGGTTTAGATTTTGGATGCAAGGACTGAATAATTGGTAATAAGTGATTGGTCATTGTTAATTGGCAAAAAAGTTGGAATTTTTCTATTAGTCAATCGTCATTTCTCACTCTTCAGTTCCCAGTATCCAGTTCCTGACGGGCGAATCTAAAATCTAAAATCTAAAATCTAAAATAGTCATGGCACATAGCTGGTGGGAAATTAGAATTCTTTGCGATCCGGCGCTGGAAGATATCATCTTTTGGCGCCTGGAACGGTTTAACTGTCGGGGAACTGCCACTCAGATTAAAAGCAATTCCTGCCTGATGTCGGCTTATTTGCCCGAGGAACAAGCGGGATTGTTGGATTTGGCGGCCCTGTCTTTGTGGCTGCGCCAAGATGCTTTGTGTGCGGGTTTGCCCTTGCCTGCGATGCAGTGGGATTTGATAGAAGATGAAGACTGGGGGAGCACTTGGAAGCAGCAGTGGCAGCCTCAAGAAGTGGGCGATCGCTTTTTAATTAATCCGGCTTGGCTTCCCCCACCGACTGATACCGATCGCGTAATCTTGCGTTTAGATCCCGGTGTTGCTTTCGGTACGGGTGCTCACGCTACGACTCAACTCTGTCTGGAGTCGCTGGAAATGCGCCTCGGTTTTGACGACAAAGAATGTGTAGTTGCTGATATCGGCTGCGGATCGGGTATTTTGTCGATCGGCGCGGTGTTGCTGGGCGCCACAAAAGTTTATGCTCTGGATACAGATCCTTTGGCAGTGCGATCGACCATCAGCAACCGACAACTCAACCGCGTTAACCCGCAGCAGTTGGTGGCAGAACTCGGAAGTATCGATCGGCTGATCGAAATGACGGGCGGCCCGATCGACGGTTTGATGTGCAATATTTTAGCCGAAGTAATCATTGATTTAATCCCGCAGTTCACCGCCATTAGCAAGCCGACTACTTGGGCAGTTCTCAGCGGCATTTTGCTCGAACAAGCTAAACCAATTGCAGACACTCTCGAACAACACGGTTGGATTGTTGCTACTCTGTGGAAGCGCGAAGATTGGTGCTGTTTTAATATTCGGCGCAGTTAATAATTAGAAATTGGGAATTGGTAATTGGTAATTGGTAATTGGTAATTGGTAATTGGTAATTGGTAATTGGTAGGGTGCGTCAGCTAGCATAATTCAATTCACCAGCAATCAAATATTAGCTGACGCACCTTACAGAAGTTGGGTAAAATAGTAATTGCAGCAGAATAATTAAGATAGAGAAAGTATATTAAGTTTGTAGTAAGGACTTTAGTCCTTCTTCAGACCAGGAGAGAGGACTAAAGTCCTCACTACAAACCAATTTTATCGCGGTCGCTCGACAGCAGATGATATTAGAGAACGAACGTAAAAAGAGACAGAGCCGATTAAATAAAAACTATTCACCAAAATCAACAATATCTTACCAACATAAGAATTAACCAAACCAAAAACGCGATAAGTTGACAGCAGCACTAACAGCATTTCAACCAAAGAAACAATTGACCCGTAGTGCTTCCTATCCCAATAAGAAATAGGACTGATAAAACGGTAATTGCTGAACGGAAAAAAGTGCCTGTGAGCATCATCATTATGCACTGGCAAATCTCCCAAAGAGTGCAGAATCATGCTCAGAAACAAAATTTGCACGCTTTGCCAGCCAAAATAATAAGCAATTACCCAGCCGATCGCAGCTAGGGGGATAGAATGAAACAAAGCCACAATATTCTGGACAACAGGCTCGTAATATGCTTTTGACCAAATTGTAGCTTCCGGCAAGCGAGCAATGTACTTCGCCCAAAAGTAAAATAAAAATATCGGGATATCGGGTAAGATTCCGCCGATAACGATCGGCAAGTTAAATTCAGATTGCTGGGCTCTACCAAGAATGGCGAGATTGATAATCGCGTGACTGGGAGTTTTCATAAGACAAAAATGCACAATTGGTTTGTAGTGAGGACTTTAGTCCTTCCAAAAGAGGACTAAAGTCCTTACTACGAACCTAACTTCCTCGTTGGTAGTAAGGACTTTAGTCCTTTCAGATAAAAGTGAAGTCCTGACTACCAACCTACAAATGAGGTTGCAGTCGATCGATCAACTGCGCCGGTTGCAATACTCCCTCAATGCGATCGACCTCAACACCATTTTTGAACAGCACCAAAGTCGGCAAAGCATAAATGTGAAACTGCGACGCCAACTGCTCGTACTTATCCGTATCAATCTTAACAACCATGAGCTTATCTTTCGTCTGACCGCTCACCTGCTCCAAAATCGGCACCATCATCTGACAAGGCCCGCACCAAGTAGCATAAAAATCTACCAGTACAGGCAAATCAGAGCTCGATAGTAACTCTTCAAAACTGTTGAACTGTTTTTGAACTGCCATCTTAAAAATGTGGTAAAGGGACGCCCATTATACCCGAAGGCTTAACGAGTAGGGAATTGTGACAACTGAACTCAATAAGTCAGTATAAATTTTTTTGGTTCTGGATCGATTTTAAGGCAGAATTCTGTGAGCATAGATTTTGAGGACAGAATTATGGAATTATTGCCAGAGACATATCAGCGATTGCAGGGACAAGTTGCCGTTGTCACCGGTGCGTCGCGGGGAATTGGGCGGGCTTGCGCTTTAGCATTCGCAGCAGAAGGCGCTAAAGTCGCCGTGAACTATGCCAGTTCAAGCGCTGCGGCTGATGAGGCGGTAGCAGAAATTATTGCAGCGGGCGGAGAAGCTGTGGCCCTTGCAGCAGATGTCTCCAAAACTGACCAAGTGGATGCACTCATCAGTAATGTCATGGAAAAATGGGGACGAATTGACATTTTGGTGAACAATGCCGGCATCACCCGCGATACTTTGCTGCTGCGGATGAAGCTAGAAGATTGGCAAGCAGTGATTGATTTGAATCTCACCGGCGTATTTTTGTGTACAAAAGCTGTCAGCAAAATCATGTTGAAACAGCGCAGCGGCCGAATTATTAATATTGCTTCGGTTGCCGGCCAAATGGGAAATCCCGGACAAGCTAATTACAGTGCGGCGAAAGCTGGAGTCATTGGATTTACTAAAACTGTGGCGAAAGAATTGGCAAGTCGCGCGATTACTGTGAATGCAGTTGCACCGGGTTTTATCACCACAGATATGACAAAGGATGTCAAATCTGACGAGATTTTAAAGTACATTCCGCTGGGAAGATACGGCGAAGTTGAGGAAGTTGCGGGGATGGTGAAGTTTTTGGCGGCGGATGCGGCGGCGGCTTATATTACCGGGCAAGTTTTTAATGTCGATGGCGGCATGGTGATGGCTTAGATTTGGGAATTTTTAACCGCAGATGCACGCGGATGAGCGCGGATGTCTGCGGTTATGAATTTATTTCAAATCTCTGTAGGTTGCTTGTCGGTGCACCTTCCCCGATTCGACAACCTTCTTACTTTGACAAAACTCTTCAAATAGTTCAAAAAAACTATTTAAAGCATCTTTCTCATCCTGAGAAAAAAAGAGAATTATATTCGCCCATGATTGAGATGAATCAATATTGAATTTTTTCTGTATCCATTCTTGAAAGCCATCTAGAGCGTTTTCTTCTTTTAGAGGTACGCCAAGCTGATACTGTGCCACATTGTATCCCGACAAGAAAGCCTGAAGACAACTAATTGACACCTTGCCCAAATAGACTGAAGGTTTATTCTTGATTTTTTTGAGAAGCTCGGAGAGATTATCCATACAAACTATCCCGTTGAATACTTGAGTCTAACAATACTTATATTCTCAACTCTATCTAATATTATTTATAAAAACTCTTGCTACACGACAATTGTTGCGCGGAGTGAGACACTTTAGTCTCATGTGTAAGGTGCGGATCTGTAAAATTGTCGCTTTTTCGGGTGCATCTGGTTTTTGAAGAGGGCGAAGCATGACCGCATATAAGTTATTAGTTATAATCTTATATTCACTGCGGTCATGCTTGGGAGCATCCCGGTTTTGAAAAAGCCTCAAATAGCCAAGAGATCGTTGAGGTAAGCACAACGAAGTTTTAGCATCTTGTTATGACATTTTTTTCAACCATTGAGCTCCCGAAATTTTCAACCTTCTATCTATTTGTTTGACAGCCGATTCCACCGCTCCCGAGCCTATGGAACAAATCTTGTCTGATGATAATTGCTCATAATTCAATACGGTTTACTTAAGGTCGAACAAGTGGTACACTAAGTATGATGTATAAAAAAGTAAATCAAGTATAGTGCCGTACAAAAAATTATTATTAGAATC
>RDXX01000081.1 GCA_004292955.1 Oscillatoriales cyanobacterium | reverse complement strand
GATTTGCTTCCGAGTTTCTGAGAGTTTCCAGCCGCTGACTTTATACTCAACTGAGCGACTGTTTTTCTTGAAAGTCGGATAACCTTTCTTTCCGGGAACAGCTTTCTTGCAGTTGTCGTAGAACCGAGCAATGGCAGAATAAGCCCTTTCCACAGAGGCTTGGCAAGCACTAGAATTCAAGTCTTTGACAAAAGCAAACTCTTCTCTGAGCGCAGTGCTGTGACGGTACAAGTCTTTTTGCCCTACTCCTCGGTTGTCGATCCAAAAACGGATGCACTTATTCCGAACGAATTGAGCAGTTCTGACTGCTTCGTCTATTGCTGCGTACTGATTTAATTTGCCGATCGCCTTGAATTCTAGAACGAACATCTTACGTAGGAACTCGCTACGTTAAAAATCTAACACAAAGCCGTCCTAGAAGGACGGGGCTTTAAACCCAAGTTTTTGGTAAAGCGAAGCTAAAACCTATTTGTTCGGTACGAGTGCCTCAACCCAACCTAATTTCTAAGAGGCTTTTCCCGTTTGGCGAAAATCTTGTTTAACAAAAACCCAGGTCTCATCCCCATGCCTGAAGTTAGCGGATGTTAGTTGTATACTCCTTAACAAGGCAGCAGTAGAGTGCGTCACACAAGAAACTGGAAATATCCGAGAAAATGTGAGGCTACGGGGCACCCTACAATACTCCCTCTCGGGAGACTGGTGCAGCGCCAGCAGCCAGGATTCAGGAAACAGCAGTAAAATTGCTCCTGAGTTGAGAATTTCAGACGGACATCACACACTCGGCAAGATGAAACTGCGTCGGAAAACACTATCAATAGTTGGCATTACCATCGCTGGACTGACTGGCATTCTCTATGCAGCCTCCTCCAGCATCCTTTTGGGCAGCCTTGTCAAAGCAGAGGAACAAGAAGCCACACAGGTTGTCAAGGGAGTGCTCAGCGTGTTCGGGCAAACCGCAGACGACTTCAACTCGCGCTTTGCTGACTGGTCTGCGTGGGATGACACCTACACTTTTATCCAAAACCGCAACTCAGAATTCATTGCCTCGAATTTAGTTCCAGAAGGGCTGAATAATTTGAGAGTTCATCTAGCCATATTTGTCAATACTTCTGGCAAAATAGTTTACGGTACGGGTTTAGACAGCGACAAGATGAAACTAACGCCTGTTCCAGAAGCATTAAAAGAGCATATTTCTCTCAACGACCCGCTGTTGCAGCACCCCAACGCCAAAAGCAGCCTCGCTGGTGTCCTGCTGCTGCCCTCAGGGCCGATACTGATTACTTCCCGGCCAATTCTCACTACAAAAAGCACCGGCCCGATTCGGGGCACGCTGGTATTCGGGCGCAATTTCGATGCTGCGGGCATTGAGAAGCTTTCTAAAATTACTCGGTTGCCGCTGATTGTACACAGCGTTAATGAAGCTCATTTACCGGCTGACTTTCTGAAAGCGCGACACAAACTGTCGGGAAAAAAACCGATTTTTGTGCGTCCTGTCAGCGAAGATTTGATGGCAGGTTATGCTTTGATCCGGGATATTTACGATCGACCGGCGCTACTTCTACGGGTGGATATGCCCAGAGAAATCTACCGCCAAGGTCAAACCAGTTTAATGTACCTGCTGGTGTCTGTAGGGTTAGCGGGAATAGGATTTATCGGCTGCACTCTGCTGCTGATTGAGCGTTTGGTGCTGTCTCGGTTGAGCAGTTTGGCGAAAGCAGTTAACCGCGTCAGCAGCAGCCAAGACCTCTCGGTGCGACTGCCGGTCACGGGCGCAGACGAGTTGGCCGACCTTGCCCATACTATCAATGGAATGCTCGGGACGATCGCGATCGCCGAAAGCGAACAACTTGAGGAAAAAGCCCGCTACCAAGCCGTAGTCGAGCAAGCTACAGACTGCATTTTCCTGTGGGACGCTCAAACCAAACGCATTTTAGAAGCCAATACAGCCTTTAGAAACTTGCTCGATTACAGTCTTGATGCAATTTCGCAACTGAGTGTTTACGATATCGTCGCCTATTCCAAAGACCTAGTTGACCGAAATATCCTGTTCCTGCTAAGAGAGAAACAACTCAGAATTGGCGAAGTTCTCTACCGCCGCCGAGACGGTTCCTGCGTGGATGTGGAAGTAAGCGCCAGCCTGATTTCCTACGGCGGCCGCGAGATTATTTGCACTGTTATCCGCGACATTACCGAGCGCAAGCAAGCCGAAGCCGAACTCCGAGCCTCGGAAGAACGCTACAGACTTTTGTTTAAAAACAACCCCCATCCGATGTGGGTTTACGACTTAGAAACTCTGGAATTTATAGCCGTCAATCACGCTGCTGTAGAGCACTACGGGTACACTCGCCACGAATTTCTCAACATGACCGTTGCGGATATTCGTCCGCGCCAAGAACTGTCCAGATTGCTAGAAGATATATCCCAAGTAGATGCCGGAATTGATTTTGGGGGTGTGTGGCAGCACCAGACAAAAAACGGCACAATTATTGATGTAGAAATCACTTCTTATACCCTGATATTTGACAGCAGAAATGCTGAATTAGTGCTGGCTCACGACGTAACCGACCGCTTGCAAGCCGAGGCAGAACTTTACAAAGCCAAGGAAGCAGCAGAAGCAGCTAATTTCGCGAAAAGTCAATTTTTGGCTAACATGAGCCACGAACTGCGAACTCCTCTGAATGCGATTATCGGTTACAGCGAGATTCTGCAAGAAGATGCTTTAGATATTGGCGAAGAAGACTTTGTGTCGGATTTGGAAAGAATTCACAATGCAGGCAACCATTTACTCGGATTGATTAATGATATTCTGGATTTGTCGAAGATTGAAGCAGGTCACGGGGAACTTGAATTAGAAACTTTTGACGTATTCGAGACAATTAAAGATGTAGTAAAAACTGTTGAGCCGTTATTTTTCCGAAACAACAATCGCCTGAATGTTGAATGCGATCCTAATATTGGCCAATTGCATTCCGATAAAACTAAGTTAACTCAAATTTTATTTAATTTGCTCAGCAATGCAGCGAAGTTTACTCAGCAAGGGATTGTTACACTCAGCGTTAAAAAAAATCAAAATGACGAGAATAGTTGGGATGTTGAAGAGTTAATTTTTAATTGTACTGATACGGGAATTGGGATGACTCCGGAACAGCTAGAAAAGTTATTTCAACCTTTTACGCAAGCTGATGCTTCGACTACCCGCAAGTACGGAGGTACGGGTTTGGGTTTGGCTATAGCGCAGAAATACTCTGAGATGCTGGGGGGAGAAATTACTGTTAATAGCGAGTTAGGCAAGGGGTCAACTTTTACTCTCATGTTGCCGACACTATTGTAATCTATCCCAATACGTTTGGATTACTGTGATATTAATAAATAAAGGTACGTTGTTGGGGTTGAGCCTCCTTTATACCTGTAGATCAAAGAGGGCTTAAGCCCAACAACGTACCTAATTTGAAATCATTTGAGACCCAAAATGCTCGTCCTACTTCGCATCAGCAGGGATCAAAACTTTGTCAATTACGTGAATAACGCCATTGCTAGCTTTGATGTCAGCTTTCACAACATTAGCGCCGCTAACAGTAACTTTGCCTGCGGCAACTACCACCTTCAGCGAGCCGCCTTCCACACTTTTAACATCGCCGGATTTGAGGCTGGTAGATAAAACTGAACCAGAAACAACGTGGTAAGTCAAAACCTTAACAAGTTTGGCTTTATTTGCTGGTTTGAGCAAATCATCCAAAGTTGCTTTTGGCACAGCAGCAAATGCCGCGTCTGTCGGTGCAAAAACAGTGAAAGGGCCTTTTCCTTGGAGGGTTTTAACTAAATCTGCGGCTGTCAAGGCTTTAGTCAATGTCTTAAATTGAGCGTCGCCAGATGCAATAGCGACAATATCCTTAGTAGCGGCTGTTGGTGCTGGTGAAGTGGTTGATTTCGGTGAGGCTGTTGGTGCTGGTGAAGCAGCAATTTTCACATTTCCTGCAACTTGTTGAGTTGGTGTTGTATTGCTAACAGTTGTGCTGGAGTTGATGTGAGCCCAAGCGGGGAAACCAATCAACGCACTAGCGCCGATTACTCCTGCGAAACCTGTGAGTTGTTTCATCCAGCTAGGTAAATTTTGATTTTTCATTGGGCTTGCTTTTCCTTATGACAATAAAACAGTGAACGTGAATTGTTATGTTAGCCAAATTTCCGCAAAAGGTAAGGTTGCCAAAGGCACTCGGTAGAGATAAAATGAGCTGGGATTGTCGATCGACTAAAACTCCCTTACTATAGCGCAAGCTCAGGTAAAAAGAAGCTCAACCGCTAAATCTGTAACTCAAAACCTCAATCACCGAACCTGTTTGCGGTAAGTCAGCAGATTTGACCGAAATCGTGTCGTTATTCGATCGGCGTATCGATGTACCATCCATTAGGCCCAAGAATTCATCTAGCGATACTAAATCGCACGCAGCAGCATCGGCGGCTTGGGTTTTGAAGTGTGTGGGAATCACCATTTTCGGTTTGAGCAGTTGCACAGTTTGCTTCGCTTCCGCCGGAGTGTAAGCTTTCGGCCCTCCGCCCACGGGAATTAGCAAAATATCCGGCCGCCCGATTAAGATTTGTTCTTCAATGCCGATCGGGCCAGCGACTCCGCCCAAGTGTAAAATCTTAACACCGGCTTGCTGCCAGAGCCAAGCCACATTCACCCCAAACCGCCTTCCTCCTTCACGGTCTTTCTGCGTCCGAATCCCTTGAATCCGCAGCCCGTTAGACCTATAAGTACCTGGTTCGTACAAAAGGCCGGGATTGCCCGAAAATCCGTCTACCGCCCCTTCATCAAGCAATCTGCTGCTAATCAGAATCAAATCTGTGGGGACTTTAGGAGAACGATAGCCTGCCGTACAGCCCAGGGGGCGAAAAGGATTCACCAGCACCCTCGCACCGCCACCGGCAAACAAGAAGCAAGTGTGCCCCAACCACTGAACCGACAAAGAACCAGCAGTTTGAGCTTGATAGCTTTCCCATCCAGATGGCAAACCAGTGAAGAAAGCCGCTAGCAAACCCGTCTGTGCGTAACTTATTAATTGTCGCCGTTTCATCTTTTTGGTTGCGGTTATCGGGTGTTGGTCGTTTGTTGTTATATCACAAAATGCCGCCAGGTGCGAAATGTGCGATCGAGTTTTCCCGTAAGGTTCCCATTGCCTACTCTACAAATCCAGAGAAACTCAACTCTCAACATAAGCAAATCCACTTGATTAAACGTAAAATACGGCTCGCATTCAAGCTGAGTGTGTATGTATGTCTTTCTCCCTTCTTCCTTCTTCCTTCTTCCTTCTTCCTTCTTCCTTCTTCTTAAAGCCGTTCCAAAAAATTCCGCAATAATTGCTTTCCCGAAGTAGTCAAAATACTTTCCGGATGAAACTGTACGCCTTCAATGTGTGGATATTCCCGATGACGCACGCCCATAATCGTGCCATCTTCCACCCAAGCCGTAACTTCCAAAACTTCTGGACAACTCTCTTTTTCAATTACCAAACTGTGATAGCGAGTTGCAATCATCGGCGATTCTACACCTACAAAAACTCCGACTCCTGCGTGTTCTACCTGAGAAGTTTTGCCGTGCATCAATATCGGTGCGGAAACAATTTTGCCACCGAATACTTGACCAATACTTTGATGTCCGAGACACACGCCTAAAATTGGTAGAGTCGGCCCCAATTCTTCGATCAATTTCAGAGAAATCCCCGCATCTTCCGGCCGCCCTGGGCCTGGAGAAATTACTACTGCTGCGGGTTGCAATCGGCGAATATCTTCTAAATAAATTTGATCGTTGCGGTAGACTTGGACTTCTTTTGCTACGGGCAACTCAGCACCGAGTTCTCCTAGATACTGTACCAAATTGTATGTAAAACTGTCGTAGTTATCGATGACTATAATCACGGGTTAAATTGGATTTTAGGTTTTAGATTTTAGATTTTAGATTGACTCGCTGCCTGAATGCAAGAGTTGGAATATTTTAGATAGATGCCCAAGATTAAAATAGCTCCAATATGTAGGAATAAAACCAAAAATCTCAAGTTGGTCATCTAAAACCTAAAATTTAGCTTGCCCAATCAAGTTTACTAACGGACGATCGCAATTTGAACAACTACCCATAACGGAGGAAGCAGCAGTGCAGCAGCGACAATGGCCGCAGCCATTGCGGATACCAGAACGGCTCCGGCAGCGCAGTCTTTGGCAATTTTGGCGAGTTCGTGGTAAGATTGCCCGACGGTTAAGTCTACCACTGATTCGATCGCCGTGTTCAACAATTCCATTGCTAAAACTATACCAATTGTGACGCCGATCACTGATATTTCTACAGGTTTGAGGTGCAAAAATAGTCCGAGTCCGATCGCCAAAGTTCCTATAACAGTGTGAATCCGAAAATTGCGCTGAGTTTCAAAAGCATAGGTTAGCCCACCCCAAGCATACCGAAAACTCGTAGCTAAACTAGATGCGATTTTCCAGGAAAGCTCTCGCTTGTATTTCAAGGCTTTTTTCGGCTCGTGGACTGTAGGCATGGCAGAATCTGGAGGCACGATCGCAAACGGTGGGATGTTTGATGAAATTGACGGTTGATCTAGTGGCATAAACAACCAACTTTAAGTTACAGAGATTAACGAAAGCTAGACTTTGAAAATTTCCTTCATCAAGTCTAGTTAACTTTCCTAAGTTTTTACTAAAGTTTTGGTATGATTTCAGAAAGTTATGTTTGGGTTGACATGATTGGTTAAGTCACCATCAACGTCAGTTATGCTGTTTGGATCTCAAGTCCGATCGCGCGCAGCAGTGTTTCTTGTCGATCGAGCATTTGAGTCAGACTTTCCTCATCCGGGTGATCCCAGCCCAAAAGATGCAAAAAACCGTGGGATGCGAGCCAAGCTAGTTCAGTCTTTAGGGAATGTCCTTGCTGCTGGGCTTGTCGCTTCGCTGTGTCGATCGAGATGATGATATCACCCAAGTATAGGGGTTCGGATGACTGCATTTCCTCTCTTTGAGGACAGTCTACCTCTAATGCGGCGAAAGCTAGTACATCGGTCGATCGATCTTGTTGACGGTACTGGGCGTTGAGGGCTTGGATATCGGCATCGGCGGTTAAACGCAGACTGACTTCGTAGCCGGGGGCTTCTGGCACATCTGCTTGCTGGTTTTCTAGCCAAACGCTAAACCAATTTTCCCAGGTTTGGGCGGCAATCTCCCCGCTGGGTTGATTCTCCGGGAGGTTGTCAGCGTCGGCGAACCCATAACAGTCTTCGACGTTCACCTCAATTATCATTTTTTGGTTCTTTTGTCAAGGGATGTATTGAATTTTTTGATAAGTGAAAATTGGGCGGGCTAATCGACTTTTTGCTTTTAGCAGGAAGATTACAATAATCTGTTCAAGATTGCAATGGGTCGATCGCACGATCGGATCGAACCCCCCGGTATTTAACCCGCTCTTAGAGTGCGTGAGTGTCTGTATCGACGCGGTTTCAATCGGTATTCTAAGAGTTGAAATAGCGATCGAGAAAAGCCAAACCGACGAGTATACCCAAAAGTCCAGCCGCTGTCAAAGCAAAATGAAACAGAGAAGTCGCCCGCTTGCGAACCATATTCCGCATGGCTAGCTTGACATAACTCGGTGGAGGTGCATTGTTTGTCGGGGCGATCGGGGTTTCGGGGGCGGATTCTTCGGAGGTTGTTGGCGAGGGAGGTTGAGTCATAGCGGTTATTTTAGAAGGTTAACACCAGAGGCTGCGGAGGACAGACTCGCCACGATGTTAACAAATTTGTAACGTTTTGTGTAGATTTTTTTAGCTTTCGGATGGCAGGAGGCTGGTTTCGCGCAGCAGAGAATCGGCCCAAACAGCATCGGATTCTGAAAGTGCAGGGACTAACTGGGCCGTATAATCGAGGGTAATGTCATAGGCGGCGCGATCGTACACTGTATTCAACAGCGCCTGTAAATCTACCATTGGTTCCACATCGCCTGCGCGCAAAGGCAACGGAAAACAAGGGATCGCATCTGGTAGATTAAATAAGTATAAATCGGCGATCGGTCTTTCATTGCTCCGACTCACCAAAATTCTATAACTCGCTGCATTGTCATTGTCAAAAACCGGGAGAGGTTCCCAACCCCGCAACAAGTCAATCTCCACAAAATTAGTCCGACTTCCCAACACCTTATCCCGCTTTTCCTCATACATTTCACGCCCTTTTCCAGATGGTTTATTAGCGTGTAAAAGCACCTCAATTACTGTCACAACTTCCTTGGTCGCCATATCTATCACCTCCAAATATCCTTGTTTCACCTCCTCATACATCGCTAATCTTACTTTCAAAGGTTCAGTAGTTCGTGTGGCGACAGCTACATTAGATGTACTTGAATTTCTAGGAATCGGATTGTGCTGGATCGAAACATCAGGAATCCCAACTAACAGCGATTGTTCTCCCTTGATTTCATAAATTCGCTTTTCAATTGCCACTCGATACCTCGGCACCAGTTGGGGAACTAATGACTCTTGAAGCATACTAATCAGCGAATGATGAACTTCTGGCCAAAAGTCAGGGCTTTCTAAATAAGGATTCATCCCTGGAAATGGATTAGGCATTGATTTAACTCCTGTTGATTGACTTACTTAGGACTTATGCAGGGGTGGCTAGAAACCGGGTTTTTCCTTTGAATATCGATACACCATCCAGAAACTGCGAAAAACCCGGTTTCTTTGATTTTAATGCGAACTACCACTGTTATCAACCTCTCACTCCCATCTCCCGCAACCAAGCATCAGCCCAAACAGCATCCGGTTCGGCAAGCGGCGGCACGGGTTCGGTAGTATAATCGATTCTAAAATCATAGGCGGCGCGATCGTACACTATATTCAACAACGCCTGCAAATCTACGATCGGCTCAACATCACCTGCACGCAAAGGCAACGGAAAACAAGGAATTGTATCGGGTAAATTGAAAAGATACAAATCCCCCAAAGGCTTTTGATTTGCCCGACTCACCAAAATTCGATAACTTGCCTCAATCTCATTGCCAAAAACTGGTAGAGGTTGGTAACTTCGCAGCAAGTCAATCTCTACCAGATGACTGCAACTACCAAACACCTTTTCTCGCTTTTTTTCGTACATTTCGCGCCCTTTACCAGGACGTTTGTTGGCGGGTGACAGCACTTCAATTACCGTGACTACCTGTTTAGTTTCTATTTCGACTACCTGTAAATAAGTTTCTTTTAATTCCAGCGGTAAAGGTATTGTTACCTTCAAAGATTTGGCGGGTGGAGCGGCGACAGCAACATTAGAATCACTCTCGGTTCTTCGAGTCGGTGTCTGCTGTATTGTGACATCGGGAATGCCAATTAGTAAAGCATCTTCGCCACTGATTTGATAAATTCTTTGTTCGATATCTACTAAATATTTAGGCAGTAGTTGCGGAGTTAACCAATCGGCTATTGCCACTATCAACCTATTATGAACAGAACTCCAAAAGCCAGGACTTTCTAAATAAGGATTCATCCCCGGAAATGGATTAGCCATTGATTTAACTCCTGTTAACTTACCTAATTCTACTATTTTAGCTAATGAATTATAAAAACGCAGACAATATCAAGCTATCATCTGCGTTAATCTGCGTTAATCCGCCGACCTCTGCGGTTAAACTCCCCTAAAAATCCCCGTAATTACTAATAGCAGACTGCAACCTTGCGATCGCCTCATCAACCGAAATCGCCCCCAACTCCCCAGAAGCACGAGTCCGAATATTCAAACTATTCGCCTCAACCTCCTTAGCACCCACAACACACATCACCGGAATTTTATCCTTCTCAGCATTGCGAATCAACTTACCCAAACGTTCGCTACTCTCAACTTCCGCGCGAATATTCAGCGCCTTCATCCTCGCTTCCACTTCCTTAGCAAACGGCAAAAACTCCTCGCTGACAGGCAACAACCGCACCTGAATCGGCGCTAACCATATCGGAAAATCCCCCGCGTACTGTTCGATCAAAATCCCGATCAAACGCTCCAAAGAACCAAAAGGAGCGCGGTGAATCATCACCGGACGCTGGCGAGTGCCGTCTTCAGCAACGTATTGCAAATCAAAACGTTCTGGCAAATTGTAATCTACCTGAACAGTTCCTAATTGCCATTCTCTATCCAACACATCTTGGAAAATAAAATCGAGTTTCGGCCCGTAAAAAGCCGCCTCCCCAATTCCCTCAAAATAATTCATTCCCAAAGTTTCCACCGCGCGGCGGATGGCACCTTGCGCTTTTTCCCAAGCTTCATCGGAACCGATGTATTTATCTAAATTTTCTGGATCGCGGAAACTCAAACGCGCCTTAAAATTCTTCAGTTGCAGACTCTTGAATACTGACAGAATTAAATCGACCACACTCAAGAATTCAGCATCCAACTGTTCCGGCGTGACAAACAAGTGGGAATCATCAACCGTAAAGCCGCGAACTCTTGTTAAACCGCCCAATTCTCCCGATTGTTCGTAGCGGTAAACTGTGCCGAATTCTGCTAAACGCATCGGCAATTCCCGATAGGAACGCAGTTCGCTTTTGTAAATTTGAATGTGGAAAGGGCAATTCATGGGTTTCATCACAAAACCCTGTTCGTTTGCCGCCGCTTCTGCATTTTCTGCCATCAGCGGAAACATATCTTCTTTGTATTTCTGCCAATGTCCAGAGATTTTGAATAAATCGACTCTGGCGATGTGGGGAGTCACAACTTGTAGATAGCCACGTTTGATTTGTTCTTGTTTCAAGAAGTCTTCTAAAATACTTCTCAAAATAGTGCCTTTGGGCGTCCACAAAGGCAAGCCTGGGCCCACTGGATCGGCAAAAATAAACAAGCCTAATTCTTTGCCTAATTTGCGGTGATCTCGCCTTAAGGCTTCTGCTTTGCGGTGTTTGTAGGCTTCCAATTGTTCGGGAGTTTCCCAAGCTGTGCCGTAAATTCGCTGCAATTGAGCTTTGGTTTCGTCGCCGCGCCAATATGCTCCTGCTAGGCTTTCGAGCTCGATCGCCCTTCCATTGATTTCACTGGTATTATCCAAATGGGGCCCAGCGCACAAATCCCACCATTCGTCACCCAAATGGTACAGAGTAATCGGTTCGATCAAACCTGCCAAAATTTCTAATTTGTAAGGTTCGTCGATCTCCTTGATGCGCCGTTCCGCTTCCTCGCGGCTGACTTCTTCCCGAATTACAGGCAATTTGCGGTTAATGATTTTGATCATTTCTTTTTTGATTGCCTTGAGATCCTTTTCGGTAAAAGGTTCTGGACAATCAAAATCGTAATAAAAACCATTTTCAATCCAAGGGCCGATTGTGACTTGGGCCTTGGGAAATAATTTCTGTACCGCCATCGCCATAACGTGGGATGTGGTGTGGCGAATTTTTTTTAGTTGTTCCGACTCACTCGTGCGGAGCAACTCTATCTTAACGGACTCTTCTGGAGCGTTCATGGATTCTGAGCTAGACATCGGCTGAATTATCAATTAATTTAGTTGCACTTGCTTCTATATTACTCAGGTTGGGACAGCAAGCGCCGACTTCCGGCTGGGGAACTGTTACAGGAGTGCTAACTAACCGTAGGGTGCGTCAGCGGGGCAAAGTCTTTAGTCTGGGGTAGTTACATTCAGCCCGCTGACGCACCCTACAATAATTTAATTTTTAGGTACGTAGTTGCGCTTGGGCGCTCTTTCTTTGATATATGAAAGAGCGCCCAAGCGCAACTACGTACCTTATACCTTTAATGTGACAGTTGCGTCCAGGACTGACTCACCTGCTAATTTTTGTGAAATTATTGAATTTTTGTTAAAAAAAATGTTACAGTTTGTAAAGTACATTTAAGGTTAGAATAGATAAATAACCCAATTTTAATCAATGCTTAACTCCAATTTGCCAGAATCAGAATTGCTCAAATCCCTACTGGAACCGCTGTTAGAGGATTTTAAATACTGGTTCGAGCGATCGGCTACTCTCTTAGAAACTGAGGAAATTCATTTTCTGAGCGGCGACGATCAATCCGACTTGCTGGCGCGAGTCAAACAGGCTCAGCAAGAAGTAGGCGCGGCTAAAGCTCTATTTCAAGCAACCGGAGGGCAAGTTGCAATTGAAACCGCAGCACTCATGCCGTGGCATAGACTGCTCGCCGAATGCTGGCAAGTATCGGCGCGCTTTCGGAAAGAGCAGTCAGCTCGCCCTGGAAAATAAAAAGGCAAGTTCAAGTTCAACCCGCAGTCAAATTCCCAACCTTGGGAAATGTCGCGTCCACTTGACAAGCTCAAACAGATTTCCAGTTAATAAGTTATCAGAAAATAGGGTTTAAAACCCCGTCGTTTTAGGAAGTTTTTATTTCCAAAAAGTTCTAAAAGTTTCCCAAATAGTACCCTATACTACAAATAGATACAGGTAGAATAACCGCTAGCACAAATGGATAACCAAACCCAAAACGACTGGCTAGGAAACAATAATGTCTCGTGGGTGGCGAAAACCACAAAAACATAGCTAGGGTAGCCATCGTGCACCCATACCAGAAAACTCAAAATCTTAGTAGTTAGATGTACCGTAGGGCATACGGAAACAAAGGGAATAATCCCTTAACGCTTGGGGAGACAAGCCCTCTGGGACTATTCAAATTAGGCTCGAAGCTTCGTTCAATTGGACGGGTTTTTGGTTTAAATATTGCCGAAGGGATGAATAGTTTAAAGGTATGTCAGTGAACCAAGAATCCCCGCGTTTACGCCCGGGAGTGTCAATACTTGCTGAAACACTTTTGTAAATTGCTGTGTGGCTATCAGAGCCCGGAGGAGAAAATAATGTTACACCTGCTTTATATTTTAGCTTTCACCGTTCTTGCCTTTTTGGCCGTCAGTAACTTAATCCGCAGTCTAGTCACCGTAGGTATGGAGTCCCAGCGCCCCCAACAATTCAGGGCAAATAATCGCTACGCATCCTATCCTCGCTCTCAAGCCGTGCCCCATCCAGAACTGTTAGACGAATACGGAAATATTGTTAACGAACCGCTATTAGTGATGCGTTCGCTGACTGTCCAAGACGCGCGCGAACAATTAGATGCTCTTTACAAATCATCTCCCGGCGGCAGTGACGAAGGCGGCGAGCTAGCCTGATTCGATCGCGTTCCCAGCATTTATACTTACGGGCGATCGCCCTAAAAAAATAATTGGCCGTTAGTTTCTCGCTAACGGCCAATTTGTAGTTAGTTTTGAGAGATACTTAAAAGGGATCGATCTCAACTGATTGTCGATCGCTCCTGTTTTGTCATCGGCAAAAATGCACGTTTAAGGCTAGATGATCGTCCCAATTTCGCTACTGGCAGAACTTCTGCAAGCTTTGCCCCAACTCCGGGCACAAATTTATTTCAAATCTTCCATGACAGCGCTGTCTCACGCGATGGAAGACTTGGTTTTGGCGGGTTCCGACGACGAACCCCTAGTGATTGCCAGCTTTCAGCGAGAGCGCTTCTACCGCCAAGAAGCTCACCGCTACCGGCGCATTGCCGATCGATCCTCTCAGGTATACGTGCTGGCTGCACCGGAAACTGAGTTTAAAAATTCCTCGGAATGTCACGAAAATGTGGCGTTTGCAGCGGAAGATGCCTTAAGTAAAGAGTGGCACTTAGTGGTGGTTGGGCAACATTACTCAACTTGTCTGATTTGTCAAGAAAAAATTGTGCCGATCGACAACCAAGACGAGCGCAGCCCGCTGTTGATGGATCAAGCTCGCCGATTTGAAGGAATTTGGACATTCGACAGAGAGGTAAGCTGCAAAGCTGCCGAATTGTTGCTCGATAAAATTGTCAAATATCGCCCGGAATTGGCCGAAAAGATCGATCGAGCGCGCACAACTTACAATCTGGGCAAAAAACCCAAAAAAACGCGGAAATCCGCCGCAGACAAAGCGGCAAAACCAGCGAAAAGTGCGTCAAAAAACTCAAGAATTCCCAATCCCAAATTGAGCGACGCTTTTGCCGAACGCTTAGTCACCTACTTGCAATCAGGTCAGCACAAACTTCTGAAAGCATACAGCGCGATCGCCGCCCAAGAACGCAAAGAACGCCTGATCAACTTAATTACAACGGCAATGCGGCAGTCTCTCAACCCGCAAGAAATCGTCGAAGTCGCAGTCTCTGAACTGGGAACAGCCCTGTCAGCAAGCCGCTGTTTGATTTATCGGTGCAAAGCAGCAGATGCGGCGGTCAAAATCGATCGCGAATTTTTGCGTGCCGGCGCTACTTCTGTGCTAAACGAGACTTGGCCGTTGCAGGAAAATCCCATATTTCGGGACGCGGTAGCGCGACAAGAGCGAGTTTACATCCAAGAGACAGCACAACACCCGCAGATTGTCAATACAAAATCCCTGGGCGAAATTGTCAAAAATTGGCAGATTGTCTCTTGGTTAATAGTGCCGGTGCTTTATCAAGGGCGGGTTTTGGGCATGGTGGAAATGCACCAATGCCGATCGACTTCGCCTTGGGAAGAAGACGAAATTGCTCTCGTAGAGGCGATCGCCACCCAACTCGGAGCAGCCTTAATTCAAGCCGAAACCTACGCTCACTTAGAAGAACTCAACCAACAATTAGAAGCATTAGACCGCACTCGCAGCAATCTAATTGCCATCACAGGCCACGAACTCCGCACCCCACTTTCTACCATTCAAGTGTGTCTAGAAAGTTTGAACTCCGAGCCAGATATGCCCCAAGAATTGCGGCAAATCATGTTAGAAACAGCCCTCGGAGATGCCGATCGAATGCGGAAACTCGTCCAGGATTTCTTAACACTTTCTCACTTAGAAAGCGGGCGAGTTAAATGGAATGTAGAATCGCTGACGCTGCAAGAATGCGTTGACTTGGCCCTCAGCAGCGTGCGATCGCGCGGCGGAGTCGATCGACAGTTACCCGAAATTATCGCCGAAGTCTCCGCAGAATTGCCCTTAGTGCAAGCAGACGGCGAATGGTTAGTGGAGGTGCTATCCAAACTCCTAGACAACGCCTGCAAATTCACCACACCCCAGGGAAGCGTCACAGTGCGCGCAAAATGCAACGGTTCTCGCATGGTGGAAGTGCTCGTAGCCGATACAGGGCGGGGAATAGAGGCGAATAGTTTGAAAGTAGTGTTCGATCGATTTTATCAAGAAGAAGGAGCATTGCGGCGCAGCGCCGGCGGCACCGGTTTGGGATTAGCAATTTGCAAACAAATTGTTGCCGGCTGGGGCGGTAAAATTTGGGTAGATTCCCCAGGAAAAGACCGAGGAAGTGAATTTCACTTTACCATTCCAATTGTTTAGAAGACCGGGCGGTTTCAACCGCCGTCCGATGTTCAACCTGCGGAGGCAGGTTTCGTTTGTGTAGACGCGGTTTCAACCGCCGTCTGATCCCATGACGAATGACGAATGACGAATGACGAATGACGAATGACGAATGACGATAACCAATAACCAATAACCAATAACCAATAACCAATAACCAATAACCAATAACCAATAACCAATAACCAATAACCAATAACCAATAACCAATAACCAATGCCCCATGCCCCATGCCCCATGCCCCATGCCCCATGCCCAATAACTCCCCTAAATCGGAAGACCAATCACAAACTCTGTTCCGCCTCCTACCGAAGACAAACATTCCAAAGTTCCCCCATGTATTTCAGTGACTATCTGATGGCAAATAGACAGTCCCAATCCCGTACCTTTACCTTCTGCTTTAGTTGTAAAAAATGGCGCAAACATTTTTTCTCTGACAGATTCCGGCATTCCCATTCCATTGTCAGCAATCTGAATCACAATTGTATCGATGATTTCCAGTTTTTGCTGGCAAACACCCACGGTAGAAATCATAATTATATTGGGATTTTGTTCAATTTCTGCGTAGGTTTTGCCCGCGTTGAATTCTTCCACAGCATCGATCGCATTAGCAATCAAATTCATAAATACTTGATTTATTTGCCCGGGATGGCATTTTAATGTTGGCAACTCACCGTAATGTTTAATGATTTTAATTGCCGGTCTGTTGTGCTTAGCCTTGAGGCGGTGAGATAAAATCATTAAAGTAGTTTCAATGCCTTCGTGGATGTCAACTGCTCTTTTTTCCTGACTGTCGCTACGAGAATAGTTCCGCAGAGATTGCATAATGTCGCGGATGCGATCGATTCCCATCTTCATGGACGCCGTAGTTTTGGGCAAGTCGGCTAATAGATATTGTAGATCGATCGATGCAATTTCCTGTTCAATTTCTGCTCCCGGTTCTGGAAAGTTTTCTTGATAAATATTCACCAAGTTAATTAAATCACCAATATATTCTTGAACGTGGTGCAAGTTCCCAGAAATAAAGCCAATAGGATTGTTCACTTCGTGGGCTACTCCAGCTACCAGTTGTCCGAGTTGAGAGATTTTTTCAGTTTGAACTAATTGTGCTTGAGTTTGTTGCAGTTCGATCAATATGGCTTCTAAATTTTCAGCTTTCTCTCTCAGTTGAGCTTCTGATGTTTGTAAAGCTTGTTCCGCTACTTTGCGCTGGCTGATATCGCGAATGATTGACAAAGCGTGGGGTTTCCCTCTGTATTCAAAAAACTTTGCTCTTACCTCAATATCGAATTCTGTACCGTCTTTTCGCAGCACGACAGCTTCACAATAAAATTCTTGGTGCAAGCTAACGGTTGTCATAAACTCATCGAATAAATGTAGGCACTTTGGGTGCAGGAGATCTAAAGGACTTAATCTCAAGAATTCCTCCATAGAATAACCGTACATTTCGCACATTACCGGGTTTGCTGCCGCAAATTTTCTAGTCTCCAAATCTATTAAGATAAGTCCGTCTGCTACACTTTCAAAAATACTGCGGTACTCCTCTTCTTTTTGAGCGAGTTCGGCTTGAGATTGTTGCAAGTTTTGTAGGGATTCAGTTAACTGGCGGGATTTATCTTGTTCGCTAGCGTAGGAACGCGCATTTGCAATAGCAATTGCTGCTTGTGCGGTCAACATTTCCAAAAGTGTCAAACCTTCGTCAGTGAAGGCTCCAGCGACCAAGTTATTTTCTAGATAAACTATACCGATTGACTTTCCTTGATAGACAATTGGCGCGCACAAAACTGACTTCGGTTGCTGATGCTGAATGTATGTATCGAATTGGTAAAGTGTTTCTTTAGTTGCATCGATTAGTACCAGAGGTTCCTGAGTTCTTGCTACATAATTGACGATAGAAAGAGGGACTTTGTAGTTATTTTTGACTGGGTGGAATTCTTCAAATATTGCATAATTATGCGGGTCGCTATCCGACACTTCAACGAACAAGTATCCGTCTCGTTCCAAAAGAATACACCCGGTTTGAGCGCCTGCATTTTCTAAAATAATATGCAGCAGTTTTTTTAACAATTTTTCTAAGACGATTTCGCTAGAAATAGCCTGAGAAGCTTTGATTACTGTTTTCAAATCAAAAATATTGGCATCAGTGGCGGTAGTCGCAGTTGTATTTATAGCGATCCGATCGTCGCTGATTTTGTTAAACCAATCTGGATGAGATTGTTCTAGTTGATGAACTTTGGCGGTTGCACCCCACTCGACATAGCAAAAACGGGCATCATTGAGATAAATTTTGGCGAGATTGGCACGATTTTGTGTTATATAAAATCTGGCAGCTAATTCATTGGCTAGGGCAGCATTTTGGACGAAGCCATTTTTGAGGGCGGAGGCGATCGCCCAATCATAATGTTGTGCTGCTGTATGGCTGTCTCCTGACAACCTCGCGATTTCTGCCTGAATTAATGAATATTTGTGCAGATAATTTGCAGGACAGTGTTCTGCCAAATCTCGAAAATTCTCCAGACTAATAGTGAGCTGTTTTCGGTATAGTTTGTACTCGGTATCATTGGCGTTTGTGCAACCAGCAGCTAGGGCGATCGCGTGATGGAACCGAAAAACCGGGTTGACAAAATGACCGGCACCGCCTTTCAAAAATTCCGCGCCGAAGAGAGCATATTCTAAGGCGCGATCGACTTCGCCAAACCAATTAGCATGGGTGAGCTTGTAAAGATAGATGACAAAAGCAGTGGTAAGATCGGCTGAGGATTTGGCAAATTCTAAAAGCTGGTGTTCGTCGATGAAGGTTTCCGGCTCTGGGTAGGTTTCTGGTGAGCTAGTCAGTTGGGCGATCGCATTTTTGGTCAGCAAGTGATAAGCTAGCATATTGCGATCGACCTTTGAAAGCGCTGGAATAAATTGATCGGCAATTTCTGTAGCTTTGCTCAAAGACTCGTTGCCAAAAAAGCAGACCCATAGATAATTAATCGAAGCATATCCCGACCATTGATAAGCACCTGTTTCTAAACCGCTATTGAAAGCTTTGAGCATAAAAGGCTTGCATTCATCGATATATTTCATATAATGTAAAGTTAAAGCCCCCCACATATGAAAAATACAAGTACCTAACTCTTTATTGTCACAGCCTTCGTAGAGATTGAGCGAGAGTTCTCCGGCGGCGCAGCCCGCCTTGATTTCGCGATATTTGTTGACCAAAGTAAAGGCGTACAAAGTGTAACCAAAGGCGGAAAATGGTGAATTTCCGTACAGAATGCTCGTTTGTACAAACTTCATCGCGCAGAGATATTGAGCGTTGGGACTGGTAAAATAGGCGATCGGGAAAAGTTCTTTCAAAATTCGATGAGCGGCCAGTTGTAGCGGATCGGTAAGTTCGGGTAAATCTGCTAATATATCGATCGATCGCCCGATCATCCTCTTCGTCTCTGCTAATTCTCGGGCTAGAAATTCATCATCCGGGTAAGGTTCAATCTCAACCCCCAAAGAATTTAACGTTTCAATCCCTAACTGATAAGCGGCAGATAAGTCATTCTTCATCCGCAGACAAGTTATTTGCAATTCTGCGATCGCACACTGTTCTAACAAAGTATGAGTTTTGGTCAGAATCCGGTCAAAAATTGCTAAAGCTGCATCATTGTTACTATTTAAATATTCTGCTTCACCCAGCTCTAAATTTAGCGCAAAACTCAAGCTATAATTATCTTGCCAACTTGAGACAGGCAAACAGTCGCACCCAGCTTGGAAAAAAGTAAGCGCATCTTCAAAAGCCGAAGCAGCTTTAGCAGTTTTACCTGCTTGTAAATTTAATTGTGCTAATTCATAAAGTTCTTCAGGATTAGCAATGAATTCGCGAGCAAAGTTCAAATGATTAACAATATCAAAAATCTGTTCTTGACGTTCAGCTTCATTGCTCCCCTCCAACAACAAACGTCCCAGCTTCCAGTGAACTGATTGTTTTTGGGACTCAGGAATCATCACATAAGCGGCTTGTTGAACCCGATCGTGCAAAAAATTGTAGCGCACTTTGCCAATTATTGGAGCCAACTTTTCTAATTCCCATTGCTCAAATACTTGTGGTACTAGATAGGCGTCATCTACAGGCAAAATCAACCCTAATTCTAGCGCTTCCCACAAATATTGTGCTGTTTTAGTCAAAGATTGTTCGCTCACTACTGATAATATATCCAGATTAAATTCGTTGTTTATACAAGCAGCTAATTGTAAAATTGTCTGACTTTGTTCAGATAAATATTGAATTTTATGAGCCATTAAATCAACTACATTTTCGGAAATATTTTGCTGTTTGATTTCTTGGGTGTCCCATTCCCATTCTGCAAGTTCTATATTAAATATCAGAAAATTTTCTTGAGACAGTGACTTCAATAACTGCTTTAAAAAGAAAGGATTTCCCTGAGTTTTTTCGAGCAGCAATTGTGCCAAGGATGCGACTTTTCTAGGAGAACAGTTTAAAGTGTCAGAAACTAATCGATTTACTTCATAAATTGCCAAGGGTTCCAGGTGAATATTGGCGATCGCAATTCCTGCGGCCCTCATTGCCTCATTTGCCAACATAAAGGGATGGCTCGGACTTACTTCGCTATTTCGATAAGCAAGAATAAGCAGGAAGTAAGGATTTTCTTCGGTGCAGTTGTGTTGATACAAATTAACGCTTCCAGCATCCATCCACTGACAGTCATCGAGAAACATTACCAAAGGATGTTCGGCTGTTGCAATTGCTTGGACAAACTTCTTCATCACTCCGTTGAAGCGGTTTTGAGATTCAATAGCACCGAGTTCGGGTACGGGAGGTTGTTCGCCCAAAATCAATTGTAACTCCGGGATAGCATCGATCGCAATTCGAGCATTTTTCTGCAAAGCGTTGAGTAGTCTTTGTCGCCATGCTACTAGCTGAGTTGGGCTTTCCATCAAAATTTGCTGCACGAAGTTACCCATAGCTTGAGTGAAACAAGCGTAGGGAACATTCCGCTTAAACTGGTCGCATTTACCAGATATAAAATAGCCACGTTGCCGCGTTATATCACGGACAATCTCATGAACTAATGCAGATTTGCCGATGCCGGAATAGCCACTGACTAGGACAATTTCACCGCTGCCTTTGCAGACACGATCGAACACTTCTAATAATTGTGCTATTTCTGTGTTTCGTCCGTAGAGTTTCTGAGGAATTGACAACTGACTCAGGGCATCTAGTTGTCCGGGAATAAAGTTAGAAATTGTCCCTGAATTCTTTATTTGATTTTGGCAGCGTTCTAAATCTGCTAATAATCCTGTGGCAGTTTGATATCTAAGTTCGGCATTTTTTGCCATGAGTTTTGCCACAATTTGGGTCAAAACTATGGGAATTTGTGGGTTGAGTTGTTGCAGGGGAACTGGTGGTTTGGCTATGTGACAGTGTACCATTTCTAACGGGTCACTGCTGGTAAATGGTAATTGTCCTGTCAGTAATTCGTAAAAGGTGACGCCGAGAGAGTAGAAATCGCTGCGGTAGTCGATGGAACGGTTCATGCGCCGGGTTTGTTCGGGGGACATATATGCCAGGGTTCCTTCTAGGCGATCGGAATTTTTTGAGTGTGTTTGTTCTTTTCTCAACCGCGAAGCGATGCTAAAATCAGCAAGTTTTACTTGCTTTGTTTGGGGATTTATAATAATATTATCCGGTTTAATGTCTTTATGTATGATTTGATTTTGATGCAGCAATACTAAAGCTTTTGCCAAGGATACGGCTATGTTTAAAAAATCGGCAATCGATAATTGGTAATGCGTGGCATTCGCCTCTAGATTGTCGGTTTCGGGCTCGGCTAATTCTGGTTGATGTTCTAAGTTTTCGATCCAATATTTCAGGGATACCCCTCCGATATCTTCTAATACTAACACTAAGCAAAAAGGATGGATTTCGAGTCGATAGACTTTGATGACATACTCTGAGTCGATATGTTTTGTGATTTGATATTCGTGTTTTAAACTGGCGCTCTGTTCTAGGGTCGGGCAGTCGGTGTTTAAGACTTTGAGAATGACTAATTGTTTTTCTGCTGTCGATATGGCTCGATAAATAACTGTGTTAGTTCCTTGGTGAATTAGCTCTTGTAAGTTGTAACCAGAAATCCCTGAAGCTGGCAGCATAGTAGATTTTCCCAGTTGATTATAAATCAATGCCGAATTAATTAGAGAATGGCACATATGGAACCCCAATGAATGGCGGGCGATCGCTACTTTACAAAGCCGCAGGTTGCAGCGATGTATCGAACGATCGCACAATCTTAAAATTACTTACGTATTTAGCAGGTGTTTGTTTTAAGAGGTCTAGCGACCTAGAAATTGCAACTCTTAATTTTTTTATGGTGGAAGTGTTACAGCCTTTAAATGAAATCATACAGCATCCCACCATCATTGTAAATGACTTTATTAAATTTTAATAATAAAAGTTAGGGCGTAGATAAATAGCTGCTCGCGGGGCGTTGGGGAAAGCAATTGCAGGATTGGGAGATTTCTGGATATAACAAAGAATCACAGAAACACTTGGTTTTTACACTTGCACAATCAATATGATTGTAGGTACACATTGTGGACATTACCGAGGACTTTAATATCATTTGAGCGTACAAGCTGTGGATATTACTTAGCTATAAACTATTTTTGTAGGCAGTTAGTAATGTAGATCAAAAAAACTTGCGTAAAAACTCGGTTTTTAAAGAAAATATTGGTTCGCTGGCTGGAATAAAGTTAAGAAGTTTTCAAAGCAGAACTCGCCTCCGCTGCTATACCCCAATACCGTTTACTTAAGACCGCCCTGGGGGTAAAACCTATGAAAAATAAATACGGAGATTGCTTCGTTCCTATCGAAGGACCATCTTAAGTAAACCGTATTGTGCTATACCTCCTCTCACCCCGCGAGATAGCTTTTACAGGTGATGCGACCCGGCGGTGTTGGGCCTTAGGATCGAAAGTATCAAAGCAGATTCAGGACGTGCTTGCGTCTTAAACCCGGCTTTTAGGCAAAATAAAGGGTTGGGCGGCAGAGCACTACCGGGATATTGGGAGCGTTAAGTCGGAAGGGCCACAAGTCTGGAGAGGGCTTGCAGTCGATCGAATCTGTTGAGACACGGGCGGGCGTCAGTGTTGATTCGTGAAAAGTTGAGGATGCCCATATTTCGCCCGGAAAAACTTTTTTGCGATCGGAATACTCAAACCTAGAGGAAAATCAATATGTCATTTACAACCAAGATGAAATCTACCCAACAAGCTATTACTAAGCCACAACTGCAATTAGGTTCTCAAGGTCAAGCGGTATTGGAACTCGAACAAATGTTAACCAAGTTGCGGGTTTACCGGCAGCCTGTAAAAGGAATTTTTAACTCATCAGTTGAATTTGCTGTGAAACTGTTTCAGTATCGGGTTTTCTTGTCGCCGGACGGCATTGTCGGGCCGCTGACTTGGCAGGCCCTTTATACTGAAGCTCCTGTGAATATGCCGGTACTTAAATTCGGCAGTTCTGGGGAAGCAGTCACTACTGTTCAAGAAGTTCTGACCATTTCCCAGCACTATCGGGGCTCTATTGACGGTCAATTTGCCACTTTGACTGATCGGGCTGTTAGCGCATTTCAAAAAAGCTTTGGGATCGAGGCCGACGGGATTGTCAACCAAGAAACTTGGACTGCTTTGAGTCAAATTCCGCGCGGCTATGACCCTAATTGGTTCTTGACTTAGGGTTAGGTGCTGCTCGGTAATATATGGGCAGATTTGTGCGATCGCGTGTGAGGAATTGGGCAATGTGCGATGCTTTGGGTGCCCGACCAGTACCCGAAGCATTACATTTTTTTGAGATATTTTTTCGGGATTTGTGCAGAGAGAGTTCTGTTTTATAACTTTGGTAAAAATTACAAATTATCAATTATTAATTACTAATTCCTAATTATCAGAAAAGATCGATCGCCCAAAAACTGTTAACTTTCCTTACAATTTCGATAACAGGGTACAGTGGCGATGATAGGATGCCGTAAAAATCCTTTGGATATATCTATGGCAGAAGAACTGACTGGACAACCCCCCATCTTCGGCGGCAGCACCGGCGGCTTGCTGACCAAGGCGCTAGTTGAAGAGAAGTATGCTATCACTTGGACTAGCCCCAAGGAACAAGTGTTTGAAATGCCTACAGGTGGCGCTGCGATTATGCGTCAAGGCGACAACTTGCTGTATCTGCCCCGGAAGGAGCAGTGTATCGCTTTGGGCGGCCAGCAACTGCGGGCGAAATTCAAAATCTCGAACTACAAAATCTACCGCGTTTTTCCTGACGGTTCTACTGAGTACCTGCATCCCAAGGATGGCGTGTTCCCTGAGAAGGTGAACGAAGGTCGTGTTGCTAATGGTAGTGTCCCTCGCAATATTGGCAGCAATCCCAATCCGATCAAGGTGAAGTTCACAGGTAAGAAGACCTACGATCCTTAAGCGATCGATCTATTGCTGAGCAAAACATAAGTAATATTGCTTATTTGGGACTCAGTTAAGACTGATCCCCCTAGCCCCCCTGATAGTCGGTGGGGACATGAGCATTCTCTTTCGTCTCCTTCTTAAAAGGGGGGACAAGAGCATTCTCTTTCCTCCCCCGACTATCCGGGGGATTGAGGGGGATCTGGCCTCGGAGAAAAGCGAGATTTATCAAGGGTTTTAGGGTTAAGTTGACAGGAATGGGCAGCGCCCAGCTTCTACTGCAAATATCAAATCTAATTAATAGTTAATCCTTAAATTAAAAATGAATGTCGCAATCAGGCGATCGCAGATTTCTGATATCGATGTTTGCGCTCGCATTAATTATGAAGCTTTTAAAGATATTTCCGATCGCCACTGCTTCCCTCACACAGATTTTCTAACGGTAGAGTTGGCGGCCGAAATTACTCGGTTTTGGATCGAAAGTCCGTCATATTTTGGCGTTGTAGCCGAGAATGACGGTGCGGTTGTCGGCTGCGGGTTTATGGACGAACGGAACCCGATTCGCGGTATTGGGCCAGTCAGTGTCGATCGGGCTTTTCAAGGCCGCGGTGCAGGGAGGGAAATAATGAAAGCCTTGCTGGAACGGGGACAGGATGCTGTAGGCATCCGTTTGGTGCAAGAATCTTTCAACATGGCCTCGCTGTCGCTGTACGCTTCTCTGGGTTTTGAGGTGAAGGAACCTTTCGTGTTAATGGAGGGGAAGTTTCGCAGCGTGCCGCAGTATGGGTTTGAGGTGCGGCCGATGGCTAGCGAGGATGTGGGCGAATGCGCGGCTTTGTGCGAAAAAGTCTGTGGGTGCGATCGAACTTCCGAGATTGAATACGCCCTAAATAATTATTGTCCGTTAGTTGCGTACCAGCAAGGTCGGATTGTGGCTTATACTTGTGCGATATCTGCTTTGGGTCACAGCGTCGCCGAAACCGAGGCAGATATGCAGGTTTTGCTCTTGGGGGCTGCTGCGTACAGTTCCGAAGATGTGCTAGCTTTTCACTTGCCGCTGAGGTATGGAAGTCTGTTTCGCTGGTGTTTGCAACAAGGGCTGCGCGCCGTCAAGCCGATGGCGGTGATGGCTGTTGGCGAGTACCAATCGCCGGAGGGCTGTTGGTTTCCGTCTTTTGTTTATTGATTGTAATTAAAGTTAGTATAGCAACCGCCATTCAAGGTATTGACATAAAGCACCTCATGAAGAGACCCCTGAGATCCCCAAGCGATCGCTCTCCAATTTGATTCCTGTCAACTGTCAACTGTCAACTGTCAACTGTCAACTGCTATATATGATATTTCCCGATTTCTCACAATTTTCGGAACTGGCGAAACAAGGCAATTTTGTACCCGTATATCAAGAATGGGTGGCTGATTTGGATACGCCTGTGTCTGCGTGGTATCGGGTTTGCGCCGGTCAACCTTACAGTTTTCTGCTGGAGTCGGTGGAAGGTGGGGAAAAACTCGGGCGTTATAGTTTGTTAGGGTGCGATCCGCTGTGGATTTTGGAGGCTAGGGGCGATCGCACAACTCAAGTTTACCGCGACGGTTCCGAAAAAGTATTTACGGGCGATCCGTTTGAGGCTTTAACCGAGTGTTTGCAGCCTTACAAACCAGTGAAATTGCCGCAGTTACCGCCGGGAATTGGCGGGTTGTTCGGTTTTTGGGGTTACGAGTTAATTAAGTGGATTGAACCGCGAGTTCCAGTGCATCCGGCGGGCGAGAATGATTTGCCGGATGGGTTGTGGATGCAGGTTGATAATTTGCTGATTTTCGACCAGGTGAAACGGAAAATTTGGGCCGTCGCCTATGCGGATTTGCGCGAGACAGGCGTTGATTTGGCCGAGGCCTATGGGGCAGCGTGCGATCGGGTTTCTCAGTTAGTAAATAAGCTGAAATCGCCACTTTCACAACAATCTACTCTCCTAGAATGGACTCCGCCGAGTTACGGGCAAGATGCAAGTTCCACAACTGAAAATACAGAATTAGCTTACAGCAGCAATACCACCCGCGACAAGTATTGTGAAAATGTATTGAAAGCCAAGGATTATATCAAAGCGGGAGATATTTTTCAGGTAGTGATTTCGCAGCGGCTGGAAGCAGAATACACGGGCGATCCTTTTGCACTTTACCGCTCTTTGCGCCTGATCAATCCTTCTCCGTACATGGCTTATTTTAATTTTGGAGATTGGCAGATTATCGGTTCCAGTCCAGAAGTGATGGTGAAGGCAGAAAATACTGTTGACGGCAAAAGGATTGCAACTTTGCGGCCGATTGCCGGTACGCGCCGCCGGGGTCAAACTCCTCAACAAGACGATGCTTTGGCTGCTGAATTACTGCAAGATCCGAAGGAAATTGCGGAACACGTGATGTTAGTTGATTTGGGCAGAAACGATTTAGGCAGAGTTTGCCGCAGCGGTACTGTAAAAGTTGACGAATTAATGAAAATTGAGCGTTATTCTCATGTGATGCACATTGTGAGCAATGTAATCGGAGAATTGGCTGAAGATAAGACAGCTTGGGATTTGTTGAAAGCTGGTTTTCCTGCTGGTACGGTTAGCGGTGCTCCGAAGATTCGGGCGATGGAAATTGTGCACGAGTTGGAAGGTTGCCGTCGCGGCCCGTATTCTGGGGTTTACGGGTTTTATGATTTTGAGGGACAGTTGAATAGTGCGATTACAATTCGCACTATGGTTGTTCAATCGCAGGGCGGTGACAAACATTCGGTTTCTGTGCAAGCCGGTGCTGGTTTGGTGGCCGATTCTAACCCGGATATGGAGTATGAAGAAACTCTCAATAAAGCCCGGGGTATGTTGCAGGCTATTCGCTGTTTGAAGTAGCGAGTCTGGGTCAAAAATCTTGTCGATGTCGATAAGAGTCGGCGATTGAAATCGCGTCTACACAAACAATGTCCGCCTCCGCGGACAAAGAGAAGATAACGTAATTTTAACCGTCTGGTATTCAACCCGCGGAGGCGGGTTTTGTCTGTATAGACGCGATTTCAATCGCCCGGTCTTCTAATCTTAAAAGAGGGAAAGCGGAGGCGGGTTTTGTCTGTATAGACGCGATTTCAATCGCCCGGTCTTCTAATCTTAAAGGAGGGAAATATGAATTTTTATATCGTTGACGTGTTTGCCGAGTCAAAATATGCTGGCAATCAGCTAGCTGTCTTTTGCGGCGCGGGAGTTGCGGAACTCTCAGAGGCCGAAATGCTGCTGATAGCGAAGGAAATCAATTATTCGGAAACTACGTTTATTCCATCAAACCAGCCGGAAAACGGCGGCTATGACGTGCGTATCTTCACGCCCAAGAAGGAATTACCGTTTGCCGGTCATCCGACGCTGGGGACGGCGTTTGTGCTACAACAACAGATAATTGGCCAAAAGGTCGATCGAGTAATTCTCAATTTAGCCGTGGGTCAAATTCCTGTCACCTTTAATTATCGCAACGAATCCGCAGATATTTTGTGGATGCGACAAAACCCACCAACATTCGGTCAAGTTTTGCCAACCGAAACTCTCGCCAGCGTCCTAAATTTACAACCCGATGAGATTGAGACAAACTTCCCAATTCAAGAAGTTTCTACCGGAGTACCGTTTATAATTGTCCCGTTAAAAACCCTCGCAGCCGTCAAAAAAGCTCAAGTCAACTTAGATAAATATTTTGAATTAATTAATACCACAGAAGCCAAAGAAATTTTGATATTCTGCCCAGAAACTTACAGCGACATTAATGATTTAAACGTCCGAGTTTTCGCCCATTCCTTAGGAATCCCCGAAGATCCGGCGACGGGCAGTGCCAATGGCTGTTTGGCTGGATATTTGGTAGAATATACTTATTGCGGGGAATCAAAGATTGATGTGAGAGTCGAACAGGGTTATGAAATTGGTAGACCTTCGTTGCTGTTGTTGAAAGCTCAAAAAAATCAGGAAGAAATAGAAGTTTTGGTGGGAGGTAAAGTGGTGATGGTGGCGAAAGGAGAATTTGTTTAAAACATTCAAATATAGCTTCCTATATAGGTTCGTAGTGAGGACTTTAGTCCTTATTTGTTGCGGACTAAAGTCCTCACTACAAACCTATTTTATTATAAACCCGCCCCGGTCTTCACTCTAGAAAACTTAATATTCCGCTCAAATTGTGAGATAGTACACATATAGAAGGATTGACTCACATGATGGTAAGTTCACTCATCGAATCCAGGGAAATTCAAGTTATTGAATCTCCCAGAATTTCCCTAGAAGAATGGATGGAAAACCCGCCTGACAGCACAGAATGGATCGATGGAGAATTAGTAGAAAAAAACGGCATGACAGCAAAAACTGGTCGGATTCAATCTCGGCTATCCCGCTACTGGGGAAATTACGCAATTTCCAGCGGACAAGGTGGAGAAGTTTACACAGAAACAGGTTGCCGTACAGTAGGGAGAGGTCGCTGTCCTGATGTTTCCTACTTGACACCAGAATTAGTCGCCCAATTTAATGATTTTACCATACTTCCTCAAAGTTTTCCGTTGATTGCTGAAATTATTTCTCCTACTGATAAAGCGGAAGAAGTATTTGCCAAAACCAATGAATACCTGCAATCGGGCTGTCAAGAAATATGGCTGGTACTTCCTGAGAGTCAGTGGATTGTTGTTGTCACTCAACAGCAGAGACTTTTATTTACCATAGGTGAAGTCGTCAGCACTCAAATAGTTTTGCCAGGTTTTAGTATTGCCGTCGATGAGTTGCTAGCGTAAAAAATGGGTTCAATTTAATTATTCCTAATCAAAATGGGTTAATATGAGGTAGCTCATATTCATTGCTCTGCGTTACTGGCATAGTGAAAGCATCATCTTTCTGAGAGACTTTCCAATGCTATCAACATTTTCGCGCACTTTAAATTTATCCTCTGATGCTTCCGAAGCCCTGCTTGCACTTCCATTAACCAGCTTGCTGGATTCACCGGAATTCAATCAACTCTTGGGAAGTCTGGATACTGCTTTGCTTAAAGAAAGTTTGCCTACTGCTGGGGCTATATTATCCCAAAAACTCCCAGCTTTTTATGATTGGTTGCAAACTGAATTAGGAATTAAAAATGTCCCAGATAGTCCAGATCATGCTACAAAATGGGTAGTCGGTTTTCTGAAGAATCAAGAGAGTTTAACTGATTTAGTTGAGATGCACAAATCGATTCCAAGACTTGCATTAGATCGATCGATTCCTCGGTTAGTTAGCGCCTTTGATGGGGTTCAACCCACCGCCGTCAAGGAAGAGTGGGAAAAAGCGATCGCAGCGCTTTGTCTGGTACTCGCCGTCGCAGCGCGGGAAAATCAGTCACCGGGCGCATCGAAGGCTTTGGTAGGGGTTTAGGTGAAGCGGCTTTTTCGGAAAATTTGCAGTTGCGCGCGATCGATCTCAACGACTACCGGCTTTTTCTTGTTGAGGACGATCGCATTATGCCGATTTAACAACAGCAACTGAGCCAACATTACCACCAGGACTCGCCTTTTGCGAAACTTGCCTTCAAAACGGGCCATTCGGACGATCGCCTCTTCGATTTTATACCACCAGTTTTTCCCTTTTTGGGAAATCACAAAAATCGTTCCCGGTATGTAATCGCCTCCATTTGCCCAGAAAGCATACCTTTCGCCTAAAGTAAAGTAGTGAAAAACATTGTTAGCGGTGCAAGTTTCAGCTAACTTTTCCGCAACGCCCAAAGAATTAAACGTTACAGTCGATCGCAGATAACCCGGATATTTTGCTACAATTTGCTGAGCAACTTTGCCGCCCAAACTTTCTCCGATGACATCCGCCGGATTTCCGCTGCGAAATTGCTGTTTAAGCCAATCTATAGCGCCTACAGTTTCCGCCGCTTTTAACTGGCGTTGTACTTTGGCCATAAATACATCGGGTGTATCTTCCAAAACGCGATCGAAAGGATACCACGAACCGTATCCGCGAATCACGAGCACGGGCGGATTATTCCCAGAAACCGGAAGGCGACTTTCAGCATAAAAACCAGTGCGCGAGTCTTCAAACACTTTTTCTATGGTATAATTTCCATCAACAACTTGCCCCTCTGCGTGCCGAACATAAATTGACGGATTGCTGGGATCCTCAGTATCGTGGAGTTGGGGTTTGGCAAACTTTTCGTAGAGGGAATCTAGCAAGTGCCTTCCTGTAGGGCGATCGACAAAATCCAATTTTATTGATCCATACTAAATTAAAAACAATCTAAAAAAGGTTCGTAGTGAGGACTTTAGTCCTCAGGAAAAGAATGACTAAAGTCCTCACTACTAATACCAATTTAATGTGAAGTTGCACATATCTCGATCCCCCTAAATCCCCCTTAAGAAGGGGGACTTTGATCGGAATCTTGTCCCCCCCTTATTAAGGGGGGCTAGGGGGGATCGGATTCTATGCAACCTCATAAAAAATTGGTATAACCTTGTGCAATTCTTACAAAACTCGCAACGTGCTCGCAATACTATCGACTGCTTCCATCGCGCGAATTTCATCGAGTGCTTGTTGGAAATTACCTTCCCGAACATCGTGAGTCACGACAACAATTTCTGCTAAATCGCCGTGAATTCCCGTCTGCACAATGGACTCCAAACTAACTTGGTGGTTGCCGAAACAAGTGCCAAGTTTGCCAATTACCCCGGGCGTATCCCGCGTCAGAAAACGCGCGTAAAACCGAGTCACAAGTTCCTGCATTTCTGCTATTTTGCAGTAGTGTTGGTGAGTGCAACTCAGCAAAGGATGGGGAATCGGCACAGTTTCGGTTTTCAGGATAGCAGCCACATTCAAAATGTCGGATACTACCGCGCTGGCTGTGGGCCCAGCCCCCGCACCGCGCCCGTAGAGCATCAATTGCCCGATCGCATCTCCTTCGACTAAAATTGCATTGTAAACGCCGTTCACACTAGCCAGCGGATGAGCTTTCGGCACAAAAGTAGGATGCACCCGAATCGAGAGGAGTTCCCCTTCTGCATCCCCATTATGTTCGGAAATTTTGCTAGTTTCTTGAGCAATAGCCAGCAATTTGATCGTAAATCCCAGCTTGTCGGCGTAGTCAATATCAGCCGCGCTAACTTGCCTGATACCTTCGCAGTGAATATCTGCTAAATTGATGCGTCCGCCAAAAGCTAACGAAGCTAAAATAGCAATTTTATCAGCAGCATCCCATCCATCCACATCTGCTGTAGGGTCAGCTTCAGCATAACCTAATTGCTGAGCGTCCGCGAGGACTTCGCCAAAGTCTGCACCTTCTGTCTGCATCCGCGTCAGGATGTAATTAGTTGTGCCGTTAACGATGCCGGTGACACTTTTGATGCGGTTTGCACCTAAAGATTGTTTGAGGGTTTGAATGACCGGAATGCCGCCGCCCACCGCAGCTTCTAGCATTACATAAACGCCTTTTGCATTAGCAGCGTCGAAGATTTCATTACCGTAGCGGGCGATAACTGCTTTGTTGGCGGTGACTACGTGCTTCCCGTTGTCGATCGCTTTCAGAATGAGCGATCGCGCCGGTTCCAATCCGCCAATCAGTTCTACTACAATATCAATTTCCGGGTCAGTCGCGATCGCCTCTAGGTCAGTTGTCAGCACATTTTCTGGCAATTGTAAAGACCGAGTTCGAGAAATATCGCGCACTCCCACCCGATAGATTTCCAATTCCTGCAACAGCGGATGGCGCCCATCTGGGGAGAGCAAAATCTCTGCTGTTCCCGCGCCAACCGTACCCAAACCTAGCAAACCAATTTTGAAAGCCACGACTTTGACCCGTAGAAAATCACTTAATCTACAATCATTGTATGATAACCAGGCATTCATAGAATACCCACAGGCTCGACTTCTTTAAAAAATCAGACTCTATATCAGATCGCGTCCAATCAATCATTCCTAATAAAAACGGTTCGTAGTGAGGAATTTAGTCCTTTAATTATGAGGACTAAATTCCTCACTACGAACCAATATGATTGTGATTGCTATCTTCAGAAAAGAGCTGACCAATTAATCCAGACGTTACATCAGACTTTGCATTGCAATTTAAAGTGCTGTATCCAGGTCTACCTCCAATTCTCGAAGCCACTGTTTCAATCTTTCTACGTGCTACCTTTCTGCATTAACTTGCTGTTCTAGTTGCTGATTTTGCTGTTCGAGTTGCTGTAGATGTGCTTCTTCTGCTCGAATTAAATCTTCTACTATAGCAATCTTTGCAGGAGTCGTAATTTTTTTACCCCACCCCAACCCTCAGAGCGAGTTCGGGGAGGGAGTAAGAAATTTACAAATGATTTAGGATTGCTATAGACCAATACGGTTTACTTAAGATGCTACTTCGAGAGGAACGAAGCAATCTCCGTATCTATTTTTCATAGGGTTTTACCCCCAGGGCGGTCTTAAGTAAACGGTATTGTGCTATGGACGAGATGGAATTAGTAGAAGAATTCAACTTTCATAGTAGGAATAAGAACCCAAGAACTTCTGAACCCAGGACAAGTCATGAAAGCAATGATTTTGAATAAATTAGGATTTTTAAGTGCACCATTATACATATTCGATAAATTTTTAGTAGGAAAAGCAACATCACATCTAATCGGAAAGAGAATATTGCCCGAACATCTAAGGAATGAAAATTTAATAACCTAGGCGACTATCCCCCCTTCGTCCTTACTGGAACAAAAATCGGGAAGCAAAGTTGCTTAAGTTATTCAGTTTTCATGCCCCAAACAGCGACGCACCAGACAATTCATAACGGGGATGAATAACCAGAATTTGGTATGAAACGATAGTTAAGCAAACAAGACAAACAGTTGTTTTGTTTACGAGTCTGCTCGCTATGGCTGGTGCGTCGCTGTCAGATTTTGGGTTTGTATTGAGGGATTTTTCTTTCTTCGACGCACCCTACGGCTACTACCTTCTACCTTCTACCTTCTACCTTCTACCTTCTACCTTCTACCTTCTACCTTCCATCCGTTACACAATCCGTTGCCGAACTTCCTTCATTAAAAAACCCGACACTGACAACATATTTAAACTTGTCAGTATCGGGTACAAAATCAACAAATTACCAACAAAAATTTAGGACTTTTTGCCAAAAACTTGTTCTTTCAAAGCTTGAATTTCTTGACCTAATTGTTGGCGGTTGGAAGAGCGGAGCAAATAGCGGTAGATAAACCAGGCGCTGTATCCGATACCAATTAGCTCGAATGTGGGTGCTAGCAGGGGGATGTCGTTGAGTTCGTCTACAATGCCCAAAAGCACTTTCAAAGAAACAATCGAGGCTAATATGACACCGACAACTGTCAAGGGACTTTTGTACTGCTCGTAAAAGCTGCCGATGTAAGCAGGAAACTCCGACAAAATTGAAATAATTTGTTCTTTGATCTGCTGTGTCTGATTTGGTTCTTCGGTAATGATGACTTTTGTGCTACCGCTCGAACTGTCTGCTTCATTTTCAGCAGGAATTTCGGTGATGATAACGGTTGTTTCTGGTTCGTTTGATGAAGTCATTTCTCCACTCGCAATAGTTTTTTGCTGATTGGCGGCAGGTATTTCAACTGCTGCTGCGGCTGTTTCAACTGCCGAAATATCGACTGCTGAAACCTCCGTTCCGACTGTTGAAACAGCCGGTGTTTCGACTGCTGTAACTTCCGCTGCTGGTTCAAGAGTCGGCGTTTCGACTGCTGTAACTTCCGCTGCTGGTTCAAGAGTCGGCGTTTCGACTGCTGTAACTTCCGCTGCTGGTTCAAGAGTCGGTGTTTCGACTGCTGTAACCTCTGCTGCTGGTTCTACCAAAGGCGTTTCGACTGTTTCAAGAGTCGGTGTTTCGACTGCTGTAACCTCTGCTGCTGATAGTTCAACCGCCTGTGTTTCGACTGTTGAAACCTCGACTGCTGGCTGTTCCCGCTCGGAAATTTCGGCGGGAGTTTCGGCTTTGGGTTGTTCTAGGCTAGGAGTTTCGGCCGCAACACCAACTGCCGGCAAATTCAAGTTGCTAATGGCATCAAGCAAGCGGGTTTTAGCCGTCCCCCGCTGGTGAAGGATTACCCAAGATTCTATCAGGTCGGGGCCGTGCATTGCACCTGTCAGAGCGGCTCTGAGCGATCGCATAATCAGCCCTTTGTTAAGATTTTTCTCTTTACTGAGCTTTTTAGTGATTTTCTGAGCTTCTGCTGCTATTAGGGTGGGATGACTTTCCAGAGCTTCTTGAACTGCTTGTAAAGCCTGTGCAGCGCCTGATTGCTGCAACTGTGCGAGTGCTTCTTCTTCGTATTCCAAAGTTGGCAAGAAGAACAACTTGCACATACCGACAGCATCGGTTAAGCGAACGAGACTCGGGCCGATTAAAGCAGCTATTTGTTCGAGCCAAGGGCGATCGGCCTTAGAATCAAACTCATAACCGGCTTTCTGCCAATAAGGTATCAGCAAATCTGTCAATTGCGGCACAGGCATCTTGTGCAGGTATTGACCGTTAAGCCAATTGAGTTTATCCCAATCAAATTTTGCACCGGCTTTGTTGACTCGATCGAATGTAAAGACTGCCGCAGCTTCGGACAATGTAAATATTTCTTGCGTAGAATCCGGCGCAGTCCAACCCAGCAAAGTCATGTAATTGACTAAAGCTTCGGGGATGTAACCCATATCTTTGAAGTCAGAAATCGAGGTAACGCCGTCGCGTTTAGAAAGTTTTTGCCCTTGCGCGTTTAAAATCAGCGGTGTGTGGGCAAATTCTGGGATTGTCGCGCCCAAAGCTTCGTAAAGCAATATTTGTTTCGGAGTATTGCCGATGTGATCTTCGCCGCGGATGACGTGGGTGATGGCCATGTCGATGTCGTCGGCGACTACGGCGAGGTTGTAGAGGGGCTGGCCGATGAGGCCGCCGCTGGATGCGCGGGCGATTACCATATCGCCGCCGAGGTCGCTACCTTTCCAGGTTACGGTGTCGCGCACCATGTCGTTCCACGCGATCGTGCGATCGTCCTCAATGATAAACCGAATCACAGCTTGCCGCCCTTCTGCTTCAAAAGCTGCGCGCTGTTCCTCCGTCAGGTGGCGGTGGCGGTTGTCGTAGCGGGGGGCCTGTTTGTTGGCTTTTTGTGCTTCCCGCATCTCGTCAAGTTCTGCTGACGTGGTGTAGCAGCGGTAAGCGAGTCCTTTGTCGAGAAGGGTTTGGACTGTTTGGCGGTAGATTTCCAGACGCTGGGACTGAAAACTCGGGCCTTCGTCCCAGTTCATACCCAGCCAGGTGAGTCCTTCGAGGATGTTGTCGGTGTATTCGCTTTTAGAACGTTCTACGTCTGTGTCTTCTACCCGCAGGATGAATGTTCCGCCTTGGTTGCGGGCAAACAGCCAGTTAAATACGGCGGTTCTGGCGGTACCGATGTGGAGGTTTCCGGTGGGACTGGGGGCTAGACGGACTCTGACGTTCATTTATCTTTTTGCTTTTAGATTGGGGGCAATTTACTGGTTGGGGGATTTGCTGTGGCTGTGACTACAAATTTTATTATATTTTGTTGCCGCCTTAAAAATTGTGTTTGCCAGTTGGTTTGCCTGGAATTGCTCGATAAATAGGCTAATTAGCGATCGGGCGAAAGTCTCGGGCTTTTTGAGCAGACGGCATCTTGACGATATTAGCATTGTCGGCGCCCAAGACTGGATTGACCTTTGGGCCTATTTTTTAAAGCAGGAATAACTGCGGCAGGGATGCGGTCGGCGCGATCGATAATTATTAATTCTTTTGACACTCCCCACCGATGAATCGGGGGGATTCTTCTCTCAAAGGCAGCTCGATGATTGTTGTGGGATGGGCGTCCCGCCCGTCCTTTCTGCACGGGCGGGACGCCCATCCCACAAATTTGCTTAAGTTATTTAATTTCTATTCCTTATCTAGCCCGATATTCCTATGGACTCCCGACAGTACGCCTCCCGAAGCAATTTGACTCACGGGCTGTCCAACCGCAAGGATACCTCGATTTCTAATCACCTGTCAAAAAGGTGAGGTATGACTGACAGGTTATATAACCACTGAAACCAAGAGGGCTCTCTTCCCAACAACGTCCGCGAATCTTTCGCTTGATCCGCTATACCCACATTCAGGGCAAGAATGAACCCTGACATCTAGGCTTTTCTTACCAGTCAAGGTTCCACAATTAGGGCAGGTTTGACTGGTATAGTTCTTGTCTACTTGGGCAAAATACACCCCACGCTTCCAGCACACATGAGACAGGATGGAAAAAAATTGACCATAAGCTGCATCTAAAGTATGTTTACCAAACAACCCCTTAGCCCAAGCCTTAAAATTGATATTTTCAACAAATATCATGGACGCTTGGTCGCACAGCCGATGAGCTAATTTATAATGCCAATCCTTTCGAGTATCGCTAATTCTTTGATAAATTTGAGCAATTTTTCTTTGAAGCTTTAGCCAGTTATTAGACCCTTTTCTCTTATGCTTTAATCTTCGTTGCAGTAATTTCAACTCGCGGTGAAGTGCATTAAAGAATCTCGGTCGATTTACCAATTCTCCATCAGAGGTTGCCAAGTATTTATCTAGTCCGATATCCACACCTAGAGGATGTCCCGACGGGAGAATGTCCGGTATATTTACCGCTAACCGATAAGTCAGCATTACAAAATAACCAGAAGCCTTTTTAACTACTCTAATTTGCGCCAGGAGAAAACCCTCTGGTACAGGCCTAGACATCTTCAACCTGACCCAACCAATTTTTGGCAGATTAACCCGTCCATTCTCCACTGCTGCATCTTTGACAGCCGGAAACACAAACGAGCGCAGCCTTTTTTTAAAGCGTGGAAAACCATGTCCTCGATCCCACATTGCCACAAATGCCGATTCTAACACCTTTAATGTTTGCTGCAACACTTGCGAATGCGGAACCTTTAATTCGGAATAAATCTTCTTAGCTCTTGCTAGATTTTTACACTGACTAGCATAGGTAGGTCTAGGTGTGTCTGGTGAGATGATATATTCACCAACTATCGAACAAGCATTAACAGGAGACTTGCGAGAATTTACCCAATCCTTCCGTTCTCTCAAGGCATAGTTATATACCTGACGACAAACGTTTAACCAAGTCTCAAATATTTCGACTTGGTGTTTATTAGGTCGAAGTTTGTACTCGTGAGTTACTGTTAACATGAATCTATGATATCATTTTTTGATAAAATAAGCGTGCTAGTTTATAAATTTGACTGCGAGAAACAGCCTGGTAATCGTTTCTCTTGCGACTCAAGTCTGGGCCGCGTTCATCCCCATGCCTGAGCCTGAAGTCAGCGGCTTTCCGCTCGTCTTCAGGTAAAATGTTTGTGTGCGATCGCCATTAAAATAAATTTCCCTATGTCTACTGCTAAAACTGAATTTCCCGAATCTGTTGAAATTAAGCCATCTTGGCAGATTGAGCTTTTGTACGACGGTGAATGTCCGCTGTGCGTGCGGGAGGTCAATTTCTTGAAAAAGCGGGACGCGGGCCGAGGTTTGGTGTCGTTTGTGGATATTGCGGAGGATGACTACAACCCCCAAGCCCACGGCGGAATCGACTACGAAACGGCGATGGGCCGGATTCACGCGGTGTTACCCGACGGTACGGCAATTAAAAATGTTGAGGTATTTCGGCGGATCTACGAGATTTTGGGGATTGGTTGGGTCTATGCTGTGACTAAGTTGCCGATTGTTGGGGCGATCGCGAATTGGCTGTACGGAATTTGGGCTGATTGGCGGCTGCCTTTGACGGGAAGACCGGACTTAGCAAGTATTATGAGCGATCGAACTGCGCGGATCGAGTGCGAAATTGAAGGTCGCTGTCGGGCAAAGTTGGAATAGAGTTAAATTGAGTAAGTGCGATCGACCGATTTGCAGATTTCAACAGAAACAAACTGCAACTAAGATTAAAGATTGATTGCTACTAAAAGCAGGGGGAAAAATGGAAGACGCAGGATATACAGTCTTCATGGGCTTCGGTGGTCTTTGGGTACTCATGGGAATTGTCGCTGTGACTTTCCTGTTCAAATCGGACGGTCAAAAACTTAAGTTTGGTAAATGGGGACTGCTAGTGGCTATTCCGATCCTAGTGCCGATCGCCCTGGTTTTGACATATCAGATATTCCGACCGTTTATTATCCCACACCTTTGAGTCGATCGTCCGTGGGAGAAAGGAATTAGTTAAATTAAGTTAAGTATTATTCATTTTCGGGCGATCGCAACTGCTCCCTCACCCATACTCGCAAAGCGTCAATTATAGTCATATCATCCTCCGTCTCGGCCATCTGCAAAAATTGAGTGATTATTTCTGAAGAAACAATCGGAAAAGTGGCACTACATTCACAGATTACATATTCTCCGTTCTGAAATTGAAAAAATTGTACAGTCTCTCCGAGATATCTCCAAATTTCAGGAACTCCCAGGTTTTTGTAAATACTAAAGCGATTAGTAGATGGACTGGTAAGATCGACTTCAATGATTAAATCTGGTGGCGGGTCAATTGATAAGTTAATTTTTCTGCCACGAATGCGATCGACATTTTGGATATAAAAACAGGAATCTGGTTCGGCACCTTGTTTTAAATCTTCACGATTGAGAGTTGTCGAACCAAATCCCTTACGTTTCAACTTTAATTCATCGCTTAAAGTAGTCACAAACTGTTTTAGCAAACAATTAACAGTTTCATGCAAATCTGATGGCATGATAATTTCTAATACTTCTTGAAAATATGAAAACCGCGAAGACCTGTTGTCTCCAGCTTCTGCTAACAAGCTTTGGTAAGTCTGCCAACTGATACTAGATAGTACCACCCGTTGTGTGGTTTTTTCTGGAGAGGGATGAATGAGCGTCGCAGTCATGTTTGCCTCCTGCTTAATCCAGAAAAAAGTTTATTACAACCCTAAACTTTCGAGAGAACGGGACAGACGGGGCTCGAACCCGCAACTTCCGCCGTGACAGGGCGACACTTCCAGATCAAGTGTTCGCCTGCTTTCAACTGTCCCTGCACAACAAAAAATCTATCTCACCCTGACCGAAAAGTCAAGAGTCAAGAAAAAATATTTCAACGTCGTGCTTATTTGCTCCACCCAGTACCGCTGCATAGGGGTCATTCGGTGGCTCGTGACGAATCGGCATCGGGGTACCCCACCACTCAGCATCCTCAAAAAGCTCAGGACGTTTGTCGTAGTAATCCCGCCAGCAATCTGGATACCATTCCCAAGCTTTCCAAAAGCCATGAGGAATGATCGATCGTTCTACCACATACCCATCTAGATCCGAGCAACGAGGTCTCTCAAACCAGCTCCATTGAATTTCGCAAGGTGACGCCCAGCCGTGCTCCCACATGGTGAAAAAAGTATAGTCAAAATCATAACCAGGGGCAACAGGGACTTCAACACGAACTCCATCAAAAGGTAAATCAATAGCGGGGGCAAAACCTTCTTCGTCTGATACACCAACCCTAATATATTTAACAATGCGATTCTCATTTCCATTGTCGTAAGAAAACATATCCAAGTACACAGGCAACTCAACTGCCTGAATTTGATCATCCCTACACCACCCAAAAACTCGATCCTCGTCTTGATAAAGGGAACCTTTTTGGAATCGCAATTTAAGCCATGCAGGCAACTCCTCAAATTCTTTCAGAATTCCAGGAACCAACATTAAATCTGTTGCAGACGCATCATTCAGCAATCTCATAATCATTGTTTTGGCTGAACTCCTTGAACCCCTCGTCGTGACCGGGTTCAAATATCTTTGGATACCCCATTTCAACTTTCGCTCAAACATAAAGAAACAAGGAGCGACCTTGCAATTACGCTGTTAATTTAAGTCAATATCTTCATCAAGCTCATCAAAATCTGGGTCATCCTTGGAATAAGCCCAAGCATGATCACAAGCATTACAGGTGTAAAATCCATAATCTTTGTCGAACTTAATATCCACCGATCCACATTGCGGGCATTGAATATCTTTTGTCAACGACCCTTCTTCCATTTGTTATTTGCCTCCCTAAATAACTACGGATTGATAGTGATTTCTAGCAGACTCGTAGCGCTTATCGCTACCAGATTTAGCAACCCCCCATATCGCCAAAATAGCAGCATTCTGAGATAGTCCGCTACGCTTACAGGCAACCACCACCGCACGCACTTCGGGGGTCAATGACTGCGTTGGATCAGGAAACTCCCAATTTTCCGGAATCGGGTTGACTGCGTTGTATTTCCGGTGCAGCAAGGATTCCAGGTGGTGAATAGGTTGGTGGAGAGGCGGTGGAGAGGTGGTGGAGACTGGTGGAATCTCCACCACTGACTCAGTGGGATAATCTGTAGCAAATGATTCGAGAAATATTTCGCAATCCCCAAAATGATCCACATCGTCAATCAGCGATCGTGCATCAGGAATAGAAACATCAATTGGTACAGAATTGGGTGATTTAAGTTTGCCTTGCCCCGAAGGCTTCCACCCGTCTTCAGAGTCCTTATCTGGTACGGCGGTCAGCAACAAGGTAATAGCACCGGACTGTTTAAACAATTCCGACAAATTTTTCGCCTTGAACATTGCCTGAGTATCAGTCTGAGCTGTAACAAGAGGAAAAACCTTTCCCTTCCTGGCCGCTATAAAAAGCTTTAGCCAAAAAGTTTGCAAGATATTTTCAACCTCAGTAGGCGGCAAGATTAAAGCCAAAAGAGGCTGCCACTCACCTATCTCCTCAAGGAGTAAGGTGATAGGAAAATGATGGTAAGTTCCCTCATCATCATTCTGATATTCATCGTATCGCTTGGATAAAATCTCAAGAATTTTATTCAAGCCATCCAGCAAGCTTTTCGCCCGTTCCTTGTCACCCAAACCAATACCGTAAATCTTCGTCCCTTTGATGAGGAATTTTTCAATTCCTCGGTACATTGATTTACGCTTGTGGGAGTTTATAATTATCAATCGATGTCCTCGACTGATGCGACAACGAATCAACGCGCTCGTTAGAGTAGTCTTTCCCGATCCAGGGGTTCCAATAAGCTTCAAAAACCCTGCAAAAACTGCGCTACTGATTTGGCTTTTCAGCAAAGATTGAGTCAGGGAATCACCGGGTTCGATCGCACTTTTAACTTGTTCTCCGACATCAATTTTGTCACCTGGATTTGTAATGTCATCCAGTGTTCCCGGCTTACCGTGAGGTAACGCTGGCTGGGATGGCACTGGAGTAAATCCGATCGCCTCCTTGAATTTTTGCTGAAGCTGCAAAGTAAAAAGATCGATATCTGCCTGCGCCTCAAGTTGTAATTTTTTGAGGCGAACCCCTGCACCGATTTCGGCCGTTGTCTGATTTTCTTTTTGCTGGATATCGTCGCTGGCAACCTGTCCAGCCCAAAATAGCCGCTGTTCGCGTTCGTCACTGCCAGCGAAGTGTAGAGCAGCCCCAAAGCTAGCGAAGCTAGCTAACCCACCAAGCAGCCGAATCAAGCCGGAAGCGCCCTCAGTTTTGACAATCTTGCTATCGGGCTGGACTAACCAGTGAGGATAAGTTCGCTTGCCAAGTTTGGTGCGAATCGTTAGTTGGGTGTCAACCGGAAGGCTTGCGCCGGCAAGAACAAAGCCAGCGCAACCAGCAAGCAGAGCAAGTGAAATCTTAAGTCGAGACATTGCGACCTCCCCACAGCCACGCCACAAGGACACACACCATCAACAACCCAACCACGATCGACCCCCCGTACAAAGAGAGGAAGTCACCAACAGCACCAAAGATTGCCAAAATTGCATCCCACTCACCAGCCGCAGAGCCGAGAGCGATCGCGGTGGCAGCCGCCTGATATCCAGGACGATCGTCGTCCGCGCCAAAAAGAGCCTCCTTGCCAACCACCGCGGTCGCAATTATTCGGATAGCAAAACTGCCAAACGACAACCAGGGAATCATTCTAAAAATAAGTACCGCGGATGCAGTGCCACTGGCTATCAAGCCAAAATGAGCTACTCTGTAAGCATTCCGAGAAAATGCGATCCGCTTTTCTCCCGGCTCGGCAACTTGTGGTTTCGGTTGCTGAGCCTCCCAGTCCTCGTAAGCTGCGTACCCTTCAAGAGTTCCGTCCATCATCTTGCTCCAATACTTTTTTAGCTAAATCCATGCCGTCGTTGCCACCGCACCACCGTCGGCGTTTAATGTGTCCAAAACAACTGACATTTGACCAGTTATTTGGGTCAGCGTAAGCTTCCAAGACTCTGCGATAAGCCTCAAGCTTTTCGCGATCGCGATCTCTAAAAAATGGAAACTTCATACTTTAAACCATCCAGCCAAAGATTTAGAAATCGAGCCAAACAAGCCGCCACCCAAAGTTTTTTGGCCTCCAGAAGTAGTGGTTTCGCCTTTCCAGTAAGCTTCTTGCTGCTGGCGGGCGATCGCCTCTTGATTTTTGGCATCCGCACTGGCTTTAAGCTGTGGTTCTAAGGCGGCCGACTGAGTTTTAAAGCCAGCTTGGAGAAACTTGATATCAATGCCGTAGCGATCGGCTATCAAGCCGATTTCTCCGCCTGTCTTCGCTTGCGCGAATCCCATGTCGGCAGCAAATTGAGCCTCGGTTTTGAGTACAGAAAGCCTTGCTTGCTCCTTGCGGTAAAGTACCGCAGCCTTATATTTGGCTCCCCCTTCAATGCCCTTGGCAACAAGCCCCGTTATTTTTTCATCTGTATCAAATCCGTATTCAAGAAGCTCCAGCGCAAGCTCTTCGATCCTTTTGATGCAATCCAAAATCGCCTTTTGATTCGCAACATAAATCTTTGAGCGTCGGGCTTGCTGCTGCCACTTCTTCTTATTAACCGAACTTTCGTGAACTTCTTCATCCGTGCAATTCGCTACCTTGGCGAGACCGATATCGCCTAAGTTTTGTCGGATAACCGGCGACATAGGATTGTAACCGACAACCCGAGAGATACCACTTGTAATCATTTCTGTCCCTCGATTGGTTTTACTTCCGTGCTTCTTTCTCTTTCGTATTCCTTTCTCTCTTTTGTCGCTATCTCACCTTCGGGCTCGTAAGAAACAGACCAACTATCTACTTCGCCTCTATCCGCTAAAGATCGGAAGCTCGCGTTGCCTATCTGCTCGACAACACCAGCGGGCAATAGATCCAATATTTTTCCGAACATATTCAACCTCTTAAACTTTGTACTTGACCTATAACCTCCACACCCTTAGCGTCAGTAATCCCCTCATCTCTCAATTGCAATACTGCTACTTGCAGAGCCTCCTGAGATTTGCTGGCAACAACATTGAGATGCCTTGGTGTATTACTTTCGCGCTGTACCCGAACCTTGTAAAAAGCCATCTTAAGAATCCTGTAAATCCGAAAGGGCTGCTTTAACTTCCTCAGTAAATCCCAGCTTTACTTCTGCTGCTGCCTGCTTGCCAAGCGCCCGCCCCAACTCGCGGTAGTTGTTCAACAAACCAGATTTAAAAGAAGCAATTTGAGTCAAATTACTATCAGCAACAGTTGCCGCAGTTTGGGCAATGGCATTGTGTTGGTCAACGAACACAATCGCCGTTGATGCTGTGGGAGATGGTACTACGGGTGCTTGCTCTACCAACTGGCGCAATTGAGTAAACTTGCCGGCATTGAGCAGTTTAGTTGCATCAAGAGCAAGCTGCGAGTATTCGGTTGCCCGGGCAGCACCACGGCGTAAAGTAGCAAGATTCAATCCGTAGACATCCTGAAGTTTGCAAATCGACTTCTGCAAGTCAGCTTTGCTCAACCGGAGGAGGAACATCATATACTGCGCCGAGTACCATTGTTCAATCGATTCAGGGAGAGAGGAATCGATTAATTCGCTGTCTACGTCAATCACGGCTTGGTCTTCAGGTTCCATTTTTCGCCTTTTTGCCTTTGAGTTTAAATCGATTTGAATCGATTGAATCGATTTGAATCGATTCGTATAGACAAAAAATAACCCGCCTTTGAGGGGCGGGTATACTATGCAGAGCATAATTTTACGCGGTGCATAAAACTTTGTGCAGTAATCCAAACAGAAGAGTTATTTGAGGCTTGGGTTCGCGATATCCAGGGGCTCCGGGTTCTCTCAGATAACAATAAAGGGTTTGTAAAGGAATGCCAGTTTCTCTGCTAATTTTGTAAACCGACCAGCCAGTTAATTTACGAAATTCTTGCGGCGAAAGTGATATTTCTGATATGATTTTCATACTATCCTCTGCTTGAAACTATTGGGATGGTCGCGCCCCTGGCTGTTAATGCAGCGCAGGGGCATTTTAATTTAATTAGTTCACTCAAAAGTAGAGCTTCAACTCATCGGCGAGACAAAAGCTGTCTTGGCTCACAACCCTTCTCTTTTGGCGGCTAAAATCTAGTAACATTCAACGATCGCTACCTGTAAGATAGCCAATAGCTTCAGCCCCTCATTTCTCCCGACTCCAGCAGAGGTAAAGATGCCACAGGGCATATCTAGATCGCCGTTTACCACATTCCGCAAGTTATCGCGAAATGCGCCTCCTACACGCAGGCTATAAGCGATCGCTTCCACTAAGACTAATCGCTCCTCCTGAGTGGCGTCGCCAAAATCAGAGCCGTAAACATCACTCAAGACCTTAAAGACTGGGGGCGAAGTAATATCGCCGACGCGCTCATAATCAATGCGGGTATCTTCGGTAATCATGCAAACTCCTAAAAAATAAGCGATCGCACTTGAAGCAAACACGATCGCAAGAGACAGATAGGGAGAATAAACCCGTCTCTCTGGGTTGTCACACCACTTTTATTTATCTGGCAGGTGTCGCCAGTTCGTTAAAAGGGAATTGGGTCACAAGCCTCAGAGTCAGGATCAGAATTCGTATCTTTCTCTGAGGCTGAAGGTTTTGGGTTTGTCGTTTCTCGCACCTCACGCTTCACTTCGTCGTCGAATCGAACCACCAAGATAGCTGTCAACCTGATAGCGGCTTCGGCGAGCCTAGGGTATTCTTCGAGTTCGTATTTGCCGGAGGCAATCATTGCCGCCAACAATTGCGTTGCGACAAATTCACCGTGGGGTTGTGAGTAATTGGGGTCGTCAAAATAGTCACGGATTTTTAGTTTTTGTTCGGTAGTGAATTCTTCCATTTAGATCGAAACTCCCAAATACTATGCTTGTGGTCGTACTTAAATCCACAAGCTTTGATTTCGGCAAATAACTGATAAATCCTGATTTGACTCTTTGTAGGGTACAAATCTAACGCACCTAAAATCTTGACTCTGAGTGCTGGAGTAACTCTCCTGCCGATCGTGATTACATTAGGTGGCAATGGGAGGTTATTGGTAGGCGATGCCAGACCTTCCCGATCGGGGTCATCATCCACGAAGGGCTTCGATCGATAATCAGCAGAACAAATCAACCGCAGGTATCGCTTGGCGGCGAGCTCGCCGGAACCCAGATCGAGGTATTCGCTGTCGTCGTCGAAGAAGCGGGGGTGGTTGGGTAGGTCTGCCATGGCATCACTTCAGCAACCACTTACGATCGCTACCACTCCACCGATAACCGAGAGTCTTGAGATTGGCATAAAGGATTGATGGATCCCGATCCAAGCCCTTGCATCCTGGGAGGAGAGCAAGAGCCTGCTCGTATTTTTTGAGCTTGATTTTAGGCATAGGGTATGATTGTCAGTAGCTGGAAAAGGAAGGGCGATCGCCGGATCTACCCAGAGCGATCGCCCGTGTGCTTGGTTAGAGCGTTAATCTTGCGGTGTCACCCGCAAGTCTGGAGAGGCGTGTAGCGAGCCTCAGTATCTAATTGTCAATAAGCTTGGTTATCAAAAATGTCCCATTTTTGGGACATTTTTGTATGAATCATTCTTTTCAGACAAGGCTAAAAAACTGGAGCAAGAGCTTGAAAAACAGAGCTTTTGCTATTTCAGCATCGAGGAAATGCCTGATTATTTTCGCCACGGCCGCAGTAAAAATCATTGCCGCCACCGAGAGAGCGAAACCTTGATTGAGAAAGGTTCACGAAAAATGTCCCACCTTTGGGACATTTTTCGTAAACCTGCGTTATTTGCGTGGTTGCGCGGTTCCGCTGGTGGCTGAAATCGCTATAAAATCCAGAAACTAATACCTGGGTTTTAATATGAACTTCAAGAGACGAATCGAATGGCGCAAATGGCTAGGGGTGGCGGGATGGGTAGCGTTGGGCTACTTCATCGGGCGGCCGGAACAGCTCAGCCGGATGGCGCGGAATCTAGAGAATCACTTGGCGGGAAGTCGGACGCAGTATCTTGTACCAACTACCACAGGGACAGCGCCTCGACTGGTTCAGATATACCAGCAACCCCGGCAGTCCTTCAGTTCCACTTCCGAGCCTGGGCAGCAGGGATGGAACGATTTTTATGACCAAAATGGGCGGTTTTCGATAATAGTGCCACCACACAAAGTTAAGCAAGTGACAGATGCTGACGGCGTGATGTACTCGATCGAGCAAAAAGACGAATTTTACACTTTTGGGTACAAGACAATTGAAAACTCCGAATTCATTAGCCCCGATCGCAAACAGGCTCTTATGACGGAAGTTGTCAGCAAGCAATGGAATTCAGGAACTACCTTTGGGGAACAGTTTTCGATCGTTTCACAAAGACACTTTGGTCTAAACGGAAACCCAGGAATAGAGGTTAACTTGCAACACAGGTCTAAACCGCTCAAGATGACGTTCCGAAAGGTGATGGTGAGAGATCGCCTGTACATGATGGGGGTTGTGAGTCCTTACAATCAGAACACGCAGACATTCCTGAACTCGTTTCGGTCGCACTAGACAACGGTGCTAGACAAAACAATAGACTGTGATCAAGCCTCCCCAGAAACTACCTGGGGAGGCTTAACTATTTAATTTTCAAGGTTCCGTTAGGCGGGTTTGCGACTTATATTACTGAACGCCTCAATCAGCTCTTCAAGAGTGCAATCATATGCCTGGCAATACCTAGGAATATCAGTCAGAGAGGGACTAGGCACGGTAATACCTCGCTCCCATTTACTGATAACAGACTCAGTAATACCTAACTCGACGGCTATTTGCCTTTGAGTTTTGTTGGCTCTTTTGCGAATCCACACAGGTGTTAGAAGATTTGCTTGATTTTTTAGTTGACTTACCATAGTATATAAGAACTAGCTTTTAAAAGCAAGTTTGAGAGAACAAGTTTTTTGAGGCTGGTGTTCGACCACAAAAAGTAAGCAGGCTGGTGATTAGCGTCTACGGCCTGCTTACTACAAATATAAGAGTTTCCAGCAAGCAAACCGTCTTTGGCAACTAGCTCTGTAAGACCTGATGAGCATGAGCGACAAGAAGCGGTCGGTTCCGGCAACTCCACAGCACAAACAAGTTAACCTACGTCTTTTCACGTAGACAAACTCTGCCTTTTAGAAAGGAATTCCGTGAAAATGCGGACTTTATCGATCGGGTCACGTGCCATTGCGGTATCAGTAGCCCTGATTTTCAGTGGGCGATTAGCGACGAACACCCCCGACACACCGCCACCACCGGGAAGCGGTCGCAGGGATTCCACAAAAGCAGAGGTGATGCCTATGACCTAATACCTGGACTGCCTATAAACTTCCTTCCTATCATTCGCCGGCGATCGCGCGGCAGGACGTGCGATTGCCTTTTTTATCAACGAGCTAACCCATGCAAACAGCAACAAACACGACTAACTGGAATTGGTACGGAATGTGGTTTTGGGACTATCTAAATCTTGACAGAGGCGATTTCCGTACTGAGGCTTGGGAGGCTTTTGACATCTGGAAGCAAGCCTACACAAAAGATCACCCCGACCTGGCAGATCTTTCCGACTTGGACTTGGTAGAAAGCTACATGAACGCCATGAAACCCGTATTCGACTCATGGCTTTTCAAGGCGTGGGGCCTTTTTTACCTTCCAAGCAAAACGTTTCGGGCGATCGCCTGGAGACTCAAAGTACACCTGGTTTTACACATCCCCACTATCGAAAACCCATGAACACAGGACGAAGCATCGCCAACCACATAGCAATCAACGAAATCAGAAGAAAGGACATCTTAGAAATCCTCAAAGACGGCCCTAAAACAGCCTACAAAATCTCTCTCAAGATGCCCGGATTCTATTCCACAGGTTCAACCATGTGCCGTCTACGCGAGTTACAGGCAGCAGGAAAAGTAACAAATTTCGGAGACGTATGGGAAATCAAATGAGTCAAGTCAACCCCCTAGATACTTTCAAAAGCACCTACGACATAGACGACGAATTGGTCAAAATCCTTGTGCGAGATATAACCACTCTCGGCTTACTTTTTCTCAAGCTAGAAAAGCTCGCCTGGAACGAAAAAATGGCAGTGGGCTTGGCCGCCTATCACCGCATCGACCAAACCTCCGCGCAATTGATAGAAATCAATCCGCGCCACGGCGAATTTGCGGCACCTGTCGCAGAAGCAATGAAATTATTGAAAGCCCTTTCCCCGTCGGCACTGGCCGAATTAGCCGGGGATATTCTGCAAGATGACTTTGAACTTGAAGCGTAGGGAAACAAACAATCGATGTGAATTGAAGCTACATTTTTTCTCCGCGATCGCGCTGTTGTAGAAAGTGCGATCGCTTCCTTACTCACCAAGACCGACTGTTTGAGGATTCATGAAAACGAACAAAACTAAATTCGCCGTCGGCGACACAGTGTCAATGCTGATCGGAAGAATCAAAAGAATAGGTGTTTTAGAGGAAGTTCGTGAGAAATCACTATTCGTTAGATGGGAAATAGCGGGGAATAAAATAATACGTTCATGGAGCTGGATATCAAGCGACTGGGTATCCAAAAAATATCCTTCAATTATCCAAAAAGATGAATTATTGATCAAATAAAACAGGAGCGTTCAGCATGACAGTTGCGACAGTCGATCGACCAGCACGCATTACCGAAATGGGGAGAGCAGAGGCAGATTCAATCACGCAGGATATCAAGGGTAACTTTGATAGCCTGGGTTCAATGCTCATAGAAGCAAGAGATCGAAAAGCCTACAAAGCCCTCGGGTACAGAACCTTTGAAAGCTACTGCAAAACTGAATTTGGCAAGTCAAGTTCCAGTGCTTACAGATTGATTGAGGACGCGAAAGTAGTAGCACGATTAGAGGCTGAAATTGCCAAACAATACGACGAACCGATCACCTTAAATATCCCCAGCGCTTGCCTTCGCCCCCTAAAAGAAATTCCAGATATCGGCAATAAACTTAAAGCGATCGAATATGCAAAAAATTTAGCGGCAGCGGAAGGTAAAAAGGCTACTAAAAAACATTTAGAAATAGCAGTATTTGAGATATCCGGTAAGCGCAGTCAGGATTACAAAGCCGCAATTCAAAGCTTAGGCTTTACGAAGGGCGTGCCAGTCGAGATAGTCGAGACAAAAGACGTAAAAAGCGACAGAGGATTAGTCAAAAAAGTAGACAAATTAGGCAAGATTCACGTCGCACTTTACAGCGGAGGAGTCTACCCAAAACCACTTGGCGCCAGTGACCTGAGAATACTAACGAAAGCGGAAAAGCCTACCACTCCACTGAACGAAATCACTGCCAGCAAGGGCGATAGAGTGTTGATTTTTGCCAAGGGGCTAGAAGGCAAAAAAGGAATTATTCACAAATGGAAAGATGAATGCCAAGCACTTGTCACAGTGGACGGGGAAGATGAGCTATTTACTATCGCCTATGCAGAGATGGAGCTGGTTCCGGGTGAGCAAAAAGATACTAACTGGGATTCGGAATTAGTTTGGAATACCGGGAAAAACACATATTATTATTTCCCACAGGAAGACACGATATATAGCGACAAGTGGCCGCAGGGTTTAGCCCTGAAACCTCACTTCCATGAGAAAAGCCCCATTGAATTTATCAAAAACTGGGAAGATAAATTCGCAGGCGACCTACTCGAAGCTCTTGGAACTCCAGCAAGATTGAAGACACTAGCACTCGCGCAGGCGATCGAACTCCCAGAGGATGAAGGTAAGGAATTCGCTGCTGATTTGATAGCCAGTCTGAATCAATTATTTCCCCAAGCGTCCAAGCCCAAGGCCATGGGAATAAGCTTTGCCTTGACAATAAACGAGTTGACTTCCGGCAAGAAAACGCAAACTCGGCGCGCGTGGCAAGATGATTATGCAAAAAACTTCATTAGATATTTCGACAAAAATATTGCCATCCCAGCACTAAATAAGGGCCGCCAACGTGGGGGGTACGAACTGGGATTTATTAAGCTTACTCAGCGCCCATACCAACAGTATCTGTCAGAAATGACGGCAACTGACTTGAAAGAAGAAGGTGGCATGGTTGCGACAGCACAAGAATTTATTGACACATATTTCGAGGGGCAGGACAAGTTAGTCTGGGTGCTGCACTTCGAGTTTCTGTCCACACCTGCCGGCGGTAACACATCTTTATTAACAGAGGAAAACCAGCGGCTGCGGGAACAATTGGCAGAGGCAGAATTAACAATTCAGACAATGGTGAGTGCAGCTTCCTCACCCTCGCTCTTGGAGTCCGCAGCACACACCGACTTCTTACCAGACAATACGGTCAAAGCATTGGGTGTAAACATTGTAGACGCGACTGTAGACACCGCAGAAGCCTCGGATGTGGAGATTGTAGACACAGCACTTGACGCGACGTAGACACAGCACTTGACGCGACTGTAGACACCGCAGAAGCCTCGGATGTGGAGATTGTAGACACAGCACTTGACGCGACTGTAGACACCGCAGAAGCCAATGAAATGCCGCCAGCCAGGGGAGCTAATTGGTTCAGCGAGACACTTAAAAAGAGTATGGCTGAAGCCATGAGAAAATTCACCCTTGGCGACCGAATCAAGTACGACTTGAACAATCCCGACTGGGGTAAAACACTGGATTACCTCATCACATACGGAGAAATTGTCTCGGAGATTTACTCAGGGAAATATGAACCTTTTGCCATAGTCAAAGTACGATTCGACGATGGGAGAGAATCCGAAGTGCAAGTAAGGCATTTAGAAAAATTAATGCCACTGAAAGTAGAGATCGCAGGCGGTGCAGCCACCGAAGAAAAACCGGAATTAATTGCAGAAAATGCAGTCCCTGCGGTCGCACCCCTAGAGCCTGAAAAATCGGCGACATTCTCAGAAAACCAAAGAGAAACTGACTATGACGACTGGTCGAAACATAACGCCAGCGAAGCGATACTAGGCATGGCTGTAGACACCGCCTTTCCTGAAGGCTGGAACCAATGGGAAAAAGATAACTTTTCTTGGCTTTTAAATGGAGTGCAAAATTGCTTCTATAGCAATCAATACAGGGAGATAGAAGTATTTCTACCTGAACAAAAGAAGGTTCGGCTCAAAGGAATGAGATTAGGGGAAGAATACCTTGATATGTGGGCTGTGGGGCCACCAACATTAGACGAGGATGGCAACCAAGCCAGCGTAGAAACTTTTGATAAAACTTTTCCAGACGCGATTCTCACTCAGATCCAGGAGACAAAAGAGAAGCTATTGCAAAACATAGAGCAGTGCAAAAAGGCAAAAAAAAGTACCAAGAAACCAAAAGAATTAAAAGCCATAGAATTGTCAGAGATAAGAGCACAGCAACACATTGAAATTTTAGATAAATTTCTATTTTTCAGAATTGGACAGAAAGTCATTGAGACAAACCGAATCGAATATCTTCCAGGGTTTGTAAGAGGAGTCGCCCTATCGACAGGTGGCATACCCATCATATTTGTGCGGTGGGAAGGACAAACTACCTCCACCTCCCAAATAGTGAATATGCTGGCAATAGAGGAAGACTAACAGCGATGCAAACTCTCCCCGCCCTGTTAGAAATTCCCGAGAATTGGTCTCTCGTGCCTGTACGGGGGAAAAAACCTTACCAGAAAGGATGGAATTCTAAGCAGTACGATCGCCTGGAAATTCTCGCCGAACTAGAAAGTGGCAAGGCAACTGGTCTCGGACTAAAGCTGGGAAACGGATTGCTGGCAGTAGACATTGACGGCGAATCAGCCGCCAAACTCCTAGTCAAACTAGCCGGTGAAAACAGCCTCACAGATTTCCCACGAACAACCGCATGGACAAGCGGCCGCCAAAGCCGAAAGCAGTGCCTATTCTCAGTACCAGAAAAAGACTGGTGCCGCTTACGCAATCTGAGAATCGGCACTGGAATTGCGGGTGACGACGGCAAGGAAGAATGCTTAGAATTTCGTTGGCTGGGAACTCAGAGCGTTTTGCCACCGAGCGTCCACCCAACCACAAACAAACCTTACATTTGGCTCAAAAATCCGCTGCAACATCCACCCCTACCAGCGCCGGAATGGCTGATCGAACTTTGTGAAAACTGGCATAGCGAGTATGTCAGCGACAAGGAGCTAGATTTGGTGCGCTTCCCGGCACGATTATTCCCGCATTTTGGCCGCAAACTAAGCGTCTGGCTGCTCGCGCGTCGCTTCGATATTTCGCGTTGGAGCCACGGCGGAAAATCCAAAGGATCGGGAATCGGGAAATTTTCGCTGGCAGCGGCGAGTAAAATTTTGGATCGCAGCCAGGGACATATCAGGAAGTTACTGTGCGTCGCGAAAAGATCGGGATTGATTCGTGCCTATTCGCAGTCGGGGAACTGGGTCACAGTTTATTATGCAAGCTTGGAAAAAGCGATCGCTCTCACCGGGATAGAGAAACTCGGCCCGATCGCCGCCATAAATATTGATGATTTGGCTAATATCCACATACTCGCTACGGAAGTGGAAGCCCAGTATTTGCAACGCGCATCTCTCCACCGTCAGAGGATGGAAGAGATCGAGCAAATGAAAACTCAGGGATTAGATCCTGAGAAAACTCCGTCAGAAATAATCAAACCGACTGACCTGCACACCTGCGATCATCTGGCGCGGGTACTGGGAAGGGGCACTCGATTTGTTTATTGCGAGTCGGATTTTCGCTTTTACGGTGGGAGTCAGGAGGTCATTGCTGATAATCGGGGATTGTCCCCTGCAAGTGTTAGCCGTCACCTCTCCAACTCCTACCGCATGGAAGCGACACCAGTTCAAAAAAAGCGCTCGGGAATTTCTCCAATAATCAAAAAGCAATTATTGGAAAAATTGCCGACACTTCAAGAAATCCCAAGCCGATTTTTTACAAAAGCAGGTTTGATATTTTTGCATCAAGATTGGTGGGAGCCTCATCCTAATATCTACCTACTGGATCATCATCTAATCTCGGCGCGTCGTCGGAGGAGCCGAATTTGTCCAAAAGATAGATAAGGGAAATTTATGGTTTAAAAATTTTTGCCGGGAAATTTAGAGAATAACTTTTACTTATAAGATCCTAGTTTGTAAGGTTTTTTTAAAACTAGAAGACTAGATCGGAAAGTTATTTAAAAACAAAAAAACTAGATCCCAAAAGAAAAGCCCCCCCGGTAAACAAAAAAACCAGAAGAAGGAAAAGCAAAAATGATCATGGCTCAACAGTAAGCAGAAAACGTCCCAGAAATGGGACACTTTTCCTTGTCCAATTAACACCCCTCGATCGGCGGAACGAAGCATTTTACCGTCTCGGGAACCCCATTCGCGCCGAGTTGTGCGATCGCAGCGCGAACACAGCGCACCGATCGAACTGCCGGATTTAGTTTGACCGCGCCGCCTTTTGTTATCCGCAGCTTACCTTCGGAAACAGACAAATCATCAATCAAACCTAGAATCCTTTCGGCCTCTTCCTCTGTCTCCGCACGCACACCGGATTTGATTTTGGAAGCGCCCCACAGCAAGCGGCCGTAGATATTCCCCTTGGTATAAATCAAGTTATCGAAATCCCGGCACCATTCCAAATCCTCGCGGGGATTCGGGATTTGAGTGTGCCACAAACTGCCGGTTTGCTTGGGATAATCTTGCCCCCAGGTGAGCACCAATTGCCTCGGCACGTCAAACTCTGCGAATTCATCCCCGGGCTGGACTGGGTAGCAACCAGGAGTCTCGCAAGCTTTGGCGTAAGTCAATTTTTGTAGCTCGGTAAACGCTGAAATTTGGCTCGACAAGCCGGCAATCCCATCGCCGCTATAAAGCAAAATTTGTGTACCGCCATTGCAATCCACAAAATCAATTTCGCCAGCAATGTCAATATCGTCGCCGCAAACCTCCGCCAGTATTTTTTTATTTAGCGCCGTCAACTCTTCAACTTGGTCGCTCAATCCAAGTAAGCCAGCGCCGGAATAATCATAATTGAAAATAGTGCTACCACAGGCGTAAGTTCCGCCACCAAAAATATCAGGAAACGACGCCGAATATTCTATATCGCAAATTTTCTTGAGTGCCATCTTGTTGACACCTAGAATCACATCTAACTGTTTGTGCAGCCCTACCAAACCCGGGCCAGAATAACTGTAAGGAATCGTCACGCCGTCGCATTCGATGGAACCCGAGCTTTTGAATTCTGGGAACCTGTCATCATCTTCTTTTTTCTTCTTCTTCAACTTGTCGGCAATGTCTTTGCAGCATTTTTCTAATTCTTTCTTAGTCTCCTCCGCCGTTTTCTGAAGCTTCTTCAACTTAGTTTCAATGTCCGGATTAGGTAAGTCTGTCGCCACAGTCAAAGTCTGCGGAACTTCCACTTGCATCGCTAAGCCTTGGGGAACTTCTACTTGCATCGCCAAGCCTTGGGGAACTTCTACTTGCATCGCCAAGCCTTGGGGAACTTCTACTTGCATCGCCAAGCCTTGAGGAACCTCCATTTGCATCGCCAGCCCCTGCGGAACTTCCATTTGCATCGCCAGCCCCTGCGGAACCTCCACTTGCATTGCTAAGCCCTGCGGAATTTCTACCTGCATTTTTAGGTTTAACCCCTTAATAGTGTCTGTCAGATTTTCAAAAAGCGATTCTAGAATCAGAAGACCCAAAAGCAGGGGAGCTATTGTCTCAATCATAGCATCAGCATTCAACTGAGGAATTTTGATTACTCCTTCTAACGTGGTAGTAATCAAGCCAACAATAGGATTAAGCAGTTCGGTGATTCCAGATAAAATAGTTTTAGGTAGTTCCTTTACCTGTTCTGATACTGGATTAATCATTTGCTGGATTTGTTCCAACAATGGGCTAAAATCTGGATTTTTTAATTCTTGGATATCTAAATCTAATCCCTTCAGAAAGTCAACAATTGGAGTCAATAAATTAATCCCACCTTTCTCGACCTGATCGAGAGATGTAGGTGTAGACAGTCCTTGCCTAGAAGAGTCGATCGCACCTAAGTTTATCCGGCCTCCTGCTTTGCCACCGGGAATACTCAGCGCTCCTGCGGGTGTTGTGTCGAGGCCCTTGATGGGAGACATTTTCGGCGATCGCGACCCAATCGTAGGCTCATCAAACTCAGGGGCGATCGGCGCGAAAGGATCTGCCCTTCCAATAGCTTGAGGCTGGGTTTGAGTTCGATTCGCTTGTCTGGGGTCGCCGATCGGCGATCGAGTCTGAGGCTGAGTTTGAGGCTGAGTTTGAGTTCGATTCGCTTGTCTGGGGTCGCCGATCGGTGCGCGCGTGGCAACTTTAGGTTTCTGATCTCCCTTCAAAGCTTGGTCTACTTGAACCGCCGCGACGCCTTTTAAGGCAGCGATGCCGAGCACCTGTCCAATTTTTCCACTACCAAGTCCAGCGGACACTTTGGCCGTCACGCCGGTTACAGCCGCACTTTTCAAGCCGAGCGGTACAGCACCGGTGACAACAGATACTTTGGCAGCGGCCGCCCCCGTGGCGACAACTTTCGCTACAGGGACGATCGGTGCCGCCGTCAGCGGGAGCACCCCAAGGCCGACTTTCGCTCCCACACCGGCGGCAGTCGCCACCTTGGTTGCAGTAGCCGCCTTAGCAGCACCGACACCGAGCTTAATTGCTAGCGGAATGAAAGCGAGTGGTGCTGGCATTTATACTCCATTAATTCCATTCCAAAGGTTTTTCTCAACCCGTTTAATTTCGTCAATTACGGGCTGCAAATCGAGATCCATATCAATATCTTGAAGCATTTTATTAATATGCTGCAATTGCTCGATTGCTCGACTATCAATGTGTTCCCTGATAGCATCAAGCAGTCTTTGCTTTTCTGCCATGTGTTCGGCAATTATCGAAGCAATAGTGTTACAGTCGCATCCGCACATATTTTTTCCTGGTGGTGGAGGTGGAGCAGCGTTCCCGCCGAGAGAAGGCGATGGCGAGGGGAGAGGAGGGGGAGAAAAGCACCTGGATCTGGTGGCACTATCAACAGTGAAGAAGGATTCCGGGACGATTTCCGCTCTGTGGTATCCGTCCGGGTCGAGAAAGTCTGCCCCCAAATTCCCATCGGGCGGATATATCCAGCCAAATTCTTCGTCACTAGGCCCCGTTTCTCCAGGCACACTTCCCCAGCACAAAGTTACTAGACGACCAAAAGTTGGTGGAACGATCCACTCTTGCTTTTCAGCATCCCAGGGCTGATCGTCCAGGAAGCTAAAATGAAAAGTGATACAGGGGTTCGAGCAAGTTCTGGTCTGCATTGCAGCATTGATTTCAGGCGAAAACAGATTCCCAGGGGGTAAAGGAATAAAAGAGGACGGGGGTGATGGCGACGGCGAGGGAGATTGAAGGGATGCGCCAGGGATATTGCCTCCCCATCCCTGACGAATCATTCCCTCGAAATCCTTACTAATATTATTGATTCTATTTATCAGGTCAAGGCCGACTTGACTAGACCGCTGCACACTCCCTTCGTTAGGGTCTATCAATACCTGAGTAATGCCCAGTTCCCTACCTGACTGGATATTGTTGAGTCTACTCATTAAATCAAGATCGACCTGTGTAGACCGCCGAATACCATCCTCTCCAGTTGGGGGCGCATAAACCCCAAGATTTCTATTTCCCTGCCTCCTCATACTCTCTCCGCTGAACTTACCCTCAACTGCGCCGTACCAGCCGAGCAAATAGCAGAAATTGCATTTGCAGCCTGACCAGAATCAACAATCAGTAAATTCTTAAAAAGTAAAGGATGCGAAGAATCAAGCAATGTCGCACCAGTTCCATATCTGATCCAAACCTCAGCCGAAGGGACTGTCAAAGACAAGCAATAAATCTTAATTATCCTTCTGTTAGGATTTGCAGTCAAAAGAGTTGTTGAGGATGTCGAAACAGTAACTGTCGTAGGAAAATCATCCGTCAAGCGTTCTATTGGACGCTCGCCAACAGAAACAGACGGGACACCAACACCTCGGTTAAGATTATTACAACAATTCATACAACATAGTTATAAACAATATTGTTGTGGTCTTGCAAAAAACTCGACTTCTCTACGACGTATCCGGTAATCGATACCCAGTCATTCTGCTGTCCGCCGGTATTATTTTGGAGCAATCCATGCCCTCGATCGACTACCATTGCATGGATTCTCCAACCGAACCTAATACCGTAGAATTCTAAATCAGTGAAAAATTCGTTAATCCCAGTAAGAAAAATTGGCTTCACATTGTAGAGGTCAATCATTCCCACTTCAAAGTTTTGACCGCTTGGATTTTGTAAGGAAACAAGCAGCCCTTTTTTGGGATTTGCACGAAACATCTGATTCTTTTGCTCTTTCTGTGCCAGCGTATCGGTAGCAAGGATCATCGGCGCAAAAGTTGGAGGTACTGAATCGAGATAGCAGGCTACTCGAATCACCGCCATATGCCCTTGGTAATTGATGTTTGTTCCGAGTACAGATGCGTTGCTTGGGGTATATAAAATCGCTTCCTGATTGCTAGTTGCCGGAGTGATTCTGGCTGCAATTTGAGAAAGGCGATCGGGCATATCGATCGCCATTTAATTCCTCCTAGCTCCGCTAGTAAATACCGGCCCAGTCCCGCCAGTAAGTGCCCGTTCAGGAGCCTTGGAAACAAGTGCCGAAGTCATCCCACCGCCACTGCCACTATTAAACTTTGCCTGAGGCGTCCCGCCACCAAAAGATGCGGAAACTTGTCCTGCAAGTTGCTGCCCAGTTTTCAGGGCTTGTCCTGCAAGTTGTTGGCCGGACTGAATTGCCTGGCTTCCAATTTTCGTCGCACCTCCAGCTAACTGAGCGGCGCCGCCACCTAGCAAGTTACTGACGGCTTTCCCGGGGTCTTTGCCAAATGCATTGCCAAATGTCATAACAGCTTGCTCGTAACTATCCACACCTTTATTGAGTTCGTTGACAAGCTTCTCTTCATGAGGTCTTATCCCTTTTTCTATCGCAGCCCTCGTAATTTCACGAAGCCGAGCAGTTTGCAACTTATTGTTCTCAGCCAAACTAGACCCCATTGTCCACAGTTCAAATGTTCCTTTCGCTTGTTCGTTTGGGATAAACCCAGGAGGATACGGCTTCCCTGTTTCTGGATTGATAATTATTGGAGGGCCCGATGTCACAGTCCCTATCATCTTGATAGAATTAATTTGAGGCCCGCCGATCGCCGTATAACCACCTGACGCTGGATCGTATTGACCGTAAACCGGTTGCTCTGCTGCTGCCATAAATTTCTACCTGTTGTTTACCTAGATTAAATAGAGTTCGGATTCGGCATTGCCACGCCTCGCGGCACTAAAATCCGAACTTGAAAAACGTACTGCTCGAAAGGCTTCGCGACGCCATCTGAGACAACTTCCACCAGCGAAACCTCTGGTCCAAATATTGACAGTTGAGAATCCTGGCTAGTATCTTGCTCTTCCCATGAGCGCAACAAGATGGCTGTAACCAAACTCTCGCCGGTGTTAATCAAGAGAGGTGCTAGGGCGGTAAAAGCTGGCGGAGTCCGCAAGCTTCGCAAGTCAGCCTTGGTGAAGGTTACAGTCGTCGCTGTTTGAGTCGCCGTAGCGCCGAAGAATGAAGTAAGAGGTTTATCGATCGCCATACTAAATTAAATTGGGATTAGGGAATGTGGAAACAGTATCATCCTGGAATACCTCAATTTCACTAACATACCTTCGCTGCCATTTGTTGAATCGAAATTCTAGGGTTTGTTCAAATGGCTTAATAACAAATTGAGAATCTGTACTTTGGTCTTGGTTCCTCAGCCACCGCAGCATTAAAGCGAGTGCCAACTGTTCACTGCGGTTGCTTGCAGTAGGAGTAAAATCGTAGCTGGGAACAAGACCGACTGGAGCAATCAAATCATTTTTTAGGATAATGAGTTGAGTGGCGGTTTGGGTTGCGCCGGCGCCGAAAAAGTTTGTGAATAAAGGTTCAGAAGGCATGATTATTCATACCAAATAATAACTCTTACTGGTATCTTCAGGATCGACGCAGAATCAGTCGTTGTGCGAACAAGAAGAAAAGTATTCGATACTGACAGGAAGTAACTATGCCCTGGCAAACCAATGCCTCCAGGAAAAACACGGAGAGGCCCCGTAGTAGCGACTGCACTTACGGCCCTGATTCTCGAATAATCGAAGCCAGCGCCAAAAATCGGACTGAGATCGACACCCGTCTGACCCGACGCCGTAGCAGGAATAGTTGTATTTACAACTTTAAATTGAAGACCTGCTACACCACTATTTAAGTTAGTAATTGTCCCCATTAAACAGTGGCCTCGCTCATCATCACACTTGCCGTCCCAGACGCCGTAACCAAGCTCACAGCCCCCGTATAGCGAAAAGCACTTGGCTCACTATCATAGTGATACCCGGCAGGCACTGGCTGTTCGTGAAGGAGGGGAGTTACGGTCGATCCTTCGCGCATGAAGACCGTGGCGGGGCCTGCGTTATAAAAGGAGAAATTAGCTCTGCTAGCGTTAGCGGCAAGCGCAACCGATGCCGTTGTAGTCACACTGACAGTAACGGGGGTTTTTGCATTTCGAGACAGCGGTGGCTGTTGTTGAGACTGTGTGGGGTTAAGGTTGTAAAGTGCTCCCATTATTTCTTATTCCTCCGGTAGTTGGTCAACGATAAAAAGCTTTTTTTTGAAACTTACGGCGCACAACTCTTTTTTCTTGAGCAATCGCAAAACCTGAGGCTTGCTCAAAAAATACTTGGCGCAATAATTCCGAAGCGAAATACAAGAGGGCGGATTTGCTTGCGCCCCGGCACCCGCATAAAAAGTGCTGGGATAAGTTCGAGCGCGCCTTTTGTTTTCTTTTTGCATCTATACACGATAAAAAAAATACCTGCCGATCAACCGACAGGTAACATAAATTGATATTTATAAAAATATTTATGTATTTAAATATTTATTTAAAGCGTCTGCCACGACTTCCCACATCTTCTTTTTTTCGTTCAGAGCTCGCTGTTTGAGCTTGAGCAGAAGGTCGCTCGTTATCTTTACCGTCATCAAGGTTGACTGCATAAGGGCTGCCTACAATAAATAAATATTTAAATAATTATGGCATGTTGTCCTATTACATATCAACGTCTGAAGCTAGCATCGCGAACTGGTCGTCGAGTGTTTTTACCTTTAAACCCGACGAGTCGTTTTTGCTTCAGAAAACGGACATAAACGGCGCTTTTCGCTAGGCTTAAAGAGTCAACAGATCACTTCGACTTTCGATTTATGCAAATTGCACCGAACGAGATTTTCGCTGGATATACATTCGACACGGCCGCTGGCGAAATCCGTATTCCTCTCACATCTCTCCCCGGCCTCTCAGAGGCTGAGGCAAATGCCACTACAGGTAACGGGATGGAGGTGATTCGGCAAATTGTCGATCGCACTCACTCAGCATTAACGGCTCTAGCACCAACAGCGCGGCCTACCAAAGCGACGGTTACAAAGCCTAATCCGTCGATCGCTTCCGGGCTTAATGTAGCCCCTGGCACGTTAAGGCAGTCGTACAATCTGGCCTTCGATCTGATGCCAGTTGCACTTGAATTAGCAAGTGAGGTCTAACGATGGCAAGGCCTGAAGGCATTACCTTCCGGGGAAACAATTATCTTCCTGACTGGGGTACGGCGACTCAAACTTTTAATTACAAATACACGTTCAAGATACCGGACGGCACCACTGATGCAATGATTAATGCGATCATTGCCGCCGTCGGCGGAACCGTGATCAATACCAGGGGGGTGCCCTGCGAAGACGAAGAGGGATACTCGTGGAGCCCGAGAAAACTTAAGTTTTGGTTTGAAGCGGGGAAAACAGTGAGTATCCCTGTTCCCAGCAAAACTAACTTAGTAGCAGCGTCGGCTACTATTGCAGGCCAATTAAATCAAATTGCTCGGGTTATTTGCGTATCACTTGAAGGTGAGACTTGGCGGAATATCATCGATTTACTAGATCCCACATCAAGCGTGTTGCCTCCTGTGCCACTACCCATAACGGACACCGACGCAGGCGAGAAGGAAACGTCGTATGTGGGTAGCATGAACTACGAAACAGACGGCTCGTTTGAAATGGCTTCAAAAGCCTTCAAGATGGCTACCAACTTGGCAGGAAATATCCCTTATGCCCAGTACGCAACAGCAATCAACAACTGCTTAACTGCAAGTGGTGGTCCAATCAACACGTCAAGTGCCAGATGCCCTGGATTCAGACAAGTGACCTTCGAGCACAGGCGATTCAGGGTAGTGATGCTACAGAACCGCAGAGTTGTCGAGAAAGCTGATGGGGCTACCCCAGGTGCGGCTTCAGAGATCAAGGCCGCAAAATCTGAAATGCTCGTTCCCATGAGCAGTCGCGATCCTGAATTGATTAGGGCTTGTGGATTAGCGCTGCGAGCCGTGCCGCACACAATGTGCCTGGGATACAGAGGGGAGTGGGACAAGCGATTTTCCTCTAAAAATCCCACTGCTCTCCCTACTGCTACTCCGTAATGCTGTACCGGGCAAATTACGTCACGGACACGGGCAAAACTTATTTTTTCGCATCGTTATCGGTGCTCGCGAAAGAGTCTTTTTTGCCCGAAATATTCAAAAGCAACTCTTCACAAAGCGCAGGATTTTGCGCTTTGCCACGAACAGTTCGACCAAGGGAAGCGCTACTCTGGGATGCTTCGGGGGAGGGACACAAAATCCAATATCCATTTCAACCCGGAACCCCGGAATGGCTTGATTTCTGGAATGAGATAAACCAAAATCCAGAAATTGTCACCAATAAAAATATTGGAGAACGCATTCAATTAAACTTGAGGGACTTATGAGATTTATCATACTCAAAACCGAATGCAATTCGGATGGTATCATTTCCTTTTTTGGGGCGAATCAATCCGTCCGGCGCGCGTCGGGCAATTCTATTAACTGGATAGATTTGCGTGAAGCTAAAACTAACACTATTGAGCCGGATTTGTGCGATTTGCTGTCGTTTGACGATGCCGAATCCGCCGTCGATTTCTTGGATGATACTGAGATGTCCGGCGTGGAAAACGTCTGTATCGTAGGTGTTGAGACTGAGTGAGTAGCGCCAGCAAGATTAAGACGCGCAGAACGGTCAGGGGTAGAGATTTAAAGATTAGATACACTCAGGACAACTTAGAGGACGCTTTAATTAACCAAAGGCAATACTACGATGAGAATGGCGACGAATTAACTCCCGTAACACCGTCACTCTTAGCCCGTCAAGTGGCAACCAACAACCCAACGATTGACCGTCTTAGCAATGCGGAACCGCGTCATATCTCCGCGTGTTTCGGCTCACCTGACAACAAGACTGGCGAGAGTAACTTTAAGATTGTCGTCCCTTACGCGCCAGGGGACAACAATCAAATCGAACAAATAAAAGAGGTGTACGATTATACTTCTACTAGCACATTCTTATCACCAAAATCCCCTTTGAGCTTGACCTATCACGGCGAAAACTATGGCTAAATGCCTGCACTTACTGTTATTATAGACACGCAAATCATCACCGCTACTCCGGTTTACACGGACTGGTTTCCGCCGAACACATTGTTCTTGGTGTTCCAGTCCGATGACACGGGTGAATATGTGGAAACAGGGGAATTCGTCGAGGTAGCGGTAGCTTTATTTTCTCGAATACAAGAAGCACCATTGATTGAAAGACTGTGTGCTTTTCAGGGCTCTATAAACACAATCGACTTCATTCGGATTCCAAGTTTTCGATATCGGAACGACCTGTTTTCGATGCGCCTATTGATAAACCCTTCGACAGGATTCCACTGTCGAATCATCGCTGTAAGTGACGATAGCAGCCCAGGCTTTGATGATATTATTGGGCAGTTAGAAGACATCACCGAACAACTTGAAAACCTAGTGGACAATCCACAACAAATACCTTAAAATAAACGAAGCTAGTCAACGTCAAAGATACGTTTGATAGCCAGTCAAGCAAACAATCAAACCCAGTTAAACCAATGGAACCAAGATTCGCACGGGTAATTTTAGCCGCAATTTCTGCCAACTTCAATTACACGAAACAAGTGGACGAAAGAACCGGGGGTTCTGGGCAAAACGAAGCCTCGCTTAACGAAGCCATCATGGCTTTAGAAAACCTAGTCAATCAGGTCGGCGAGCAGATTGATGCTCCAGTACAAACAGGACAGACTGAGCAACCAGTCGCGTAGCACTTCCCAATTCAATGATGGCGAAATACGGATTTCGCCATCATTGAATCAATATGGTCAGCAAGAAAAATGAAACCAATTGTAGTTGCAGAAACAGAGAAAGGGCGGGTAAAACTAACATACCCACACCTCCCAGACTTCGAGCTAAAGATGGACTTCAATCCAATAATTGACAAGTTCCACCTCGCAGGCAGTTTTTGCTTGGTGCACTGGCAAGCCAAGCCGTTTGGATTAAGAAGATGGGGGGTATATGACGGGGGGAAAGACAAATACTACCCATTTACATGGAATGGAGCTCTTTGCTCAACACCTCCGAGATTTCTTCAGATAGATGAAGAACTGGTGAAGTCAGTACCTACAGCAGCCCTACTTTTCCTTGACACAACAGTAGTTTTAAAAGAATATTTGACTCTTGCTAGCGTGAGACAAAATGCAGAAACTCGTTGACCTAATCAAGGCAGATATTGCCACCACGGTAATTGCTTTCTTTGGGCTGGTAGTTGCCCTTCTTGGATTGTCAATAAGTTTCTGGCAAGCCAGAAAACAGCAAAGAAAAGAACACTTAGAAGAAATTCGATTAAGGGAAATAGAGATAAAGGAAGCAGTTAAACAACGGGAACACATGGCGCAGCAAATGAAACTGCAAGCTCAACAGGTGAAATTCCAAGGGGAACAAATAGCTCAAATTCTCGATTGGGTCTCCAAAATTACATTCCAGAACAGGAAAGACTAATGGATAGAATCTCACTACGTATTGCATTATTTTGCATATGCCTTTGCACTTTCGTTTCGTGCCTAGGACTGATAATTGTAATATTAGAAGCGCAGCCAATTCCAGCCAGCTTAATTGAATTAATAATTACCATGATCGCCGTCATAGGAGCTTTTTTGGCTCCGTCGCCCCTACAAAAATAACGGAGTCCCACATGAGCCATTCACTCGCCTTTGCGATGACTTTAGCCGCATCCAATGACTTGATTTACGGCAGCTTGAGATTGACTTACCCCGACAAAAAATTTATTGATTATTTGGCGACATCTGGATGCACACAGTGGCAGCAACCGGGCGATGAATGGGCGAGAGGAAAAGGGCCAATTCCGGCAGGCTTTGAGTACAAAATCCCGACAGTACCTTATTGGCTCCCCACAAGAGGAATAGAAGGGTATTTTTTCCATATCACACCTGACCCAGTATCAAGCTCTGGCGATATCAGGAGCGAATTAGGTATCCATTTTGACGCTAATGCACCGGGAAGCGCAGGGTGCATCGTGCTCAAAAATTTCTCGGGATGGGAGAGATTCTGCGATCGCATGGAGGCGATCACAAAATCCGGCATCAAGTCAATTCCACTCTCGGTTAACTATCACTAAGGCAATTGTGGCTGATTTATAACGTGGCCGTAGTGCTGAAGGATCATTTTACCGTCGCGATGCCCAGCAATTTGAGCAACTTGTGGCACCGACAAGCCACTTTCAAGGGCTTGGCTCAGAAGAGTGTGTCGCGTAGCGTAGGGCTTTCTGTAAGGAATATCCAAAAACAATAATGTGGGCATCCAACATTGAGAACGAAAATTGCCATGATCTATAATTTGTCCCTTGGGGCTTTTAAAAATTAGACCACAAGCATTCTCGGTAATTATTGAGCTAAAGAGAACAAAGACACGATCGGACATCTTCAAAGTGCGGACAGATTCTTTGGTCTTAGGAGATTTACAAATTTTCTGGTATTTCCCCCGCTGCCGAGACACCGACTGCCTGATAAAAATCAGGCGCTTTTCTAAATCAACACTGTCCCAAGTTAACCCGACAGCTTCCCCAGTCCTCACTCCCGAAAAAAGTAAAAATCGCACAAACGGTGCGTAAGTGATATAGACCCGATCGACGTAATTTAATATTTTTTCGATTTCAGCGTCTGACAATGGCGCTTTTTTCTTGTCCGATCGCTGTCGCTCATCTTCTGTTGCCGTGCGAGAGCGAACCCTTTTCAAAGGATTATCCGCTGGCTTAATCAAGCCCTCTTCTACGGCCCACAACAAGCACGATCGCAACATAGACAATCTGCGATTAAACGTGCTCGCAGCCAACTCACTAATTTGCAGCCATTCAGTATTATCAAGCGAAGGATTTCCCGATTTTACAAGCATGGCTCGGACACAAGCATAATGATCTGCTGCGGTTGAAATTGGCAAGTCAAGAGAAACAACCCAAGCATCCCAAAGTTCAAGCCAGCAAATCTTGGGATTAGCTTTTACCCGAAGCGGAGTTTGAGCGGCAGATAACTTGTGGCGATACCTTCCTAGGGATGGATCAAAATTTCCAGCAAGAATATCATTTTCGATTTTTGTGGCGATCGCTGCGACCAATTGCCGATCGCGCTTATTCTCCCATTTTCCACCGGGCAAAGGCGAGAACGAAAACCTAGCGCCCTCAACAGTAAATTGAAGCCGGATCGCTTTCCTATCTTTTGACGGATTAATATTCATTTTGAGCGGATTTTGAGCGCAAACTACGTTAGCGGTAGATCCGACAAATCTATCAAAACTTTAAAAGCTTTGCTACGAGAGAACGGGACAGACGGGGCTCGAACCCGCAACTTCCGCCGTGACAGGGCGGTGCTCTAACCAATTGAACTACTGTCCCTCGTTTTGCCTTTGTTTCAGGCACAATTTCTATTATGCAGATAACTGCACCGTTTGTCAAGAGGTTTTTTGAACTTTTATTTGGAAGCCCAAAATTTGAGTCTCTTGCAGGGGACTGAAGTTGTTGTCGCTTACCAAAATCAGGCCTCTGGTACCATCGGCTAAATCGGGGCCAAATGTCAAGCCCTCAATGTTGTCTAGGGGAATTTTCAGAGTTTCCAAATCCAGCAGCAGCCGTTTTTGGGCGGGGGAAACCTCGCTGATACGGGTTTTGAGGCTTGGGAGTGCTTCAATGCGATCGGCTTTTTCCAAAGAAATCTCAAAAATTCTGATCGTCGTGCCGGTTTCCAGGGAGAAAGCGCGCTCTAAACTCAGCAAGCGCTTGTCGTCGATCGCCAATAAATCCACTAAACCGTTGCTAGTTAATTTTCCCACAGGATTGGCACCAGGGGGTAGCGGTTCCGTGATGTAGGCAAAGGAGGCATCTGGATTGCCACTCGCAGCATCGTACCGCAAAATCCGGCACGGGCTGCCTTTTTCCAGGGAAGTTACGGCGCCATCTTGAACTGTAGCGTTTTCGGTGGCGGTGAATAGGTATTTGCGATCGGCAGTTAAAGTCAAGCTTTCAAAGGCGAGATTGTTGCGGATGCCTTTGGTGCCTTTGGCATCGGGCAAAAATAGGTCAGGAATTAAAAGCGTTTTCAGCAGTTTACCATCCAGGGAGAATTCTTTGATGAAAGGAGCGATTTGGCGATCGACATCTCCCTCAGAAGAAACAAACACGCTTTTGCCAGTAAAAGTTATCCCTTCGGGATCTAAACTGAATTCGGGAAAACTTTTACCGTTTTCATCTAATAAAGTCGTCACACCAGTAAATTCAATATTGTCTTTCTCCAGCTTACCAGATGCCAAGTTAATTTTCAGAGAATAGAAGCGCGCCGGAGCCTTGCTGCTGCGGTCATCAGAAATAGCATAATAAACTTGTTTCTCCGCATCATAGGTAATTCCCGAAAGTCCGCCAATTTCTGTCCCCCCAAAGGGAGAACCTGTTGGAAATATTGCCCTACCGATAAAATCTATTTTGGTAACAGCGAAAGATTGGGCCGAAAGATTGACAAAAATAGCAACAGTTGCTGCCATCAAAAAACAGGCAATAAATATAAGTATTTTCCCTAAATTGTGCATCTTACTATCTTCTTATCTTTCTTGCTTCGCGGCCTTTGCGTCTTCGCGGTTCGTTCAATCAGAAAATTACTGTTTCTGACTCAACAAAAAATTAGTCAACCAATCTTTAACGATGTAAGTAGCGCGACAGTCGTCCTCATTGTAGCGGACGATCGCCTCCAAGAGATCGCGATCGCCCGTTTTGAGCCAATCATCGTACCAACAGACACACTGAGCACCGTTAGCCTTAGCATCGCGCCAGTCAAAACCCAACCAGCGCGCAATGGGTTTGAGTGCGTAACTTTCCACCGGCATAATCGCTTGCTGCGTCACTTGCTTGTGAATATCCACAAACCTTTTCAGCACAGGCTTCCACAAGTAAGCTGGAGTGTTGTAAAGTTTAGCCAGTCGCTTAAAAGTCTTGACTTCGTAGTCACAAAAGTGGAAAATCGGAGCAATGGGATAAGCCCACATTAGTTCTAAAAATTGCTCCCAGATTGCACCTTCCTCAGCCGGTGATTCTGCAAGGAAGCCGTGGAATTTTTCAGTGTTGTTGTACCTGTCAACAACTAATACTCCGTGGAGATAATCTAAATTTAACTCCGGTTCGGCTTCGATGTCAAAGTAGAGTTCGATTGGGGCGATCGGCAAAAAGACAGATTGTGAATAAGGAATTGGTTTTTTGCGGAGAATCGGCGCAGGTATAGAAGGTGCAGCAGATTTATTTTCTGTAATCTTTACGGACTCAATTTTAGCTATTACTAAACTATTCCCTGCAACTTCTGGTATTCTGATAAACTGATTAACCGCTGTCGTTGCCGAACCTCTATCTTTAACATCCGTTAAATTCGTTACATAATCCGCTGCCGAACTTCCTTCTTTGACATCCGTTAAATCCGTTACAAAATCCGTTGCCGAACTTCCTGCTTCTCGCACAAACGGTTGATTTAACAAAGTCGATCGCGCTTGTTGCACCACATCGACAGCCACTCCCGCCACAAACTCAGGATAACTCGCTAATAAATCGGAATTAGCATTAGCCAAAGATGCTAAATCAGTCAATCCTAGAACTTTTAATATAGCATATCGCTTAGCCGTAACTCCCGGCAATAGCGAAAGATGTTTAATCGATTCGGCTTCCTCGTGACAAGCCGTATACCAACCGCAAAGAGTACACTTTTGCCGAGAAATGAAAACCTCCGGTTTCTGCCGATTTTCTAACATCTCAATGCACTCATCCAAAATCTGGAACATTTGAGGCATTCGCTGGTAGAGATTCACCGCCCAAAGCCCTTTTGTCCGCAGCATCAGCCACGCAGTTTCGGGCATTGTTCCCTGCATGGAAGCTAAGACTTTCGCATGAAAAGCAGCAATAATTTGATAGTCTAGTTTTGGTTTTTTACTTAACCACATATCGGCTGTCGCATAACTCCAATTACCAAAATTGGAATCTCCAGGCTGTTTGATTAATAAGTGCGGGCGACTGACGAGAGTGATTTCGGAAGAGTGCAGGATTGAGGAGGAAAGATGCACTGAAGTTTCGGGAATCTCGCCAATGTCTGGCAAATATTGACCGTCAATCCCTGATATAGAAGCTGTTTCACCATTGGTTTTACCTAATTCATCTTGGCAAAGGACTCCTCGATAAATGCGATCGACTCCTTGCTGCATTAAACTCAAAGTAGCCGCCGCACCAGCCGCCCAATCCCCTCTAGGATAATATGGTTGTTCGTAGGTTTCGGATTCTAAAGTTTGCTGCTGGTATGTCGAGCTATCTCGCATCAATTTTAGCAAAAAGTCACTTGGTGGATCTTGTTGTTTCCAATCTCCCAATATATCTAAAAATGCTCGGAGATTACATCGTTGATAGGAAAGTAGTAGTTTGTCAGTTATTAACATTTAGTGTTTACAGAAGGTTCGTCAACGGATTGTGTCACGGATGTCACGGATGTAAAAGATAGAAGGTTTGGCAATCGATTGATTATATAACGGATGTAACAGATGTCATGGATGTAAAAGATAGAAGTAAGAAGGCTTTTTGAGAGAAGTTTTTGACATTAATATTTATTCAATCTGTCATGCCGCACACACAGTCCATATATAGTATTTTGTAGGGGCAATCCCCGTAGTTGCGTATTCCTAGGGTTATTGTGTAACAATACTTCGGACAGTCATGTCCACCCCTGACTTGCATTTAATTCGACTTTTTCATGATCCTTAGCCTGTAAAGCTTGTAGTATCGTTCCAAGAACTGTCCGGAGTATTGGTGTAAGTTCTATCAATATTAACGCTATCAATAATTCCCCAGAAAAAATGACTAAGGACAAATATCGGCAACAATTTCCAGCTTTGGCCAATAAAGCTTATTTTAACTACGGCGGACAAGGGCCGTTGCCTGAGACTGCTTTAGAGGCGATTTATGAGGCCTATAAGCGGGTGCAGCTTGGGGGGCCGTTTTCGGGGGAAATCGGTGCTTGGGTGGCTCAGGAGGCGATGCTGACGCGACGTGCGATCGCAAACGAGTTAGCCGTCCCTCCCGAAACGATCGCCCTGACTGAAGATGTCACCGTCGGCTGCAATATTGCTCTGTGGGGCATTGATTGGCATCCTGGCGACCATTTATTGCTCTCTGACTGCGAACATCCGGGCATTGTAGCTAGTGTAATGGAACTTCAGCGCCGTTTCAACCTTGAGGTTTCGGTTTGTCCGTTGGCGGCTACTTTGAATCAGGGCGATGCGGTGGCGGTAATTGCTGATTATTTGCAGCCGAATACTCGTTTGTTGGTAATCAGTCACATCTTGTGGAATACTGGCCAAGTTTTGCCTCTGACTGAGATTGTGAAAGTGTGCCATGAAGGCTATGAACCCCCCCTAACCCCCCCTTGGCAAGGGGGGGGACAAGAAGATTTGCCTGTGCAGAATCACAAAGTCAGAGTATTAGTTGATGCGGCTCAATCTGTGGGAGTTTTGCCTTTGAATTTGATTGAGTCGGGAGTTGATTTTTATGCTTTCACGGGTCATAAATGGTGGTGCGGCCCGGAAGGTTTGGGTGGACTCTATGTAAGTGCAGAAGCTTTGGCAGATTTGCAGCCGGTGTTTATCGGTTGGCGGGGAATTGTGACGGATGCTAATGCTAAACCGATTGGCTTTAAACCGGGAACTCAACGTTACGAAATTGCGACTTCGGCTTATCCTTTGTATGCGGGTTTGCGAAGTGCGATCGCCCTGCAACATGAATGGGGTCCGATCGAGGAAAGGTATGCAGAAATTTGCCGTTTGAGCAAGTATCTCTGGGAACGTTTGTCGGAAATTAGCCATGTAGAATGTTTGCGGACTTCGGCACCGGAAGCGGGTTTGGTTTCGTTTCGATTGACTAACGGGATGCCGCATAAAAAGCTTGTCGATTTGTTGGAGAAGCAGGGAATTATGGTGCGGACAATTCTGAATCCTGATTGCGTGCGGGCTTGCGTTCACTATTTTACCACTGAGGCAGAGATTGATAAGTTGGTTGGGGCGATCGCCATTCAATTAGTATAGCCGGAGTGGGTTTATTTATACTCCTGGATGCACGGGTAGTCAGAAACCGGGTTTTTCGAGAATACTTGGTTATAGCCCTTGAACCGCGCAAAAAACCCGGTTTCTTTGGTCGAAGTGCGTAAGTCGCGTTACACTTAATAAAAAGGAGAATATTCTGGCAAGAAACAGCGAGTATTATATACCAGAATTCTCTCTGATACAACAAACAATACAGGGAGAGGATATCCCCTTACCAGATCCACTAGCAGAAGGACAACCCCATACAACACTTGGAAAAAGAGATGGAAGCGATCGCATTTGTTACCGCCAGTCAGCAACCTTTCCCTCATCAACTTGGCCGAAAGCTAATGGCTATAATGTACCTTGGGGTAGAGTCGATTGGACGGATCACGATCGCCCATTCGATCATCCCAACCCGCATATCCACGAATTCCGCTACAATTGGGAACAGAAAAGATGGGAATCTGGATTGCAACAATTTTGGTGGTATCCCAGAGATGTTGATTAACTAAAGGAGAAATTATGGATGCCTGTTTTGAAATATTACTTTCGACAAGACAGACTCTTGAGTATTTAGAATGTCATCAGGAAACTTTTACTTGGGGTGGTGTAGAATATCCCCAAGGTGAAAAGTGTTACCTTTGGGGCAAATATATAAAATTAGTAGAGCGGGAAATTCCGCCCCATATAATCAAGCGCTTACCCGCCGCTTATGGAAGTATGCAATGGCTTAATTTTTCGCTGCAAGGGAAAGGATTAGACTTGCTAGAATCCGAGGTGAATGGTTCTGAGATAGATTGGGAAGGCAAAACTTTTGATGAATTTCTCAAGTTGATTCTGACTGAGCAACCTCAATGGGTGGTGATATTTGAATGGCACTGCGATCGCATAGATAGTCTATATCAACAGAATGTTAGTGAGTGCATCGATCGGATTAAAAATAACTTGAAATGGGACAATAATAGAGAGGGATTTCTCGTACTACCTGTACCGGAAAATGAGGTTGGCTTATCTGCGATCGCTACTGAGTGGGAGTTTGCGGAAATCTGGGCTGATACTCTGATCTCTCCTCCTTATATCCTGATGTTAGTTAAGGAAAGATCGGGGATATTTTGCATTTATAATCCGGCACAAAACTATAAAGTTATTTTTTCTAGTGACAATTACGAAGCTGCTAAAATGTGGCTGCTAGAGGATGAATATGAGCGTTTGAATAGTCGCATTTTACAAGAAGTATAAAGAGATTTAACTAAAATGTTGCCGATCGACTCAAGTGGGACTTACGTCCAAGGGCAGAATTAGCAGTAGAGGGGTGAGATTACAGGGCATTGTGCTAAACTAAGAGTTGGAGTGCATATATATATTCCCTATGACTAACCAGCGCCTAGCATCCTTCCAAACAGCCTTCCAGAATCTTCAGTTACTTCCTTTAGTCACCGTAGAGCAACTGAATAAATTTCATGTGGAATATGGCACTGAGATTTTAGAAGAATTGGAGCATTTGGTTGAAGATTGCTCGCCAGACAATAACAAAATTATTTTTACAGGACATCGTGGGTCAGGTAAATCGACTTTGCTGGGTCAGTTTTGCCGGGACACGCAGAATCGATACTTTGTAGTGTTCTTTTCAATTTCTGACCTGATTGAAATGTCAGATGTGAATCATGTCAACATTTTGTTTGCTATGGCAGTAAAGCTGATGGAAGCAGCAGAAGAACGCCAGATTAAAATCGGTTCTAAAACAAAAGAAGATTTTTATAAATGGTTTAGCAAGCATACTCGAACTGAGGGAAGTTCATTTGAGTCGATCATTGAGAAAGAAGCGAGTGGAGAAGCTGGTGTCAATGCTTGGTTTGTGAAATTCTTTTCTAAGTTAAAAGCGACGTTGAAGGCAAACTCTGTAATTCGTGAGGACATTACGACTGAGTTTTCGAGACGAATTTCAGAGTTGATCGATCGCATCAACGATATCGCTAGTGCGATTGAAGCGGCGTGCGGACAAGAAGTTCTGGTTGTGATTGATGACCTTGATAAACTCGATCTAGAAATTGTAGATAAAGTTTATCGAAATAATATCAGTGCGTTGTTTCAGCCTCAATTTCGGATTATTTATACAATTCCAATGGCAGCGACACGAGATATGTCGTTGCGAGGAATTATTCAGAATGCCACAAACAATAAGATTCAATCGATGTGGGCGACAAAGTTGTTTCCGCGTGGACAAGATAGAGTTCCCAATGCCTCTCCTGTCGCAGAAGCTGTAAAAGTATTTGAGCAAATTCTTTACAAACGAATCCCCAAGGAGTTGATTGCACCGGAAGCAACTCAGATGATGATCGTTAAAAGTGGTGGTGCATTGCGAGAATTTATTCGTTTGGCTAGTCTGTGCTGTGGGTTATGTTTGAAGCAGTTACGTCGCACACCAGACAACCAAGACTTGAAAATTACGCCTGAGATTTTGCAAAATGCGATTAAAGACTATCGGATTAATTTAACAGAACCTCTTGGACAAAACCGCTATCAAATTCTAGTGGATGTATACCAAAAATATTTACCCAAAGATGGGATGGATCAGGATTTCTTGGATTTATTGCACACGCTCTACATCCTAGAATATCGCAATGATGATTTGTGGTTTGGAGTTCATCCAGTGGTTCAGGAAATATTGCAGCGCCGTGGTTTAATTGGAGCGGGGACTAATTAAATGGTTGACAGTGAAATCGTGGACGATGAATCACTCAATGAGGATAGTTACGATGGTCTTGTCTCTTTAATTGAAGCAAGTAAAGGTGTATTGTCATTGTTGATTGTTTCCTGTCAACCGGGAGATTTTCAAACCCAGATGATTAATCGTTATGAAGCCGAACTTGCTCCGAATATCCCCTGTTATCGCGTGGTGTTGAATCAACAAGAACCGAGTCTCAGGGCTGCATTGGAGCAACTTGTCGAAGATTACCCACAGTTAAAAGAACCCCACGCATCAGCCGCAATTACTGTAACAGGAACGGAGGCTTTGATGGGGTTTGTGTCACAAGCTGATTCTAACCATCGGTCGGAGTTAAGCCGTTTTTTTGGTTATTTGCAATGGACACGAGAGGCGTTGCGAGAGTTTCCTTATCCCATTGTAATTTGGGTTGCGCCGAATATTTTGAGTCGTTTGAGTTTGGAAGCGCCGGATTTTTGGAGTTGGCGGAGTGGCGTATTTCGCTTTGTAGCACCGACGGTGGAAGCAACGGGTGTGATTAACAGGAATGGGGAAATTTTTCTGCTGATTGAGCCTGAGAAAAGACCGACTTTACCCCTAGATGAACTGTTAGAACAAGTAGAAAATCTAGAGCAACAAACTCTGGAAACTCCTGCATTAGCAACCCTATACAATCGAGTTGCTAATGCTTATGCAAACCGGGTAAACACGCGCCAACATGAGGATTATTCACAGGAGATCGATCGGGCAATTCATTTCTTTGAGAAGTCACTTGTTTTGCAAAGAGAATTGAACTTCCGCCTGGCGGAATCTGACACTTTGTTACAGTTAGGTGATATTTACCGTGACTTAGGATTGTGGGAACGGGTATTCGATCTATATGAGCAGTCTTTAGCAATTGCTAGGAATTTCAAAGATAGCCTACGAGAGGCGGCTGCTTTGGGGCGACTGGGGAATCTTTACCAACAATATCCTCTAGGCGATCGTGCGAATAATTTGGAAGGGGCGATCGCATTTTACACTGCTGCATTAATCGTCTACACCCGCGATGCCTTTCCCGAAGATTGGGCGATGACGCAAAATAATCTAGCAGTAGCCTACAGTCATAGAATCAAGGGTGAGAAAGCTGAGAATATCGAACAGTCGATGGAGTGTTATCAGAGTGCATTATGCGTCTACACCCGCGATACCTTTCCCGAGCAATGGGCGATGACGCAAAATAATCTGGCAATTGCCTACAGTAACAGAATCAGGGGAGATAGGGCTGATAATATCGAAATGGCGATCGCATCTTACAATGCTGCATTAACCGTCTACAGCCGCGATACCTTTCCCGAAAAATGGGCGATGACGCAAAATAATCTGGGAAATGCCTACAGTAACAGAATCATGGGAGAGAAAGCACAGAATATCGAAATGGCGATCGCATCTTGCACTGCTGCATTAACCGTCTACACCCGTGAGTCTTTTCCCGAATATTGGGCAAATACGCAAATAAATCTGGCAAATGCCTACCGTAACAGAATCAGGGGAGATAAAGCTGATAATCTAGAAAAAGCGATCGGATTTTACACCGTTGCACTCGAAGTCATCACCCGCCAAGCATTTCCCCAAAACCATGCTGAAACCTTATTAAATTTGGGGCTTGCCTATCGAGATGTTCCTAACCTACAGTTAGCTTATAATACCTTTGCTGATGCGATTAATAATGTTGAGATTTTGCGAGATGAGATTCATTCTGGAGATGAAAGTAAACAGAAATTAGCCGAAGAATGGAATAAACTCTACCAAAATATGGTAGAAGTTTGCATAGAACTAAAAAACTACACCGCAGCCATAGAATACGCCGAACGCAGCAAAGCCCGCAACTTAGTAGAACTCCTCGCCACCCGCGACTTATATCCCAAAGGCGATATTCCCGAAACAGTTATCAACGAACTCTCGCGCCTGCGTCGAGAAATTGATGCCGAACAGCGCCGACTAGACAACCAACAGACAAATCGTAACAGCAACGGTGGCACAATATCGGGAGAACGCAGCCTCCAAATCGACAGCCTACCCACTAGCCGCGATTTTACTCATCTCACCAAACTGCGTAAACAACTCGATGAATTGATTGCTCGTGAAATTACACCGATCGATCCTCACTTCAGCCTAACCCAAAAAGTTCAGCCCATCCTCTACAAAGACATTCAAACTCTGACAGGTGAAAACACCGCTATTCTTGAGTGGTACATTACAGGCGACAAATTTTTCACTTTCATCATCACCCCGCAAACCCCAACACCCATCATCTGGCAATCTTCAACAGCAAACTTTGAAGCCTTGGTAAATTGGTATGACGAGTATAGGAAAGATTACGAAGAGAGTAAACCACCAGAAAGAAAACCTCAATGGCAGGAAAAACTAGCCTCTCGCTTCCAAAACCTAGCTGAGATTTTGCAGCTAGATCGGATTTTAGAGAATATTCCGAAACAGTGCGATCGATTAATTTTAATTCCCCATCGCTTCCTGCATCTTTTCCCCCTTCATGCGTTGCCAATCTCCCACGAAAGGGATTTTAAAAGCGGATACACCGATGAAATCGATTCTTCTATCACTGTATCCCTGTCCAAATCAGAGTCGTGCCTTCTCGACTTATTCCCTGGTGGAGTCAGCTATGCCCCCAGTTGCCTACTGCTGCAACAGGTGAAACAGCGACAACGCCCTAATTTCTCTCACCTGTTCGCGATTGCCAATCCTACCAAAGACCTCTATTTACTTGAACTGCAAGCCACTAACATCTGTCACCAATTCCAATCTAATGATTTGTTGGTAAGAGATAATGCCAACAAGAACGCAATTCTAAACTCGCATCTCAGACTTGCCAACTGTATCCATTTCGCCTGTCACAGCAAGTTTGAGCCTGACTCGCCTTTGGAATCATTCCTGGTGTTGGCAAATAACGAACGTTTGACACTGCTGGAAATCTTGAATCTTGACCTAAATCAATGTCGTCTTGTCACCCTCTGCGCCTCCGAAACTGGATTGACAGAATCCAAAACTAGCGATGAATATATCGGTTTACCTTTTGGCTTTCTCTTGGCAGGTAGCCCTAGTATCGTCAGTACCCTTTGGGAGGTAGATCAACTCGCCAGCACTTTATTACTGATGCGGTTCTATGAAAACTTAGAAACTCTGTCAACGGTTACTGCTCTCAATGAGGCACAGCAATGGATGCGGAATCTGACCTCAGAGGGGCTGAAAATCTTATTAAAAGACCTCGAACCTCAAATCGACCAAGTATTCGATAGATTGACCCTAAAAGAACGCACACGCTTTGTTTATGCTCTTCTACATAGCGCACTGAACCGCAAGCCCTTTCCCTTTGCTGAACCTTATTATTGGGCTGCCTTCACCGCCATTGGCGTTTGACAATTCTTACAAAACTCATCCAGATTTTTTTAGCTTTGCAAAGCTTTAATAGAAGTATCAGCATCCAGATGCAATAGCGGTTTAGACATTGGCAGCTTCGATAATTTGCTCGGCGGCAATAGATGCGTCTATTTCCTGAGAATGTGCCGCATAAAAAGCCAGAACTTCGTTTACTTGAGCTTCACTAATGTCATACTCAGTGGCAATTTCCTTTGGAGATAAAGCCCATTTCTGCGCTGCAATGACTACTGTTTGCACCCGCAACCGGGTGCCGCGCAAAACAGGTATGAGTTCCCCACTAGCGCCCCGCACATAGGTGATTTCAGGAAAAGTGCGATCGTCATTCCGCTGGTTGAGGGTAGCGACTTTTTCGGCTACAGCCCAGAGAATAAACTGATCGAAGGAAATGCCTTGGAGTGTAGCCAGTTTTTCAGCTTCTTGCTGTAGCTGAACGGGTAAATTTAAGGTGTGGGATGTCATTGATGCAACTTCCGTTTGCTAGATGTGTAATCGCCCTCTACTGTCCAGTTAATTACATTTAACCCATCTCCCGAATCAATATCTACTCGATCGAGAGTTATTGTATCTAGTTTCAGCAAAGGTATAATTTCCTCATATTGCTGCCATTTACCTCTAGGAAAACTCCCAACAGCAAAATCAAAAAATCCATGTTCCATAGAGAATATGCCACCGCGTTCATACATTATGATTAGCGGTTCGTAGGGTTCAGGTAAAGTAACTTCACTAACTTTTGGTAAATTTTTTACCCGCTCCCAATGGAGAAACCACTCGCAGGTTTTCTCAATCATACCCGCCACATAAAACGGTGTTTCTGTGAAATGAGTCTTAAGCAGTTTAACATTAGTATCATCGGCACACTCTAAAGGGCAGATATGAGCAGCCACATCAAAAAACGGCCATTCATCTGTACAATCTAAAGCTTTTGCCCACAGTGCGGCACGCCTCAAGTATTCTCGCAAAAGGGCAATATGAGAGTTAACGCGACTATCGTCAGGCTCCCATTTAATTGCTAAAATTCGCTCTAGTGCAGTATCAGTAATTGTTTTTGCAGTCATATTTTTTCTCTAATAGCTTCAAGCAACTCATCAAGATTTGAGAGGTTGTCAGCAAGCATCAGTCCTTCTGCTGACTTACCTATTATGGTGCGTCGCTGTGAGATGTTCGATCGCATTTGAAGATATCTGATGGCGACGCACCCTACAGCTATTTGCTATTATAAGTAGTCCGATCGCCCGAAATCATCTATAATAGAAAAGTCAGCGCTCATGACACCGAAATTATGAACATCAAAGTCGTATTAGAACCCAGTGACGAAGGTGGATATACCGTCTATGTTCCCTCACTGTCAGGCTGCATCAGTGAAGGGGAAACGATTGACGAAGCATTGGCAAATATCCAAGAAGCGATCGAACTTTACTTAGAGCCGATGGCAGATGAATTGAGCATTTCCGAAGGTGCAATTGTGAGAGAATTGGTGGTATGAGCAAAGTTCCCAATCTTCCTTATACTCAGATTATTGCTGCACTACAGCGCGATGGATGGGTATTTGTCCGCCAACGGGGTAGCCACATTCGACTGCAAAAAGCTATGCCAGATGAAGTCTTGAAATTGACTGTCCCAGCTCATCGCTCAGTTAAGCGTTCTACTCTAGCTCACATTTTAAAACAGGCTCGTATAGACCTCGATAAGTTTTTGGATTTATTATAAGTAAACTGAACAAGCTATCGCCATATTTTCGCAAAATTAATTAAAAAGCGATCGCACTTTTGCCAACACCTCGATGAAAGTGCGATCGCCCCTCTTCTCCAAACAACCAAAGTACGATCGACCTTTCACCTAAATCAATCTCGACTTATACCAAATTCTGGTTAAATTTCTTAGTCCGCGTAGGCGGACTTCGTTCGTGTAGACGCGGTTTCAACCGCCGAGTCAGAAAGTATTACGCACTCCCACAAAGAAACCGGGTTTTTACTTAATCTGTCGTCTTCAACGCAGTATTATCCCAAAAACCCGGTTTCTGAAATCCTAATTAATGATTGTGCCCGTGCCCACCATGATTGTGCCCATGATCGCCGTGAGAATGACCATGATCGCCATGATTATGCCCATGATCGCTATGAGAATGCACGTGATCCCGAACAACCAAATTCGGATTCACAGCCACAGCACTTTCACTCAACAACGCTTCAATTTGAGGATTTGCCCACTCTGCCGCCATTTTCAGGAACTCAGGATGGTCGTTAACACAAGGCAATTTGCGGTAAGTAACTCCTTGACGTTGCTTCTGTAAACCCTCAATAATGTGGTCTACATCTAACAAAGTTTCGTGGTTTTCTGTCGCAAATCCGATCGGCATAAACACGATCGCAGTTGCACCCAAATCAATCAAATTCTTCGCAGCCAACGTCGCATCCGGCTGAGTCCATTCAATCAGCGGCGTGTCATGATTCAGCCAGCCCACCGAAATCAAAGGATAACGATACATCAAACGTTCCCGCACGCGATCGTACAAAGCTTGACTTTCCACAATCCCCGAAGTGAAGCCCTTCGCCTTGTGCGGACAACCGTGATTCATCAGCACAATCCCAATCTGAGAAGGCAAATGTGCTACAGCTAAATCGTTTTTAATTTCCTCTTCAACCAAATCCGCCATTAGCTGGATGTAAGCTGGTTCATCGTAAAAAGAAGGAATATAACGCTGTCCTGTTACCCAATGTTCTTTACCATCAAAGGTTTGTGCTAAAGCATTGTTTACCTGTTCCACAGCAATCCCGCTAGTGAAAACAGAATCAACAACCAACAGCGGATAAATCAGAATTTTGTCAAATCCTTCTGCTTTAATTTGCGGGATTACTTGTTCCGGCAAAAACGGCGCGCAAAAGTTAAAAGCTTTGAACACTTTTACTTTATCGCCCCATTTCTCCTGCAAATTCTGTTCAATCCCCGCCCGTTGTTGTTCAAAAATTGCATTGTGGGGCGACACGAATTTACCGTGTTGGTGACTCCACTCGTGCAAGTCAAAAATTGCCAAAATCTTCGCCAGTGGCGGATAAATCCAATTTGGTACTGGCGCAAACTTTGCCGTCAGTAAGTTTAAAGCTTGTTCGTTGTAATTCGCAAAATCGTCGTAGCTTTCGACTTCGCCGTAACCCATCAGCAAGACGGCTACGCGATCGCTGTTTGCCGGTGCGGCAGATGTTTTGAATTCAATTTTTTCTGGAGAAGCAACCACTTTGTATTCCTCAATTTTATTTATTCTAAGAGATCCAGACAGGATGAAGAGTGGATCTGAGATTTTTGATTGTTGGCGATCGCACGAGTTGCGCGCGCTGGGCTGATTCCCGGTTTCTGCACCGATAATTCCGGGCTAAACCTCTGATTTATCCTAGAAACCGGGTTGATGAGTGTCAGTCGTGAATCGGTTTTTTGGTTCCGACCCGAAACTCGTAGGGTGACTAGAACTAGAATCAGACTTTATTCAGCCTGACAGGGAATGGGGTTAGGGGGGATAAGTTTTATGTTTTCTTAAGACTCTTTCGCCTTGCCTCGGATTCCGCAGGTTTGCAGCGTTCCCAGCGTTTATTTTGGGGGGATATTCTTCAAACTTTGCGCTATCATGAGTTTAATATCCTATCCCCCCGTATGGCATATAATTAGTTATGGTGTACAATAAAGTAAAGTTATGTTAAGCTCTTGATTAATTTTATTGAAGCACAATGAGACTGGTAATTTGCCCCGGAATCCACGACCCAAAACTCACTGATTGTTTCCTAGAGGGACTTTCGGAAGTTTGGGGAAACGTAGAACCTCGGCAAAATATCCAAAGATCTTACTCTGTTAAGATTTTCCCAGCTCATAAACAGCCACCTTTTTCAGCCCTTGACATATTCCACTTTTTGTGCAGTCAAGAGTTGACAGGAGAAAGTCTAGTATTCGTTAGTTTTTCGGCTGGAGTAGCCGGGGCGATCGGGGCTGCGTGGATGTGGCAACAAATCGGCGGGAAAGTCGCTGCATTCATTGCTTTGGACGGTTGGGGAGTACCCCTGGGGGGCAATTTCCCGATTCACCGGATCAGCCACGATAGCTTTACACACTGGAGTTCAGCTATTCTCGGTGGCGGTGAAGACAGTTTTTATGCCGATCGCCCCGTTGAACATTTGGATTTGTGGCGATCGCCCCAAACCGCGCAAGGTTGGCAAATCAGTCAAACAGCCGATCGCATCGAGACGACGAAACCAGCCACCGCAGCAACATTTTTAGTTCACTTATTGAAACAGTACGGAGTCCAATCAGTTGTTTAACTTTAATTTATTATCATCGGCGATCGCATCTACTGCTACTTTTACCGGCATAGAAAATCCTGTATCTTCTTCAGATAGAAGCAAGAGCATTCAGCAGTGGTTGGTATTTGGCGCATCAGCATTTTTAGTCTCAATTCCAGTCTTTGTGCAAGCACCATTAGTGCGTTTGTATCCCACCATCAGTTTGCTATCAACTATCCCCTGGTTCGTACTTAGTTTAATCTTAATTTTCCGCCCAAAAACTCAACTTTGGGGAGACTTATTATTGGGATTTGCCGGATGTTGGCTGGCTGGTTCGATTTATTGGGGCTGGTTTAGATGGGAACCAATTTTGCACTTACCGATAGAAGCAATTGGTTTGCCATTTGCGATTTGGTGTTTGGGTAAATCTTGGGGGAAAGTTGGAGCATATTTTTATTTAGGTTCGTTACTGGGAACCGCTATTACCGACATATATTTTTACTTGACAGGTTTGATGCCTTACTGGAGACAAGTGATGCACGCGGAACCGGAATTGGCTATGCCGATTTTCCAAAGTGCGATCGGGCAAATTGACACTCCTTGGGGTATTGGTTGTGCGATCGTTTTAATTGCTGTACTTTTGACTGTGGGTTTGATCAGTTTGCGCGATCGTCAATTACACTGGCGCGCCTTCAGCGGAGCAGTTTTTAGCACGCTGTTAGTAGATGGTTTATTCTGGTTGGCCGCTTCGGCAGCTTAAGCTTTATGGTTGGTTTCTATGTGTATGATTTTTGACCGCAGATGTGGGCGGATTGACGCAGATTAACGCAGATTTTTGGATAAATGTAGTTTTGAGATTCCTGACTTCTTTAAGAAGTCGGGAATTTGGGTATTTAGTGAACAATTATGAGTTAGAATCTAAAATCTAAAATCTAAAATCAATATCATGTCTTTCATTTCAGTTCGCGGTGTAGAACATTATTACGAGTGGATAACAGCAGACAATAGCGCCCAACCCAGCGGCAAACCAGTTATGGTATTTCTCCACGGCTGGGCTGGCTCAGCCCGCTACTGGGAAAGCACTGCACAGGCGATCGCCAATGACTTTGATTGTTTGCTGTACGATATGAGAGGTTTTGGTCGATCGCCCTTACCGCCATCACCTCCTGAGTCCAGTTACGAGCTCGAAACCTACGCCCGCGACTTAGCCGAATTATTAGAAGCTCTGAATTTAAGCCGCGTCTTTCTCAACGCTCACTCTACAGGAGCATCTATTGCTACTTTATTTCTCAACCTTTACCCCGAAAAAGTAGAAAAAGCCATTCTCACTTGCAGCGGCATTTTTGAATACGATGAGAAAGCCTTCACAACTTTTCATAAATTCGGCGGCTATGTAGTCAAATTTCGCCCGTCTTGGCTGGCTGCTATTCCGTTTGCCGATCGCATCTTTATGGCTCGGTTTTTGCGCCAATCTCTCCCCACAGCCGTCAGTTTAGCATTTCTCAAGGATTTCTTAATGGCAGACGAGGAAGCTGCGATCGGTACAATGGTGACAGCAGTTAGCAAAAGAGCAGCCGAGGAAATGCCCCAGGAATTTGCACGGTTGAGTGTGCCCACACTGCTGGTAGCTGGAGAATTCGATCAAATTATCCCCGCCGCCATGGGAGAACAAGCAGCCTCCCTCAGCAAAAAAGTAGAATTTGTTATAATTCCCAATACAGCTCACTTTCCAATGCTGGAGGATGCCGCAACATATTTGCAGCTAATCCGAGACTTTTTGCCAGCAGCAGCTTAGCTGAGTTATAGTTCATCCAATGTACGATCGGACAAACAAGCTTTTATAGCCGTTTTTGCTCCGATCTTAATTTTTAATTCCTAATTTCTTAAAGCGAAAGGTGGTAATATGAACGACCTCGATCAATACTATAGAGTGCTGGGACTATTACCGGGAGCTTCCCGAGAAGAAATTACTCAAGCTTACAAGGATTTAGCGTTCATTTGGCACCCCGATCGCATCCCTAAAGATAATCCTAGACTACTCCAGAAAGCTGAAGAAAAGATTAAGGAAATTAATCAAGCTCGGGAACAATTGCGATCGATTCAGCCAAGAGGTCAAAATCAGAACACTCAGCATAAAAATACTCAGCACAAACACACCCAGCAGCAAAACACCCAGCAACAAAACACCCAGTACAGAAATACTCAGTATCAAAACACCCAGCAACAAAACACCCAGTACAGAAATACTCAGTATCAAAACACCCAACAACAAAACACCCAACAACAAAATACCCAGCCACAAAACACTCAGTACAGAAACACCCAGCCACCACCAGCAACGCCAAAAGAGCCACGCTACTCTTCCGAACCCTATTCAGGAAAACCTGCTGGTAATTATGCGGGAAATTATGGTGGAAACTATGCTCCAAATCCGACGGGGCCTTATTCCGATGCCTCCCGCTACCAATCGCCACAGCCGCAGCCATCTCAATCTTACCGACAAGCTGCGCCGCAAGCTCCCGATTTGAGCGGTTCCAACTTCAAAGGAGCTTCCTTAAAAGAAAAGGATTTTTCAGGGAGAAACTTGAGCAATGCAAACCTGAGTGAAGCCGACTTAAGCGATACTTTTCTCCACAACATCAACCTCACAGGTGCGAATTTACAAAAAGCTAACTTGTTTAGGGCTAACCTGTTAGGAGCTTGTTTGATTAATGCCAACCTGAGAGAAACCAATTTAATCGGAGCGGATTTGAGCGGTGCAGACTTGAGCGGTGCGGATTTGACGGGTGCTAAAATCGGTTATGGCGATCGCGTCATGGTAAAACTCACAGGAGCTAGATTAACAGGTACAATCTTGCCCGACGGTACCGTACACAGTTAAAGGATTGAGTTTTTCCTCAATTCTGAAGCCAAAAATCTAGTTTCGGCAAATTGTTACTCCCAACTTAGATAGTGTCACCTAAAACAACCCCCATAAAATCGGTTCGTAGTGAGGACTTTAGTCCTCTTCAAATTGAGAGGACTAAAGTCCTCACTACGAACCTATAGCGGTTAAGTTATGTCAAATTATAAGCTGTTCCACATTTAACTTGCACACTTTAGTATTACCTTTATGTTTGAATCTTATCCCGATTTCTTCATCTGCTGCTTGCTCGCAGACAGGTAATACCAACCGATAAAACTCATTAAAGGAAATGGGTTCAAAACTTGAAAGAACAGCATTTCATTGTTTCGATCCAAAAATTTCATAGCTGATGCCAAAAATCCTCTTCGGGACTTACCAGAAAGAATTGGTTGAAAGCCCGCCCGCCTTCGAGAGAGAAATTAAAATCAGACTATTCATTACTCCAATCCTCGGACTTATAGGTAGAGGTCGCTCTCAAACTGTCAACTGTCAACTGTCAACTGTCAACTGTTGAAGCCCTCCGATGGAACAAACCGCGTTTTTTCACACAAATATTCGCTGGGAGTCTTTAATATCGGTAACAAACCCGGTTTCTGGGTTCCCATGCGTAAGTCCTACTTTTTTTGTGATAAAACGTTAGGAATTCGTGGTTGGTGGTAATTCGGTTGTCTCAGATTGAAACAAAAGTTTGCCCTCGCAGGGAACTAAAGTCTGGTAGAAAAACTTTTTACAACGATTGTGTTCATCGGCAATTACTACTCGCGCCTCGTGCCCGGTGCGAAATACCTCAGCGCGATCGCATTCTTCATAGGCAGCAATAATTACAAAATCTCCAGGATCGCACAAATGAGATGCTGCACCGTTGAGACAAATGATACCACTTCCCGGCTGTCCTGGCAACACATAGGTTGACAAGCGGTTCCCATTGCTAACATTCCAAATTTCCACCTCCTGTAAAGGCAGAATTCCCACCTTATCGATCAATTCATTGTCAATGGTGACGCTGCCTACATAATTAACATTTGCATCGGTTACGCGCACTCCATGTAGCTTAGCGTGCATCAGTCTAATTCTAGCCATTGTTTTTTTCCTGTACTGTATATGTCAGTCGATTTTGTATTTTATATTTTAGATTTACTTGCAGCATTAAATCTGGGAGCTTGAACTTGAGTCTCGAATCTAAAATTGAAGAATTTCTACTGTCATATAACCAATAGCAAACAATTCTCTCTAAGAGTAGCTTACTCCATCCTTTCCTTCACAGCACTACCTGGAATACTTCCATGTCATTGTCAAATTCTTGGATTTTCAGACGCTTGAGGGAAGTACCTGCTGGGAATTCTCTCTCAATTGTAACTGTTTTGATTGGGGTTAGTTGTTGCCATGCTGAATTAATAATATCTATAGCCCAATACGGTTAACTTAAGAGATGATATCGTTTCCGGTTGCATCGGAATTATTAACGGAAATTAGGAGACGGCAGTGCCGTGTCCCTACGATTAATCACGGTAGGGACACGGCACTGCCGTCTCCTCTATATCATAAGGAGTGCAACCGGAAATGATATGACAAGAGGGAAAACTCATGAAAAATAGATACTGGGTTGGCGCGTGCCTGCCCGTTGGCGAAGCTGCCCTGAAAGGGCTAGGGCTTATGCTTCGTTCCTCTCTTCGGACCATCTTAAGTGAACCGTATTGATCTATAGCCGGCAGCGAATTTTCCATTCCCAAAATCTCCCCCAAGAGATGTACAGCAAGTTGGATCTGACTTTTCACCTTTTTAGGCTTTTGGGGGAGGCTTTTCTCACAATTATTATCTCAAAACTTGGGAAATTGATTGGGTTTGCAAACTAATAATTTTACATACTTAACCATCTTGATTTTTTTTGATTGAACGCTTCCGTGATTGATTATTTCCGGCGACGCAACTTTCGTCCAGCAGCCAGCATAGCACCTCCCGCCATCAAACCTCCGACCGTCATCGGTTCTGGAACTGGCTCAGCTTCTACCGTCTCCACAGAACTGTCTTTAATCAATACAGCCACCGATTTGGGAATTGTATCAGCTTTGATCGTTCCCACAGAACCGCCTTTAATAAATACAGCCGAATCAAAATTACCGTCGCCCACATCTTTCATGCGGATGCTGAGAACATTTGTCTGATTTTGCTTGAGCAAACCCTCAAACCCTAAAACTTTAGTAAAACCGTCTAGCTTAATGATGTTAGCAGCAATACCCATCAAACTTGGGTTGTTAATATAGTCTGAGTGATCTGTAGAGCGATTATTTGGATCGGGAACGAGATTATTAATCGTAACTGTTTTCCCGTCGCTCAATTTTGCCAAATTACGACCATTCAGCAACAGTTCAAAATCGTCATTGTATTCAGAACCGCCGAACTCAGGAAACTCCTCTGAACCAAATACATACTCAAAGAACAATTTTTCAGCAGTGTCGTCAGCAAAAAATCTGAGGTCTAGCTGAGTTAAATCCCCAGCTTCGCCCTTTACTCCAAAGTCGGTGTTTAGATCGCTGCCGTTGGTCATTAGGTTATCTTTCCGATTCTGGCCCGGTATATTGGTGACTTTGCCAGTGCTGAGAACAACGCCTGACTGCAAACCAAAAGGGTCATTAATAAAAGTACCAAAGGCAGCCTGATTTCCGGTAATTAAAACAGAGAAATCACTCAATCCTGCTATGTTATTTCCTAACAAATTATTTTTCAAAATCTCAGTGTTATTAGTTGCCCCTACCGAAAATGCCATTACTGGTGATGCCAAAAAGCTCAGAGCAGCAGTCAAGGTAGCTGTTAAGGCAGCAATTTTGTGATAACTTATCATATATTTTTGTTTAAAAGACTAAGATTGTTTAATGTCTAAATTCATTTTTACATTAGATAAGCATCAATGTCTAGTGCCTTTACAATGACTTTACATCTACGTAATTTTACGGCTTGGATGGTTAATATTTTGGGTATTTCTTAGCAATTATTCAATCAATAAACTTCAGGATAAAATACTAATACCAAAATATACGTACACAGACTAATAATTTGAGGAAGTAGGCACAGGATACCCAAGAAACCTGGTTTTTATGAGGTTTACGATCGCCCTTGACAAAAGATTTTGCTAAAATAAAAAACCGGGGTTTTTGGGTAAATCCGCAATTGATATCGAGTGGGGTCGATCGACTCCACCTGATATCAAAACAAATGACTGATGACAAATGACTGATGAGAAAGTTCGCGAGCGGGGACAGCACTAATCACCGATCGCTAAAACCCCCTTGCTTCTCCTTCCCCGCGCGGATCGGCAGCCCCTTCCAACCAACCGTCATCAGTCAGGACGATCGCATTTGCATTTCCCCAGCCGTCACGTTCGACAATCTGGTGTCCCCGCCTGCGTAACTCCTCAAGCGTCCCAGCCTCAAAACCTCCGCGTTCCACCATCAGGCGATCCGGCTGCCACTGATGGTGCACCCGGGGAGCAGACACAGCCTCGCCCACATTCATGTCGTAAACCAACAGGTTGAGGACAATTTGCAAAACCGTGGTAATAATCGTGCTGCCTCCAGGAGCCCCCGCAGCAAGGCGAAATTGGCCATTTTCCGTCACGATAACCGGTGTCATGCTGGATAAAGGAGTTTTAAGAGGGGCGATCGCATTTGCCTCACCGCCCACCAAACCAAACAAATTCGGCACTCCCGGCGCAGCAGCAAAATCATCCATCTCATTGTTGAGCAAAATTCCCGTACCCGCCGCCACAACCCCAGCCCCAAAACCTCCATTCACCGTAAACGTCAAACTAACAACATTGCGCTCTTTGTCAACTACCGTCAGGTGCGTAGTTTCCGGCGACTCGTACACAAAGCGGCTCAAAGTTTGAGCATCAACAGCTTTTACTTCGCTCGAAGGTTTGGCTTTGGAAATTTCGATTTGCGATCGGCGAAATTTCCCATAATTTCTGTTAGTCAGAGCTTTGACAGGTACGCTGACAAAATCTGGATCGCCCAAATATTCGGCCCTGTCAGCATAGGCAATCCTCATCGATTCCGCCAGCAAATGTAGCGCATCCGGGCTTTTCCTTCCCAAACTCTTGAGATCGGTATCGCCTAGAATATTGAGGATTTGCAACAAATGAACGCCACCGGAAGAGGGAGGCGACATCGCGCAAATTTCGTAAGTGCGAAACTTGCCACAAACCGGATTGCGCCAAATCGGCGTATAGTTTTTCAGGTCTTCGAGAGTGATAATGCCACCATTTTTAGCCATGTCGGTGGCGATCGCCCGCGCAATATCTCCGCGATAAAAACTTTGGGGATTTTGTGCAATTTGTCGCAATGTCCGCGCCAAATCTCGCTGCACCAAAACCTCCCCCGGTTGGTATAAAACATCACCACGAGTGAAAATATCCCGTGCCGCCCGATTCTTGTTAATCGCATCCTTTCGTTGCAGAGTAGCCTTTGTGAAGCGGGAACTTACTGGAAAACCCTTTTGGGCAAGGGCGATCGCCGGAGCCACCACCTGCGCCCAAGGTAACTTACCATACTCGCGGTGCACCGTATAAAGTCCAGCCACAGTACCCGGAATGCCCGCCGCCAAATGCCCGTCCAGACTTGCCCGCTTGCGTACCTTACCTTGCTTGTCCAGGTACATATCGCGCGTTGCTCGTTTGGGCGATCGTTCCCGGAAATCCAGCGCTTGCACAGTCCCCGTTTCGGCCCGTCGCAGCAGCAAAAAACCTCCGCCGCCGATACCCGCCGAAAAAGGCTCCACCACCGAAATCGCCAAAGCCGTAGCAGCCGCCGCATCCACCGCATTGCCTCCCTGTTGCAGCACGCTCAGCCCCGCGGCGCTCGCCAGGGGGTGAGCCGAAACTGCCATGACCTGTTTGCTGCGCTGCTGCTGCAAGTTTGGCTGTAGCTGCTGGTGGCACCCACCTAACAGTATTACCGTGATGAAACAAGTATAAATACGCACTTTATTGCTTAACTTTGAAAACATTTCTCCCCGCTTTGTCAGTAGATATTACCGTGATGAAACAAGTATAGATACGCACTTTATTGCTTAACTTTGAAAACATTTCCCCCCGCTCTCTTAGGAGATATTACAGTGACAATTAAATGACATCATCCTAAAGACATAGATTTAATTTCACTTCAGCGAAGAATCATTAACAGCCACAAGTTTACTCAAACTCAAATATGTTCAGTAGGGTAATTGTTAAATACACTACATGGTAATTTAAATGATCAGAAATATTAAGCATTATCAAAAAAACTTATAGCCAAAAGTGTTGCAGCCGAGTGGGAAGAGTGCTACTATGGCTACATTAATTATTAATTTTTTATTAACAAATATTCTGAGCAAAATTTTGGGTTATTTTAAGGCTCAAAGTCCTATCTACTTCAACAGTTGACAGTTGACAGTTGACCGCTTGACAGTTGACAGTTTGAGAGCGACCTCTACCCTTAAGTCAGAGGATTGGAGTAATGAATAGTCTGATTTTAATTTCTCCCGATCGGGGTTACGGCTTTCAACCAATTCTTTCTGGTAATAGGCTGGATCTTTTTTAAAAGTCAGGCCGTAGACCCAACTTTAAAAAAAAGCGCAATCCTTGAACTTAAAAAAACAAAAAGTTTTAGTGAGCAGTTTACCAAACTGTCCGGAGTGTTAGTTAATCGGAATCTATTGAAGCAAACAATCATCTCAAATAAACATCTCCATCAAGCTTTATGAACGCAAACAACATCGGCGCATTCATCCCCGGATTTAATCTCAAAAACATCAAGAATAGAGATATGGGAGGTGCAATCGATAACAAGTTAAACACAGGAAAACTCAAAACTGCGTCGCCCACTATTCTCGCACCCAGGATTGTCAGAAAAGCAGCATCACTTGCCATTAGCACAAATTTTTCCCGCGAAAAAGTTAGCATCATCATGCCGGCATTCAACGCCAAAGACACTATAGGCGAAGCGATCGCCTCCGCACTCCAGGGGACTCACCGGAATATAGAAATCCTAGTGATTGATGACGGTTCCACCGACGGCACCGACAAAATAGTTACTGACATGGCGGGGCAAGATCCGCGAATTAAGTATTACAAAAATCCGAAAAACCTAGGAGCTTACAAATCTAGAAATTTAATGCTCGAAGCAGCAACCGGAAAATTTATCGCATTTTTAGACAGTGACGACACCTGGGAACCAAACAAACTAGAAGAATGTTTGAATCTCCTCAAAAAACACCCAGAAGTTAAATCAGTCGGTCACGCCCTCCGCTATCTCAACAAGGAAGGCGAGAAAGTCAGCTACATTCCCACGTATCCCACAAATCGGGAAGAATTGCAGGATGTTCAAGAAAACGGCGCGCTTCCTTGGGTTTTTCCTACAGCTTTAGTAGTAGAACGAGAAGCTATCCTAGAAATCGGAGGATTTTTAGACGACTGGAAAGTAGGTGCAGATACCGAACTGATGGCCAGACTAGCTCAAAAGCACGGGATGCTAAGCACAAAGATGCCCTTAGGAAACTACCGAGTTTTGGGCAATTCGTTAACCGATAAATATTGGTTTAACAAGCGTCTAGCGATAGACTGCGTTAAAGAAAACCAGCAACGCAGAATTCGCGGTCAATCAGAGTTAACCTTGAGCCAATACCAAGAAATCTTTTTCCAAAATCTGTCGCCGTTAAAAAAACTCAATAAGTTAAGAGAGATTGTGGCAACTCGCTTCATGAGAAAAGCCGGAGAAAGCTGGTTAAATCGTGAGATTTTGCCTACTCTAATTTACGGAATTGCCACAACAGTGCTGAACCCTCAAGCCACTGTACACAAAATTCAGTGGATGAAATATCAGAAGCGATTAAATCAAGAATTTGACTAATTAGCTATTGGGCTGCTACATATAGCCTACCGAACTCTGCCACTTTCTAGCAGTAGCTGAACAGTTAACTGGACTCAGCTAGAGATTCGACTTCTAGGGTAGATAATAGCCGCCTGTTTGTTGACAACTCGACTGGTGGACAATCTCTGCATCAGTCGAGTTGTTAATAAAAATTGGTTCTTTGCATAGGCCCTCTAAAATGCGATCGCCCTGACAAAAGCCCTCAAAGGATTGAACAGAGGGGAATTCGCCAAAAAAATTAGCTGTCAAATCGGCTGCGATACCCATATTGAGGGTTTTCCCCCCGCTAGGCTGATCCCACTCAGGCTTCCAGCCTGTTATATTGGCTATAGGTAAATAAGCGCAGTACGGCTGTATAAATCAACAGCCTAGCTACTAAGTAGCGGAAAACACGGCTAAAATCCAAATTTTCCCACTATTCCCTAGCCAACTCTGTTTCTGCTACACAAAACTTAGCTAAACTTTCTCAAGTCTCACTATTCAATCAAGATTGCTCTTGAAGGGTCTGCTTCCTGCTTCACCCAAGGGAGTCGGCTC
>RDXX01000080.1 GCA_004292955.1 Oscillatoriales cyanobacterium | reverse complement strand
TGGGGTGGGCTTCTAGCCCGCCCAGAATTTTTTTGAACAGGCAAGATGCCTGTTCCACAAGCAATGAATTATCTTGTGGGGTGGGCTTCTAGCCCGCCCCTAGAAATTTAATACCTCATATTCGAGATTCCCATAAACCATTTGTTTGTCAACTGCCGACAAAACTTTATTATTAGCAGCATCCGAAACTAAACACTGACAAACTAACTGCGCTACATCCGCCCGGTGAATCGTTCCCGCAACTCGACAATCTTCTGTTAACACACCATTGCCCGTCGCAGGTTCCGATTTCAATCCGCCCGGACGAATTACAGTATAAATCATCCCGCTTGCGATTAAATGATTTTCGGCTTTTTCCTTTTCAAGTAATACCGGGCGCAACGTTTCTAAAGCTTGCGGTGGTAAAGCCGCAGCAGTGTTACCGCTACCGATGGATGAAACTAAAATAAATTTTTGCACGCCTGCTTTGACAGCCGCATCAATCAAGTTTTTGTTGCCCAAATAATCGGCTCTTTCTCCATCTTTTGGCAAGCCGCCAATGGTGCTGATTGCGGCATGGATTGGTGCGCCTCCAGCGATCGCAGCTTCTACAGCCGCTGTATCCAAAGCATCGCCTGTCATGACTTTGATGCCCATTGCTTCTAATTCGGTGCGGTGGTTGGGCGATCGCAAAAGTGCAGTTACTTGTATATTTTGTGCTACCAGACATTTGGCGATTTCTAAGCCAACGCCTCGACTAGCACCCGCTAAAAAGATATGCAATTTCTCTATCATTTTAATCTTGTTTTAAGTTGGGAAGGAGTTAGTTTTTTGACTGTGGGTTATTATACAACAATTCTCGCTTAATTGGTGAGTTTTGTTTTTTTTAACCGCAGAGGGCGCAGAGGGCGCAGAGGAAGAGAGGGGAATGATTCGCAATCGCCAGTATTGCCTTTTGGTTAGATTTTTTTGCCGACTATTACTACCCAAGATTGAGCTTCGCGCGGCAAACCGGGAGGGCGGTAGTAGTGGCTGACAATGGCAAATCCTGCTTGTTCCAAACAAGGTGCTAAAGTTTCGTATTCCCATCCCGCAGTATAGCGTTTTCCCGTCGGCCGCTCGTCGTAGCCTTCCCAATTTCCCCGGCACATTGACATGACAATTGCACCGCTAACAACTAAGGTTTTGTGCAAATCTTGCAGCACTTTCACCATGTTGTCGCTGGGAACGTGAATTAGGGAAGCATTGGCAAAAATACCGTCAAATTCAGCCTTTGGTAAGTCGAGTTCAAGAAAAGATTGCTGCAAAACTTCGCAGCCGGATAACTTCTTTGCTATTTGTACAAAAGCTGGAGTTGCATCTAAGCCTACAACGGTATGTCCTTGGCTCTTGAATGCTACTAAATCTCGTCCGGGCCCGCATCCTATATCGAGTATTTTACCGGGGTTGCGGGGCATGGCAGCGGTTAGTGCGGATCGATTTTGGGATACGTCGTGATGCCATGTTCCTTCTCGGAAAGATTCGGCGGTTGTCTGGTATTCTGCGATCGTAATTTCTTCGCGTTTATCCACAATTCCCCCTCTTGTATGATTTAAAATTGATTCATTCAAAAAGACCGGGCGAATGAAATTCGCGTCTACAAAGACAAAACCCGCCTCCGCGGGTTGAAGAATTGGCGGTAAAAATTAGGTGATCTTCTTTAGTCCGCGGAGGCGGACATCGTTTGTGTAGACGCGGTTTCAACCGCCGTCTTATCTTCGGAAAATTCGATCGCAAATCCCCGATCTTCGGGAGATTCGATCGCAAATCCTGCATCTCGAATCATATCCCAATCTTGATTGGCGCTTTGTCCGGGAGTTGTGAGATAATCGCCCACAAAGATCGAATTAGCAGGGTAAAGTCCCAGAGGTTGCATCGATCGCAAATGCACCTCCCGTCCCCCAGCAATCCGAATTTCTTGGCTGGGAAGCAAAAATCGGAACAAGCAGAGAATCCGCAAACATTGGCGCGGATTTAAGCGATTAACCTCCGCAAAGGGCGTTCCGGGGATTGGAATAAAAAAGTTGACCGGTACGCTCGTAACGCCCAAATTCCGCAGCGACAGCGCCAAATCGATCGCATCGTCATCCGATTCGCCCATCCCCAAAATTCCGCCGGAACAAGTTGTGATTCCGGCTGCTTTGACGTTTTCGACTGTTTCCACGCGATCGCCAAAAGTGTGAGTTGTGCAGATGTCCGTGTGGTACGATTCGGAAGTGTTGAGATTGTGGTTTACGCGATCGACTCCCGCCTTAGCTAAACGGTGAGTTTGCTCCTCGGTCAACAACCCCAAACAAGCACAAATTTTTAGGTTATGATTAGCCTTGACCGTTTCTACAGCATCCAAAACGCGATCGAAAGTAGATGCACTTGGTTGGCGGCCAGAAATCACCAAACAAAACGTACCAGCTTTTAAATCTGCTGCGCGTTGGGCTGCATCCAGAATTTTTTCCTTAGCTAACAGCGGATACTTTTCTATTTCCGCACTCGAAATTTTTGACTGAGAACAATAATGGCAATCTTCAGGACAAAGACCACTTTGAGCGTTTAACAAATAGTGCAACCTGACGCGGTTTCCCCAGTAGTGGTGGCGCACCCGATAAGCTGCGTTTAGTTGTTCCAGCAAAACCTCATCCGGCGCGCGCAATACAGCCAAAGATTGCTCGCGAGAGAGACATTTTCCCGCCAGCGAGTCATCAGCCAAATCGTTCCAATTGGGTAAATTCATTACTAAAATTTAAGGGTTTACAGAGTATCCAAAACCTGACGAATTATCCGATAAATTGATTCTAGTTCATCAGGAGAAATGCAATAGGGAGGCATCAAGTAAAGCGTATTTCCCAAGGGGCGGAGCAAAAACCCCGCTTCCAGAAATCTGGCTTTCAATACAGGGGCGATGTCATTAAAATAACCGGAAACGCTTTCCGTTTTCACATCCATTGCTGCGATAGTGCCGCAAGTCCGAATCCGTTCGAGTTTAGGATGATCTATCAGCCATTGATTCAGGTATTTGCGGTGCAGTTTTTCCATTCCTTGATAGGCATTTGGGTTTTGCTCCAAAAGCTCCAGGGATGCTACACTCACCGCACAAGCTAAGGGATTTCCGGTATAAGAATGACCGTGATAAAAAGCTTTGTCCGATTCATCTCGCCAAAAAGCTTGATAAATATGCTCCGATGCCATTGTGACAGCAATTGGCAAGCAGCCGCCAGACAATCCCTTAGACAAACACAGGATATCCGGTACAGTTGCAGATTTAACAGAGGCAAACAGTTCGCCCGTGCGCCCAAAACCCGTCATCACCTCATCGTAAATCAACAATACATTAAACTGGCGGGCCATTTGTGCGATCGCCCGCAAAAACTCAGGGCGACACATTCGCATACCCGCAGAACCTTGCACCAAAGGTTCGATAAAAATTCCCGCATACCCCTTCCCATGCTTCAACAAAGACTCAAGTTTCTCCAAACTCGCCGCCTCCTTGCTTTCCACCTCATCATCGCCATCAAAAGTCGCAGGAAAAGGCACAACATCCCCAGCAAACATTAAAGGCGCAAAAGGTTCCCACCACAGCGAACTTCTACCCGCAGACATCGCGCCCACAGTATCGCCGTGATAACCTCCCTCAAAACCAATAAAGCTAGTGCGGTTAGTTTCTCCGAGATTTAGCCAATATTGAAACGCCATTTTCAGAGCAACTTCAACAGCAGTCGAACCATTATCAGAAAAGAAAATCCGCGTCAAAGAATCAGGCGTATGAGTTATCAACTTGTCAGCAAGTTTCTGTGCAGGTTCGTGAGTAAATCCCGCAAAGATTACGTGTTCTAACTTTTTGGCTTGTTCGTAAAGAGCCTCAGCCAGAACAGGATGGCTGTGCCCGTGAATCGTCACCCACCAACTAGAAATACAGTCAAGAATTAGCCGCCCATCTTCTAATTCCAGCAGCGATCCTTTGCCGCTAATTACCTTCAGCGGCGCCGGAGCAGTTTTCATTTGCGTGAAGGGCTGCCAAATTGGTGAAGTTGAAGAATTATGTTCCTGCTTCGCAGTCATTTTTACCCCTGCCACTAATATCAACCTGCATTTTAAAGCAATTGTAACTCAATTGTGAACCCTTTATCTTCTCTTCTTTCTTCTTCTCTTTTCTTCCTTTCTTCGTGTCCTTTGCGCCTTCGCGGTTCGTTAAAAAAAATCTAGTTTAGTGTTGGGGGGCGGGGGCGCTGAAACGTCTACCGCCAGATCCGGTATTCCCGGGCGATAGTTGAATTTGTCAGTTAAATTTTTTCTGCCAATCAGCAAATAAGTCGTCATTGCTCCTTTTCCTTTAACATTGATTTTACCGCGTTTTTCCAACACATACCGATCGCGCAGCAATTCATAAGTTGAGCCGCTAACCTGAATTTTACCAGGGAGTCCCTGGGATTCCATGCGGCTTGCTGTATTTACAGCATCTCCCCACAAGTCGTAAATAAACTTTTTAGTACCGATGACACCGGCTACCACAGGCCCGCTATTAATTCCAATGCGGATACTGAGAGGTATATCGGATTCGTCGCGAAATTTCATAATTTCTTGCTGCATTTCCATCGCCATTTCGGCAATACATTCTGCATGATTTGTAGATGGAAGTGGCAAACCGCCTGCTACCATATAATTGTCACCGATTGTCTTAATCTTTTCCAAGCCGTATTTCTCGCTTAAGCAATCGAAAGCTGAAAATATTTTGTTCAGCAGTTCGACTAATTCTGCTGGAGACGTGCGAGAGGATATTTCGGTAAAGCCCACAATGTCCGCAAACAGCACCGTCACCTCAGCAAATCCATCTGCGATATTTATCTGACCTTGTTTTAGGCGATCGGCAATCATTTCAGGTAAAATATTTAGCAGTAAACGTTCCGACTTTTCTTGTTCGGCGCGCAATATTTCCTCAGCTTGTTTCCGCTGTGCAATTTCCTTGTAAACTCGTTGAAACATTTGATTGAAGGCGACCATAACTTCTCCCAACTCGTCATCGCGCTTGACAGAGAGAGAGTAGAAATCAGGTTTTTCTCTATCTTTGCTCAAAGCTACTCCCGCAGCGATCAAATCATCGCGCAATCTCAAGATTGGTGCAATTACTGTCACCCCTAAAAACAGCATAGTTACAGAAGTGACAAAGGCTGATATAATAATAACTAAAATAGCAACCCGCCCTATAAATGCGTATAGTTCTGGTTGAACAGTAGAAGCATCATGCCGAACAATTAACGTATAATCTCCTCCCAAATGTCGCTCTGTCCAAGCAATATCGTAGCGCTTGCCATCGAAAGTTTTCTGGCGAATTATACGAGCAAGTTTTAGTTCATCCAAATCAATTTTGGGTGCTTCACCAAGTTGATATATTAGCTGGTCGTCAAATTGGTAAATAGATAGTCCTAATACTACTTGAGAATCCTTAGTAATATTTTTGACTTCTTCTTCAAAGACAGTACGATCGTAAATATCTTGTTTTAGCAAAACCTCTAGAGCCTCAACAGTCGCGTGAGATACCTGTTCCAGTTGATTTAAAAGTTCATTTTCGCGCCGAAAATAAGAGGGAACTAAAATAATTCCCTCTATCACAAGAATACTAGCAAACACCCACAAAGCTATTTGTCTAGACAACCGAGATTTGAAAAACTCCAAGAATGATAAAATGCGCGCTGACATAAAATTTAGTCTTCTGCAAAGGGCTAATTTAGGACATAGGAAAAGAAACTGGGTTTCTTGTAATAAATTTTGGGTTTTTCAACCAAGATAGGACGGCGGTTGAAACCGCGCCTACACAAACGAAGTCCGCCTCCGCGGACTGAAGAAAGAAGATAGCGTAATTTTAACCGCCCGCTCTTCAACCTGCGGAGGCGGGTTTTTTTGTGTAGAAGCGGTTTCAACCGCCCGGTCTTCCGATCCCAAGCGTATTGGCTAGCTCCTTAATAATATAATAAACAAATTAAACCGAAACTACACTAACTAATCGGGATACAAGTAAATAAGTATTCATATCACCCTTGCCTTTGACATGGATAATTCCTCTGTCTTCAAACAGATACTTATTTTGCAAGATATCGTAAGTTGATTTTGTGACTTGAATCGCGCCTGCAATTCCGTGGGATTCCATCCTGGCTGCTGTATTGACGGCATCGCCCCAGAGGTCGTAAATGAATTTTTTGGTACCAATAACTCCCGCAATCGCAGGCCCGGTATTGATGCCGATCCGAATGTTAATTCCTGAATGATGTTTGGCATTAAATTTCGCTAATTCCTCCTGCATATCTAAAGCCATTTCCGCAATGCTTTCGGCGTGGTTGGTGCTGGGAGTTGGCAAACCTCCGACTACCATGTAAGCATCTCCTATTGTTTTGATTTTTTCCAAGCCATACTTTTCTGTCAAATTATCGAAGGCCGAAAAAATTTCGTTGAGAAAAACTAGCAGTTCTTCGGGAGATATTTGCGCTGAAAGCACGGTAAAGCCGACGATATCGGCAAACAAAATCGTGACTTCGGCGAAGCCGTCAGCAATGCTGCTTTGACCGTCTTTTAGCTTGGCAGCAATGGATTCGGGTAAAATATTGAGCAGCAGGCGATCGCTTTTTCTTGTTCTTTCAACAATTCTACATTAGTTTCTTGCAATTGTGCCGTGCGTTCCCTGACCCGCTGTTCTAATTGTTTAGCATTTTGGCGCAACCTGCTGAGAGCTAAAGTTAATCCTGCGATGCCTAAAGTTGAAAGTCCTGCTAACAGTAAAAACAGGTCTTTCAGTCCGCTTCTAGTTTTTTGAGTAATGGTTTCTAGAGGTTGAGTAATTTCTAATATCCCGCGCACATCTCCCACTTTCCAGTCTTTTTTAGGACTATCGCGGTTAGTGTTGTGACAGTTAACGCAACTAGGAAGGAGACGATCTGCCTGGGCATATCGAAATGCGGGCTTACCGCGAAAATCCTCAGTGCGAAAAAATTGTCCGGTTGGATTTTGCGTCAAATAGGTAATAGCTTGACGTTCAAAATCGTCTCGGACTCCGCCTTTTTCTCGCCGCCAGGGAAACGGGTAGTCGCTGTAGAGACGAACTGATACTTCGGGATTTTTGTTGGTAATCTGGTTGCCGAGTTCTATTAAGAAGGTGGCAGGTACGGGAACTGTTACTTTTGTTGGTGTTGGGTTGTAGTCGTGAGTAAAGTTAATCGCTTTCTTTGTGTTGAGAGGACTGATAACATCAGAACTGTAAAGGGTGCGGGCTTCTTTAATAGCTTGGGCGTAAAGTGTAGCATTTTGGAGGGCTTGCGCTTGTATTAGGGTAGAGGAAAGACGAGACATATTTGCCATCGCTACTCCTACGCCTACACAAAATAAAATTGTCATCAGAAGCAGAATTCGCTTGTAAATTAATTGGTTGATGGCAGCCAGACTGCGAGAAATCAATTTGTCCATGCTATCCTCAAATGTGAGGTTCGATATTGATTTAATTTTATGCACTACTAACATAACACTGCTTTTTCAGAGTGTTTTGCTGTAAAGCAAGACTCGATAGTGCAAGGGATGGTTAATTCTTGTTTACCGCGAGTGTTTCCCTTGTCCGTAACAGTACGCATAACTTTATATATTTTTTAATCTAAATGAAATAAAATATCGGTAAGCACACGGCGCCGTGCCGTTTCCCTACTTCATGCACTTTTTGCTCTATTTCGGTTAGGATGACGATTGTAGTCTCTAATTGGCGATCGTGAATTCTGACTCTACTGTCTCACCTGCACGCAATGAAATTTTTCCGGGAGAAGTTTTTGTCAACACTGCGGATTTTGATACGGGCATTCGGCGACTTTTACCTAAATATGACGAAATGCTGGATGTATTAGTTGGCTGCATTGCTAGCAACAACCACCGCATTTTAGAACTCGGCTGCGGTACGGGGGAACTGAGTTTAAAAGTTCTGCAATGCTACCCGTCTGCGGAAATATTTGCTGTGGATTATTCGCCGCGAATGCTTGATTTTGCCCGCACCAAAATAGAGTCGGCCGGATACGCAGCGCGGTGGACTGGCATAGAATTGGATTTTGGAGAATGGGCGAACAATCCAAATGTTTTAGGTTTGGGGGATAAGTTTAATGCTGCTATTTCATCTCTGGCAATTCACCATCTTGAGGACGAAATGAAGTTGAAGTTGTTTCAACGGATTCGCGAAAGTTTAAATGCTGGTGGCTGTTTTTGGAATGCCGATCCTGTTTTGGCAGAATCAGCAGTAATGAAGGATATTTATCAAGCGGCGCGAGAAGATTGGGCGCTAAGTCAGGGGGAAACTTTAGCCACAATTCGTGCTGGTGTGGGGACGAGTGTGTCTTACGGCTATTCTAATCCCGATCGCCTAGCGACAGTTGCGGCACAGTTGGAAATGCTGGCAAATGCTGGATTTGAGACTGTGGCAGTTCCTTGGAAATACTACGGTATGGCGGTGTTTGGGGGGTTTGTTAGTTAAAGCAAATTGGGCGATTGAAATCGCTGTCGCGAGTCAAACAAAGCAGATTGGGGGATTGAAATCGCTGTCGCAAGTCAAACGAAGTCCGCCTTCGCGGACTAGGAAATGAGCAAACAACAGTTGTAAATTTAAGGGGCGGGGGCAGTAATTTCTGTAGGTGCCGCCCCCGGTGCAGGTGCTGCTTGTTTTTCCAGCATTTGGCGCTGTTTGTTGCGAAAATCGGCGGCGGCGTCGTTCAAATTTTGGCGCTGTTCAGTATTGAATTCTTCGATGCTGCGGCCACCTCCGAGTCTGGATCTGTGAATTAAATCAAATATTCCGCCTCCGGTGCTGCGGCCGGAAAAAGGGTCGGTGTTGTCTTTAGTTTGAAAGTCTTGCAGCGGTTGGGGGTTGTTATTATTTAAACCGCTGGCTTGAGCGAAGGTTGCTTGAGGTGACAAAAGAGCACTGGTGGCGATCGCACTTGCAGCAATCCGCACCATCAATTTGCCTGATTTAGAAGTTTTGTTGTTCATGATTTATTCGTTGTACTTTCAAAAAAACAATTGCTAAGAAGACCGGGCGGTTGAAACCGCGTCTATACATACAAAACCCGCCTCCGCGGGTTGAAGAAGACCAGCCAGTTGAAATTACGTTATTTTTTTCAGTCGGCGTCCGGCGGACTTGGTTTTTGTAGACGCGGTTTCAACCGCCGTGCGATCTAAGCAAACCGGCGCCGCAGCAGGGGTTGAATGCTGAGGAGCGCCACCAAATCAAACGCCAGCAGGACTAATAGCGCTCCTCCAAAGGTAACTGTACCCCAAGGAGCTTGCATTACGACGCTAGCTAGCGACCAATCGCTGTGGAGGTACAAATAGCGGATGGGTTCGATCGCATAACTGAGAGGATTGAGAGTGACGACAACTTGCAGCCAGTCTGGCATAAACGACAGCGGCGCGAGGGCGGTGCTGGCAAATAATAGCGGCAAGTTAGTAACAAAAATTACCGCAATCAATTCTACGTGACCGGGAAGGGCGAAGGCTAAACCTAGACTCAAACCGGTGACGCCCAAAACTAATAGTAGGACTATGAGGGCGATCGCGCCCAGTCCAGCAAGTCCGGGGAATCCCGAACCCAAAAAGGCTCCCGCCGTAACGATTGTGCCTGTTTGGATAAAGCTGAGGGTGACGATAAAAATAGCCGAAGCGAGGACTATGGAAAATCTCGAAGCCAGGGGCGCGACTAACAGGCGGTTGAGAAATCCGAATTCGCGATCGAACATAATCGGTAAACCGGCATTCAGCGCGCCTGCAAATGCAGTAAAAACTATTACGCCTGCGCCAAGAAATTGTCCGTAATTCTGGCTTTCGCCGAACAAGCCGGCTGGTGCATTTTTAAACAGAGCTCCGAATAAAACCAACCACATCAGCGGCTGAATAATTCCTGCAACTAGGGTGGAGGGGCGGCGCTGCAATTGAATAAACAGGCGCTTGGTTAGGGCTAGTGTTTCTTGGATGAAGTCGGCCAGCAGGGAACTCGAAGTGTCAGCGGATGGCGTGGTGAGTGGCCGCTGCTGGTTGAGGTTGGGGGATGTAACAGTACCGCTCATAATTGCTTGTGGATTAAATTTAACTATCTTTAGGGTAGCAAGTCTGGAGGGATTGGTGTTGGGCGGGCGATCGCTTTTTGTGTTGGGTTTTGGTAAACTGAATATCATGTTATCCCACACACCAGACCTCGCCGAACAAGTTAATGATTGGGAATTTATCGAATTGTGGGTAGATCCAATTGTTTTTCCGCGTCGAATTTTGATGTTAGTGAGTGGAAAGAATGGAACTTTTTGTATTTATGATCCATCAGCAAATTATAAGTCTCTATTTTCAAGTTCAAGTTATGATAAGACTCATTCATGGCTTTTGGAAGATGAATATGAGCGCTGCGATGGTCGGCTTTTGGCGGAGGAAATTGCTTGAATTTTGCAGAGGAGATATTATGGTAAAATTCAGAAGAATTTCCTCATAATCATCGGAAATTTTAGGATATAATTGTATTGATTAAAAATTGACTTCTTCCAATATGCCAGCCAAAGACCTGTATCATAATGTTGTCAAAAATGCCCTTATCAAAGACGGATGGAGAATTACCCACGATCCCTTGCGATTAAAATGGGGAATTAAAGATATGTACGTCGATTTAGGCGCAGAGCGGATTTTAAGTGCTGAGAAGGCTGGACAGAAGATAGCTGTAGAAGTCAAAAGTTTTGTGGGCGCATCAGACATGAATGACCTGGAGAATGCGCTGGGTCAATACTTAGTTTACCGTTCGGTTATAGCTAGAACTGAACCCGATCGAAAGCTCTATCTAGCTATTACACAATCAGTTTTTAGCGAATTATTGTCTGAACCACTCGGTCAAATTATTAGAGCGGATTATCAAGTATTTTTAATCGTTTTTGCTGAAAAAAATGAGGAGATAGTACAATGGGAAACTTAGAAAATTATCGTCGCATTATCAGAAAAATCCTGACTGAATATGCTCAAATACCTTATGCTTATGGAGATATTCAGATTCAAACGGTTTTTGATAGCGATTCCGACCGTTATTTGCTAATGATATTGGGGCGTGAAAACGATATCAGAGTTCACGGATGTTTAGTTCATGTTGATATTATTGAGGGAAAAATTTGGATTCAAAGAGATGGAACTGAACAGGGAATTGCCAATGAGTTAGTAGCGGGGGGAATCCCCAAAGAACAGATTGTTTTGGGATTTCGTGATCCCAATATTCGGCAGTACACGGGATTTGCTGTAAATTAAATATGGAGGATAAAGCTATGTCATCAAGTGCGATCGGCACTTTGATCAAAATCATGGAAACTCTGCCGGAAACTCTGCAAGATAGAGTTGTTGAACACCTGCAAGAGTACATTCTGAAATCAAATATTACTGTGACTGTGAGTCCAGACGGTAAGCTGGAGATTCCGGCTGAGGTTGAAAGTCAACTAAAGCCAGGGGATAGATATACAGTTACAGTTACAAAAGATAGCATTGTTTTTCAGAAGATGAAAGCAGGTTTTGACTGGGAGGAATGGCGGCGACGTATAGATTCATTACCACCAGATCCAAATCCGATGACAATCGAAGAAATTTGTGAAGTTGTCCGGGAAGTGCGTCGCGAAAAAATTTCTGAAAGAGAGTCACAGCTATTAGAACCACTGTATCAGTTTCAGACACAAATACAGTCTGATACTCAAGTTCTAGAAATACCTTCTATATGCTCAATACCCCAGCCGTCGCGAGTTTATGAAATTGCCCATTGAAGAGAGACGGCGCATTTTAGCAGAACAGGCTGAGGTGATGTTAAGTCATTACCAGGAAGATAGAGAATGGCAAGAATTACAGACAGGAGACTTAATTGACTACTCACTCTCTGTCTCCCAGGGATACGGCTTGTTTTAATTTGGCAAACTTTTACTTACTTTCTTTTTCGCTGTTGTCCTCTTTTTTTGTGATCGCTCGTTTTGATTTGGTCACGGTCTTAGTTTTTTTGCTTTCAGTTGATGTTTTTTTAGTGGGAGTTGTTTTCTTTACATTTGATTTTGTCTTCTTGTCTTCTTTTTGTGTTTCTTCTTCCATTGGCACTATATCTAATAACTTTCCTCTCGGGCTATAAAGATAACAAATAAACCATTCTTTAAAATTTTCAAATTTTTGTTTGTCGCCAAATTGAACAATAGGAATAGTCAACAATTCTCCGTGTCTGGCAAAATATATTCCGATGTTTTCAATGGGTCTGTCATTTGGATTACTATTTACACCACCAATAAGTGATAAAATGTAATACCCTAAAACTTGGTTAATATAATTTCTGTCTAGTTTAAGATTTTTAGTTACTTTTATGTCAATTAGAGTATTGTCAATAATCAGATCCGCGTCTGCATTACCAACTAAGGATGAGCCTGCGCCAAACGTTGGATTCAAATAGCATTTGTCTTTTGCTTGGAAGTTTTTATGGTCAACAAGTGAAATGAGTGATTTTAGGTCTTTGATATCTTCATGGTTATAATTGTCTAGATTCTCGTCGATAAAACCTGCTCTATAAAGCACATCTAGTTTTGCAAGAAAAATTGTATTACAAATTAATTCATCAGTTATCTGTCCGTTGTCAACATAATTATAATAATTAATTTTTGTCTGTTCATATTGATCGGTAATGATTGCTAAAAGGTCTTGTTTTTTGAATAGTTTGTCACCACGAAAGCCGGTCACTACTTCTCCTGTTGACTTTAAATGTAAACATAGCATTTTAAATGAACTATCTGCTACCCAAAAGTTTCTTTGAATACAAGTGTCTTTATTGTGGTATTGTAAATAAAAGCGAAGTAAATAGTCAAAAGCTGTTCCAATAATTCCATAATTAGTTGTCAATGGCGGTGCTTTAAGTTCCGCCTTTAACTTAAAAGATGGTGTTAAAAATTCTGTCTTGAATTTGTCTCTAAGTTCTTGATTATTTCGATCTGACAAGATTGATGTTAAACTCATAAATTGTCTTTGTTAAGTTTTTCTGTTTGAAGATGCTTGACTAGCTGTGAGAGGCTTGAGCATTCAAATAATAACACAATCTGACGCAGGTTAGTAAATTTTATAATCCCAAACCCCAAGAGCGCTCGCCACTGTCTGATTATTTTAGAAACAGGCGATCGCTCAAATCAGCAACGAGATCGAACCTCTCTCGCTTACCGAATTGATGGCAAAATGTCAAGGCTCGCCAGCCGAATCATTTAAAGCAATACATTCTTTAACAAGACGCGGAATAATTGAAAATTTGACCTGTGAAGCTGAAACCGTTTTTACGATGCCACCTGTGTTAAAACAGTATGTTAAAATAGTTGCTGGATAGTCTTAAAAATATAGCTAAATGAGAATCAACCATGACCGCAACTCCTACCCAACTTAAGCAGAACCTCACTTTTGAGCAATTTGTCAAACAACTTCCCGACGAAGACGGCCGCTATGAACTTGTGAATGGAGAAATTGTGAGAATATTACCAATAAGATTGCACGAGACCCTGGCTGAATTTCTTTCAGATAGTTTCAAAGACGAGGTGAAAAGACTCAAGCTCAACTACTGGGTATCTGGCAGAATTATGGTGAGGACTTTAACCTCAAATGGTAAAGAACAAGGCCGCCATCCTGATGTTAGTGTAGTAGACAAAACTCTCTGGGAATCACAGCCTTTCGCCCACTCAGCCCTAACTGAACCGCTGCAATTAGTTGTAGAAGTTGTCTCGACAAATTGGGAAGATGATTATATCGACAAGCTGGATGAATATCAGCGGCTGGGAATATCTGAATACTGGATTATCGATTATTTAGCTTTGGGAAGTCGAAATTATTTGGGCAACCCGAAAGAGCCGACTGTTTTTGTTTACCTGCTTGATGAAAATGGGGTTTATCAAATGACGGCTTTTCGAGGAAATGAGCGAATTATATCCCGAACTTTTCCAGAATTAGCATTGACAGCAGAGCAAGTGTTGGATGTATAGCAGTTGACAGTTGACAGTTGACAGTTGACAGTTGACAGTAGCTGTAGGGTGCGTCGCCATCAAAAATCCTCAAAAATATCGACAATCTCACAGCGACGCACCTTACAAAATAGTTAACCCTCAAGATTTTTTTGGGCTAACAAGCGCGATCGCACAACGGTCAAATCGGGTTGAATATCCAACAAACGCTGATGAACGGAATCTGCTAATTGTTCGCGATAATTGAGATAAGCTTCTACTGTTTCTTGGTGTCGGAGATAATAGCCGATCGCACTATAGACATCAGACAATGACACAGTAGAATAACGCTGCACAATGGATTCCGGCGATGCACCATCTTGAAAAGCTCGAATCACCAATTCCAGCAAAACTCTTGAGTTTCCCACCCGAATAGCACCTGTTGCATCTTCTCGGAAAGGAGGTGCTTCAACTTCTAAAACAAGATTCATCTATTAATATCTCCCAAAATTACTATCGTATTCAACCGTCGAATCATCTTAAATAGGACTAAGGCCAAAGAAACCCGGTTTCTTTACAGATTTCTCGTCACCCAACCAGATTTTCCTGAGAAACCGGGTTTCTGACCCCGCACCCATAATAACCACCTAAACTAAACTACGATCGCATTGCCTGTTTTTGTTCAGCCTTCAAATCCCGATTGCTAGCAGCAGCCAACTCCGCATCCAACAGCGTTTTACCAGTCGCCGCCAAATACACATCATCCAAACTCGGACGAGATTGAGCAATCCCAAAAGTAGGAAGTCCCGCATCTTTCAAGGCTTGCTGAATTGTCACCAGCGCGTCGCTGTGCGGTGTTACTACCAAATTTAGAGAATTTCCTTGGGCGCTGTTGATAATTACTTCTTGGACGAAAGGCAGAGATTCCATTAAAGCTTGGGCTTTTTCGGCTTCTTCCAGTGGCGAAAACTCCCGAATCCGCAAAGTCACCCGATCGCCCCCAACGCGATTTTTCAACTCCTCCGGCGTCCCCTGTGCAATCACCGTACCCTTGTCAATAATCGCCACGCGATCGGCTAAAGCATCGACTTCTTCGAGATAATGGCTGGTAATCAACACCGTCGTACCTTCCTCCCGCAAGCGGCGCAGGAAATCCCACACTACCACCCGACTCTCAATATCTAGCCCGACAGTCGGTTCGTCTAACACCAAAACATCCGGCTGGTGAAGCAATCCAGCAGCTAAGTCGAGGCGCTTGCGAATACCGCCGGAATAGGTACCCGTTTTTTTATTTTCCCATTCCTCCAAACCGAGGAGTTTCACCATTTCGTCAATCCGCCCTTTAATAGTCTTGCGCGGCAAATGGTAAAGCGCCGCTTGCAATTGCAGGAGTTCGCGCCCTGTCAACACCTTATCGAGAGCGACTTCTTGGGCGACGTAGCCGAGTTTCTGTCTGGCCATTCTCGGCTGGCTGACTGCTGAAATGCCTGACACTTCAATACGTCCGCTATCAGGGGCACTCAAGGTACATAGTACCCGCAGGGTTGTGGTTTTGCCTGCACCGTTGGGGCCTAGCAAACCAAATATTTCCCCCGGTTCTACCTTGAAGGAAACATCTTTAACGGCTTCTACAGTGCCGTAGCGTTTCTGAAGATTTTCAATTAAAACGGCGGGAGCCATATATTTTAAGGATGAACTGGTTGTTAATATTTTGACACTTCTGGGCTTAATTTGCCGGAATGGGCGATCGCACGTTCCGACTTCCTGTGCTTGTGGCGATCGCACATTCCGACTCAACGCGAAACTGCTGATTGTTTTGATTTTTGATAACGGTTTAAAATTTTTGCACTTGATAGCGCTTCCTAATCCCGATCGCCCTCACTCTTTCCTAATCTCAAATATAAAATTTTCTAGCAACCGCGCTCGACGGTTCAGATATTCTTAATGACTGAAAACCTTACGTTCGATTGCTTCTACCTTCTACCCTCTTCTTTCTTCCTTCTTCCTTCTTCCTTCTACCTTCTACCCTCTTCTTTCTTCCTTCTTCCTTCTTCCTTCTTCCTTCTTCCTTCTTCTGTTACCTCCAAACAAGTATGAGTTTTGAGTTAATTCTAACTTGGAAGTTAGCAACTCAAAACTCACATTTTTTAAACAAGTAGAGATGCACCCGAAACCTGTTATTTTATAAATATCTCTACTTCTAGGCGGATGTCGATCGCAATTAGAATCATTAACACCGCTCTCCAAACATTAAACTGTCGCTTAAAAACACGGAAAACTTCCCTAAGTGGCAAGTTCTAATTTTATCCAGTTTGCAAAAGAATGTAACTGTAGGCCCATGTTCTATACCCCGATAATCATCAGTCATTACCAATTCTTTAAGCGAAAATTGAAAAGGCTATGAACTTCTTTCTCGCTCGGGGGTTGGGTGCTGGGTCTTTAATCGACAATTTTCACCCAACCGCGACGCACATTGTACAGCAGTCGGTTGATGATGGCATACTCATCTTCATTCAGGGTTCTTTCTAAGAGTGCGGATCTTAGCTGTCTCCGGTCGTGGCGAGTCACGACACTAGAGAACATGACCTGACCAAATAATTCTTCGAGTGTCATTTGGGAAACGGACATGATAAACCTCCTAGTTGATTGAGAGATATTAAAATATTACAGGCTGATCGTAGTCCTATTATGCTCTGTCCGATCGCCGATTCCTGCGATCGAAAACATTGACACGGTGTGATTTTTAGGCTAAAAATTTGTGACTGAGACTTAGACGCTCAGTGACTCGGATCTTTTAAATTCGTGATGCTTGTCACAGATGTTGACAGTTGACAGTTGACAGTTGACAGTTGACAGTTGATCGAGGGCAGAAGGCAGAGGGGAGAGGTTCGAGGAGAGAAGGCCGATCGGGCGATCGACAAATCTGAGCTTGGACGATCGCCCGCCATTGCTGTCAATCCCCTCCTAATCCCTTCTCAACCTCCTAATCCCGTCTGCCAATTTTGCAGCTAATTGAGGCACCGGTCAATAGTCGCTACAACCGACTCGGCCAACTCTTGCAGCGCGTAACCGCCCTCCAAACCGAAGGCTATGCGGCGAGTGATTTGTAGGCAATATCCCGTGAAAGTACCGAAATCTGACGGCGCCAGATTCATGCTGGCCAGCGGATCCGAGGCTATTGCGTCGTAACCGGCGCTGACAATCAACAAATCTGGTTCAAAATTTGACAAAAACGGTACGACAAGAGATTCAAAGGCGCTCAGGTATTCAGCTATGCCGCCACCCGGATACAGGGGAATATTCAGCACATTGTTGTAAGCACCTTGCTCGTCAGCATCTCCGGTTCCTGGATAGCAGGGAGATTGGTGCAGGGAACAGTAGGCGATTTGCCTGCTGTTTTCCACCAAAGATTGAGTGCCGTTGCCGTGGTGCACGTCCCAGTCTAGGATGGCGACGCGGTTGATTCCCGGCTGTTCCAAGGCATAGCGAGCTGCGATCGCAGCGTTGGAAAACAAGCAAAATCCCATCGCACGGCTGTTTTCGGCGTGGTGTCCCGGCGGTCTGGCGATCGTAAAAGCCGGTTCGTTGGTTGCTAAAACTCGATCGACCCCATCGAGCCAAGCACTCGCCGCCAGCAGCGCTACGTCGTAACTTTCAGCAGAAATCGGCGTGTCACCGTCGAGGTAGCCACCTCCACGATGAGCCAAATGTTCGACTTCTTTGATGTATCTTGGCGCGTGAACTTTTTTGATCGCCGAGAGCAGTTCTGGTTCGCGCTGCGCCACTGGGGTGGGGAGTTGCCACTCAATGCGATCGGCCCAGGGAGCAGCTTTCAGAGCATTGACGATCGCCGTCAAACGTTCTGGTCGCTCTGGGTGAAGCATTCCAGTCTTGTGCAGCAAAAAATCTTCGGAATAGATGACGGGTAGCATCAGCAGATTTTAGATTTTAGATTTTAGATTTTAGATTTTAGATTTTTAGTTTGCTTTAAGAAGGCCTTCGGTTTTGTGAAATTAAAATTGCGATCGGGCCACCATTTTAATTTTTTATATAGCCCTCAAAAAAACTCACCAAAGCATGAAACCAGACCGCCTAAAAAAACCTTTTTAGATTTTGCCAATTGATGACTAAATCACCAACTGTCAATTTACAAATTTCCCTTGTTTCGTCCCTTAATTTTTCTGGCAACTTTCCCATAAAGTTAAGGGCAAATTGTGATATAATTTTAGGAGTAATTTGCAATATTTGGCAGCTCAACTGAATCCAAATCGATTTTATCGCATTTTGGGGATTTATAGCGGTCAAATTTAAAGTTTTAGCGGAGTTTTTCAACCTATGAGTATCTCTGAGTCGCGGATAATCCCGACGGATCTGGGGGGTGAGATGTCCCGATCGTACTTGGAATACGCCATGAGCGTAATAGTCGGTCGGGCGCTACCAGATGCTAGGGACGGTCTCAAGCCCGTTCACCGACGCATTCTCTACGCCATGAACGAATTGGGCTTGACTCCCGATCGACCATTCCGCAAATGCGCCCGCGTCGTCGGGGAGGTGCTGGGCAAGTATCACCCGCACGGAGATACAGCAGTTTACGACGCCCTGGTGCGGATGGCTCAAGATTTCTCCATGCGCGAACGCCTGATCAACGGCCACGGCAACTTCGGCTCCGTTGACAACGACCCGCCCGCTGCCATGCGGTACACCGAATGTCGCCTCACAGCCCTGACGAGCGACTCCATGCTGCGCGACATCGACTGCGAAACAGTTGATTTCGGCGACAACTTCGACGGTTCCCAACAAGAACCCCTCGTACTCCCCGCACGCATCCCCCAAATTTTGCTCAACGGTTCCTCCGGGATCGCCGTAGGGATGGCCACCAACATTCCGCCGCACAACTTGGGCGAAATAATTGACGGTTTGGTAGCGCTAATCCACAATCCAGGCCTTACTGACCTGGAATTGATGCAGTACATTCCCGGCCCGGACTTTCCCACCGGCGGGCAAATTCTCGGCAGAGGCGGCATTCGCGATGCTTACACCACCGGGCGCGGCTCGATTACAATGCGCGGAGTCGCCGGCATTGAAACCATCGAACACGCCGGCCGCCCCGACAAAGAAGCAATTATTATCACCGAATTGCCTTACCAAACAAACAAGGCAGCGTTAATTGAGAAAATTGCCGAACTGGTAAACGACAAAAGATTAGATGGGATTTCCGACATTCGCGACGAAAGCGATAGAGACGGAATGCGGATCGTGATCGAACTCAAACGCGACGCCTATCCCCGCGTCGTCCTCAACAACCTCTACAAACAAACACCGCTCCAATCAAATTTTGGAGCCAATATGTTAGCGCTAGTAAACGGGGAACCCCAACTACTGACGCTCTCACAATTCCTCAATGTCTTCCTAGACTTCCGCATTGAGACAATTACTCGCCGGACTCAATACGAACTCCGCAAAGCAGAAGAACGCGACCATCTCCTGCAAGGCTTATTAATTGCCCTAGACAATTTAGATGCCATTATTCACCTAATTCGTGCCGCTGCCGACTCCGCCGCTGCCAAACAAGAATTGATCGAGAATTACGGTCTTTCCGAACAGCAATCCGACGCAATTCTGCAAATGCAGCTTCGGCGTTTGACAGCATTGGAAGCACAAAAAATTCAGCAAGAACACGAAGAACTGCGAATAAAAATCACCGATTTGGAAGATATCTTGGCGCGCCGGGAACGGATCTTAGAAATCGCTGAAGTTGAAGCAGTCGAAATTCAAACTAAAATCGCCACTCCCAGACGCAGCGTCATCGAACACGCCGAAGGAGAAATCGATGAAAGAGATTTAATTGCCAACGAACAAGCAATTATTCTGATCACAGAGCAAGGCTACATCAAGCGGATGCCTGTCAGCACTTTCGAGGCCCAAAGTCGCGCTACTCGTGGCAAAGCAGGCGCGAAAATGAAGGAAGATGACGGAGTAGAACATTTCCTTTCCTGTTGCGATCACGACAGCGTTTTGTTCTTTAGCGACAGAGGCGTAGTTTACTCTCTCAAAGCTTATCAAATTCCCGTCTGTTCCCGGACGGCGCGCGGCACTCCCGTGGTGCAACTGTTGCCGATTCCTATAGAAGAAAAAATCACTTCTATGGTGTCAGTTACAGAATTCACCAGCGAAGAATACTTGGTGATGCTAACTCGCGGCGGCTACATCAAGAAAACTGCACTTTCAGCTTTTGCGAACATCCGCACTAATGGGTTAATCGCGATTTCTCTAGAAGAAGGCGACCAATTGCGCTGGGTGCGGAGAGCAAAAGTTGGTGACAGCATCATCATCGGTACGCGCCAAGGTATGGCGATTCACTTCCGCACCAATCACGAGCAGTTGCGTCCGGTTGGCCGGGCGACTCGGGGTGTGAAATCAATGAAATTGCGATCGGGCGATGAGTTGATCAGCATGGACATCTTGCCAAGTTCCATTGTTGCCGAAATTGCTGACACAGAAGATTCAGAATTGGAAGGAACAGATATTGCTCCGTTAGAAACGGGCGACTCGGAATTTGAAGGAGTAGAAATTGCTGAATTGGAAACGGGCGATGTGGAATTGGAAGACGAAGAATTAGAACTGGAAGCTGAGGAAATTGAAGGCGAAGATGCCGAAGAAATTCCCACAGTTAATAGCGAAGTTCCTTCGGTGTTGGTAATCACAACTAACGGCTACGGTAAGCGAGTTCCTGTTTCTCAATTCCGCCTACAAAGACGGGCAGGCAAGGGATTAACTGCTACCAAATTCAAGTCGAAAAAGGGCAAGGATCAGGTAGCTGCGCTGCGAATTGTCAACGAAGATGACGAATTGATGATTATTACCAACCGAGGTATTATTATCCGTCAAGCTGTGAGTGCAATTTCCACGCAATCCCGGACTGCAACGGGCGTGCGGGTGCAGCGCTTGGATGAGGATGATTCGATCGTAGCTGTGGCTTTGGTGCCGGCTTCGGGTGAAGAGTCGATCGAAGAAGCGCTATCTGAGGAAGCGACAGAAGAGTCCTAGGTTAATGGTTTGTAGGGTGCGCTGCGGTGCACCCTTACTGCTTTTTAAGGTTAAGGTATGTAGTTGCGCTTCAGCGCTCTTTCCTGGTATCAGGAAAGAGGGCTAAAGCCCAACAACGTAGCTAATTTGTATGATGACAATCAAACAGCAGACCGCTATTACGTTTGACGTTAAGTTAACACTAATGTGCAATTCCATGTCCGGCACTTCAATCATTGACAATTGACACGATAATTGCTATAGCATAATATAAGCATAAAGTTAATAGTAAAAGTCTGTAAAAATGCCTTATTTAACAGCAGCAAACGACATCAAAGCACTCATCGCTAAATTTTCGCAAGCTAAAATCCTGTGGGTTGACACAGAAATAGCAGACTATAAATCGAACCCCAGATTATCCCTGATTCAAGTATTAGCTGACTCCACCGATACGACAGGAGATGCCACGTTTCTACTAGATGTCTTAGATCAACCTGAATTGGCAAAAGACTTCATCAACCAAATCATGGTCAATCCAGATATTGAAAAAGTCTTCCACAGCGCCAGCTATGACATCAGATTTCTGGGTAATGACGACGCCAAAAATGTCACTTGTACATTAAAAATGTCGAGACAGATTCCAGCTTATATCCTGCCCTTACCCAACCGACAACTCAAAACATTAATCGAAATACTTTGCGGCATTACTTATGTAGATAAAACAGAACAAAGCGGCGATTGGGGAAAGCGTCCCCTGACCCAGAAGCAGCTAGAATATGCCAAGATGGACGCAGTTTATTTAGCTAAAGTGCATCAGCGCCTGCTAGAAATTATTGCCCAATCTTACCCCGAACCCGCAACGGAAAACTTGATATCCTTGGGGAAAAAATATCAGCAAATAGAATCTCAGTGGAAACCGCTTGATTCAGAAATAGCTGAAGTCAAAGAACGATTTAAAGCAGGAATGATGGCGCAAAAGCTCAAAGATAGCTCTTGTTTTCAGCTTTCCAGTTCGATAACTATGAAAGTTGATTTTATGACGCTGGCGAGACTGACACAAACTCAGCAAATTGATTTAAATTTTCCGGTGACACTGACGAAAGAAATTCAAAAACAGTTAGGTGAACTTATTACTCATCCATCTTTGCAAGTTGAGGATATTGCTAGTTGGCGGTTGAATTCTAATGTACAGCAGCGGCGAAAATCTACTGCTAAGAAAATTGTGCCGGAACCCGAGAGTGAAGATTTAACGGCATTGGGGAAAAGGTATCAAGAAATTTTCCCTGAATGGAAGTTGCTGGATTCGGAAGTTGAGCATCTGAAAGAACGGATTAAAAAAGCAATGTTGGTGCAAAATAAGAGCAATACTCCTGATTTTAAGTTATCTAGTTCTTCGATTTTGAAGGTAGATTTTGCTAGCTTGGCTAAAGTTGTGCAATCTGCGGGAGTTGAATTGGATTTTATGGTGACTCTGACTCAATACATCCAAAAGCAGTTGGGGGATGCGATTAACACAATTGATGTGCAGATTGAGTATATTACCAGTTGGCGGATGACGGCTAAGACTGTGGAAGATGAAGATGAGGAAATCCCGTTTTAAGTAATATCTTGGGTATGTTGTTGCGCTTCAGCGCTCTTTATCTTATGTATGAAAGAGCGCTGAAGCAAACTACGTACCTAAAAAATAATCCCGCAAAGGTATGTTGTTGCGCTTCAGCGCTCTTTATCTTATGTATGAAAGAGCGCTGAAGCGCAACTACGTACCTGACTGCGAACCTTTGTTCCTACTTTCCTACCGTGAAATACTCATTTTTAGCGTACACGCTAATTATGCAGTCGCCGACTTCAAAAAACATCCCCTCTTGCTCATCTTTAGAGAATTGCAAGTTGCCGTATTTAGCATTAATTTCCTCAGCAGTCGCCGCCTTCGCTTCCATTTCATCGGGAATAAGTCCGGTTGAACCGATGTAGAAAACTAGCGGCGAAACTTTCTCAGCATACACTTTTTCGGCGTAGGTTTCCAGTTGCTCGTTTGCACGGGTTAAAGCGGCTACGAACTCGTCTCGCTTGACATCTTCTTCCTGCCATTTTGCTTGCAGAAGCCTCACCAAACTGTCTGCACCGACTTTTGATAAGGTAGCGCTAACAATTCCGTTATTCTCTAAGCCCAAAAAGTCATCGAAAATTTGTTTCATTAAGTCGTCAACTTTGGTGATTTTGGCGCGGGATGAAACTGTTTTGTGTGCGAAGACGACAGGCTCGTCTAAGGTGATGTCAAATGTCGGTTTTGCTAGCTTTTCGCCCGTGTTTTTGTGGTAAACTTCGTAAAGGCGATCGAGAAATTTGTTGGCAGAATGCAATTTGCCGAAATTGAGGATGTTTTTGCTGCCGATGTCGATTTTGTAGCTGACTCGCGAATCTACTGTACCGTTGGCGATCGCACTTTTCAACTCTGTGTACTCCGTCGTCGTCGGAAAGTTGAGGTAAAGGCTTTTCGACAGATAGTGATGTTTCAACTCTTCCAACTGTTGAGCCGTATAACTCTCGGATGCTTCCTTCAAATGAGCCGAGAGAATGCTGGAGAGAATTTTAATGTTTGCGAGTTCCTCAAACACTCCGTCAAGGCTGCCGTAACGTCCGTCAAACGGCACTAGCGGCAAACTGTCTAAGTTAATATCGTACTCCGAATGGAAGTCAAAATCTCCCGCAGGCGAGCCGTATTGTTGGAGGATACCGCATTTTTTGAGCAAATCAAACACTGCTTTGCTGCTGATTTTGGTTCGCAGCGACTTGATATTAACTTCGCCGTCGCTGACAATGGTATAGTTGTTGAAAGTATTCAGGTCTGTCACCAGAATTCCTGCCACTTCTGCGATCGCACTTCCATCCTCAACTTTTACCAGTTTAACTTTCCGGGTAATCAGCATATTGATGGTAGCGGTATTTTGATTGATCGCAAATGAACCCATCCGCACGTATTCGCCGCCATCTAAGAATTCTGTTTTCAGCCAAGGCTTGACAAGGTTGCCGTTTTCGTCTCGCTTTCCTTCAACTCGCTTCAAACCTTTGCGCTGATAGTTTTCTTGCAAGTGTTTCAAGTTGATGATGATGCTGTTGCTGTTTTCCTCCAATATCTCGATCAACTCCAGCAGGGAAATTTTATCGCTGACTTTTACCCGATCGCCAATTTCATGATTTTGCAACACATCAGGCGCAAACACAGCCCGTTCCAAATCCTCCGTAAACTCGGCTAGTTGAGCATTTGTCAAAGCTTTCGCGTGTTTTTCCGTCAAAGTAGCATCGAAGGTACTCGCCAGCGCATACTTCGCCGTATTCAAATTGCCGTCAGCGAGGTTAGCTTTCGCAAAAGCAAACACCGACTCATCAGTTTGAGCAACCGGAACTTCTAATTTGTCATACTCATCTTTGGTGACTTGCTGATACTTGTAAAACAGTCCCGCATCGTCTGCTTTCAGCCCGCAGATTTTCAGCGTACTCGATGAACCGCTGATTTTTTTGCCAGTTTTGGAAACAAAAACTTGATAATCGTATTCCTTGATTAACGGTTCTTCCAGCGGTGGCGCCACCGAATCACCTAACAGTTTTGTGCTGTCGTACAGAGCATCATAAACCATTTTAACTTCGCCAGCGCGGATGCAATTTCCCGATAAAGTGTTGGCGATTTTTGAGAGCAGTTTTAAGTCAGCAGAAGCATAGGATATCGTGTTGGCAAACACATCCATGTCCTTAAGTTCGTTGCAGATTTCCGCTAGTTTTGCCGCTTCGGCATTAGGACTCGGGTCATTTGCATAACCGTCTGTGTGCAAGTTAATTGCTGTCACTTCTCCTGCTTTTACGAGAGATTTAGCAAGCTGCATCGACTGCGATATGCAGGTACAGCCAGCGGTTTGGATATTTTTAATTTGTTTGATGTATTGAGAATCAATCTTCGTCACTTCTTGAATGGGAATTCGCTGGAAGTGACAAATTACGTCTCCATTGTCAGCGTAGGAAATGAGGCTGACAATTAGTTGGTAATTGTTGTATTCGTCTAAAGTCAAAAGCTTGACTAGGGTTTCTTTCAGCGGTTTTAAGTCAGAATACATCGAGCCGGAGCGATCGATAATGATGATGCTGTGGGCGACGGATTTTTCGGGGATATCGCCTGGTGTTCTTTCGAGATTGAGGCGATCGACTAAATAGAATGCCTTTTCATTTCCGGCAAAATTGTAGAGGGTAAATTTGGTGCGATTATTCGAGGCTGCTTGGCTGCTGGAACTTTTGACCTGAGATGATTGTTTTGCTTGCCGTGCCATACTTTTTACCATGTTGATTTATTCCTCAACACTATCTTGACACGCCCTTTTGTCGGTGTCAAGGCCTGTCTGGAAAATTATCTGCTAGGGTGAATAAGCATTAATACTCAATTATTGTAGGGTGCGTCAGGGACGAAATTTTTGAGTAGGTAGTCAAAATATTCTGCCCCTGACGCACCCTACAAATTTAGCTAACACAGGTGATTGATATATTGCGAAGATTCCTAGAAGCCGCTCAACCGGAACGTTATACTGCTCAAAATTCGGGTGGTGACGGTGGCTTGAAACGAATCTGCTAGCATTTAGGGCTAGGTTGTTTGGGGTCGGTTGGTCGGGCAAAGTTTTGAAATCGTTGGGACTAGCAAGTTTCATTCAACCTCTTGACATTCAAGATAAGTGCATATACACTTAATTCATGGAAAAACACAGCAACCCGATCAATCCAGTTGAATTAGGTCAAGTGGTCTCAACTTGTGCCTGCTTCAATCTCCGAAAGGCTTCTCGTGTCATCACACAACACTTTGATGAAATCCTAAAGCCGAGCGGATTGCTGATTACTCAGTTCACCATTTTGGTGGCTGTCACAATGGCAAAGTCAGGAACCATCAATGAGTTAGCGGAGGTCTTAAGGATGGATCGCACGACGCTCACCCGGAATCTCAAACCCCTTGAACGCCAGGGATGGTTAAGATCCGAGCCTGGGCAAGACCAGCGAACTCGTCTGGTTAGCCTTACAACAGATGGAGAAGCGGCTTTGACGAAAGCTTTACCGCTGTGGAGACAAGCTCAAACCAGTGTGGAGGAAACCCTTGGACAGCAACGATTGAGCGATCTGCTTGCACACCTGGTGGAAGCAACTGCATTAGTTCGTTGAGTCTAAAATTTTCTCTAAAACGTGTATATACACTTATTTACTCAAGTCCTGAAACCGGAGGATTCTATGGTCTCTCTATCTTTGAATCAACGCAATCAAATCGCTCGAAGGTTGATTTTCACGATTGGCATTTGGGGGATGGCTGTTGGGGCTGGTAGTTATGTTGGACTCTTCAGCACATTTCCTTTGCCTTGGTTTGCTTTGCTTGTAGCGATCGGAATTATGGTTCCCGTAGTTTTTTACTACAGCAATTCCACATTCCGGGCCTATATTCAAGGGCTGCACTTGAACTACTTGACGGTATTTCATCTGTGGCGCATTCCAGCCGCTCTAGTCTTTTTCTACTATGGCAATCAACATCTCCTACCTGAAACCTTCGTTCGTAATGCGGGTTGGGGAGATTTGTTTGCAGGTTTGTTAGTTTTGCCAGTTCTCATATTGCCGAGCCATCGTTGGAAATATTGGGTGTTTCACCTGTTTGGTATGACAGATTTTCTCATTGCAGTAGGTACAGGCTTGACTTTTGCGTTGCTCCAAGTTCCGATGATGAATGCCGTAGCGACTTATCCTGTCGCTCTAATTCCACTATTTGGTGTTGGTATTTCGGGAGCATCTCACATCATGGCGTTAGATATGCTAGCTAGTCGCAAAGCAAATATTTCCTAGTAATTGGCAAATGTAAATACCGTAGTATAACAACGCAGTGGAGCGGACAAATTAAGTCTTCTCGCTGCGTTTTTGTCGTATCTGTTGCCGCTCGCTTTTGCCGTTATGCGTCCGCGAATCTGGGGCTATGGCGGTGGTTTCAGCCTTTTGGGAAACGCCGAAATCTACGCGAAAAGTGAAGAATATTTTAAGTCTTATGCGATGTGTTTCTATCACCGCCATCATCTACTGTGGTGACGATATGCTGAGTCTGGGGTGATGCGTGAGAGCGTCCGAGAGATTGGGTTGACGCGGGTTGTGGATGCAGAGCGATCGCAGTTGGCCGCTGCCGGCACCAATCGAAGATTTGTTAACAACAGGTGCTTGGGCTGTAATTAGTTTATCTTTGATTACGATCGGGATGCAGTTGAGCAAGTTGAATTCTTTGCACAATCTCAAACAAGTTTTGAGTTGTCTGTCAATTAAAATGCTGTTAATTCCCTTGGTATTTGGCGCGGGTTTAACGTTTGTTGGCATTACGGGCGCGCCGCGGCTTTCGCTGGTGCTGCAAATGGCAATGCCTCCGGCTTTTGGTACTACTTTGCTGGCTGAAGTTTTTAATCTCGATCGCGAATTGACCGTAACTGCGATCGGCATTGGCTGCGTTACGTTATTATTCACTATTCCAATCTGGATGCTGCTATTTAGTTTTTCATGAAAATAGAATCTGATTAGTTTAAGCAGCGCGTTGTTTTAGTGATATGAATCACAACAATTGAGCGATCTATGTCATGTTCATTTTACTTAACAATCATGGAAGTTGGAACTCTATTCCCTTCTGTTAAGCTACAAATAGCCTACGGATGAGGCAGATAATCAAAGTATGACAACTGAAAATTTTACATTCACAGGTTATGAAATTGTCGATCGCATTTACTCAGGCACTCGCACCCTAGTTTATCGAGGTTTCCGTACTAGCGACAAACAGCCAGTCGCCATCAAAGTCTTGTGCAGCAAGTATCCCAGCTTTAGCGAACTCGTGCAATTTCGCAATCAGTATACGATCGCCAAAAACCTCAATTTACCCGGAATCATCGAAACCTACAGCTTAAAAGCTTACCAAAACAGCTATGCGCTGGTAATGGAAGACTTCGGGGGAATCTCTCTGAAGGAATGGAGGGAACAAGCGGAAACTGCGCCGAATTTGAGGGATTTTCTGCAAATGGCGATCGACATCAGCAGTACATTAGATATACTCTGCCGCCACCGCATCATTCACAAAGACATTAAACCCGCCAATATTTTAATTAATCCAGAAACAAAACAACTCAAACTAATTGACTTTAGCATCGCATCTTTGCTGCCCAGGGAAACTCAAACCCTGATGAATCCTAACGTGCTGGAAGGGACACTCGGCTATTTGTCTCCCGAACAAACTGGAAGGATGAATCGCGGCATTGACTACCGCACTGATTTTTACTCTTTGGGCGTGACTTTCTATGAATTGCTGGCGGGAGAATTGCCGTTTCAATCCCACGATGTGATGGAATTGGTGCACTGTCATATTGCCAAGCAACCGCCATCGCTGCATGAAATTAAGCCGGAAATCCCGCAGGTACTCTCGGAGATTGTCAGCAAATTGATGGCCAAAAATGCTGAAAACCGCTATCAGAGCGCCTTAGGACTAAAATTTGATTTAGAATTGTGCTTGAGTCAACTAGAAGAAAGTGGTCAAATTGGAAGTTTTGCCATAGCCCAGAGGGATTTGTGCGATCGCTTTATCATACCAGAGAAGCTCTACGGGAGAGAAACCGAAGTAAAAACCCTACTCGAAGCCTTTGATCGGGTTGCATCCCCCCGAACCTCGGGGGGACAGAGGGGGGTCGAAATGATGTTAGTAGCTGGTTTTTCCGGGATTGGGAAAACAGTTGTAGTTAACGAAGTCCACAAACCAATTGTGCGGCAGCGGGGTTATTTCATCAAAGGGAAATTCGACCAATTTAACCGCAATATTCCATTTTCAGCATTTGTCCAAGCCTTGCGGGATTTGATGGGACAATTGCTATCAGAATCAGACGCTCAATTGCAAACGTGGACAGCTAAAATTCTCTCAGAAGTTGGAGACAACGGACAAGTTTTAATTGAGGTAATTCCCGAACTGGAACTGATTATTGGTGAGCAACCCGCAGCAACAGAACTATCAGGCAGTGCAGCACAAAATCGATTTAACTTATTATTCCAAAAATTTATTGGAGTTTTTACCACCGCAGAGCATCCGCTGGTGGTGTTTTTGGATGATTTGCAGTGGTCAGATTCGGCTTCACTTCAGTTGATCAAACTATTGATGAGTGACAATAGCTATTTACTGATGTTGGGAGCCTATCGAGACAATGAAGTTTCACCCATCCACCCATTTATATTGACCGTAGAAGAAATCAGAAAAGCGAACGCGATCGTTAACACAATTACTCTGGCACCGTTGGCGTTGAATGACACCAATCATCTGGTTGCCGATACATTGAATTGTTCGAGGGAACTGGCTCAACCGCTGACGGAGTTAATCGATCGCAAAACGAAAGGTAATCCCTTTTTTGCGACACAGTTTCTTAAAGCTCTGTATGAAGAGGGCTGCATCATGTTCGATCGCGATCACCGTTATTGGGAATGTGATATTGCCCAAGTGAATGCGCTGGCGCTTACTGATGATGTTGTTGAGTTTATGGCAGTGCAATTGCAGAAATTGCCCTTGGAGACACAACAGGTACTCAAATTAGCGGCTTGTGTGGGTAATCAGTTTGATTTGGGGACGTTGGCGATCGTCTCTGAGCAGTCTCAAACCGATGCCGCAACTGCATTGTGGAAAGCATTGCAAGAGGGCTTAATTCTACCGACGAGCCAAGTCTATAAGTTCTTTCAAGGTACAGAACAGTCAGCTTATCCGGAGTCTGTCAATCCAACGTATCGATTTTTGCACGATCGCATCCAACAAGCCGCCTATTCTCTGATTCCCGATGACCAAAAACAACAGACACACTGGAAAATTGGTCACTTACTGTTAAAGAATCTGTCTCCGCAGGAACAAGTTGAACAGATTTTTGAGATCGTTAATCAACTGAATTTAGGGAGAACGACGATCTCCAATCCAGTCCAGAAATACCAACTGGCTAAGTTAAATCTGCAAGCTGGACAAAAGGCAAAAGTTTCAGCCGCCTATCAAGCGGCTCAGAATTATTGTGAAATTGGCATTGATTTATTAGCCGCTGAGTCTTGGCAGGTAGACTATGAATTAGCCTACGCCCTACATCGAGATGCCTCAGAAGCCGCTTATCTCTGTGGTAATTTCGACCAAGCAGAAACACTCTATGCGGTCACCCTGACCCAAGCCCAAACACCCCTAGACAAAGCGGTGATTTATCGGGTGCAGATGACTCAATACCAACTTCAGGGTCGCAATAAAGAAGCGATCGCCATTCAACGCCAAAGCCTCCAACTGCTGGGCTGGGGAATGCCCATAGAACCAGAAAGCATCCAAGCCAGCCTCGATGAACAAATTGCTGCGGTCAATCAATTCTTAGAACAGCAAGCAATTGAATCGATTCTTGGTTTGCCAAAGATGACGAATGACACCATTGCAGAAATGTTGAGGATATTACAAATTCTGTTCTATGCAGCATGGCTGGATGGTCAATCTACGTTGGCGCTACTTGCACTAGCTAAGATGACAACTTTGTCGTTACAGCACGGCAACAGCGATATGTCTCCCTTTGGCTATGTGGGTTACGGTCTAATCGCTAATGCCTTACTCAAAGATGCTGCCCAAGCTTATCAATTTGGTAATGTAGTGATACGACTTTGTGAACAATTTGATAATACTGATGTGCGGGGGATGACCAATTTCCTGTTTGCTGCCGATGTGCATAGTTGGAGTCGTCCCCTGCAAGCAGCCGATACCTACTATGACAATGCTTTTAAGTGTGGGATGGATGCTGGGAACTGGCTGACCGTAGGCTTCACGATCATCCAAAGTGGCTCCGATCGGTTGACCTATGGCAAAAACTTGAATGACCTGTATGCGATCGCCCAAACCCATACAGAGTTTCTTCGTCAGATTAAAAGTTTAGAGAATCTCGATGCCCTCACCGTTGGTGTGCTGCAACCCATTCGTCATCTTCTGGGGTTAACAACCACCCCCTTGAGCTTTGATGATGAAGGGTTCAGTGAAGCAGAGTATTTGCAAAAATATCACGACGCGCCCTATCATTTGGCATGGTTTTATTCGGTCAAAATTCGTCATGCTTTCCTGTTCAATCAACAAGCTACCTATCCAAAATTAATTCCTCAACTCCACATCATTGAGGAAACTGTTCCCAGCCATGCCAAAGTGCCGTCCAGTGTCTTTTATGTCATACTCATGCACTTGGCACTGATTGAGATTGCTGACGATGCTGCTGAGCGTCAGTCCCATTGGCAAGCCATCTTACCTCTGGAAGAACGGTTAACCCGTTGGCAGCAAGATTGTCCAGAAAATATTGAGCATAAGTGCCTTTTGATCCAAGCAGAAAAAGCCCGGCTCAACGGGCAAAAATCAGAAGCAATCGATTTGTATGACCAATCTATTGCCCAAGCTCAGACTCACGAGTATGGCTATGAAGCAGCCCTCGCCAACGAACTTGCTGCCAAGTTTTATCTAGACTGGGGTAAAGAAAAAATTGCCCAGGATTATTTGGCAAATGCCTACTACGGTTATGCACGCTGGGGTGCAAAAGCCAAAATTGATGACTTAGAACAACGCTATCCCGAACTTCTTGCTCCCATATTTCAGACCAAACAAAACCGTTCTGCAATCAGCGAAATTCGGCTACAAACCATCAATCAATCCTCAGTTTTACATCAAACCTTCCAAACAACTCAATCTAGCAGCAGTAGTATTTCCGAAGCCCTAGATTTAGACACTATTTTTAAAGCCTCCCAAGCTCTATCGAGTGAAATTGAATTAGAAAAATTGCAGGCGGCACTAATGTCTGTGTTGCTCGAAAATGCCGGGGCTACAAAAGCAGTTCTGCTGTTGGTTAAGCAGGGGAATCTCGCAGTCGAAGCTGTCGCCTCTATCAAGGAAAATGTCATCTCAATGTCTGTGCCGCTGTCAGCTAGTGCAGAGGTTCCTGCTGCTGCGGTTAACTACGTCAAGCGCACTTTGAAAACTGTTGTTTTGGATAATGCAGCAGCACAAAACGATTTTATGGCAGAGCCGTATTTGATGGAGCAAAAACCCAAAAGTCTTCTTTGCGGGCCGATTTTGCATCAAGGTAAATTAATTGGGTTGCTGTATCTAGAAAATAACTTGACTATTGGGGCATTTACTGGCGATCGCACTCAAGTCATCCAAATGTTGTGCGCCCAAGCAGCGATTTCGCTCGAAAATGCCCGCTTGTACCAACAATCTCAAGCTTATGCCCAAAAATTAGAACGATCGCTCTTTGACTTGCAACAAGCCCAGTTACAGCTCGTACAGAGCGAAAAAATGTCCGCCTTGGGCAATCTCGTCGCCGGAGTCGCCCACGAAATCAACAATCCTGTCGGCTTTATTAACGGCAATATTGACGAAGCAACGACTACCATCAAAGATGTGATTAACCACTTGAGATTATATCAAGAAAAGCTGCCAAATCCCGGCAAAGAAATCGAACAAGATGCTGAGGATATTGATTTGGAGTATGCCTTATCAGATTTGCCCAAGATGCTGTCATCAATGAAAGTAGGGTGCGATCGCATTCGCGGCATCAGCACCAGCCTCCGCACCTTCTCCAGGGCTGACAAAGACTACAAAGTTCCCTTTAATATTCATGATGGCATTGACAGTACGCTCTTAATTCTCAAACACCGGCTGAAAGCTAACGAACACCGTCCGGCGATCGAAGTTGTCACCGATTACGGAAATCTGCCTCAAATCGAATGTTTTCCCGGTCAACTGAACCAAGTTTTTATGAATTTGCTCAGCAATGCGATCGATGCCCTAGATGAATCAAATTATGGACGAAGTTTTGCGGCAATTGAAAACAATCCAAATCGGATTACTATTCGCACAATGGTAGAAGGTGAATCTGTGAAAATTGCGATCGCCGATAACGGCAAGGGAATGTCGTCCGAGGTAAAAGAGCGGATTTTCGACCATTTATTTACCACAAAAGCTGTGGGGCAAGGCACGGGATTGGGATTGGCGATCGCCCGTCAAATTATTGTCGAAAAACATGGCGGTAATATCACAGTTAATTCTACTCCAGGACAAAGTACAGAATTTATCATTACCCTTCCCATTTATGCGGGATAATATTTTTGACAAGTTGATGCCTAGAATGTTAAACATCAAGTAAATTACAGCATTTTTCAGGTATGTTCGGGACATACCAGAGGTAGGGACACGGCAATGCCGTGTCCCTACAGGCTATTGAATGTACTTCAGAAACCAGCAATCTACTGCAGATCGCGGATCGAAATGCGTCCTGAAATGTCAAGTCAAAAACCCAGTTTTCCATCGCGTCTGCGTAATTCCCGATCGTTTACAATACCAGCAACCGCAAGTTAAAATATCGATCGAGTTGGGATCTATATAAATTGTTCGGGCGAGGCGATCGAAGATATCGAAGTCGCCGGGGAACTTCAGGATGCAAATGCGACGGCTTTTAGCCGAGAAGTTATCCGCCTTGCTGAAGCTTGCGAACTCAAACAACTGCGGCTCTTCATTACTTGTTATGCTAAAAGTGTCCGTGAAGTTGGCTGAAACCCTTTCTGGTCAATAAGTCTATTCGTTATGGCTATCATTTGAGGTGCTGACTTTCGCGACCATCCACTAGAATCGTTGATTTTACAGGCAATTTATGATGTTTAATTAATAAATTAGCATAAAAGGTAATGAAGAGCCACAACTGCGAACATTTATCCAAAACTACCTCGCTTAATAGAAGCCGAAACCCATGCCATGCCAAACCCAACCGTTTATCTCGATCGTGGATGACAACGCTACTAACTTGTCTGTGTTTTCTGGTGCTTTGAAAACTGCTGGCTATCAAGAACGAAATACCAAATTTTAGAGTATCCTTGAAAAAAATCAAATTAGTAATCCTAGCAACTTGTAAGCGATCGTGACACTCAAAAAGTTAAATTACATTTTTTCTCAAACTTCCAGGCAAGTTTCCCTGCGAACAGTCTTAATTGTGCCTTTTGTACTGCAAATATTTGCTGCTGTAGGATTGGTTAGCTATCTGTCCTTGCGTAACGGGCAGAAAGCTGTTAATGATGTAGCGGCTCAACTGCGAAGCGAAGTTAGCGATCGAGTCAAAATGTATCTGGACAATTATCTAGAGAAACCTTTTCTGATTAACAGGCTGAATGCAGATGCGATTGCTCGCAGGGAATTGAGTTTCGATTTGAAGAAACAGAATCCAAAAGCCGATCGATTACTTTGGCAACAAATGCAGTTTTTTGATTATGTAAGCTGGATTTCTTTGTGTTCGGCGCAAGGAGATTTATTTGGAATTGAGCGGAGGGCTAAAGATAATTCACTGCAATTTTATATGAGTAACAGTAATACAGGCTTTTACCCTTATTTTTCCAAAATAGATGCTCGGGGAAATCGCACGGAAAATCTAGAAAAAAGTACCACAAAATTTAATCCTTATATCCGACCTTGGTTCATTAATGACGAACGGAAAAGAAAGCAGGCTTGGAGTGAAATTTATCCTGAATTTATTAGCCTCCAACCGCAGATAACTGCTATATCGCCTGTTTATAATGATAGCAGAAAAATTCAATATTTTATTGGTACTACTTTTTCGTTAAAAGCTATTAGTCAATTTCTAAATAATCTCAAAATCGGTCGGTCAGGGCAGGTTTTTATTATCGAAAAATCTGGATTTTTAGTAGCAAGTTCAACCAAACAGCAGCTATTTACATTAGAAAATCAAAAGGATGCAAAACCCCAACGCCTTAAAGCATTAGACAGTAAGGATAAGTTAATTAGCGCAACTGCTCAAAGTTTAACCAAAAAATTTGACAATTTGAGTAATATAAAACAGGAACAACAACTAGAATTCACCATCTCTGGTCAGCTACAATTTATTCAAGTTATGCCCTTCCAAGATGATTTTGGACTTGATTGGTTAGTAATTGTAGTAGTTCCAGAAGCAGATTTCATGGAGCAAATTAACTCCAATACTCAGACAACTATACTGTTGTGCATGGCAGCATTAATAGTAGCAACTGGGGTCTGTTTTGTCACTGCTCGATGGGTGACACAACCAATTCGCCGCCTCAATCAAGCATCTAAAGCTATTGCCCGAGGAGATTTAAGTCAGGCTGTAGATTTAGATCGCGCTGATGAATTAGGAGAATTAGCTATCTCATTCAATCAGATGGCAGGACAACTCAAAACCTCTTTCAATGAACTCGAACACCGAGTAGAAGAAAGAACAGCAGAATTAGTAATAGCTAAAGAAAAAGCCGACGTAGCCAATCAGGCAAAAAGCACATTTATTGCCAACATGAGCCACGAATTGCGCTCTCCCCTCAACGCCATTCTAGGCTTTTCTCAAATCATGACTCGCTCTCAAACTCTGCCTCCCGAACATCAAGAAAGTGTCGGCATCATCTCTCGCAGTGGCGAACACCTGCTCACCCTAATTAACAACGTCCTCGATCTGTCTAAAATCGAAGCAGGCAAAACCACTCTCAACCAAAAAAACTTCGACTTGCATCGGCTACTTGAGGACATACACGATATGTTTGAAATGAAGGCAGAAGAGAAAGGTTTGCAGTTACTCATGGAATCAGCACCCCATCTACCTCGCTACGTCCGTACCGATGACGTGAAATTGCGTCAAGTGCTGATTAACATCATTAACAACGCCATCAAATTTACTCAAGAAGGAGGTATTTCCGTCAGAGTAACCGTTAAAGAAACTGCCGACAAAACCCACACCATACATTTTGAAATCGAAGATTCAGGAGCCGGGATTGGGCCTGAAGAAATTGGGAATTTGTTTGAAGCTTTCACGCAAACAGAAACCGGAAAACAAGCTCAAGAAGGTACGGGTTTGGGCTTGCCTATCAGCAGCCAATTCGTGCGTCTCATGGGGGGAGATATTACAGTAAAAAGTGTAGTAGAACAAGGCACGAATTTCCTGTTTGATATTCAACTTACTGAGGTAGAAGCCAGCGATATTGTCGCCCAGCAACCGACTCGGCGCATCATAGCTCTAGAGCCAAATCAACCGCGATATCGGATTCTGATTGTGGACGACAAACCGACAAACCGTCAGTTATTAATTAAACTGCTATCTCCCTTGGGATTTGAACTTCAGGAAGCCTGTAACGGACAAGAAGCAGTGGCTATTTGGCAGGAGTGGGAGCCACATTTAATTTGGATGGATATGCGGATGCCTGTGATCGATGGTTACACGGCGACTAAAACAATTAAATCTTACACTAAAGGTCAAGCAACGGCAATTATTGCTTTAACTGCTAGCGTATTAGAAGAAGAGAGAGCCGTGGTACTAGCGGCGGGTTGCGATGATTTCTTGAGAAAACCGTTTCGAGAGCAAGAAATATTTATTGCCATGAATAAGCAGATAGGAGTGAAATATGTTTATGAAGATTTAAGTCATGAAAATGAGAAAATAAAAACTCCCAAAGTAATTTTAAATGTAGAGACGCTGGCAGAAATTCCCAGGGATATATTAGCTCAACTACAAGAGGCAGTGATGTTTTCAGATGAGGAGTTGATGGCTGAGTTGGTGCAACAAATAGCTAATCGCGATCGGTTTTTAGCTGAGGAACTCGGGAAGAGTTTGCATAACTTTGAATATGAGAAGATTTTGAACTTAATTGCGGCTGCTATATCCTAAAAGGAGTAAAATATGAACGAGAGTAAAGGTCAAATTTTTATTATTGATGATACACCCGCCAATTTACATCTGCTTGTCAATCTTCTCAAGGAAAAGGGCTACCTGACGCGAGCATTTCCCAGCGGCAAGTTAGCTTTAGCAGTTATTGAACAATCATCTCCTAGTTTGATTTTGCTGGATATTCAAATGCCACAAATGGATGGCTACGAAGTTTGTCAACATCTCAAAGCTAACGAATCAACTGCCGATATTCCGGTGATTTTCATCAGTGCTTTGGATGAAATGATGGATAAGGTGAAAGCTTTTAGTGTAGGTGGAGTGGACTACATCACGAAACCATTTCAAGCAGAGGAAGTTTTAGCTCGGATTTCTACTCATTTAGAACTCAGTCGCTTACAAAAACTATTGAAACAGGAAAATTCTCTACAAGCTCAACAACTAGCCGAACAGAATCGCCAACTCCAGTCGATGAATCAGGCATTAGAGCAAGCTAATCAAGAATTGAAACAACAATACGATCGACTTCACTCTGCTCAATTACAATTGGTACAAAGCGAAAAAATGTCAGCTTTGGGTAACTTGGTGGCTGGGGTTGCCCACGAAATTAACAATCCGGTTGGCTTTATTAGCGGCAACATTCAACACGCTTTAGACTACATCAAAGATTTGTTTGGCTTGCTCGATTTAGTCAAGCAAGAATCTGGTAGTTTCAGCGAGGCAATTCAAGAAGAAATAGCAGCGATCGATCTTGAATACATCCGCGAAGATTTACCGAAGTTAATTGATTCAATGCGAGAAGGAGCGCACCGGATTAAAGACATTAGCACGAGCTTGCGGACATTTTCTCGTGCCGATAGCGAGCTCCCCATTCCTTTCAACCTTCATGAAGGTATTGATAGCACTATTTTAATTTTAAAACATCGCCTCAAAGCGTCGGAAAATCGCCCGGAAATAGCAGTTGTTAAAAAATACGGTAAAATTCCTATGGTAGAATGCTATGCCGGACAGTTAAACCAGGTATTTATGAATATTTTGGCAAATGCGATCGAGGCTCTGGATGAATCAAATTTCGGACGCAGTTATGCCGATATTCAACTGGCTCCCAATCGAATTGTCATTACTACCTCTTTAGAAGATAAGAGCGTCAAAATTACGATCGCCGATAACGGCAAGGGAATGTCGTCCGAGGTAAAAAATCGCATCTTCGACCACCTGTTTACCACTAAGGGAGTGGGTAAAGGGACGGGGTTGGGATTGGCGATCGCCCGTCAAATCGTGGTCGAGACCCACGGCGGTACAATTGAGGTGAATTCCTATCTGGGAAAGGGGACTGAATTTGCGATCGTGTTACCTGTTAGCCAAGAAAGTCATTAGTCATTGGTCATTGGTCAGAAGTGCGATCGTCCCCCCCGAGCGAACATTCGTCATTCTTGACGATCGCGATTTTAAGCTCTTCTGCTTTGCGATTGGACTTTAAGTGCGAACGATCGAACCTATTTGCCACCACTCCAGACACTGGCAAAATTTCCGGCACTCCTGCGCCAGATTGCCAAAATCTCAACTATGCTAACGTAGGCGAGCAGCAATCCCTTGTCACGAAGGCGATTGACATACTTTAAACAATTTATTTTATTGAGGAGCGGTGTATCCCCTATGGCAAACCTGATCGGCATGGACAGCAACGACTTTATTCTAGGTACTCCGCAGGGCGATCGAATTCGCGGCTTAGATGGCGATGACACACTGCTGGGCGCGAATGGAGATGATACCGTAGAGGGCGACGCAGGCAAGGATCAGCTTCTCGGAGGCGATGGAGCAGATTCGCTGCTTGGGGGTGAAGGAAATGACGAGCTCATTGGCAACCAAGGCCGCGATTTTCTTTCCGGTGGCAATGGGGACGACTCGGTTCGCGGCGGTTTGGGTAACGATACTCTCGATGGCAACGACGGGTTAGACAGCTTGTTGGGAGATGCAGGGGACGACTTGGTTCGTGGTAACGGAGGCAATGATGTGATTGCCGGGGGTACTGGCAACGATACCCTCAGAGGGAATGACGGCGACGATTCCGTGTTCGGAAATAGTGATGATGACTATCTCTACGGGGATTTTGGGAACGATTCTCTCAACGGCGGTAGCGGGCGAGATCAACTGTTTGGCCTTGATGGCAACGACTATTTGGCCGGCAGTGACGGTGACGATACTTTGTATGGCAATGCTGGCAGAGATTCGCTCTTGGGAGAATCCGGCAACGACCAACTATTCGGCGGCAAGGCTGACGATACACTTTCTGGTGGCAGCGGTTTGGATACCATTCGCGGCGATCAAGGTGACGACTGCCTCATGGGAGATGAAGGTAATGATTTCCTATTTGGTGGCAAAGGTAATGATGTTCTCGACGGCGGTTTTGGCGATGATTCTTTGGCCGGAGGTCTGGGCGACGATACAATTTTGGGTAGTTTTGGCAATGACAATTTATTTGGGGCAGAGGGTAATGATTCTCTGGTTGGAGGTGAGGGTTCCGATACTCTAACTGGCGGTAGCGGCAGTGATATTTTTGGATTGGGAGCCGGCCCGGGAAGTTTGGTTTTAATTACTGATTACAATGAGGCTGAGGATTTCTTTGGGCTGCCGAGCAGTTTATCTTTCAGTCAATTGCAAGTTCGCCAAGGTAATGGTGCCAATCTCAGAGATACGGTAATTACGATCGACGGGAAGCTGTTAGCAATTTTGGTCAACACTCCGTCGGCGCTGATCGATGCCACTGATTTTATCAGTGTGAGTGGGACGTTTTCCCCCAGGCCGACGACTACGACGACTACGACTACGACTACTACGACTACTACGGGAACGGAAACGACTCCAACTCCGACGACTACGACTCCAACGCCGACGATTACGACTCCAACTCCGACGATTACGACTCCAACTCCGACGATTACGACTCCAACTCCAACTCCGACGACTACGACTCCAACTCCGACGACTACGACTCCAACTCCGACGACTACGACTCCAACTCCGACGACTACGACTCCAACTCCGACGGTTTCGAGGATTCCGACTGCGCCGACTGTTACCGTACCTGATTCAATGGTGTCTATTAAGTCGATCGCCCCGACGCCTACTCCAGGACTTTTGCCGATGCCCGGCCAGATGCCGGTATTTCCTGCGATGCTGCCGAGTCCGATAGCCGTACCTCCTACACCTTTCGGGTTCTAGGTGCAACAGCGCCCTTCTGTGATGAGTTTTGAGTTAATGTCAACGTCACAAACTCAAAACTCATCACTATTTAAGGTCTTCCTCAGTCCCGGCCGAGTCATTTTCAGACTTGGCCGGATCATCTTCTAGTGGAGATAATTGTTGGGCGTACCCCAAGATCGATCGAAGTTTCATACGCTGGATGTAAGGCCAGCCGCCATTGGCTTCAATATTCCTGAGCAGTTTGTAAACTGCTTGGCGGTTGTCGGGAAAAGATGCTTGGAACAAACCGTCCCGAATTTCCTGGTGCGAAGCTTCCAGGGCCCGCAGCAGGGTCAAAAGCAGCACACTGTCTCCCTGACAACTTTCGGCTAAAGTCCGAATCGCCTCTGTCAGCGATTGCAGTTGAGACTGCAACTTTTCTGACTCTAAATTTTTGCCGTTGTCCATACCGCTGCTTCCTTTGAAATCTACAAGGCGTTTGTCCCCAGCCTTTTGGTGAGCCGACTAATCGAGCTAGTGGCGATCGCCATTCGGGGCCAATAAGCAACGTAACTTAAGTGGGTTGACGATCGCAAGATTTATTTCCAATCCAAGTCAGGAAAAGAGCACAACCCGTCGTACCATGTGTATTGGGCTGCGATCCGAACATGATTGAGAAATCATAAGTTCTTGCTTATTTTCACCGCACTAGCTCGATTTTTTGAGTGAAAGCCAGTGTCGGTGAAGCAAGCGATCTGGATCTAAATGCTGCTATGGCGCTGGCCTAGCCTGCCGGCGGGCAATTATATTTTGCTCGAACTAGGGCTTTTTCTTAATATAATCCGATGTTGGATATTGAGGTTGGAAATGAAATATCGTGCTTTAATTGTTGCACTTTTAGCATTTTGCATGAGTGCGCTGGTTGCTTGTTCTTCTGCTCCTACTGATACGACGGTGGCGACTACCGAGTTGCTCACCTACGACGAGATTAGAGGTACAGGATTGGCCAATAACTGCCCTAGCTTGGCAGAAACTTCTCGGGGATCGATCCCCATTGAAGCGGGTGGCACCTATAAACTGGCTGGTATGTGTTTGCAGCCCACAACTTACTTTGTGAAGGAAGAAGCAGCCAACAAACGCCAAGAGGCAGAATTTGTGCCTGGTAAATTGTTGACACGGTTCACGTCGAGCATTGACCAAGTTCAAGGTACGCTCAAGGTTGGTAATGACGGTACTCTGACTTTTACAGAAGAGGACGGCTTGGACTTTCAAGCAATTACAGTTCAGTTACCGGGTGGAGAGCAAGTACCTTTCTTGTTCACCATTAAAGAGTTAGTGGCTACTTCCGATCCGGGAGTCGTTGCGCTCAATACTTCTACCGATTTTCAAGGGGAATTTAACGTTCCTTCTTACCGCAGCGCAGGCTTTTTAGATCCTAAAGGTCGCGGTGTATCGACGGGCTACGACAATGCTGTCGCGTTGCCGGCTACTGACAATTCCAAGCTGAAACGCTCTAATGTTAAGTTAGCTGACACCCGTACCAAGGCTGGCAAAATTTCTCTCCAAATTGCTAAGGTCAACAGCGCTACTGGCGAAATTGGGGGGATTTTTGAAAGCGTGCAGCCTTCTGATACTGATTTGGGAGCTAGACCTGCTCTGGACGTGAAAATTCGTGGTTTGTTTTACGCTCGGATTGAGCCTTCTGTTTCGTAAAATTGTCTTTCTGGATCGATCCTCTGCGAGGGCTTCGCCAACGAACTTGAGCAGTTTTTTGTCCTAAAGCTACTGCTCGCCTTTCATTAGTCAACAGTCTTTAGAAAGATAACTGAAGACTGTTGACTAATGACTAAATCTATGCTTAAAGTGTTATTGAGTTGCCAGTTATTAAATTAGGATTTTTGATTAATTGAAGTATTGCGTTTAAACAAATTTCCGACTACAATATGGTGTGAAAAATAAACATCATTCAATTGACAGTTGACAGTTGACAGTTGACAGTTGACAGTTTAAGAGCGACCTCTACCTAGAAGTAAGAGGATTGGAGTAATGAATAGTCTGATTTTAATTTCTCCCGATTAGGCGGGCGGGCTTTCAACCAATTCTTTCTGGTAAAATACGGATTTTGCTGAACACTTCTGGGATGACCCCGACCAAAAACGGAAGCCCTGACGATCGCTTAGGGTCGATCGCCAAATTTTAGACCCAAATAGAAGCTCCTAAATTAATCGGTGGAGTAAATTTAAAATCTAAAATTTAAAATCGACTAATTCCCTCAAATCCATGCACAGTCCCAAATTTTGACTGGTGTGTCTGCTGTCACAGATATATAAGTGCTAGGATTACACCACAGCAAGATTAATTTTTTTAGACTAGATTAAAAACTAGGTCTAAAGCAACATCAGTCCCCTGCTCTACCAACCTTTATGCAACCATGTCTACCACAATCCCCAACGAGCTAAAAAGCGAAAATTTGCAATTGTTGCGCGAGTACCAACATTCTGGCTCGAATGAAGTCCGCAATCAGTTAGTTCAACTGAATATTGGACTGGTGCGAAAAGAAGTTTACCACTGGATCAATCAGTGCGGTGAAAGCTACGATGATTTGCAGCAAGTTGGGTGTATTGGGTTGATTAGGGCGATCGAGCGATTTGATATCTCGAAGGGACACGCTTTTAGTTCCTTTGCAATTCCCTACATTCGCGGCGAAATTCAACACTACTTGCGGGACAAAAGCCCTTCTGTGCGAGTTCCCCGCCACTGGTTGGCCCTGGAACGCAAGTCTGTCGCAGCGATCAAGGATTTGCAGGTACAGTTCAACCGCAAACCTACGGATGCTGAAGTAGCAGCAGTGCTTGAGGTTTCTGTGGCAGAATGGCAAGAAATTAAGTTAGCGCATCTCAACCGATCGCCTTTAAGTTTAGACGCACCAGTGCAAGATGAAGATGAGGGCGCGACTTGTCTGGGAGAATTGGTACCCGATAGCAAATATCGGAGTTTTCAGTTGGCGCAAGAGGATCAAATTCGCGTACAGCAAGCTTTGGCGATGTTGGAACAACGGACTCGGGAGATATTGGAGTTTGTTTTTCTGTACGATTTGACGCAGAAGGAAACGGCCGAACGCTTGGGTATCAGCGCGGTGACTGTTTCTCGGCGAGTCAAGAAGGGACTGGATTTGCTAAAGGAAATTATGACCAAACAGCTTTAGACAGTTGACAGTTGACAGTTGACAGTTGACAGTTGAGAGGAAAGCAGTTACTACTAATGACTACTGACTAATGATAAGGTTCGCGAGCGGGGACGCTCGCACTAATGACTGCTGACAACCGCCAACAGCCAACTGACTACTGCCAACTAACAAATGACAACTGACTAATTTTTAGATGCTTCGGACAAATTTATCGAGCCTTTCTACAGCTTTCTTAATTGTGCCTAAATCGGTAGCGTAAGACAAGCGAATGTGGTCGTCTGCACCAAAAGCAATCCCGGGAATAACTGCTACTTGATGCTGTTCTAAGAAAGCATCACAAAATTGCAGAGAAGTCATTCCAGTTTTGCTGATATTGACAAACATATAGAAAGCGCCGTCTGGTTTGATGCAGCTAATTCCAGGGATCGCCTCAAGCAATTCAAATATTACTTCACGCCGATCGGCAAAAGCGAGACGCATTTTTTCCACAGACTCTTGGCTGCTTTCCAAAGCTGCGATCGCGCCGTACTGTGCAAAAGTACACACGTTTGAGGTACTGTGTCCTTGAATGGTGCTGGTGGCTTTAATTAATTCGATCGGCCCGGCCAAATAGCCAATCCGCCAGCCTGTCATTGAGTAACCTTTTGCAAAACCGCTGCTAATGATGGTGCGATCGAATATTTCTTTACCCAGGGAACCGATGCTGACGTGTTTGGCGCCGTCATATATAATTTTTTCGTAAATCTCGTCAGAAACGACTAAAATATCTCGATCGACTATCACCTGGGCCAGCGCTTTAATTTCCGCTGGAGTGTACACCATTCCCGTCGGGTTAGAAGGCGTATTCAGCACGAATAACTTGGTTTTGGGAGTAATCGCTGCACTCAGTTGTTCCGGTGTAATTTTATATCCTGTAGAAGCATCTGTCCGTACAATTACGGGCTTACCGCTGGCGAGTTTGACCATTTCTGGATAGCTGAGCCAGTAGGGAGCCGGAATAATTACTTCATCTCCAGGCTCGATCAGAGCCATCATCAGATTGTAGAGGGAGTGCTTGCCGCCGTTGGTGACAATGATATTTTCCGGTTGATAGTGGAGATTGTTGTCGTTGCGGAGTTTGCGGGCGATCGCAGCTTTCAACTGCGCTTCCCCAGCCACCGGGCCGTACTTAGTCTTCCCCGCATCCAAAGCTTGCTTTGCCGCCGCTTTAATGTGTTCGGGGGTATCAAAGTCGGGTTCTCCGGTGCTCAAACTACATACATCAATCCCTTCGGCCCTCATAGCTTTTGCCTTAGCTGCGATCGCCAAGGTTATGGAAGGAGGAACCTCACCCACTCGTGCTGCCAACTTGATCATTGGATTTTAGATATTATATTTTTGACTTTAGATCATAGGTTGACAAATCTTGATATTCAACCCTGTCGTTAGGAAATTATGACATTTGTTTACATATAGTGAATCTAAAATCTAAAATCTAAAATTTAAAATCGATTGACGTTATGATTGTAGCATTTTTGATGCCTCGTTACCCTCAACGCCGATCTGCAAGCTTATGGATCTCAAATCTCTGATTCGCGACATTCCTGATTTCCCCAAGCCGGGAATTATGTTTCGAGACATTACAACTTTGCTCTGCAACCCGCAAGGACTGAGCTACACTATTGACAGTTTAGCTGAAAAATGCTCTGAAATGTCTGCTGACTATGTGGTGGGCATGGAATCGCGGGGCTTTATCTTTGGCACGCCTTTGGCTTATAAAATGGGAGTGGGCTTTATTCCTGTCCGCAAACCGGGAAAACTGCCTGGAGAAGTTCTTTTTGCTGAGTACGAGTTGGAGTACGGTGTCGATCGACTGGAGATGCACCGAGATGCCATGAAACCCGGCAGCCGGGTGCTGGTTGTGGACGATTTAATCGCCACTGGCGGAACAGCAGCCGCGACGGCTAATTTGTTGCAGCAAGCGGGCTGCGAGCTTGTCGGTTTTGCTTTTGTGATTGAATTGCTGGCTTTGGGCGGGAGGCAGAAATTGCCGGATGTGCCGATCGTCTCGCTAGTCGAATATTAGTCAGTAGTCAGTTGACAGTTGACAGTTGACAGTTGTCAGTTGTCAGTTGTCAATTGTCAATTGTCCGATCAATTGACCGTAATAAAAGAGGTTTGTAGTGAGGACTTTAGTCCGCATTCTTAAACCCGCAAGCCACGACTTCTGTCATTACTGCAAACATATAGGGATCGTATGAGCTGCGATCGATGCTTCACAAACAATTAATCAATCAAAAATCCCAAATTCTCAATCTAAAATCTAAAATCTAAAATCTAAAATCTAAAATGGTATGACTTCTATTAAATCTAATCGAAACTGGCGAATGTTGAATTCTTTATTTGGCAGCGAGACATTTACTTATGTTGTCAAACGACTGTTGCAGGCACTTTTAACCCTATTCTTAGCATCGGCTCTGTGTTTTGCAATTATTGAGCTCGCACCAGGAAATTACTTAGATACTTTGAGTCAAAATCCGAAGATTTCGCCGGAAACACTCAAGCAACTCGAACAGCAATTCGGCTTGGATAAACCAGCGATTGTGCAGTATGGGCTGTGGCTGAAACAAATTCTGACACAGGGGAATTTTGGCACCAGTTTTGTATATCAGCGATCCGTAGCGTCGCTGCTGTGGGAAAGAGTACCGGCGACGTTGTTGATGGCGATCGCATCTTTGATTGTAACTTGGGCGATCGCACTGCCTTTGGGAATAGTCGCGGCCGTTAATCAGAATAAGACTGTCGATCGGGTTTTGCAAGTAGTCAGCTACACGGGCCAGGGTTTTCCCAGCTTTATCACAGCTTTGCTGCTGCTATTTTTTGCTCAGAATACTTCGCCCCTTTTCCCAGTCGGAGGAATGACAAGCATCGATCATGCAGACTTACCTTGGTGGGGTCAAATCCTCGATTATTGCTGGCACTTAATTTTGCCAACAGTCGCCCTCAGCGTCACAGGTTTTGCTGGCTTACAAAGATTGATGCGCGGACAATTGTTAGACGTGCTGCGTCAAGATTATATCCGAACTGCACGGGCTAAAGGTTTGCCGGACAATCGAGTAATTTACATTCACGCTCTGCGGAATGCGATTAATCCGTTGGTGACGTTATTAGGTTTTGAGTTTGCTAGTTTGTTGAGCGGTGCGTTTATCGCTGAATTTTTCTTTAATTGGCCTGGTTTGGGTAAGCTGACTTTGGAAGCGGTGAACAATCAAGACTTGTATTTGGTAATGGCGAGTTTGATGATGGGCGCTACGATGTTGATTGTTGGTAATTTGTTCGCAGATTTGTTGCTAAAGGCGATCGATCCGAGGATTAAATTGGAAGATTTGAAGTGATAGAATCATATTTGACTATAAATTTGATTCTCGTTAAATTCTGTTGTGACACAATCATTTTCAAATAATGTTCCTAGCCCTCGCTTTTCCAATCAGTCCCCCGCGACGCTAAATGATGAACTTCGATCGGCAGATGAGTTAGGCATCAGACCCATTAAAGTGGGGGAAGCAGGATTTGACGATATAATTAATGAAGGGACTGTCAAATGGGCAGTGACAACAAACCCAGAACTCCTTGTAATTCCGAAATTTTTAGATGTTAACAATGAAATTTACCATACGGTTATAACTCGCGGTCAGCCTGTTTTGGCTGCGGGAGAAGCCGAGATTGTGGGTAGTAACGGTTCATATATTTTGCTAACAATCAGCAATCATAGCGGGCATTTTAGACCAACTTCAGAGAGCTTAGAAGTAGGAATTACAGCCTTTAGGCAGCAAGGAGTTGATATAAGTAATGCTGATATCGAATATTTGGAGTAGATAAATTATGACTCAATCTCCTACGACAATATCCCTCGATCGCATTCTCGAACAAAATGCCGAATCTGTACTGATTTGGGTGAAAAACATATTTTCAGGTCAAACCACCCAACCACAAGGGTTTAACTGGCTATTATTAGCCGATGTTTCCTCCGCTAAGGCTCGAAAAGGTGAAAATGGTTCTGGTTTGTGCGATCGCAAATGGGCAGAAGTCGCGATCGCAATTTACGATCTTCTAGCCGATGATGCCGATCGCAAAAAACCAGGTAGTGGCGAGTCTTTTACGATTTCCTCAATGATGTTGCGGGCTGCGGCGATCGAAAAACAGGAAGTAATTTCCGATGATTCTGTTCTCGATGTTAACTTAATTTTAGAATGGTTTTGGGATAACATCAAAGAGTCGCAGGAAGATGTCGAAAAAAAGGTTGCTAATTGGAAAACGCTACCTATTGCAGAAATTCGCGAGTTAAGAAAACTTAAAAATCGATTGAAAGTTATTGCAGCACTTTCTGAGAGTGATAAATATGTTTTAGATGAAAAACTCAACACTTGGCTTTTCCTGCGCGATAAATTACCATAAAAGTGCGATCGCACCATCACCGAACAACTTCTGATTGCACCAGCCATAATACGAACAGTTAATGGTATTCCATGCCCCATTCCCGATGCCCCATTCCCCATATCGGAGTTTTTTATGTCAGAAAAACAACCAAACGAGCCAATTAGTTTTAGTCGCTTTGCCGACTGGTGCAGGCATATTGACAGTCTTTCAGAAGGAGCAAAGCACACAGTTGAAGTGTTGTTAGAAAAGGCTGGCACTGATGACGCTGAAGCAGCGGAGCAGATACTTTCAAGCATGACAACACTGAATCTCAGCAGCAATAGAATTACCGACATCAGCTTCCTCGGCTCGCTCACCAATCTGACAACACTGTATCTCGGCGACAATCAAATTACCGACATCAGCTTCCTCGGCTCGCTCACCAATCTGACAACACTGTATCTCGACAACAATCAAATTACCGACATCAGCTTCCTCGGCTCGCTCACCAATCTGACAACACTCGATCTCGACAGCAATCAAATTACCGACATCAGCTTCCTCGGCTCGCTCACCAATCTGACAGCACTCGATCTCAAGGGCAATAAAATTCGCGACATCAGCTTCCTCGGCTCGCTCACCAATCTGACAACACTCGATCTCGGCGACAATAAAATTAGCGACATCAGCTTCCTCGGCTCGCTCACCAATCTGACAACACTCGATCTCGACAGCAATCGAATTACCGACATCAGCTTACTCGGCTCGCTTACCAATCTGACAGCACTGAATCTTGAAAACAATCAAATTACCGACATCAGCGCCTTGCGATCGCTCACCAATCAGACAACACTTAATCTGGACAACAATGAAATTACCGTTCTGTGCGTGCTAGGCGAACTCGCACAGAAACGTCTTACTCTCTCAACTACGCCAATTGATGCTCAAAAAGCCACAGCAGCCATCAAAGTTGCTTATGCCGCTATTGGTCTAGAAGAACCCGAAGTTATTATTTGCAGCAGTCTCCGCGACGTTTGTCCCCAAATCTTCAACAGGCTCAAACCCGACCATTCACAAAAATGCTCAGACGAATACAGCAATAGATTGGGGAAAAATCTAGACCTGAAATGGATACCCGCTGTGGGAGAATTTGCAAGTTCGGATCTGTGGGAGTATGAGCTCGATCACATGGTAATCGAGCCCGAAGCCGACAGCACACTGAGTTCGGTAATGTACAAATTGGTTGACAGCTATGTGCGATCGAAACAAACGATATGGAATGTTTTTTCCAATAATTTGTTCGGTTTTAATTGCCCTGAAACCCCCACGACTTTGTTTAAAGAAATCTATTTGACTGAATTGTATATATCTTCAGGCGTCAATATTTCCCAAAAGGCACAAGAAATACTTCGCTGCCAAAAGCTGCTTTTCGAGCATTGCGGTTTTATATTTCCCTTTGAAAAGATTTGCGCGGTGTGCGATCGCCCCCGCCACCTGCGCTTTGACAGTGAAAACCGCTTGCACGCTGAAGCAGAACCTGCGATCGAGTTTGCGGATGGATGGAATTTTTACTATTATCACGGTGTCAGATTGCCGGAACAATACGGTCAAGTGCATCCCAATTTGTGGAAAGCAGAATGGCTTTTATCTGAAGACAATGCCGAAGTTCGGCGAGTGTTAATTGAAGCAATTGGTTACGATCGCATTTGTCAAGAGTTGGCAGCAGAACAAATAGATAGTTGGCAGGAATATGCACTATTAAAAATAGATAATGCGGATGTCGAGCCGATTTATTTGTTAAAAATGACTTGTCCGAGCACGGAATTCATTCATGCTTTGAGAGTACCGCCAAATGTGACATCTGCTAGGGAGGCAATTCGCTGGGTAAATGGGGGTATCGATCCAGAGGAATTTTCCGTGCAGACTTAATCTATAACAAGTCTAAATCATTCATGCAGATTTGTAGGGGTAGTGCCCCGTGCCTACCCCAACTGGACAACTGGGGGATTGCCCCTGCCTTTTATTATGCCAAATCCCCATATATAATCCACTTTATACCGATCGATAGTTGTCGCTGCTACACAAATAAAATTCACCTTCAGAGGCTTTAAGATTAAAATTGAAAAATAATTTCTGACTGTACAGATCCAAAATTAGAGATTCAGCGTATATCACTAATGAACGCAGTACAAGATTTCATAAGTTCACAGCGCTAAAAACTTAAGCTTGGCAGCTTACAGTTGCGTTGTACTTGTCATGACTATACTGCAAACTATCAAATAACGCGCTTTTATAGCCTAAAAAAATTCGGTAATATTAGCGCGTACTGCGAATTAGCGATTTTTTGTACTGAAAATCCCGCTGCTTTTAGGCACTGGGAATGTCAAATTTAGATGTGCAATATATCATGGCAGACATTAGAGGTACTATACAAGCAGACTCGCTCCCAGGCACTGCTGAAGATGATGTTATTTTTGGTTTTACGGGCAATGACGTAATTGCTGGCAATTCTGGAAATGATAGCATTTTTGGTGGAAAAGATGGCGATTCGATTGATGGGAGTTCTGGAAGAGATTCTCTGTTTGGAGATTTAGGCAGCGACAGTGTTAACGGCGGTGAAGATAACGATTTTGTATTTGGTGGCAAGAATAATGATTTGATTTTTGGCAACTCTGGCAATGATGTTTTGTCGGGAGATAGAGATACTGATATCCTGATCGGCGGAGATGGTGGTGATGTATTTGTTTTGAGTCGCTATGCTGCTGCCGATCCTTTCCTTACCAGCGGTGGTGTTAATTTAGGAAATGCTGATGCGATCGCCGATTTTGCAAACGGTACAGATTTAATCGGTTTGGCGGGCGGACTCTCTTTTGGCGACTTGAATATTCTGGAAGCCGGAAATGATACTGTGATTCAAGACCGGGTAACAGGAGAATTTCTCGCTACTCTCAGAGGTGTGAATCGAAGTGCGATCGACCAAACAGATTTCACTACTAATATTAGCAGCATTCTTCCCAATCCCCCGCCTCCAGCGCTGACAACGGCTTATGCTTTAACTCCCGATAATCGGATTGTCGGTTTTAGCCTTGCTAATCCGGGAAGTGTCATCTCAGATTTGCCTGTGACTGGATTGCAAGCGGGAGAAAGTTTGCTGGGAATTGATTACCGGCCCGCTAATGGCGTGCTTTACGGTGTGGGTTCTAGCAATCGCTTGTATACTGTCAATCCGAAAACGGGGGAAGCAAATTCAGTCGGTAGCGGGCAGTTTGCGGTTCCCCTAACTCAAGGCGCTGTGGGTTTTGATTTCAATCCGACAGTCGATCGCATTCGGTTTGTCAATCAAGCGGGTCAAAACGGTCGCCTCAATCCAGATACCGGGGCAATAGTAGATTCTGACACATTAACTGGGGGAATTCAACTCGATCGCAATTTAGTGTATGCCACGGGCGATCGCAATTTTGGCACAACTCCGGGGGCGGCTGCGGCTGCCTATGTGAATAACTTTGCGGGTGCAACTTCAACGACGCTATTCGTAATTGACAGCAATTCAGATGTTTTGGTAAGACAAGATCCGCCGAATAATGGAGTGTTAAATACGATCGGATCTTTGGGAGTTGATGCAACTAGCATTCTCGGCTTTGATATCAGAAGTATTGGCGGCCGCGATGTCGCAGTAGCGGCACTAGAAGTCGGGGGAGTTTCGGGATTGTACAACATTAATTTAAGTACCGGTCAAGCTTCTTTTACTGGTAGAATTGCCGACGGAAGACAGATTAACGGTTTGGCATTGCCTTTGCCTACAGCTTACGCCTTAACTGTCAGAAATGGCGCCGAAAGAATCGTCGGTTTTAACGAAGCGGCACCGCGCACTTTACTCAGCGACACAGCAGTAACGGGATTGCAGCCGGGAGAAAGTTTGCTGGGAATTGATTTTCGTCCTGCTAACGGTTTGCTTTACGGTTTAGGTAGTAGCAATCGATTGTACGCGATCGATCCGGTGACTGGGGCTGCAAGTCAACTCGGTAGCGGACAATTCGCCGTACCGCTGACTCCGGGGGCTGCCGGTTTAGATTTCAATCCCACAGTCGATCGAATTCGGTTTGTCAATCAAGCGGGAGAAAACGGTCGGATTAACCCAGATACGGGGGCAATTGTCGATTTTGACACGTTAACCGGAGGAATTCAACTCGATCGCAATTTGACTTATGCGACGGGCGATCGTAATTTTAACAATCCTCCCGTAGGCGCCGGGGCTGCCTATGTGAATAACTTTGCCGGGGCGACTTCGACAACTCTGTTTGTAATTGACAGCAATTTGGATGTTTTGGTGAGACAAGATCCGCCGAATAATGGAGTATTAAATACGATCGGATCTTTAGGGATTGATGCTTCTAGCGTTCTCGGCTTTGATATCAGGAGTGTCGGCGGTAACGAGACAGCTTTGGCTGCAATCGATGTTGGCGGAGTTTCGAGTTTGTACAATATTAATCTGACAACCGGTCAAGCTTCCATTGTCGGTCAAATTGGCGACGGGCGATCGATTAAAGGTTTGGCACTGACCTTAATTTAAATGCTAGATTAAAAGCGATTTTAGATTGACTTTAGGGCAATCTAAAATCGACTTGTATTGCATTTATCCGCTCTCATATCTGGAAAACATCTGCGTCGATCTACCTGGAATCTCCAGTTTCGCGATCGTTCAAAGATTTATGCAATGCAAGTCTAATCGTTTGGGCAATTCCCAATTCCCAATTCCCAATTCCCAATTTGATGTAACATATTATTTTGACAATAAAGATAAAATGTTATCTCAAGTTTTTTACTTACTGCGTTCTCGTGCTGACGGCAAATATATCAGCGCTTGTCCCAACCCTGATTCGGCGGTGAGTTACCTGCTGATGTTTCGCGAAGACTATGATGCTTTGAGCTATCTCAACGCTCACGCTGCTGATGTTGCCGATCGATTTGGGGTAGAATCGATTTCCGGTTCTCAGGTGAAAACGCTGCTTCAGCGTTGGGGATTCAACGGTGTGGGGGTTGTTCAAGACCCGCTGTTACCGAATATTGAGTTTTTATTGACAAAGAATTGACAATTGACAAGATTTGCGCTTCACCCGTTTTCTAGCAGAAATCGGGTTTTTTGCTGAAGTTTTGAGGCGATCGCCCGATCGACCTTCCCGAGTCCGAAGCCCCATATTTAGTGCAAATTGTCAAATTTGTCAAGGTTTTACCCTAAATCTGAATCCTGTTGTATATTCATAGTCTGTTGATATATTCCGACACGTCAGTACACAACCTATGGTTCGAGAATTAGAGCGATCGAGTGCCCGCGAGAAACGCAACCTGTCCGATTTCCCCGAAACAGCACCCGCAGCCAATCCAGTATTTTTCAGGACATACAGCCGTCGTACCGACACGGGAAGGGAGACTTGGGCCGATGTGTGCGATCGAACCGTCAAGGGCTTGGCATCGCTCGGAAACCTCACCTCCGAAGAAACACAGCTCCTACACCGGATGCAAAACGAGCTCAAAACCCTCGCTTCCGGCCGCTGGCTGTGGGTGGGCGGTAGCAACTGGATTGAGCAACCAGAGAATTTTTCCGGCGCATATAATTGCTCCTCAACAAATATTATCGACTGGCGGGCCTTTGGCTTGTTGATGGATTTGGCAATGATGGGCTGCGGCACCGGTGCAGTTTTGGAACCCAAATACATCAACCAATTGCCACCGATTAGCAACCGCTTAACCGTGACAATGCAAGGTGAAATCGGCTCTACACCCGCTGAATTGCGCCGTCAAGAAACCGAAGTAAAAATAGCTGAAAAAACCGCAACTATTTATGTCGGAGATTCCCGTCAAGGTTGGGTGAAATCCTATCAAGCTTTGTTGGAATTGTCCACAGATGAAAGATTTGCCGGAGAAGTTCAAGTTTACATCGATTTGAGCGATGTCCGCCCCGTGGGAGAGCCTTTAAAAGGTTTTGGTGGAGTCGCAAATCCAGTCAAATTGCCTGACCTTTATCAACGTTGCTCAGCAATTTTGAATAAAGCTTTCGGACGGCAGTTGAATTCAGTTGAATGCTGCGTATTGATAGATGAAGCTGCGGTCACAATTGTGGCTGGTAATATTCGGAGATCCGCCGGAATTCGTCAGTTTACTTTTGATGACGAACTGGGAGCAAATGCTAAAAACAACTTGTGGCAACAAGACGATCAAGGCAACTGGAAAATAGATCCAGAACGCGATGCTTTGAGAATGGCCAACCATACCCGTGTTTTCCATGCCAAACCGACATTAGAAGAATGTATTGATGCTGTTCGCAAACAGTATTATTCTGGTGAAGGTGCAATTCAATGGGCTGGTGAAGCTGTAGCTAGAGCTAACGTTGATTTACTTTCAACACCTAGTCTTAAAATTGAGTTCTTGAAAGCTTACGACGAAGGAAAAGCTAAACAGTGGTTGCAGGAACGCTATCCTGACATGACTGCGGAAGAATTAGAGCATCGGTCAGTCCGTTTGGGCTTAAACCCGTGTGGTAAGTAATTTTGCCTCACGTTAAAAACCTCGCAAAATCGGAGAAGACTGAGATGTTAATTCCGAGGTAAGTAAGGGAATTAAAAGTCCTTTACCACCGTAGAGCGTACCAGGTGAACCTTCTTAATTGAAGAACATAATCCTGGCAAGAGTGCGGGGCATTTACAACTAAAGTAAATGAAAAAGTACGCCGAGCTACAGATAAAATGGAATCTGTAGAACTAGAGGATAAAAAGCCTTTAGGATAACAAAACTGGAAATTATTGGCTCTAACTTCCACTGTGTCAGTGGCGACACTTTGCTAATTACTAAAGACGGACTACATCAAATAAAGGATGTTGTTGGAAGTGAAATCGAGATTTGGAATGGTCAAAGATGGAGTTCAGTCACACCATTTCAGACAGCGAGTGATACCAAGGTTGGACGGCGCAAACTTTATCGTGTAAAGTTTGCTGATGGTACTTATCTGGATGCCACAGAATATCATCGTTTCTTTGTCAAGGATCGCTTTGGTAAAGTTTACCAAGAAGTTCAAACCAAAGACTTGATGGATACAAGTCGATATAGCATTCATACTGAACCTTTTACAATTCAGTACGAAGATGGCATGAATATCGATTCAGGTTATGCTTACACTTTGGGTGTGGCTGTAGGAGATGGAACTACAGACCAAAATGACAATGCAAAAGTTCGACTTTACGAAGGCAAAATGGCATTGTCAGTAGCAGGAAATAAGTCGCCTGAAAGAAACTATGACTATTTACCTGCTTTTACAGATGTAACTAACTTGAGCTTTTCTGGAGAATTTCTGAAAAGTTTGAAAGTTAACCCGGAAGCACTAAATGTAATTGCGAGCTGGAATCGGCAAGCAATTTTACATTTTATTGCTGGATTAGCTGATACGGACGGATCGAATACCAATAGTAATGGTATCAGAATTTATATTTCCGATCGCGATCGGGCTTTCAGAGTTCAGTTACTTTTGACCAAGTGTGGCATTAGCTCATCGCTAAATCTTTGTGCTCATCAAGGATCAGTCACTAATTACGGTGTCCGAAGCCGGGATTTGTACTACTTGCAAATTACTGACTGTGGTGAAATTCCTTGTCAGCGGTTAGATGTGAGCAAAGGGACGAAGGCTAAAGGTAAAGGTAAATGGCAAGTTGTCAGAAGTGTCGAAGAATTACCAGGATTGCATGATACTTACTGTTTCAATGAACCAGAGTTTCATAAGGGAGTTTTCGGCAATACCCTAACTGGAAACTGTAATCTTTCTGAGGTTCACCTCAATCAAATCGACCCTTACAACTTCAAAGAACAAGAAGAAGCTTTCACCGCCGCAGGTTTATCTGTCGCGGTACTTCTCAATCACAAATTTAGCGAACCTCGCTATCAATATAGCCGCGAATTAGACCCGATTGTCGGCGTATCTTTCACGGGATTATTCGATTTCTTCGTTCATGCTTTTGGCGTTGAGTGGCTGCGCTGGTGGGTGGAAGGCCGCCCGCAAACTGCACAGGGAATTGCGTTTAAACAGCGGGAAGAAGAGTATTTGACTGGTTGGCGGGAAATTGTGAATCGCGTAGTATGGGATTATTGCGATCGGCATTCTTTGAAACGCCCCAATCGCTGCACAACCGTCCAACCATCGGGTACAAAATCTCTACTGACAGGTGCTTCTCCCGGCTGGCATCCCCCCAAATCCCAGCGTTTCATTCGCCGAATCACTTTCGGCAAAAACGACCCTGTAGCCCTCGCCTGCATCGACTACGGATACAACGTAATTCCGTCTCAATCTGACAAAGATGAAAACGGCAATTTGCTGAACAATCCCTTCGATGAGCGCTGTACAGAATGGCTGGTAGAAATACCAGTTGCTGTCAGTTGGGCGGATTTACCCGGTGCTGATGAAATTGAGATCAACAAATTCTCAGCGGCGGCACAAATGGACTTTTATATGCAAGTGCAAAAGTTCTACGTGCGGCACAACACCAGCGCGACGATTGAGTTGCGAGAAAATGAAGTTGAAAGTTTGGGTACGCGGATTTATGAAGCTATTCGCGACGACGAAGGCTACATTTCGGCTGCACTTTTGTCTCGCTTTGATGCCCTAGAAACTTTCCCACGTTTGCCTTTTGAACCGATCGCAAAAGCAACTTACGAGACGATGTTGAAAGACGTTTTAGTGCGCCGTCAAATTGATATTTTTCAGGTGGCACTGAGTCGTTATGACTTGGGTGAAATGATGGATTCAGGGCCTGCGGGCTGCGATTCCGATAAGTGTTTGATGCCTGAGACTAAGACTATGTAATCGCCTTTTATTAAATCCCCCAAAAATGGGGGATTTTTTATGTTTAATTTCAGGTTGACAAAATCGTAGGGGCGGGTTCACCAACCATAATTGCCTAAAAGTAACAATCTCGTAAACCCGCCCCCACCCAACGAATAATTGTCAGATCGTGTCCGATAAATCGCGCATAATATATAAGCCGGGGCGGGTTTTTGAAATTGTCGGTTTTTGGCAAATATTGTTGGTGAACCCGCCCCTACAAGATCGTGGTCAATCGATCGGACATGATATCACTAGAAAAGAAAGAACTCATTTACAATTCTGAATTAAACGGAAATGATATAACAGCCCGATCGTACAATTAAAACTAGCCTGTTTTTTAGAATATGAAAATTCGCTGTATTGCCAACAAAGGAGCTGACCTGCCGGAAAATTATCTAAATCCACCGCTAGACATTACCAAAGAAACAGAATTTAAACTGATAGTAGGTAAAGAGTATATTGTCTACGCTATCTCTGAATGGCAAGGGAATTTATCGTACTATATTTGCGACGAGCGCTATACTTATTATCCGATACACAATCCGGCCCCATTATTTGAGATAGTTGATGCCAGATATTCTCGGTACTGGCAAGTGCAATTAGCAACTAACGGTTTGTTAGAGATTTCTTTTGAACATTGGTTCTCCATACCTAATTTTTACGATCAACTAACTGACGGAGAAACAGAAACTGTTTTGATTTTTGAGAAAATCAAAGAACTCATGGATGCTGAAGCTGCAATTCCTCAACCCCAACCTTTCTCCGTTGAGGAATTGCTCGCGATGCCGACCTTGCAACCCGACAAACTCGCAAAAGTACCTGGTTGAAATTATGTCTGACAATCAAAATAAACCTAGAGAATACGATGCCGTCAAGGGCGGTCAAAATTCAATTCCGGTCAATGCTGCTGTACTCGGAGGCATCGCCGGCGTTAAACGCCGCTTAGCCTCGTCCGCGATCGAAGTTAGAATCGCCGCACTCTCCGAAGCGCCCAAATATGGGGAAGCAGGCTTAGATTTGATACTTGGAGCATTGCAGGATGAGTCAATGCAGGTGAAATCTGCTGCTTTTTTACTGCTGAAAGATCGGGATGAGGAGAATATAAAACAATGTTTACAAAACCATTTTCCTCTCTTTGGGTTTTATGTTATCACAGTCGATGCGGATGGACAAAAAAACAGTCGTCGTAAGTCATTTGCTCGATTTTTTCCAGAAGATTTAGGTAATGGTATTGTACTGGAAATGGTTTACATTCCCGGTGGCACATTTATGATGGGTTCCCCCAACGACGAAGCAGGACGAGAGGATGACGAAAGCCCGCAGCATCAAGTCACAGTACCAGCTTTTTATGCAGGGAAATACCCCATCACTCAAGCACAGTGGGAAGCCGTCATGGGAAACAACCCATCGTACTTGAAAGGTGAAAAACTTCCTGTTGAATGTGTATCCTGGTATGATGCTGTCGAATTTTGTGAGAAACTGTCGGAAACAACTGGGAAAACATATCGCTTACTGAGTGAAGCGGAATGGGAATACGCCTGTCGTGCGGGTACAACAACCCCATTTCATTTTGGCGAAACGATTACCCCGGAATTAGTCAACTACATAACCGAATCAAACGAACCCACAGATGTGGGGAGTTTTCCCCCCAATGCTTTTGGGTTGTACGATATGCACGGGAATGTTGAGGAATGGTGCAGCGATAAATGGCTTGACAATTATGATGGTGCACCGACTGACGGAAGTTCTTGGGAATCAGGAAACAATTGTCGGATGTTGCGCGGTGGTTCGTGGGCCAACGATCCGAGCAATTGCCGATCGGCTGTTCGTAGCTGCGAACAGCCGATCTATGGCGAGAGATTCAACGGTTTTCGGGTTGCGTGTGTTGCTGCACAACCACCAACACCAAATAAAATCATAGCTGACGAAAAACTAAGTCCAGCAGAGACCTTTCAATTTGAAGTCATCACACTCTACCAATGGGGAAGGATCGTCAAAACAGAACAGCGACAAGCCGAATACTTTAGTGAAAACCTAGGGCGCGGTGTCAGCTTAGAAATGGTAAAGATTCCCGGCGGCACATTTACGATGGGCCCCCCTGACATCTACACAGTTAGTGGCGATCGAATTCCGCAGTATCGAGTCACAGTACCGACATTTTATGCAGGTAAATACGCCATCACCCAAGAACAGTGGGAAGCAGTTATGAGAAACAACCCATCGTGCTTTAAAGGTGAAAAACGTCCTGTAGAAAATGTATCCTGGTATGATGCTGTCAAATTTTGTGAGAAACTGTCGCAAACAACTAGGAAAACATATCGCTTACTGAGTGAAGCCGAATGGGAATACGCCTGTCGTGCGGGTACAACAACCGCATTCCATTTTGGGGAAACCTGTCACTGTATATCTCCAGAAGTAGTCAACTATGACTCAAGCTGCTCCATAGATGTGGGAAGTTTTCCCCCCAATGCTTTTGGGTTGTACGATATGCACGGGAATGTTGAGGAATGGTGCAGCGATAAATGGCATGATAATTATGATGCTGCACGGACTGACGGAAGTTCTTGGGAAACGGGAACAAACAATCATCGGCTGATGCGCGGTGGTTCGTTTTGCAGTGATTTTAACTGTCAATCGGCTACTCGTGACCACAGTGCGCCGAACGATGTCTGCTGTACCCGCGGTTTTCGAGTTGCGTGTGTGGCTGCGTAGACTTTCTAGCTTTTTACACTTTTGCCCTTTTGCCCTTGGCGATTAGAAATCGCTTCACCTCAAAGAAAGTCCCAGCAGAGAGGGACTAAGAAAATATAACCATATTCTGCGTTATTTGAAAATATCTTTCCGCTTCTGCAACAGCAAAGTTACGGTCAAATAAACGGCGGCGTGCAATCCTAAAATTCCCCAATTCAAGGCTAAGTTTTGCCAAGTTGGTTCGTAGACGGCGCTTTTCTCGAATAACTGCGGTAGGATTGTTCGATCGGGTAATTCGATCGGCTTTGGCACCATCGCGTTCACGTTAACCAAGCTACCGTAAGCACCCACAGACCAGCGGCTTACCGTCAACCACGAGATATACTGACCGATTTTCTCGATTTTAAACAAACTTCCCAGACTGAACAAGACTCCCGAAAAAATAATTTGCGGCACTAACAGCAAAGGCAAAGCACTGTTGGCCTGACTGCCATTCTTCACAAATGCCGATACCATCAATCCCAAACTCATGCTAGCCAACAGCGTTAAAAATACTGTAATTCCCAAACCCAGCGGCCAAGCGATTATATCCGGTGACGGCTGTTTAAAACCAATTAAAATTACTGCGGTCATTAGCAATGTTTGCAACAAGGCCAATCCTCCCAGCACCAGAAACTTGGAACCGACATAGGGCAGTAAACCTAAATTCACCAATCTTTCTCGCTGGTAAACGGCTGATTCTTTGACAATTTCTTGCAGAGAACTGGACAAACCTACCCAAATAGCTGCCGATGTAAATACAAACAAAATTCGCAAAGCTAAAAAAGCCAGCGCTGGATCGTCTGCTGTTCCGGTAACTAGCGGTTCTATATCTTTGATTCCGGCTAGCAAAATCGGGCAAACAGCAGCAGTTAACAGTCCTAAACCAACGTTAACTGGGTCGCGTAAAGTTAGCTTGAAATAGCGATCGGCGAGGATAAACAGTTGTTTGATTGGGGAAACTTTGGCGGGTTGGGGAAGTTTGACTGGAGGTGCTTGTTTTTGCGGTGCTTTTGGACTTAAGGGCGCGGTTATGTACCGCTGGTAATAGGCGGAATTCCGATAGGTATTCGCCCATTCTTTGATGACCTTTTCGCCGATTTCTAACTCGTTATAAATATTGGCAAAGTCTGCTTGATGAACTCCAAAGAAATTTGCAGCATCTGCGGGCGGGCCGAAGTAGCAAAGGTAGCCGTTGCGGCCGAGAAAAACTAGGCGATCGCACAAATTGACATTTGCCGTAGCGTGCGTCACCAAAACCACCGTCCGACCTTTATCTGCCAAATTCCGCAGCAGTTCCATCATCTTTTTATCCAGCCCCGGATCTAGTCCAGAAGTTGGTTCGTCCAAGAAAAACAACTTCGGATCTGCAAGCAATTCGACGCCGATGCTAACCCGCTTTCTCTGCCCGCCACTAAGGTCTTTTACAAGGGTTTTTCGCTTGTCCAACATCTCAATATCGGTCAGAGTTTTTGTCAAAACTTGCTCGACATCGACATCCGGCGGCAAGCGCAATTTAATTGCGTAAGTTAGGGCTTCTGTAACTGTTAATTCGCCGTGGACTATATCATCCTGAGGCACGTAACCGATTAAAGAACTGTAGCATTCAAAGTTTTTCCGCAATTCGTCGCCGTTGACGTAAACGGCGCCACGATTTGTGGTTTCAATTCCCAGCAAGGTTCGCATTAATGTGGATTTCCCCGCGCCGCTTCCTCCGACTAACGCCACTAACTGTCCGGGTTCAATTACTAGGGAAATATCGTTGACAAAAGGTCGGTTTAAGTTAATTGCTTCTAAGCCGATCGCATTTCCCGGATCGATAACTGTTATTTCTTCATTTTGATAAATTAGCAGAAAAGGGCCGATGCGAATTTTTGCACCTTCGGTCAATATAGCTTCATTTTTAACTCGTTTGCCGTTAATAAAAACGCCGTTAGCGCTCTTGTCTGTGAGAACGTAGTCTCCGCGTTTGTTGGCGTCGATCGCACAATGGCTGCGGGAGACGATCGGCGAATTTAACTGTAGCGTAGAATTGCGATCGCGCCCCAAGACGACCGATCGATTTCGCAGAGACACAGACTCCCGCGAACCCAAAACGGCCAGCGCCGGACTTCCGGGATTGAAATAACTCACCCGCACCGGATTTCTCAAATCCGTACCAATCCGCAACTCGATTCCGTGTCGCAAAACGCAGCCTTGAGTCGGAGTTACAGGAGTTTCAGTCGGAAGCACAAATAACCCGCTACTGCTGGGTTTGAGGCCGTCGCCGTCATAGATGCGATAGTCGTCCCCTTCTTGGCGCAAAATCGCTTGACATCTCGACAGCTTCTCCCAATCTTTGGGAACCAGCAAGTCAGCTTGTTGGGGATTTCGTCCCAGTACGTGTTCAGTCTTGGTCAGTTCCAAGCGTACCACTTCGCCTTGATAGTCGATTTCTAAATAGGGGCTGGCGATTAAGTTTGTTTTCTTATGGGTTTGACCTGTCATATGATTTTAGATTTTAGATTTTAGATTTTAGATTGTGCGAGAATTTAGTACCCAGCATCCAGCGTGCCAGCTTTTTTAGTGCGATCGTCCGCCATCGCACAGGTGATATAGGGAGCATCTCAGTTTTGCATTTCGAGCGTCCCAGCTCGCACTCCAACAAAAAAATGCTTTTTACAAAAATGAGATTCTCTCATTCAGTATTCAAAACATGAGTAATGTTATATCATGTTTAATAATCAATGCTGACAAGCACCGCACTAATTCCAAGCTATCCCCAATTCGGATAGCTTTCAGGAAGCTGCTTTGGCACGAGATACTATTTCTACCAAGCTAATTCCTCCATACCATGAGCTACTGCATTAATCCCAACTGCCGCCATCCAGAAAATCTTGACACTATCAATTTTTGCCAAACTTGCGGATCTGAGTTGCTAATCAACGCACGCTATCGGGTAATTGCTGTTTTGGGACAAGGAGGATTTGGTAAAACTTTTGCAGTCAGAGACAGAGACGGTACTCAGAAAGTGTTGAAAGTTCTGATGAACAACGATACTCTAGGTGTGGAACTTTTTCAGAGAGAAGCTCACGTTTTGCAGCGGCTGAAGCATCCGGGACTCCCGACAGTTGAATCTGAAGGCTATTTTACTTTCAGAGTTAAGGGTACTGATAAATCTTTGCACTGTCTGGTGATGGAGAAAATTGAAGGTAAAAATTTGCAGCAGTGGTTGGAAGCTCATAATTACCAACCTATTTCTTCGGAACTAGCTATTGACTGGTTGACACAACTGACGGAAATATTGAATCTCGTTCACAATCAAAATTATTTTCACCGAGATATTAAGCCGCAAAATGTCATGTGCCGGTCGAACGGAAAATTAGTATTAATTGATTTTGGGGCGGTGCGGGAAGTTACAGAAACTATTCAGAGAGCAACTGGAGAAGTAACTCGCATTTCTTCGATGGGTTACACTCCCGAAGAACAAAAAAAGGGCAAGGCTGAGCCACGTTCTGATTTTTTTGCTTTGGGCCGGAATTTTGTGTATTTGCTGACGGCTCAAGAACCGAGAAATTTGCAGGAAGATCCGCGATCGGGTAAATTGATTTGGCGGAATGTGGCGACTCAAACATCGAAGCCGCTAGCAGATTTGATTGATGATTTGATGGCTTATTTTCCGAAAGACAGGCCAAAAGATACTCAAGTTCTTTTGCAGCGACTTGGTAAACTGAGCGATCGCCCGCCATCGCCATCTCCCGATCGCAGAACTCGTAGATTTGCTTTGGGATGGAAGCCGGCTTTAATGGGACTCGGAGTTGCTGGGGCGATCGCCATTTCCGCCTTCGCAATCCAACATTTCTCTAAAACTCAAGTTGAAAATTTATTAAGTTATCAAAGTTCGACCCATCAGTTTAAAATCAAATACCCTGAAAAGTGGGAAAAACAAGAGTTACAAAATCCAGTAATTAACGATGTGGTTGTATTCATAGCCCCCAAAAAGAACACCGCTGATGCTTATCAAGAACAAATTACTGTCAGCATAGAAGATTTGCCAAAACCGATGTCTCTCGATGAATACAATCAATCGTCTCTCAAGCAAATTAAAACAAATTTTACTGATGTTAAAATTTTAGAAGAAAATCCTAAAACGATTGCTAATCATCGAGGTTATACAGTTGTTTTTGATGATAAAGACGGACAAACCAATACCAAAAAAATGCAAACTTGGACGTTGATGAATAATAAAGCTTACGTGATTACTTACACTGCGGAGAAATCAGAGTATTCGGACTATTTGAAAACGGCTGAAAATATGATGAATTCCTTTGAGATTAACTAATTCAGTTGTTTGTAGTAAGGACTTTAGTCCTGATTCTAGGATCGCGAGTCTAATACCAATTTTCAACGAAATAACAATATTCTTGTTCCCCCCTTTAACAAGGGGGGGCTAGGGGGGGTCTTCGAGTATTGTACAACTTCAGATAAATGGTATAACAATCGCGACCGGAGACGATCGCACTGTTAAAAAAAATACTTTTTGCACTCCTTCATATCAAATCCACTCTTCATCAGAATGATTCATCTCTCTATCCTCTCCCTCTGTGTCCTCTGCGGCCTCTGCGGTTTAATCATTCCGGTAAAACCAGAATTAATATGAAATACTGATTCTTTTACGCTGAACATTTCTCAACATAGCTGTGCAATGCTGGAGATGTAACGATCGCAATTCCGTCATGGCTGACAGAACAGGTCGAATCCGA
>RDXX01000017.1 GCA_004292955.1 Oscillatoriales cyanobacterium | reverse complement strand
TGTGGCTGAAGCCGCGCACTCGCTCCAAGGCGACTGAAGTCGCTAATCGGCTAGACCCCAGCCTTAAAAGGACGGGGCTTGCGCCTCGTTTTTCGGTCATTTTCAGTGTAACCTCCGACTCGGAAAAAAAGTCCGCCTTTTGACCCCCCGATCGCCTGGAGGATCAGATTAGGCTTTGAAGAACTGAGTTTGACGCCGTTCGATCGTCGGTTGTCAGTTGCAGTTTTTTTGCAGTTTTGGGCATTGAAACTGGTTTTTTAAATCTCCATATTTCCTTCAAACCGTTTGGGAGACTCGGAACGGTGAGTAAAAGAAGAGCAAGAAGACTTTCGTTATCTATCGCGATGAAGTCAGAAGACATACACAGCAAGCTCGATCGCGATTCATATTTTACGTCAAGTAAAGGTGGATTTACTGACAAGACTATTTTTGATTGGTGATTCGGGAGCAATGCTGCTACTTTGAGGGTTTGGCCGACTGACTTTGGCGCAATCCGGCGGCTTCGACGAGTAGTGATTCGGCAAAGGCGATCGCCTCATGGGCCGATCGACCGCTGGCGAGTTGGGCGAGCTCTTCCCGGCGCTGCTGGCTGTTGAGGACTGCAACTCTGACTACAGTTCGTTCGCCCGGTTCGGAGTTGGCTGCTTCGCCGATACTTGATTCTGCTGCGATCGTCTGTTTGTTGACGCGAAAATGACAATCAGCCATCGCGGCGATTAGCGGCTGGTGGGTGACGCACAAAACTTGGTGTTTGTCGGAGAGTTGATAGAGCTTTTTGGCGATCGCACCGGCGACTCTCCCGGAGACTCCGGCATCGATTTCGTCAAAAATTAGGGTTCCGGCGCTTTCAATTTGGGAAAAACAGGCTTTGATGGCGAGTAGAAAGCGGCTCATTTCTCCCCCGGAGGCGATCGCCCCTAAAGGTTGCAGCGGTTCCCCCGGGTTGGGGCTGAAACAAAAGGCAATTTGGTCAGCACCGGTGGCGGTTGGGCTACAGGGCGAGATCTCGACTTGAAATTGGACTTTTTCCATAGCTAAGGGCTTAAGTTCTCCCACGAGGTGGGTTTCGAGTTTCAGGGCTGCGGAGCGCCGCAGGATGGTGAGGTGGCTGCAAGCGTCTTTTAATTGCTCTAGAGCAGTCTGATATGCGAGTTCTAAGGCTTCCATTGACTCGCCTCCTTCTAAAAGTTCGTTTAGTTCGTTTTGGATGCTGTGGTAGTAGGCGATCGCTTCTGAGAGCTGCCCGTATTTGCGGCAAATTTGTTTGAGTTCGCGAATCCGATCTTCTACTTCTTCGAGTCTTTCGGGATCTGCTTCTAATTGTTCGCCGTAGCTGCTAATTTGGCTGCTGGCTTCTGTGGCTTGAGCTAGGGCGTCGCTGACCATTTCTAAAATTGGTTGCAACTGGACATCGTAGACTACCATGTCGTTTAAAATTTCCTCGGCTTTGCTCAACAAGTCGGCGGCTGAGGCGCTATCGCCGTCGTTTTGGTAAAGGGCCTGGTGAACTCGGTAACTCTGCTGCTGCAATTCGACGACGTGGCCGAGGCGGATTGATTCTTGTTCTAGCTGTTCGAGTTCCCCGCCGTCTTCGATGTGGGCTTCGCTAAGTTCTCGGACTTGGTATTCTAATAAATCCAGTCTTTGCAGCCGCTGTTGTTCCGACTGACGCCTGCGGTTGAGGGCTGTTTTGGCGCTGGCAGCCCCCAGCCACGCGGTGCTGGTTGTCGATCGCGCTTGAGTGAGTTTTTTACCACCGTACAAATCCAGCCATTCTCGCTGGAGAGTTTCTTGGCCGAGGTGGACGGTTTGGCCTTGGGCCGTAATTTCCACAAGCCGATCGCGCAGTTGCTCCATTAACTGGCGGTTGACGAGAATTCCGTTCAAACGCGATCGACTCCGCAAAGCACCGCTAGATACGTTAATTTCCCGGCTGCAAACGGCTAAATTGCCATCTATGGGTTCGATTTCTTGCTCGAAGAGCCACTTGGCGGCGGATGAGTCTAATTCAAAGGTAGCTTCCAATATTGCCCGCGTTGCTCCGGTGCGAATCGATCGGCGATCGACTTTCCCGCCCAAAACTACATCGATCGCATCTAAGATAATCGATTTTCCAGCCCCGGTTTCCCCTGTAAATACGTTCAAACTCGGGCCAAAGTCTAGATCCAGGCGGTCAATTAGGGCAAAGTTTTCTATTCTGAGGGATAGTAACATGGGGAATTGGGAATGGGGAATTGGGAATGGGGAATGGGGCATAGGGAATGGGGAATGGGGCATTGGGAATGGGGCCCGCGCAGGGCATTGACTCCTCCCCTATCGGGCGCGTCGAATTTCCCGAGTCTTCTTTTGATTTTCAACTACAATACTTGTAATTTTGCCATTATCGATCGAGTCTCAACATCAATGCAAAGTAAATTACTGCTGCCCGTTGCTCTCTTAAGCTTTGTCCTGATTGGAGCTTTTGGCTGGAAGCTTCACCAAGACAAGGAGCGAGTCTATCAATTAACACTGGCCACGGGAACAAAAACTGGGAATTATTACCCTTTCGGACAGGCACTTGCTGATGTCGTCGTGAAACACAATCCGCGCATCCGCATTCAAGTTATTGAAACTCAAGGTGCTGAGGAAAATATGCGGAAGCTTGAGTCGAATGAGGCTCAGTTAGCGATCGTACAAAACGATACGGCTGCGGTACCTTCTGCTCGGGTAATAGCTTCGTTGTTTAAGGAAGTTTTTCATTTAATTGTTTCCGAACAGTCGGGGATTAAAAGTATTTCGGATTTAAAAGGCAAACATATTGCACTGATGGCAAGAGGCAGTGGTTCTTACAGTTCTTTTTGGTTGATGAGCGAACATTATGGTTTAAAAGAAACCGATTTTATGTTTACTCCAAATTCTTGGACAGAGGCTAGTAAATTATTTAGTAATGGGGAGGTTGATGCTATTTTCAGGGTACTGCCTCCCGGCAGCGATCTGGTTAGAAACTTGCTGCAAAATACGCAGGGAAAGCTAGTACAGATCGACCAAGGATCTGCCATGAAAATAAAGTTGCCTTATTTGGAAGCCGATATGATTCCTAAGGGTACTTACAAAGCCGATCCGGCTGTTCCCGATGCAGATTTGGCGACCGTGGGAGTGCAGGCTACTCTGTTGGCCCGGAAGGATGTCGATCCGGAGATCGTGCGGGAAATTACGCGGATTGTGTTCGAGTACCGCCGCAATTTGGTAGCTGCTAATTCGCTGGCGGCAATGATTAGTCAGCCTGGAGGAAATGGGGGTTTGGCTTTGCCCCTACATGAGGGCGCTCAGGCTTATTACGATCGCGAAAAGCCGGATTTTTGGGCTGCTAATTCCGATCTTATGGCTTTATATTTATCTATCGGAACGCTTTTCGCCTCTTGGGTTTGGCAGTTGCGCTCGCGCTTTGTAGAAAAACAAAAAAATCAAGCCGATCAGTTTAATTTGGCGATTTTAAGTTTGATTCAAAAAATTCGTCAAGCGAAAACTTCGCATGAAATTCATTTCTTGCAAGAAGAGTTATTTGAGATTTTTAACCAGGTGATTGTAGATTTGGACGAAGATCGGATTGATTCTGATTCTTTTCAATCTTTTACTTTTACTTGGGAAACTGCTATAAGAATTGCGCGCGAGCGAGAAAAGATGTTGCGGGAGTTGCGTCTGGCTTCGGATAGTGTGTGATTGATTGTGATAGACATATAGCCTTTACCAAAAAGATGAGGTATGTTGTTGGGATGCGAGACTACGTACCAAGAAAGGTATGTTGTTGGGATGCGAGCCCCAAGAGCGCTTGCATCGCAACTACGTACCAAGAAAGGTATGTTGTTGGGATGCGAGCCCTCTTAAAATTTGTTAGATAGCAAGTTATATCAATTTCGGTTGTACTGTCAGGTGATGTTGAATGTTAACTGTTGACTGCTAATTGTTTACGTTTTAAAGAATACCGATGCAACCGGAAACGATATAATGTATCAATCAACAACATGATGAGTTTCGTGCAGGGCTTTGTGATAGAATTTTCAGTGATGATTGAGAATTGCCTTTCCTGATGCACTGTAGCGCTGTTTGTCAGGTGCGTCGCTGTAAGATTATCGATATTTCTTTGGGAATTTTCGAGGGCGACGCACCCTACGACTGTTCCATCGCAATTATTTAAGCACGCTCCATCTAACGCACCCTACAATAATTTAGGTGAGACAAAACCTAGGTGTTTCCAAGCAGCGGCTGTGGCAATTCTACCCCGACTTGTTCGCTGCAAAAATCCGATTTGCATTAAATAAGGTTCGTACACATCCTCAATTGTTTGAGTGTCTTCTCCTGTAGAAGCTGCGAGGGTTTCTAAACCCACGGGGCCGCCGTTAAAGTTTTCGATCATTGCTGTCAAAAGAGACCGATCTGTCCAATCCAAACCTAGCGGATCGACGTTGAACAATTCGAGGGCGACGGAGGCAACTTCGGCGTTGATTGGCTTTAAATTTTTGACTTCGCTGTAGTCTCTGACTCGGCGCAGCAAACGGTTGGCAATCCGGGGTGTTCCGCGAGCGCGGCGGGCAATTTCTTCGGCTCCTTCTGGGGTAATTTTAGTGTCGAGAACTTGGGCGGTTCTTTGGACAATTAGACTAAGTTCGTCTATTTCGTAATATCGCAGTCTTTGGATCAAGCCGAAGCGATCGCGCAATGGAGATGTCAGCGACCCAACTTTGGTGGTGGCGCCTACTAAGGTAAAGGGTTTCAGCGGAATGCTGCGGATTTTGGCGCTTTTTCCTTGACCGATCGTAATATCTAAGCGGCAGTCTTCCATCGCTGGATAGAGGATTTCTTCTGTAACTTTCGATAATCGGTGAATTTCGTCGATAAACAGCACGTCGCCTGCTTTCAGGTTGATTAGCAATCCGACAATATCTCGCGGTTTTTCTAGGGCGGGGGCTGTGGTGATTTTGCATTCAACTTCCATTTCTGCTGCTAAAATTAGCGACATTGTGGTTTTGCCCAATCCCGGCGGGCCGTAGAGTAACAGGTGATCCATCGGTTCGCCGCGGGATTTGGCTGCTGCAATTGCGATCGCCAAAACTTCTCTCAAGTCTTTTTGCCCGATATATTCAGCTAACCGCTGGGGCCGGATTTTGTCTTCTTGTTTGCTGTTGATTTCGTCGGGTAGTTCTTGCGATTCTAGTAGCGATTCCGTCTCGGGTTTGGCGGCTTTTTTCCGGGGTGCCGGGGCTATGTCTTCGGGTAGATTTGGGTCGGGTGGTTGTTGTTTGGAGGAGATAATTGCCATAGTTATTTGCGATCGGGCAATGGGAATTGTTTACAATTGTGAGCGGAATCATTACCAGTATTGAGTTCGCTATGAGTATTCCATCTTCTTTATTAGCCTCGGAAAGCATAACTTTTGAGGGGGCGATCGAGCTGACTCAATCTTTACTAGCCCAAATTGAAGCCGATAGACTTTTAGAGGCCCAGATCGAGCAAGCAGTGGCCTCTCTGGTGAAAACTAAGAACGGTGCTCGGGGTTTTTTTGTTACTTATCTGACGGACGAGGGACAGGTGGCAGATCGGCCTTCACCCGGAGCGATCGAGGCGCTGCGATCGGCTCCTGAGATCGTAGCAGAACTGCTGGTGAAAAATTTGGCGATGTCGTCGGCGATGGTTGTGTATCATTCGCGCCATCAAAGCGAGGAAAGGGCGGCGGGTTCTGCTAGAGTTCAGGGGCGATCGCACAATTTGATTCAAATCCTGCAAATGCCCGCCTGTAAAGCTGTAGCGTCCGAAATGCTGGAAAGTTTGCAGAATGCTAGCGGCGAGTACGAGGAATTTTTTGAACGGTGGGGCTACGACGACGAGCAAAAACTGGCGATACGTTCAGCAGTGAGTCAGGCGATCGGGTAAAGTAGACCTCTAGCAAAAATAGCTAGGATGGGCTACAGTCCCGCTCAAAAAATTGATTAAAAGGACTTTTGCAATTTTGTCTCTTATTTTCTTCAGTCTGCGGAGGCAGACTTCGTTTGTCTAGACGCGGTTTCAACCGCCGAGTCCGATCTTTGCCAGCAGATGCTTGATCAAAGCGGCGGGGCTGTGGAATAATTGCGGTTTAGCAAAAGCTGCACAATCGTAGCTGGAGTTGATTTAGGTGTGAAGGTTAGTGAACGAGGGCGAAAAAATTGCTGAGAACGGTGAAAGGAGTTGCCCAAAAAGCCCGATCGGCTCGCGGCAGGATGCCCGCAAGCAGCCAACGGTGGACGAAGCTGCATCTACTGACAACATTGGTGCGCCGGGACTTGGAAGCTCAATACAAAGGTTCGATTCTGGGCAATTTGTGGCCGCTGCTGAATCAGCTATCGCAATTGGTGATTTACACTTATGTATTCTCGATCGTCCTCAAGGTCAAGCTCCAACTTGCAGGGTTCCCCGAAAACAGTGACATTACCTTTGGAGTCTGGCTGTTTGCAGGTTTATTGCCTTGGAGTGCCTTCACCAGCGGTTTGATTAAATCGGGAGTATCCGTGGTTGGGCAGCCAAATTTAGTCAAAAAAGTGGTATTTCCCCTCGGTTTGCTGCCGCTAGTGCCGATTTTGACCGCTTTTATTGAAAGTTCTCTCGGTTTAGCAGCTTTGATTCTGATCGTAGCAGTGTCCACGCAAAAGCTCAACGCTACTTTATGCTTGCTGCCACTGGTTTGGGCGCCTCAGTTGCTGCTAACAGCGGGCTTGGGATATTTGACAGCGGGCTTGACAGTGTTTTTGCGAGACATTCCTCAGACATTAGGTGTTATTCTAAATTTTTGGTTTTATTTGACGCCGATCGTCTATCCAGCATCAATCATCCCCGAAGAATGGCGAGCGTGGATATTTTGGCTCAATCCAATGGCCGCCATCTCCGAGATTTACCGAGATCTGATACTGCTTGGAGAAGTCAAGCATTGGGGTGAATGGGGTGTCGCCACCCTGATTTCTGCTGCTATATTTTGTGCAGGTTTTGCAGTTTACCGCCGTTTGCGCCCCGCTTTTGCTGACGTGCTTTGACAGTTGACAGTTGACAGTTGACAGTTGACAGTTGAGGGCGACCTCTACCTGGAAGTCCGAGGATTCGAGTAATGAATCGTCTTTTTTTGATTTCTCCCTACAAGGGTTCCGGCTTTAAACCAATTTCTCCTGGTAAACTTATTTGAGATCGCAAGTCAATCTAAAATCTAAAATTCCAATAAAGGTTTGTAGTGAGGACTCGCATTCCTCATAAAAATCTGAGGACTAAAGTCCTCACTACAAACCTATTTTTAGTGAGATCGGACATAATATCAATCTAAAATCTAAAATCTAAAATCTAAAATCGGATGACAGAAAATGTAATTTCACTAAAAAATGTTTCTAAATGCTTTAAGCGATACGATCGTCCAGGAGACCGCTTAAAAGAAATTATTTACCCCAGCAAAAAACTCGCTGACGAATTTTGGGCTCTCCACGACATCAATCTGGAAATTCCTCAAGGACAAACTCTAGGAATTGTCGGCCGCAACGGTTCGGGAAAAAGCACTCTTTTGCAAATAATTGTGGGGACGCTGACGCCCACCACCGGCAGCGTGGATGTGAAAGGACGAATTTCCGCTTTGTTGGAACTTGGAAGCGGATTTAACCCGGAATTTACCGGGCGGCAAAATGTATTCTTCAACGCTCAAATACTGGGATTCAGTCAAAAAGAAACTGAAGCAAAGTTTGACGAAATAGCTGCTTTTGCTGATATTGGAGATTTCATCGAACAGCCAGTCAAAACTTATTCCAGCGGTATGTTTGTCAGGCTGGCTTTTGCTGTTGCGACTAGCGTCGAACCGGATATTTTGGTGGTTGACGAAGCACTTTCGGTAGGCGACGAAGCTTTTCAGCGCAAGTGTTTTGCCCGCTTGCAAAGCATTCAAGAAGGTGGCGGCACGATTTTATTTGTCTCTCACGCTGCTACTTCGGTGGTGCAACTTTGTACGTCAGCAATTTTAATGGATAGCGGAGAATTGCTGCTCGCTCACACGCCGAAGGTGGTAATTTCTAAGTATCAAAAGTTGATCTATGCAGATCCAGATAAAGTATTGGGGCTGAAGTCAGATATTCGATCGCTAAATCAACTCACAAAGCAAGAAAGTGACAACAATCTTCAGGATGCTAATTTAGAAAGCACAAAGACGGAGGTGAAACCCGAGCAATATCACTCGAAATCCCAGGAACATTATGATGAATTTTACGATCCGGGGATGATACCGTCGAATACGGTGAGGTATCCGTCTCGCGGAGCGGAAATTATCAACCCCCACATCGAGACTCGGTCGGGAACTGTGGTAAATCACTTGATTGGTCGTCAAGATTATGTTTACACTTACTCTGTCACTTTCTCGCGGTCAACTTCCAAGGTGAGGTTTGGAATGTTGATTAAAACGATTAGCGGTTTTGAGTTAGCTGGTGCTTCTTTAAAGGCTTCCAGTCAGTCCGTTAGATATGTGGAAGCGGGAACGACAATTGTCGTGAAGTTTCAGTTTAAATGTTTGCTAAATCCTGGGGTTTATTTTTTGAATGCGGGGGTTGTGGGAACGGTAGATGAGGATTTAACTTATCTGGATCGCTGCGTTGATGTGGCGATGTTTAGAGTTCAGTCTTGTACTGAGTCCTGCGGTAACGGCATCGTTGACTTGCTGATCGAACCGTGTTTAACTGTTGTTAATTCTGATTCTCTGGTGAAAAAGGCGTCAACCGAAGTCATCTAAAATTCTGTGAAAACAATGAGCGAGAGCAATTTAGATTTAGTCCAAAATCCGGTAATCGAAGCATTTATTCGAGAGCAAACTAAGTTTCCCGAAGATTTTAAACTAAATATCTGCGAAAACGATGAAATGTATTTGTTTGCGTTGAGCAATGTCAAGGACGATCGCGATCGGGCTTTGGTGCGCTATTATTCGCTGGGGCGCCGCATCTTGGATACTGTTAAACAGGTTGTGGATTGGCATTTTGGCAGTTTTGAGAATGTACCGTCTTTTCTAGATTTTGCCTGCGGTTACGGTAGATTTACACGGTTTTTGATTCAGGAAATACCGCCGGAACAAGTTTGGGTTTCTGATATTTATGCTAATGCGGTTAAGTTTCAAACTGAATACTTCGGCGTTAGCGGTATTGTTTCGACTGGAAAACCAGAAAATTATTTAATCGATCGCAAATTTGACTGCATTCTGGCTAATTCTTTTTTCAGCCATATGCCGGAAAGAACTTTTACAAGTTGGTTGCAAAATTTGTACGATTTGTTGACTCCTAACGGTATTTTGATGTTCAGCGTTCACGATGAGTGTTTGCGAGCTCCTAATGTAGAAATGCCTGCTAATGGTATTCTGTTCAGCGCCCTCAGCGAAAGTCAGTCTTTAGATAAGGAGGAATACGGCACAACTTATGTAACTGAAAAGTTTGTCAGAGAAGTTGTCGATAAAGTTAGCGCAGGTAAGGCTTTTGTTCACCGCATCGAAAAAGGTATATGCAGGTTTCAGGATTTGTATGTTGTCACAAATCAACTATCTAGAGATTTTTCGGAGTTGAAATTCAATCAGCACCCGGAAGGATATGTTGATGTTGCTGCTTTTACAAATAAGGAGAATTTGTATCTGGAAGGATGGGCGGCAGATCTGAATGGCGGCGGTAAAATTGAGGATTTGCAAGTGCTGGTAAACGGTGAGTTTGTGCAGAGGTGCGAGCCTTTTTACGATCGCCCGGATGTGGCCGGACACTTTGAAACTGATGTGGCTTTGCAGTCGGGTTGGAACTGTTATTTACCGAAAAACTCTGTGGCGCCGCAGGATGTGTTAACCGTTAAAGCAATCAATAACTACGGTTTGACATGGATTTTGGAAACTTGCACTGTGCAATCGCTGGTAAGGCAAAAGCAATCGCGGTCTTTGTTGGGGTCTACTCAACTCAAACTTCAATTGGTTGAAACTCAGCTAGCTGGGGCTAAGATAGAATGGGAGCAAAGTCAAAGTAAGTTAATGATTACTGAAACTCAGTTAGAAGAATCTCATACTAAGTTGGAAGAAACTCAAAATCAATTAATTTCAGTTCACTCGCAGTTGGAACAAACTCAAAGTCAGTTAGTGTCTCTGCAAATGCAGTTGGAGAAGACTGAAAATCAGTTGATGAATGTCAAGCAAGAACTAGAGAAATCGCAATGTCGAGTTGTGGCGATGGAAAGTAGCAAGTTCTGGAAGCTGAGAAGCACGTGGTTTCAAGTCAGGCGAGCGCTCGGTTTAGCGGGAGAATAAGACAAGACCATTTTAGATTTTGGATTTTGGATTTTGGATTTTAGATTGTGGATTGGAGATTGGAGATTGGGAGAGATGAGGGACTAAGTGTTGGGATATTACCTATAAGTTGCATTTTGGGCTAAATCGTGTAGCGAGTAAAAATGGTGTGGGAATTAGGGCGAGGGAGAGAAATTGTGAATATGAATGACAGCAAACCGTCGGTTTTTATTGTTACTGGAATGCACCGTTCCGGTACATCTTTAACGGCTTCTTTGTTTCAGAAAGTCGGAGTTGATATTGGCAAACAGTTGGTGGGCCCGGCGGTGGGAAATGTGAAAGGTCATTTCGAGAATGTTGATTTTGTTGAGTTTCACAAGAGTGTTTTACGATCGCACGGCATAGATGAACTCGGCTGTACGTTTGAACAAACGATTCCGGTAGCAGCGGAATATGTGGAAATTGCCAAACGGGCGATCGCGCAAAACCAACAAACTGACAACCATTGGGGCTGGAAAGACCCGCGAACCGCCCTGTTTTGGGATTTTTGGCTAAATTTGCTTCCCACAGCCAATTTCATCTGCGTTTATCGATCGCCCTGGGAAGTCGTCGATTCCCTGTACCGCCGGGGAACCGATGTCAGTTTGCTGCAAAACCCCGAAATGGCAGTAAAAATGTGGATTCACTACAACCAAAAAGTCTTAGAATTGTCCGAACGTTTTCCCGATCGCTGTCTGTTGGCCAACGTTTACCCGATCGGCAACACTCCGGAATTTTTTATCGATCGAGTCAACGACAAATTTAACGTTAACTTAGGTGCGATACCTGCCGACAATTTTGAAGAATCTTTATTAGTAAATGATATTGTCAAAAGTCATAGGCCGAGTTTAATAGAACAATATTTTCCCGAAGCCTTAGAACTATATCAAGTTTTGGAAACCCAAGCTGGCAATCTGGGCAGCGAATCGAATTCTGCCAGCGATAAAATTATTCATTTTCCAGCATCTTCTATCGGGCCTTTTGAAGATTGGCTAAAAATCCGCTTGCTGGAAAAACAGCAAAAAACCAGCAATTCCGAAATCAAACAGTGGCAAGAAGAATTTCACCAAGCCCAGGCGAAAGTGTTGGGATTGGAGGCAGAATTAGGAGAAACTCAAGTACAACTTGCAGGCAAAGAATCAAATTTTCAAGAAGCTTTAGCAAAACTGCTCGGATTAGAAACAGAATTAGGACAAACTCAGGCACAGCTTGCCGGTCAAGAATCGCAATTTCAAGAAGCTTTAGCAAAAGTCCTGAAGTTAGAAACAGAATTAGGACAAACTCAGGTACAACTTGCAGGCAAAGAATCACAATTTCAAACAGCTTTAGCAAAAGTCTTGGAATTAGAAGCAGAATTAGGACAAACTCAGGTACAGCTTGCCGGCAAAGAATCGCAATTTCAAACAGCTTTAGCAAAAGTCTTGGAATTAGAAGCAGAATTAGGGAAGAGTCAGGTAAAATACGAAGAAAAAGAATTCAAATTGGAGCAAAAGTTAGCTGAGTTACTGTGGTTGGAAACAATACAGAGTCAAACTCAGGAAAAATTAAATGAAAGTCGGGAAGACTTAGAAAAATCGCGCCAGGAAACAGAAAGAGTGCGGGCAGAAATTGAGGCAATCAAGTCTTCTGACTGGTGGCAAATCCGAGAAAATTTGTGGGGTTTTAGGCGCCGAATCCGTGACCTCTTCCCGAAATATATTTTTTCGTTAGACCAACCCACTACTTGGCAAATTAGCGATTCTAATTTACTAATCGTGGGCTGGGTATTTAACACAAAGATTGAGATTAAAGCAGTGCGTGTCCGAATTGATGACAAAATATTTTCGGGCGTTTACGGCATAGAAAGAAGCGATATAGCGATAGCACATTCTAATATTCCGGCTGCGAGGAAAGCGGGTTTTACTATTGAATTGCAAGCGCCTGCCGGACGGCACGAAGTGGTACTAGAAGCCCAAGAAGCAGGCGGAAATTGGCATCTCTTGGCAACTTATCCGCTGTTGGTTTCAACAATTCAAGCATCGTTAGATGTACCCGTAGTGTGGGAACAGCGTCAGGGTCAAATTTTGTTCGCAGGTTGGTGCTGTCACCACGATCGCAAAATTGCTAAATTAAGCTTTGTGTGCGGAGATATTTCTGTAGAATGCGCCTACGGTTTGCGGAGAAAAGATGTCGGCGAAGTGTTTCCCGACTGGGTTAACAGTTCGGAAAGCGGCTTTGAGGCACTTGTCGATTTGCCGCCAGGGGAATGGCAAGTTTCGCTGCAAGCTGAGTTAGATACCGAGGAAATTTTGTATTTTCAAGCGCCACAAATATTGACTGTGCGGCGCTACCATATTTGGCAGCGAAGTGCTGATAAATTTGAGGAGTTTTCGAGTTTTGTAGAGGCAATCCGGCAGCGGGCTAGGGAGAGAAAACAGCGTCTGGGCAGAATTGTGCCGATGCCTTGGGAAATTGTCAAGGTGATGCGCCAGTTGGGGAAGATTTACCAACAGCAAAAACAGTTGACTGCGCCGGGGGATTTGCTACCGCCTGCGGGTTTTGTGGTGCCGAAACCGATTGATAGGTATGACGCTTGGTTGGAGGTGAATCAGTGGAATAGTCGATCGCGCGATTACTTGATCTCTCGGTTAAAATCCTGTGGGGAAGCGCTGCCCAAGATTTCGGTGGTCATGCCAGTGTACAATCCGCAGATAGATTTTCTCGAAAGTGCGATCGACAGTGTAATCAATCAAGTCTATCAAAACTGGGAACTCTGCATCGCTGACGATCGCAGTACCGACGCCACAGTTGCTGACACCTTGAAAAATTGGGCCGAAAAGGACGATCGTATCTGCATACAATTTCGCACAGAAAACGGCAACATCAGCGCCGCAACTAACAGCGCAGCCGCCCTCGCCACAGGCGACATCATCCTATTTTTAGACAACGACGACGAACTAACTCCCGACGCCCTAGGCGAAGTAGCGCTATATTTTGCCACCCATCCAACCACCGATTTTCTCTACTCAGACGACGACAAAATCGACACCAAAGGTCGCCGTTTCGCCCCACAATTCAAACCGCAATGGTCGCCAGAACTGCTGCTTTCCTATATGTATCTCGGTCATTTGTGCGCCGTCAGAAAACAGATTTTTGAAGAAATAGGTGGCTTGCGCCTCGGTTTTGAAGGCTCGCAAGATTACGATTTTGCCTTAAGAGCAACCGAAATTTGTCGCCACGTCGCGCACCTGCCTCTAGTGCTGTATCATTGGCGAACTGCACCCGGTTCTACAGCCATATCTGGGGCCGCAAAACCCGCCAGTTTTGGCGCAGGTCAAAAAGCAATCCAAGATGCACTAAACCGCCGACAAATTAATGGCAATGTCGCTCAGCACGCCTGGGCTACCAAAGAAAATTTGGGCATCTTTGCCCAAGATTTCCCGGATGACGGCCCGTCAGTAACGGTAATTATTCCTACTAAAAATCAGGTGAAATTGCTGAAAGCCTGTCTAGATTCTCTGGAAACTACAACCTACAAAAACTTTCAAATTGCTGTCATAGATAATGAAAGCGACGATCCGAAAACTCTAGAATATTTAAAGCAATTAACTTGCCAAGTTTTGCGAATCAAAAATCCTGGTGGCAAGTTTAGTTTTGCAGCAATCAACAACCGCGCCGTCGAGAAAGTTGACAGCGAATATGTATTGTTTTTGAACAACGATACTGAAGCAATCAACCCGCGCTGGCTGAGTCAAATGGTGGGATACGCTCAAATTCGCGGCGTTGGTGCAGTCGGCGCGCGACTGTTATATCCCGACGGTAGAATTCAGCACGCGGGAGTAATTCACGGCCTCCATCACGGTTTGGCCGGTCACGCTTTTAAGCTGATGGATAAGGAGAATCGAGGCTATCTTTCTCAAGCGATGGTAACGCGAAATTACTCGGCAGTAACTGCTGCTTGCACGATTACTCCCCGTCAATTGTTCTTAGAATTGGGCGGCTTTGATGAGGATGATTTTGCTGTTGCTTACAATGATGTCGATTACGGATATCGATTGTTAGAACGGGGTTATCGGTGCGTGTATTGTCCCGATGCGGAGTTGTTGCACAAGGAGGGAACTTCGAGAGGTTTTACTGACAATCCTCAAGAAGTTGCGGCTTTTCGGCGCAAGTATGCGGGGAAAAATGACAGCTTTTACAGTCCTCATTTGTCTTTAGAAGATGAGTATTTTCATATTCAACCCCGACGGGTTTTTATGAAAGGAGAGGGAAAGAAGAAGGAAGAAGGAAGAGGGAAGAAGGAAGAAGAAAGAGGGAAAAAGGAAGAGGGTTATACATTGGAAGTTTCGGATTCTGGTTTGTTGGTAGCCAATACAAACAATTCTATTCATCCTCTTAAGGTTTTGATGTGCAGCAATTCGCTGGATTTTACGGGGGCACCGCTGCATCAGTACGAAATTGCGGTGAAATTGGCGGCTGAGGGTGTGATTTTGCCGATCGTACTTTGCACGACAGACGGCCCCCTGCGCCAAGCTTACGAACAACAGGGAATTGAAGTCATTGTACGCGACAATCCCCTCGAACACATCTACCAGCGCGATGCTTACGATGAAGCTATCCGGAGTTTTAGTAAGGAAATTGAAAGTTTAAAAGTAGATGCAATTTATGCCAATACTTTAGAAAACTTCTTTGTAGTTGATGCGGCGCGAGAAATCGGAGTTCCGGCGGTGTGGAACGTGCACGAAAGCGAACCTTGGCAAACTTATTTTAACAGGTTTGGCTCGGAGATTGCGGCGAGAGCTTTGGAGTGTTTCCGCTTTCCTTACAAGGTGATTTTTGTGGCGGATGCAACGCGTGACAGGTATTTGCCTCTCAACAGCCACCACAATTTTACAGTGATTCACAACGGCTTAGATTTGAGCAAACTGGAAAATTCCGAGAATTCTGAAGACGCTAGAAACACTTTAGGTGTGGCAGCGGAAGATGTGGTATTGTTGCTGCTGGGAACCGTCTGCGAACGTAAAGGCCAGCAAGATTTAGTTCAAGCACTTTCACTTTTGCCTGAAAAATGGCACAATAAGATTAGGTGTTTCATTGTGGGCGATCGGCCGAGTATTTACAGCAATAAATTAGCCGATATGGTGAACGCATTGCCGGAAGAGTTGCGACAAAGGGTGACAGTAGTCCCGGAAACCGGGGAACCAGGAAAATATTACAAAGCGGCGGATATTTTTGTTTGCACTTCTCGTGTCGAAAGTTTTCCGAGAGTGATTTTGGAAGCGATGGCCTGCGATTTACCAATTATTACATCGCCAGTCTTTGGAATTAAGGAACAAGTGAGGCCGGGAATTAACGGTTTGTTTTATACGCCCGATCGTCCGGATCAATTACTTGCAGCTTTGATTAGTTTGTTGGAGGATAAATCTTTGCGCCAGCAGTTAGCTGGAAATGCTAAATATGTCTTGGATTCACTCAATACTTTTGAGGAGATGACTCAAGCTTATGCAGACATTTTCTGCGAAGCATATTTCAGCAGTCATTAATGATGGGCCAAACAGGTCATTGGCCAAACAGGTCATTGGCCAAACAGGTCATTGGGCAAACAGGGCATTGGTAGAACAGGTAATTGGTAATATCAAATCTGGCTGTACCGGAATTATCAAACCGCAGAGAACACAGAGGACACAGAGGAAGAGAATGGAGAGATGAATCATTCCAATGAAGACCGGATTTGATATAATTGGTAGCACAGGGCAAGGAGAAACGAAGACTTGCGGAACATATTCAAAATCCAGACATCTATACTATAAAATAATCAAAAATGAACGATGAAAAAATGACCGATCGCCCAAGAGTAGATTATGAAACAGCCTGGGACAGTTACGCCCAACAGTGGGAAGAAACTAATCCCGAACTTTCCCATATTGGGGACGAATGGATAGGTAAAGCTGCTGGTGCGGCCAACTCCTTAGCCGAATACGAAGCACTGATAGAACAGGAGTTTGTTGCACCGTACATCAAAAAAGAACATACGGTTTTAGAAATTGGTATCGGTGGCGGAAAAACTGGTTCGCTGTTGCTGAAATATTGCGATCGCCTAATTTGCGCCGATATTTCCAGTCAAATGCTGCAAGCCGCGCGATCGCGCTTGGGAGTCGATCGCGTTTCCTACGTCAAACTCGACGGTTTAACATTAGACGGCATCGCCGAGGGTGCAGCCGATGTCTGCTTTTGCTACGATACCATGGTACACGTAGAAGCCGTAGACATATTCAACTACCTAACTCGCATTCCAAAACTGCTGCGGGGCGATCGCATTTGCGTCTTCCACCACGGCAATATTCTCAGCGAATTAGGGTGGCAAAAATTCGCCGGCGAGTGGGACAAAAACTTGCTGGGACGCAGAGATGGCACTGCATTCTCAATAATGACAGATACAATTATGGAAAAATTTCTCAACCATTTAAACTATGAAATCCTCCTGAAAAATACATCTTCAGTACCGCGAGATTGCGTCTGGATTTGCAAAGCACCATTAAACAGTTGACAGTTGACAGTTGACAGTTGACAGCGATGTTTTTAAAGCAGTCTCACACCTGCTGGAATTATAACTAATCGATCGAACATCATGTAAATCCTGTTCATCTTCCTTCCTTTTTCCTTCTTCCTTCTAAAATGAAAGCATTATTTCTCCACCCCAACTTCCCCGCCCAATACCGCCACATTATCACGGCTTTAGGCGCCAATCCCAAAAATCAAATTGTTTTCGGCACTAAAAACGAGCGTCCAGAATGGGACATTCCCGGAGTTCGCAAAGCAGCATTTACCCCCAGCCGCGAACCCCACGCCCAGACTCACCAATACGTGCGCCCTTTAGAAAGTGCCGTCATCTACGGACAAGCCGTATTTAGAATGGCCGAACAACTCAAAGCTGACGGTTTTGTACCCGATGTGATCTGCGGACATTCAGGTTGGGGGCCGACACTATTTGTCAAAGAAGCTTTTCCAAATACGCCACTTTTGTGTTATTTCGAGTGGTTTTATCACGCCATTGGTTCCGACGCAGATTTCGATCCGGCGGAACCTTTAAGTGTTGACGATATGGCGAGAATTAGAATCAAAAATGCGCCGATTCTGATCGATTTATATTCTTGCGATTGGGGTTTGTCGCCGACTTATTGGCAGCGATCGCAATTTCCGCCAGAATTACAACAAAAATTATCCGTACTCCACGACGGCGTAGACACCGATTATTTTAAACCAGATCCCGGTGCTAAACTAATTTTACCGAACTTAGATTTGTCCGGCGTTGATGAAATTGTCACCTACGTATCGCGGGGAATGGAACCTTACCGTGGTTTTCCAGAGTTCATTGAGTCGATCGCCTACGTGCAAGAACGCCGCCCCAACTGTCACGTTGTAATTGTTGGTTCAGACAGAGTTTGTTACGGCCGTTCTTTACCAAATGGCGAGTCTTACAAAGACCATATGCTCAAAAAAGTGCCGCTAGATATGTCGCGAGTACACTTTGTCGGGCCGCTACCTTACGGACTGTATTTAAAAGTAATTCAAGCATCCGACGTACACGTTTATTTAACCAGACCTTTCGTGCTATCTTGGTCGATGATTGAATCTCTATCGGCAGGATGTTTAGTAATCGGTTCCGATACGGGCCCGGTGAGAGAAGTTATCCGCGATGGAGAAAACGGTTTAATCGTCGATTACTTCTCGCCGAAACAAGTAGCCGATCGCATTGACGAAGTTTTAGACCATCCTACCCGCATGGCAGAAATTCGGGTCAAGGCCCGTCAAACCGCCCTAGAACGCTACAGTTTAGCTAATATGTTACCGCAGCAATTACAACTAATCGAGCAGGTTGCAAGTCGATCGATGCCGCCGACAGTTGGTATGCAGCCAGAACGGGAATTGGCCGCATCTTTTGGAGTGAGAATTTAGTGCGATCGTAAGGTACGCCACAAGCACCCTTAGGTACGTTGTTGGGCTTCAGCCCTCTTTCCTAATATTATAAAGAGCGCTGAAGCGCAACTACGTACCTAATTTGTCTGACGACAATAAAACCACCCTGCTGATTAAGGGGGGTTAGGGCGATCGAGTCAGGTACACAGCGGAAATTCTACATAATCTTAGGCACTTTAAAAAACTCCCCATCGCGATCGGGAGCACCCGCCAAAATACTCTCGCCGTTAGCAAACGGTTGCAAATCGTCCGATCGCATAACATTGCTAACATCGATCGCCCGAGTTGTCGGTTTTACCTTACTCGTATCCAGTTCGCTCAACTGCTCAAAATAATCCAAAATACCGTTCAGTTGACCAGTAAACTGCTCTTCTTCTTCCGGCGTTAATTCCAATCGGGCTAAATTCGCTACTTTCCGAACTTCTTCTTTGTCAATCATAAAAATTGGGAATTGGGAATTGGGAATTGGGCATAGGGCATAGGGCATAGGGCATGGGGCATGGGGCATGGGGCATGGGGCATGGGGCAAAGAGGCCAAACAAGTTATGTGTTATTTGTTATTTGTTATTTGTTATTAGAGAAACTACTAACTATTAACTACTAACTATTAACTATGCCCGATGCCCCATTCCCTATTCCCCATTCCCTATTCCCCATTCCCATCATAGTTAAAAATACACATCAATTTGCGATCGCCCTGTCGTCTTCAGCCAATTCTGCACCTCAATGTAATTGTTCGGCGCCAAACGAATAGCCTCCTTCCAGTAATCCGCAGCTTTATCAAACAGCCCTTCCGCCCCTTCAACATTGCCAGCTTCCTTTTCCCTTTCCCCTTGATAGTGGTAAATCACAGCAATATTGTTCAGCGCTTGCGGCATTCTGGGATTCAGTTCAAGCGCTTCGCTGTAATACTCCAAAGCTTTATCGTGTTCGCCGTTGCTAGTATGGATCAGACCCATATTGTACAATACATAACTGCGATCGTAAGGATCTTCTTCCAGCTTCAGCGCTTCAGTATAATTGTCCAGCGCTTCAGCATATTCGCCATCAGCTTGAGCCGACATACCATCCCGATAATAAGCAAAAGCTTCCTTCGCCTTCTTTTTCGCGGGCATAATCTTCAGGATGATATCAGCCATTACCGTGAAACTTTTGTCAATAAAGTTATCGTTGCGTTGAGTTCTTGGCATATGCGATTCTTTTCGTTAGTGGCTAATCTCAAAAATTAGCGGGTAAAGTTTTCCTATGAATACTTGCACAACAATTTTAGTTTAGAGTTGTGCTGAGAATGCGAAAAAGACTTGTGAGACACAAGGACAAACTTGACAACACGCGCAAGTCCTATCTATTGTAGATAACTATTGCAAGACTTGCAAAAAAAACATATTTTTTTTACATATTTAAACTTTTATTAAGTTTTCAAAGTTCAGCCAACACTGAAAAGCTTTTGGGAAAAAAGTAGGGTACGGTTCAATTGAGGGTAACAGTTTGCGAGCGATCGGTGTAAGGTGAAGGCTGTCGCCTTAGTCCTAATTCGCCCCCCAAAGCATGAGTCCGAGCCAATCAGTCTTGGGGTTGGCATTTGCTAGATGCGATGGCGCAGGGGTTTCAGCCAGATTTCACCATTGCTGATGTCGGGACGGGATTGAGAGCAGGTCAGAAAGAAGTCCTGCCTGATACTCCTTGTCATGGAGATATTTTTCAGCTCCAACAACAATTTGAGACAGTTGTTGACAATTGCTAATTAGCATGGTAATGTCAGACTATTCCAGCGTAAAAAATGTTAATTTTTCAAGCAGGACTAAGCAGTCGGGGTAATTGTATTCATTTGTAGTAAAAATAAGTTGGAAGTATTAATTAGGTAATGTCGTATCGTATTGTTGCTTATATCACTGCCTATTCAGATAAAACTGCCCTTGAGCGGTGTATCGCTTCTCTTAAGTGTCAAACTTATTCGATCGAGAAAATCTTAATAGTCGATAACTCGCCTCATGTTTTGTTGTCTCCTGAAGAATTAGACGAATCTATTATCGTCAAATCTTATCCCCAAAACATCGGCATTTCTGGCGGTTTACGAGTGGGTATTGAATGGTCTATTAAAAATGAATTTGATTTTATTTGGACTTTCGATCAAGATACTGAACCTTCACCAGATGCTTTAAAAAGATTAATTGAAACCTATGATAATCTCAAAGAAGCTCATCAAAAAATTGGAATTATTGCTCCACTTCCTGTTGATAGAGTCACAGGACAACAATGGAATGGAATGATCTTAGATAAGTATCAACTAAAACAATTTCTTATAAACGATCAAATCCCTGAAATTTATAAATGTGATGCCGTTATTACAGCAGGTTCTCTTATTTCCATTCAAGCCGCTTACAATACTCCCTTTCCTAATGAAAATTTATTTATTGAAGCAGTTGATTGGGAATATTGTCTAAAATTAAAGAAACAAAATTATTCTATATTTGTCAATAGAAATATTGTTCTAAAACAACGATTTGGAGAGACTCAAGAAGTTAATTTATTTTATCCTAAAATAAAAATAATGCGATTGAATTGTTCTCCGTTGCGTTACTACTACCGATGCAGGAATAACACCTTTGTCGAACTTAGTCTCGCTATGGAGAACAAACTATTGATTATGTTTAGTATTCATAGAATTAAAATTATGATTAATTTAGTTATTAAAATCTTGCTATTAGAAAACTTATCAAGAAGATTGAAAATTTGGGCTTGTCTGCGCGGAACTTATGATGGTTTCAGAGGGAACTTAGGAAAAACCTGGGTATAATCTACAAGAATGAGTCCGAGCCAATCAGTCGCAGCCAGTTTACCGCTTGATGCTCGCCAGAAAATAGCGATCGTGATATTGGCAAAGACAAAGTACGCACCCACACTATTAGTAGCGTTGGCGATCGGTTACCAGAGGTAACGCACCCTACAGATAGATTCTTTGCGTAAGTCCTGTACTCTTTACCCCTTCCCCTTTCCCCTTCCCCCTTCCCCCAACAGCAGTAACAAAAATACGTGGGGCAATGCGTGAGATATGTTATAGTAAACAGTCAGCCTAAATAGTTAGGTTTCAAATTGTTGTCTATTATCTCAGGAAACCGAAATGCTCAGAACCGATGTAATTCAAAAAATAATCGACAAGAAAAAAGCCCTGAGGTATTTAGAAATCGGCGTAAATAATGGCGATAGTTTTTTCCCGATCGAGATCGCTCAAAAGGTGGGAGTAGATCCTAGTTTTGCATTTTCTGAAGAACGTAAATTGGAATGGGCTAGTAAAAATCTATGTAATGCAACAGCGGAATATATAGACGCCACTAGCGATGCTTTTTTTGCAAGTGCCAATCCGATCGAACGGTTTGATGTAGCATTTATCGATGGATTGCATACCTACGAACAATCATTGCAAGATGTCCTGAATACCTTGGACAACCTCAATGAAAATGGCGTAATAGTCATGCATGATTGCAAACCACCCCATGTCCTCGCAGCCTGTCCAGCTCAGTCTCTGCAAGCTGCGATCGACATGAATTTACCTGGATGGGATGGCAACTGGTGTGGTGATGTCTGGAAAACGATTTGTTATCTAAGAAGTAATCGCAAAGATTTGCGAGTCTTTGTGTTGGATTGCGATTTTGGCTTAGGCATAGTTATGAAAGGAAAGCCTGATATCGATCTCAACCTGAGCAAAGATGAATTGGATAAAATGACTTATGAAGATGTTCTCAATGGTAAAGAAAATTTTCTTAACTTAAAAGATGAAAACTATTTGTTTGAGTTCTTAGAAACAATCTAATTCACTATCCACTATCCACTACTCACTATTCACTAATTTAATTATGCAAGCTGATATTTTTTATTAAGATGGCATTCGTCGCAGGTGGTTATATTCCGACACCCCCTGTATCTAGTTCAATTTTGACTCTGATCCAAGAATACAAATACCACTCAGAAACAAATGAGAATCAAGTAGATGTTTTCAATTGATCGACGCGACGAATTACTGGCGATCGCCGGTATTCTCGACCCAAAGCTGACAGCAATCGCTATCAGCTTTGATGTACCTTTAATGATGGCAGAATTTGCCGTGCAGTGCTACCTTAAAACTGCCATTTTTGAACCATGCCAAAAGTAGCAATGTTTTGCCCCAAAATCAAGGTCAGCCACAAAAAAAGCCTAAATTCTCCAGGTCTAAACCAGCTTTAATGCCCGCAACCTATAATTAAAAATAACCGCGTAATTTTCACAAAGAGAAACACATGGCTCCAAATCCCGGGATTATGCAAGCCGTCGAGCAACTTGGCTACCGCGTTACGGTTGGAGACGTGGCGGCAAAAGCTGGACTAGATGTCAATTTTGCCCAGCGAGAACTGTTAACGCTGGCCTCCGAAGCAGGCGGCAACCTGCAAGTAGCAGAATCCGGCGACATTGCCTACATATTTCCCAACAACTTTCGAGATATTTTGCGAAACAAATTCTTGCGCTTGCAGTTGCAGGAATGGTGGCAAAAAATCTGGCGAGTTCTATTTTACTTGATTAGAATATCTTTTGGCTTAGTGCTGGTAGCTTCCATCCTTTTAATTGTTGTTGCTATTACGCTTTTACTCTCCAGCATGAACAGCGACAATAACGGTGGAGGAGGCGGAAGCGGAGGCGAAAGTGGAGGTGGCGGCGGAGGCTTTTTCTTTTTTCCCTACTTCTGGAACGACTTAATCTGGATCTTTTACTGGAACCATGATGAACCATACTACCAGCAGCGATCGCGCGATCGCGGTCAAAAACCCCAGATGAGTTTTCTGGAAGCAGTTTTCTCATTTATATTTGGAGACGGGAATCCCAATAAAAATCTAGAAGAGCGCAAGTGGAGCGATATAGCCACCGCAATTCGCAACAACCGAGGCGCAGTCGCAGCCGAACAAATTGCGCCCTATCTCGACAATCTCGGGCAAGGATACGCCCGAGAATACGAAGAATATATGTTACCAGCCCTGGCCCGTTTTGACGGCCGCCCCGAAGTCAGTCCCGAAGGGCAAATCATCTATCATTTTCCGCAATTGCAAACCACAGCCCTCCTGCAAAATCCTCAACCAACAGGAACTTATTTGCGAGAAATGCTGTGGCGTTTCAGTCACGCCGACTCCGGCCAAATCATGCTCGCAGCAGGTTTAGGAGCCGTCAATCTTGTCGGTGCGCTGGTTTTGGGGAATTTATTAACGAAAAGTGCGATCGCAGGTGGATTCATCGGCTTCGTCAGCGGTATTTATCCACTGCTGCTGATTTACGGCGTCGGATTTCTGACAATTCCCTTAATCAGGTACTTCTGGATTCAGTGGAAAAATAGCAGGATAGAAGCTCGGAATCACGATCGGCAGCAGCGAGCCATGTTATTAAACCAACCCGATGCCAACTTGCAGCAAAAACTGGCCTACGCCCAGGAATTTGCAGGCGAAAACGTTCTGAGTGGAGAAGACTTAGCTTATACCACAGAAAGCGAATTAACTCAACAAGAACTAGAACAGTCAGCAAAAATAGATGCTGAATGGCAGCGGCGAATTGGGCGATCGGACAATTAATTTATAACCCGAAGAATCAGGAATGCAGCACACAGATTTTTTCTTAGTCCACGGAGGTGGACTTTGTTTTTGTAGTCGCGGTTTCTAACCGCCGGAGACGAGAAGTCTTCTGAGAATTGATCTTAGGTACGTAGTTGCGCTTCAGCGCTCTTAGCTTATATTAGGAAAGAGCGCCCAAGTGCAACTACATACCTTCTATTGGCGTTGCTGCTGCAACAGTATGAACGACTCAATGTGAAAAAATGAAACAAACCAGTCAGTCAATATAGCTGAATTTTCAAGTTACCCATTTTCATCCCCTGATTAAACAACGCCAAAATCATTTATTTTGAATACTAGAATCTGTTGTTTTTCTCATCTTTTTAACAATCTTAGGGCGTTTAAAAATCAAACAATTTTGGTCGTATTTCGAGTCATGTCGCAGAGCCACAAGTTCCCACCCATCCTCCCCCAATTGATTGACAAATAGATGTAGCGAGCCTTGTTTCCAATCTCGCAGCTCCTCACCATTTACATATAAACTAATTAGCTTATTTCCAAAAGGATACATATTCGCATCCACAAATAAATACTCCCACTTTTGCATAGCAATCCTTAATTTAGTTAGTCAGTAGTCAGTTGGCAGTTGGCAGTTGGCAGTGGACAGTTAGTTAGTTATTCGTTATTACTTGTTATTGGTTATTTGTTATTTCTTACCAATGCCCCATGCCCCATGCCCCATGCCCCATGCCCCATGCCCCATCCCCCATTCCCAACAGTTACTGCACAGCAATTCTAGCCAAAGCAGCACCCCGGTAATAGTGCAACAAAATCTGCTGGTAGCCGTATCCCTGCCTAGCCAAATTGTAAGCCCCCCACTGACTCATGCCCACAGCGTGACCGAAACCTTTGCCAGCAACTTGAAAACCCGTAGGAGGCTTCCCCCTATTTTGGCCGCTAAAAATCCCGCCGTACTGAGGAATCACAGTAAAGCGGGTACTCCTTAAATTTAGAACCCGACGCAAATCCGCGCCAGTCATCACCCTAGAACCGCCATCCCCGACTACTTTCATGGACAAAACGCTGCCGTAAGCGGTAGTACGTTCTGGCTTCATCGAGATTACATTACCCACACCAGAAATCTTGCTGCTGATTTGAGCGCGGGAAAAATTTTCTTTCCATTGGTAAACCGGCGCCCCTTGGTCGAAGTCAGGAACAGCCCGCAAATAAGGCAGGGGTTCCGTCCAAACATCCTCGACATTTTCCGTATGTCCGCCAGAGGCAGAGTGGAAAACGGCTAAAATAATCTGACCGTTGTAAGTCAGAACTTGACCGGCGGTGGCATCCACTGCGGCATAAGTACCCGAAGATTCTGTTTGCAATCCTTTGTAAACCTGGGAAGACTGAGTGTCATCCACATCGTAAAGGTCGGTTTCGCTTTTGAGGCGCTTGTGGAGAGCGTAGGAACGGGCGGCGACTGCTTGGGCTTTCAAAGCCTCTTGAGGCCAATTGCCACTCATTTCGGCGCCGAGAACGCTGTAGAGATACTGTTCGATATCGACGTAGTTGACGGCGGTCAAGGCTCCTTTTTCGGGAACTAGAAGCGTGCGTCCCCGATACCATCGATCGCCAATCCAAACATAACCGTTTCCGGTCGGCTCGATCCAAATTTGATTGGCAGCCCAGCGGCCAATTGCCACAGTTCCCGATCGAAATTGAGCAGACTGAGAACTGTTGGCGGGCAGTTCCCCCAAATTGCGCCCGCTGCTGTCGCGGATTGCAGCCTTAGTAGAACTGCCGACTTTGATCTGACTCGTCCCGTCTTGTACCGCAACTCGCAAAATCAGCGCCGCCTGTGCTGGGGCTACCATTACCAGCCAAAACAACAGCGAAATCCAAAAGTAGCGTTTTTTTAATGTCGAAACAACGGAAGTAAAGAACACTCCTGACTGCATTTTAAAATTTTCCTCCTGTGCTGTATGAGTTTGAGAATTTTTAAGAGTTCGGGAAGGTTCGGGAAAAAGGAAGGAGAACGGCAGAAAGAAAACGTTAGAATTGGGGGTGCATCTCAATGCAAGCAAATATATCTGTAGGGGCGAAGCATGACCGCAGTCAATATGGGATTATAACTAATAACTCATATACGGTCATGCTTCGCCCTCTTCAAAAACCAGATGCACCCAGAATTGGGTTTGGCACTTTGTGCGTCAAAAATGATTGGAGCGACTAGATCCTGGCAGCAACAGCGATTTATCCCGGTTCCTGCCTGCGAATATTTCCTTTATGTCGGATTCGCCGCACTCTGGATATTTGTAACATATTTTTTAACATTTAATTGAGGTGATTTAACTCTTGCAGATTACATTTCTCGGAACTAGCTCCGGCGTCCCCACGCGATCGCGCAACGTATCCAGCATCGCCCTCCGCTTGCCCCAGCGAGCCGAACTCTGGCTGTTTGACTGCGGCGAAGGAACCCAGCACCAATTCCTCCGTAGCGAGCTCAAAGTGAGCCAACTGAGCCGGATTTTCATCACTCACCTGCACGGCGACCACATTTTCGGCTTAATGGGCTTGCTGGCTAGCTGCGGTTTGGCGGGGAATGTCAAGCGCATCGATCTTTACGGGCCTCCAGGACTTGAAGAATATTTGCAAGCTGGCGTTCGCTATTCTCAAACTCATTTTTCTTACCCTGTGAAGGTACACAAAAGTCACGAGGGAGTTGTCTATGAAGATGACGAATATATTGTGAGTTGCGCTCCTTTAAAGCATCGAGTTACTGCTTTTGGTTATCGCATCACTGAGAAAGACCGTCCGGGACACTTTGATGTCGAAAAAGCGAAGGCTGTAGGGATTCCATCGGGGCCAGTTTATGGTGAATTAAAACAAGGAAAGACGGTCAAATTATCAGATGGGCGGGAGTTTAAAGGTACTGATTTTTGTGGCCCGGATCAAGTCGGGCGAAAGTTTGTTTACTGTACTGACACGGTTTTTTGTGACAGCGCGGTGGAATTGGCAAAGGATGCGGATTTGTTGGTACATGAAGCGACTTTTGCCCATCAAGATGCTCAAATGGCCTTCGATCGCCTGCACTCAACCTCGACAATGGCGGCTCAAGTAGCTTTGCTCGCTGGGGCGAAACAGTTGATCATGACGCATTTTAGCCCGCGTTACGCTCCGGGAAATGCGATCGTCCTCGATGACTTGCTCAAAGAAGCCCAGGCTATTTTTCCGAATACAAAAATGGCCTATGACTTCCTGACTTACGAAGTGCCCCGGCCTGTTGAAGAGTAGGGTTAATCTCACATCTTACACCATTCTCAAGAACAGGCAAGATGCCTGTTCCACAATCAAATTCATTCTTTGTGGAACAGGCATCTTGCCTGTTCAGGAATTAGAGATTGACACTACTGTTTTGGAGCGGTTTAAATCTCAAGATCGTGGTAAAATGGAAAAACGAATTCAATGGCGTTTTATGTCAAATCTTGAATTGTTAACCCAACTTCAGCAATTGTCCCGTACTGATAAATTTCAGATGATGCTGTTTTTAATAGCAGAATTGGCAAAAGAAGAAGGAATTGTCATGGGCAATGAATCTGCTGAAATTATGTATTCCGTGCATACTTCTAATAGTGCAGCAGAGCAATTGATGCAGTTACTAGAAACCGAACATAAACAAGCTCAAAATGTTTAATAGTAGGCGATATTCTTTTCAACCTAAACGAGATGATTACTTCGATTCGATCTAGCGACGGGCAAAAAGTTGTGGCGCGAGATTCGCAAAAGCAGGATGGTTCCTTCTTCTGTCCCAAATGCCAGAGTGAAACTATTCTCCGCAAAGGTCTGGTCAAGGTGCATCATTTTGCTCACAAGCCTCCGGTGGTTTGTCAGTATGGGCAAGGTGAATCTGAGTTGCATCGGGTATGCAAGCAGACTATTTTCGACTGCTTGAATCAAGATAAAAGCGTGATTGCTTGCGAGTTGGAAAAAGATTTAGGTAAGGTTGTTCCTGACATTTACTTTGAGAGCTACGCGGTCAAGGTTGCTATCGAGGTTCAGGTTAGCAGCTTGACCATGAGCAAAATAATTTATCGGACGAAAGAATATAATCGCTTAGGCATCTATGTTCTTTGGCTGCCAGTTTTCGGCGACGCTCTCGAAGCTGAAAGGTATGCACCAAAGCAGTGGGAAAAATGGTTACACACTGCCTATTATGGTCGGGTTTACTACTGGCTTCATGGTCTGAACGTAGCGGCTGTTCACTTTGACGAGTATCAACTCTGGGTAGAGGAATCAAGCTGGTATAGTTCAGATGGTGACGAAATGTCCGCAGGTGGTTACTTCAAAAGGTCAAAAAGGTATCGCACGCCTAATCATGGTCTTACTCTAAATATCTTGCAAGAGTTTCAAGCCACGAGCCGACAAGGTTGGGAAGGGGGAGATATTTCTGTCCCTAACTGCAAAATCTTGACTGATAAGCACGCTGCTTGGTGGAAATGATGATCCGGCAACTCTATAACACAGGCACATTGTCGCCTAAATGCTTAGCCCCTAGGAAAATCTCGGCTGAATGAGGGGGGACAAGAAAAGTCAATTCTTCCATCCCACATCCAAAATCTAAAATCTAAAATCGCTCGATCGCCCGCAACGACTCCTTCGACTCCAGAGCGAGCCAATGGTTGCTACAATCGGGGAAGGTAAACGTTGTGGCTGACACTACAGCCCCTAATTCTGCAAGCTACTAGCTAAATTATTAAAAATCTGCCTCTCCTGCCATGTTTAAAAATCTACTCGGCGACCCCAACGCTCGCAAACTGAGAAAATTTCAGCCTTGGGTAGCTGATATCAATATCTTGGAAGAAGACTTACGCGCCCTCTCAGACGACGCCCTCAGAGGCAAAACAGCGGAGTTTAAAGAACGTCTGGCCAAAGCTAAATCTCTCAACGAAGAGAAAGAAATCCTCGACGAAATCTTGCCCGAAGCTTTTGCAGTGGTGCGGGAAGCGGGACAGCGAGTTTTGGGAATGCGCCACTTTGATGTCCAACTCCTCGGCGGCATCATCCTGCACAAAGGCCAAATTGCCGAAATGAAAACCGGTGAGGGCAAAACACTCGTAGCTACACTGCCGGCTTACCTCAACGCCCTCAACGGCAAAGGCGTGCACATCATCACCGTCAACGATTATCTCGCACGGCGGGACGCGGAATGGATGGGACAGGTGCACCGCTTCCTGGGACTGACTGTGGGACTGATCCAGCAGGGCATGGATCAGGTGGAACGCAAGAAAAATTATAACTGCGATATTACCTACGCCACCAACAGCGAAGTCGGCTTCGACTATTTGCGCGATAACATGGCTACTGTCATGGAAGATGTGGTGCAGCGTCCTTTTAATTTCTGCGTGATTGACGAGGTTGACTCGGTGCTGATTGATGAAGCCCGCACACCTCTAATTATTTCCGGCCAAGTCGAACGCCCCAGCGAGAAGTACATCCGGGCGGCTGAGGTGGCTGCTTCCCTGAGAAAGGAAAATGAGGAACACTACGAGGTTGACGAAAAGGCGCGGAATGTGCTGTTGACCGATGAAGGGTTTGGTGAAGCTGAGGATTTGTTGGGAGTGAAGGATTTATACGATCCGGCTGACCCTTGGGCGCATTACATTTTTAATGCGATTAAGGCGAAGGAATTGTTTATTAAGGATATTAACTACATCGTCAATCTCGATCGCGAAGTGGTGATTGTCGATGAGTTTACAGGGCGGGTGATGCCGGGACGACGCTGGAGTGACGGTTTGCACCAAGCCATCGAAGCGAAAGAACACGCGGAAATTCAGCCAGAAACTCAGACGCTGGCGACGATTACTTATCAAAATTTCTTTTTGCTATATCCGAAGCTGTCGGGGATGACTGGGACGGCGAAGACTGAGGAAACGGAATTTGAGAAGATTTACAGTCTGGAAGTGACGCTGATTCCGACTAACCGGATTCCCAGCCGTGGCGACCTTTCGGATATGGTTTACAAGGCAGAGGCCGGCAAGTGGAAGGCGATCGCCCAAGAATGCGCCGAAATGCACGAAATTGGTAGGCCGGTGCTGGTGGGTACTACCAGTGTGGAAAAATCCGAGTTGCTGTCGCGGCTGCTTCGGGAACTCAAGATTCCTCACAATTTGCTGAATGCGAAACCGGAAAATGTGGAACGGGAGTCGGAAATTATCGCTCAAGCCGGACGCAAAGGCGCTGTGACGATCGCCACAAACATGGCCGGACGGGGTACCGACATCATTCTGGGCGGTAATTCCGAGTACATGGGACGCCTGAAGTTGCGCGAGTATTTGATGCCCCGGATCGTGCGCCCCGATGATGAAGACGGGTTTTCCCTGGTACAAGCGCCCGGTATGGGCGGCCGCCCCGCAGCTCAAGGTTTTGGTCAAACTGCTAAAAAAGTCAAGTCTTGGAAAGCTTCGGCGCAGATTTTCCCGACACAGCTATCGAAAGAGGCCGAGCAACTGCTGAAAGGGTCGGTTGAATTGGCGGTGAAGGAGTACGGGGAGCGATCGCTCTCGGAATTGCAAGCCGATGACATCGTGGCTGTAGCGTCGGAAAAAGCGCCCACCAAAGACATCGTAATTCAAAAATTGCGGGAAGCTTACAATCTAACTCGCAGCGAATACGATGCCTTTACCAGCACCGAACACGATGAAGTTGTGCAGTTGGGTGGCTTGCACGTTATCGGTACTGAACGTCACGAATCGCGCCGGATTGACAATCAGTTGCGCGGCCGCGCGGGACGACAAGGAGACCCCGGTTCTACGCGGTTTTTCTTGAGTTTGGAAGACAATTTGCTCAGGATTTTCGGGGGCGAACGGGTGTCGAGTTTGATGAAAATGTTCGGTGTTGAGGAAGATATGCCGATCGAATCTGGAATGCTGACTCGATCGCTCGAAGGCGCTCAGAAAAAAGTCGAAACCTACTATTACGACATCCGCAAACAGGTGTTTGAATACGACGAAGTGATGAACAATCAGCGTCGAGCCATCTATGCGGAACGCCGCCGAGTCTTGGAAGGTTTGGACTCGAAGGAACAGGTAATCAAGTATGCCGAACAAACGATGGACGACATCGTGGGAGCATACATCAATCCCGATTTGCCTTCGGAAGAATGGGAACTCGACAAACTTGTCAGCAAGGTGAAGGAATTTGTTTATCTGTTAGCTGACATGACTCCGGATCAATTAGAAGATTTGTCAGTTGAGGAAATCAAAACTTTCCTCCACGAACAAGTCCGCAATGCTTACGACATGAAGGAAGCGGAAGTTAATGCCATCCGTGCCGATTTGATGCGAGATGCGGAACGGTTCTTTATCTTGCAGCAAATTGATACTTTGTGGCGGGAACACTTGCAGCAAATGGATGCTTTGCGCGAGTCTGTGGGATTGCGCGGTTACGGACAAAAAGACCCGCTGATCGAGTACAAAACGGAAGGTTACGAGCTGTTTTTGGACATGATGACGGATATCCGCCGCAACGTGGTTTATTCGCTGTTCCAGTTCCAGCCGCAGCCTGCAATGCCTGTTTCGGCTGAGATGGTTTAGAGGGATTTTGTCGGGACACAACAATGTTCGTTGGTGCCAAACAAACGTCAAACGCAGTCATAAACTGCTGTTTTGTGACTAGACCCGATCCCCCCTAGCCCCCCTTAGGTCGGGGGGGACAAGAAGCACTCAAAGTCCCCCTTTTTAAGGGGGATTTAGGGGGATCTAGACTAAGATAAGACGGCGGTTGAAACCGCGTCTACACAAACAAAACCCGCCTCCGCGGGTTGAAGACTGTATTAAGCCCAATCTTCTTGATCGCTTTTTTGTTTCCTGTAAACTTCACCATTAGCGTGAATTTTGCGGGTTTGTTCGTACAGAGTTTCTTCGGTATGATTCCATTGTTGCAGGGCTTTTTTTAAGTCTGCTTGGATATCTCTAGCGCCGGGAAATCCTTTATAGCGAATGATTAATCTTGCTAATTCTGATAAATTGTTGTCGGTTGGTTCTTTGCCTAATAAACTATCGACTGTGGCTCGATCGCGTTTGTATTGCGGGTGCTGTTGGTCTTGATTTTTTGTGTCTAAATCCATATTGTTTGTCCTGGTATATCTACTGAAATTTTGCTTGAACAATCTTATTTTATAATTTTTATAATAAAGAGAATGCTTTTTAACCGCAGAGGGCGCAGAGGGCGCAGAGTCAGAGAAAAGAGAGATTTAGAAGTTGTTTTGTTGCTCGTTTTTGGCTATTGATTTATGTGCCTGGTTTTTCTAAATTTGGCTGTAAGTTTAAAGCTTTTTGTTGATAAATTAAACCTTCATTGGTTCGCCCTTGCTGTTCTAATACTTTGCCTAAGTTCCAGTAAGCGGCTGCTAAGTCTGGCTGCATGGCGATCGCCTTTTGGTAGTATGTTATCGCTTCATCCAGCAAGCCTTGTTTGTAACACATACTGCCTAAGTTAACATAGGCTGCGACAAATCTAGGCTCGCATTCGATCGCCTTTGAGTACGCCCGCACCGCTGCGTCTGTCTTCCCTTGGGCTTGCAGGATATTCCCGAGAGTTTTGTAGGCGGGGGCGAAATTGGGTTGCTGGCGCAGGGTTTGGTAGCACTGGGCGATCGCCTCTACATATCTCTGTTGCGTATAATAAACTTCGGCTATCTTGCTGCGTGCCACCGCCACATCCGGTTCGAGTGCTAGTATTTTTTGGTATTGGGCGATCGCCTCCTCAAATTTTCCTGATTGCTGGAGTTTCTCGCCCGCTGACAAATACTGCTCTGTTAACTCGGAATTTACGGTCATATATTTTTAGTTTAACAGCCGAGTTTACTTTACCACAGGTGTTGGCTAGCAAGTGCAATTCCTACAGATATTCTGACTGTTTGAGATTTTAAATTTGTTTCTGTACCTGAATCTGAAACTACGCATGGGGGCTAGAAACCCGGTTTCTACGAATTTTGAATTGAGTTACGAGAAATCTCCGCAGAAACCCGATTTCTGAGGTCAGTCTGTATCGGCTTCCTAAAAAAATAGTATGATTGTTTAGAAGCAGCATCAACGCTAATTGGGGAGTAAATCTCATGGCATCACTAGCAGGAAAGGTTGCAATTGTGACTGGTGCATCGCGGGGAATTGGACGCGCGATCGCCCTCCGATTATCCCAAGAAGGCGCATCGGTTGTCGTCAACTACGCCAGAGGAACAGAAGCCGCTCAAGAGGTTGTATCCGCGATCGCACTCTCAGGCGGCACAGCATTAGCCGTACAAGCCGATGTCAGCAAAACCGCAGAAATTGGCAATTTGTTCGATCGCACTCTCGAAACCTATTCACAAGTCGATATTTTAGTCAACAATGCGGGAGTAATTCTTTACAAACCTGTAGCAGAAGTTACCGAAGCAGAGTTTGATAATCTGTTTGCAGTTAACGTCAAAGGCACATTTTTTGCTTGTCAAGAAGCTGCTAAACGCATGGCACATGGAGGCAGAATTGTCAATTTTTCTAGTTCGACAACGGCGATAATGATGCCAACTTACGGGGCTTACGTGGCGACAAAAGGCGCGGTGGAACAGCTAACTCGATCGCTGGCGAAGGAATTGGGCGATCGGCAAATTACAGTCAATGTCATTTCTCCGGGCCCCACGGATACAGAACTTTTCACTGTCGGCAAAACCCCCGAACAAATTCAAAGATTTACGCAAATGACTGCTTTCGGAAGACTCGGAAAAGTTGAAGATATTGCCGATGTGACGGCGTTTTTGTGCAGTGAAGAAGCCCGATGGATTACCGGACAAAATATCCGCGTTAACGGCGGAAGTGCTTGATTCAGTTGACAGTTGACAGTTGACAGTTGACAGTTGACAGCACTTGATAAAGGAAGGAAGAGGATTGGAGTAATGAATATTTTTTTTTATTTCTTCCAAAAAAGGTTCCGGCTTTAAAGCAATTATTTGTGATAAAGTAACGCGGGGCGGAGCGATCGAGATTGAAAACATCAGGAGAAAAAAACCGTGAAAGCTGCTTACTACGAACAACTCGGCAACGCGAAAGATGTCCTCAAAATTGGCGAAATCGATGTTCCAGAATTGGGCGCAAATGATGTGCTGGTTAAAGTACGCGCATCCGGAATTAACCCATCCGATGTTAAGCAGCGCAGCGGTTGGGGCGGACTCACAATGCGATACCCGCGAGTCATTCCCCACAACGACGGTGCGGGCATAATTGAAGCAGCAGGAGAAGGCGTGCCACAGTCTCGAATTGGGGAACGTGTTTGGATTTATGAAGCCACTTTGCCCCGCCAGTTTGGTACGGCGGCGGAGTATGTTGTTGTTCCCAGCGAACAAGCGGTTTTTCTACCGGAAAATACAGATTTTGCAGCGGGTGCTTGTTTGGGAGTTCCGGCTATGACTGCACACCATTGTGTTTTTAAAGATGGTGCTGTTACTGGGAAAATTGTATTGGTTGCGGGCGGGGCGGGCGCTGTTGGTAATTATGCGATCCAATTGGCAAAATGGGGTGGCGCGACGGTTATTTCGACGGTAAGTTCTGCGGAAAAAGCAGAAATTGCTAAAACTGCGGGAGCTGATTATATTGTTAATTATAAAGCTGAAGATGTGGTGGCGCGGATTAAGGAAATTGCGGGCGGTAAAGGGGTCGATCGCATAATTGAAGTTGATTTTGCCGGAAATCTGGAAATTAATCTCAAAGCGATCGCCCGTAACGGCACGATCGCCACCTATGCTTCTGATTCAAATGCAACGCCTCAAATTCCTGTGTACTCGTTAATTTACAAAAATCTTACCGTTCATTACGTCCTAGTTTATGCTATGGACAAAGCAGCGCACCAACAAGCGGCGGCAGATATTACGACTTGTCTGAAAGCTGGAGTTTTGCGACACGTTATTGCTGGGCGCTTTGGTTTAGACGAGATTGCGGCCGCTCATGAATTGCAGGAAAGCGGTAGTGCGATCGGCAATTTGGTTTTATTGAGGTAGATTTTTAGGCACGTAGTTGCGCTGTCTTCGCTCTTCGATTTGTTCAAAAGCGCTAAGAAAGAGCGCTTAAGCGCAACTACATACCTTGATTTAATTCGATCGCACCGAGAATCGATCGCCACAATCAAGGAGACAGTTGCCACACCTTGATCGTGTCGTCATAACTGCCGCTGATCAGAGTTTTGTCCTGAGGATTAAAAGCCAATTCCACCCAAGTAGAATGACCTTTCAGCGTGCCTTGCTCCCCGCCATCCATCGCCCACAGCTTGATAGTTCCGCTCAAATCGCTGCTGGCTAGCGTCGCCCCGTCGGGACTGAAAGCTACAGACTGAATTCGATCGGTATGACCGGCAAAAGTCACCTCACCGGACGGTTCGGGCCCGTGATCCGTGGTGATATCCCAAATCCTCACGGTATTGTCCCAGCCGCCGCTGCCCAAAATTGTACCGTCGGGGCTGATCGTAAGCGCCGAAACAGCATCAACATGACCAGTCAGAGTGGCTTGGAATGCCCCTGTTTTCCAATTCCACATCTCGATCCTACCGTCGCCTTTGCCAGCAAACAAAGTGTCTTTATAGGCACTGAAAGCTACCGAATGCACTTCGTCGGTTATCCCTTTGAGTGTTTGCAACTCGGCCCCGCCTTCGACTTGCCACAACTTCAAAGCATTATCTTTGCCTACACTGGCGAGGGCTTTGCCGTCGGGACTGAACACCACCGAGAACACGCCGTCTGTGTGTCCGTCCAATGTCCGAATTAACTGGCCAGAATAGAAATTCCACAGTTTAATCGTACCGTCAGCGCCACCGCTGGCGATCGTCCTGCCATCGGGACTCACTGCCACTGACCACACGGGCCCCAAATGTGCCGCCAAAACCTTGAGCACTTTACCGTGACGCTTGTGCAGCAGGTGAATTGTCCCATCGTTGTTGCCACTAACTATCACGCGGCCGTTGGGAGTGACTGCTACCGCCCACACCGGATTTTTGTCTTGCTCTGTCAAAGTCCGCACTGCGGGGTGTGACAGCGATGGCTCGCTGCTGAAATTCTGCATGGGGGGCGGGTCGAACCGAATGTCGGGAATGCTAGAAACAGGCTCATTGGAAGTGAAAGCCTCCGATACCGGAGATGGCAAGCGAGAACCGAGCACCAATGAAATCAGAGCAACTGTGGCTCCCCCCCACAAAGCTAAAGTCCACTTGGGTTTGCTGGCAATCACCTCTATCGGTGTCGGGCCGTATTTCATGTCTGTGAGAATTGCTTCGATCGATCGATAGCGTTTTGATGGTTCTCGCTGCACCATTTTATCCAGGATGCGGCCGAGTCTGGCCGAAACTGGTACTTTCAAATAATCCCTCCAGGCCCAAGCGTCGGCTTTGATGTCAAACAAATCAAAGGGCGACATTCCCGTTAACAAGTGAATGCAGGTGACGCCCAAACTGTAGATGTCGCTGCTCTTAATTGCTTCACCTTTAATTTGTTCCGGCGCCGCGTATTCGGCAGAACCCGTCACTGTTTCTGTTTTCAGGGGCCCGCTGTTGGCAGGAATTGCGGAGCCGAAATCGACTAAAACTAGCCCGGATTCCTCCTCCCAAGAATCCAGATGCTCTTTCCCGACTATTGCTGCCGACGTTTGGGAAGATTTGCGGTGAACAATATTGGACGGTTTGATATCTCGGTGAATCAGTTGATTTTCGTGGACAAATTCCAGCACTGGTAACAACTCGCTCAGCAGATACCAAATGTGAATTTCTTTAAAAACGCCTTTTTCCGAAAGCCGATCGGCTAAATTGCGCCCTTCAATGTATTCTTGCACTAAATACTGGCAGCCTTCGACTTCAAAAGATGCCAGCAGTTTCGGTATTTGCTGGTGTTTGCCCAACTTGTCGAGAACTGAGGCAGAACCCAAAAATGTCCGGTTGAACTGGTTTTGACCGTCGGCGATTGACGGCATGGGGCCGCAGAACTGTTGAATGACGCAGCGGGGTTGCGCTGGTTGGTCTTCATCGGCTGCTAGGAAGGTGCGGCAAGCGATACTTTGACCGAGGGTGTGAAAGACTCGGTAGCGCCCTTTGAGCAGCAAGTTCGACTCGCAATTTGTGCAGGCTGTCGCGCGATCGAGATTTTTGGGATTCTGGCAATTGGGATTTATGCAGTAACTCATTTGTCTTGCCGCTGGAGACCCCCGTCCGATTTAAAGGGAGGAGTGGGGGAGGAAAGCGGGGCGGTGCGTGCCGCTTCCTGTGGACAAATTAAATAATGTCAACTACCCAGCATCAAGCGGAGTACCGCACGAGATGTGGGCTTGTATCTGAGCTCCACCGCAATTCCGAGAATCTCTGGAGAATCTCAGCTTTAGTTTCACAGCCCGACACATCAGGGGATGCTGACACGCTCCCCGTACTCGTCCAGTCTTGCCGAACAAGCAACGTTCTCATGGCAATATTTCGCGCACCTACCAAGTCAGCATGAAGCTCGTGTCCGCAACATTCACAACGAAACAATAGTCCTTTCTTCGGTCTATTATCTGTCGAAGTATGCCCGCATTTCGGACAACTTTGCGAAGTATAATGCGCTGGCACTTTAGTAGCCAAAGAACCATTCAGATTAGCTTTGTAGTCAATATAGCCATGCAATTCGGCAAAAGACCATTTAGCTTTGTTCCGATTAGCTTTCCGCTGTTTTTTGCTCGCCTTTTTGCCAGACTTAGACTTGGTTCTCTCCCGGATTCCGGTCAAGTTTTCCAGCCCGATCAAACTGTTAGGCTTAGCAATTTCCTTGCTAATTTGGTGGTTCACGTCAGCGATAAACCGTCTTTCTCTTCCTGACAAAGCGATTAATCTGCGCTTTGCCGAGCGAGTGCCTTTACGCTGAAGAGTTTGTCTAGCCTTGTGATAGCGGTTAGCTTTATGCCTAGCATTTTTCCCTGAATAGAACTTCGACTTATTTTGCAAGTCTGTTTCTACCGCAAGGTAGCGCATCCCCACATCTACACCAGAAACTCTAGTCATTTTCAATGGGTCAATTTCCGGGGCTGCTACTTCAATACTCACCATTAAATAGTAAGTCTTGGAAGAGCGCTGATAAACAATCTTTGCCGCCCCAATCTTGGCACCGCCGGCAATCAATGCCAAGTGCTTGTTATAGCCGTCATACGAAACTACAACTCGACCTTGTAGGGTGATAATACTTACACGTTGCTCGGCCTTAAAGGAGTAGTCACGCTGATAGTTCAAGGTGCAGGTTCTAGAAACATACTTAGGAACTTTGTCTAGTCCTTTGTATCGTTTCTTGGTGTATCCTTTGGCAATAGCATCGTTAGATTGCTTGACTTTAGTCCAGAGGGTTTTGTAGGTTGCCGACACTTGTCTTGGTACGTTGCAAGCCATCTGAGCACCGAGTCCAAATCGAGATCGCAATTCGTTATAGACTGCTTTTTGCAACCTAAGACCATTACTGGTTTTGCCTGCATCAAAAGCAATTTGTGAAGTATAATTCAAGGCATCACGATAAGCCAAAGTAGTCATCGATACCAAAGCTTTTTGTTCGGCGTTCAAGTTTAACTTTAGTTTGGCAGTGATTACTTGGGGCATTATTCTTCACAAACTCTGATAAGATTGTATCTCGTGAACACAGAAGATGCAAGTAGTGATGCAAAATAATTTACACAGTGAGTCGGCCGCCCCTCACCTTCCGGCGTCTAAAGCTATCGTTTTGGTTCGGGGCGGATCTCTTCACTCACGCGCATTCCTCCCCACGCTCACCTGGAAGTAGAACCCGGGACTCCTGCTCATTTAGTTGAATAAGTCGATCGCACCGAACTTGATTGCTCGGCTGGACTCGCTGTCAACGAATTACGGTATACTGTCATTGTAGATCCAGTAATTGCGGCAAGGGAGTCAATTTCAAATTTCAAATCAACTGAAAAATTGAAATCTTGGCAACTTTCGCCAAACTAACTACTAACTTTTAACTATTACGAAGAATAATGGTTTAAAGCCTCCTCCTAAACGGGGGAAATAAAACCAAATTATTCACTGTTTCAATCCTCTTCCTTTTATGGAGAGGTAGCCCTCAAGCGGTCAACTGTCAACTGTCAACTGTCAACTGTCAACTGTCAACTGTCAACTGTCAACTGAACTATGCCCTTAATTCGCGTTCCCAAACCTTGGGAAATTTCCAACTCACAAATTACCTCAGAAACAGCCTTTCTCAACCGCCGCCGTTTCATGACCAATTTAATCGGCGCCGGCGTCACTGCTTCGCTGCTACCACTGACAGGCTGTCAAAGCAATACAGGCTCAAAAACTGCTCTGGATAAAGGCTCAACCCAAGCCTACGCTGGATTGACCCGGAATCCTACCTTTGCGAAAGTCGATCGGGCAATTACCGACGAAGCCCTAGCTACCAAATATAACAACTTTTACGAATACGGAGGCACAAAATCTATTTGGCAAGCCGCCCAAGCTTTACCAACCGAAAACTGGAAAGTAGAAGTAACTGGTTTAGTCAAAAATCCCCGCACCTACGATATAGACGACCTCCAGAAAAAATTCCCCATCGAAGAACGAGTTTATCGATTTCGCTGCGTAGAAGCCTGGTCGATGGTAGTTCCTTGGGTCGGATTTCCCATGAAATTACTCATGGCTGATGTCGAACCGCAATCGAATGCTAAATTTGTTCGCTTCACCTCATTTTACGATTCCAAAATCACTCCCGGCCCCGGTTTAATGTCCCAATTTTATCCCTGGCCTTACACCGAAGGTATGCGAATCGAGGAAATGGCCAACGATTTAGCATTTTTTGCCACAGGGCTGTACGGGCGGCGGCTACCCAAGCAAAATGGGGCGCCCCTGCGGCAGGTGATTCCGTGGAAATACGGTTTTAAGGGCGCAAAGTCGATCGTTAAAATTGAATTTGTCGAAAAACAGCCCGCCACTTTTTGGAATACCATCGGCCCCAACGAATACGCATTTGAAGCCAATGTCGAACCCGACAAACCGCACCCCAGATGGTCGCAAGCCAGCGAACGGGTAGTCGGGCCCGGTAACAGTTGGTCGTGGGAAACTCGCCCAACTTTGCCCTATAACGGTTACGGCGAATATGTCGCAAGTCTTTACAGTTAGAAAAATTTCACACTCAGATAAGACGTACGGTTGAAACCGCGCCGACTCTTCAACCCGCGCACCATCCGGGTTTTGCCTTTACAGACGCGGTTGAAACCGCCCAGTCTTATTCTAAGTTAATTTCCAGTTAATAAAAAAGGAAAATATGCAATGCTTGAAATTCCCGGCATTCAAACATTAAATAAAATACACGAAAATTCTATTTCAACAGTTTATCGAGGTATTAGAGAACAAAATCAACAGCCAATTATTCTCAAACTGCTCAACGAAGACTATCCAACTCCCGGCGAAATAGTCCGCTACCGACAGGAATACAAAATTCTTCAAATCCTCAACCTGCCAGGAGTCATCAAAGCTTACGACTTACAAAAATATCGCAACACTCTCCTTCTAATCTTAGAAGATTTTGGCGGTTTCTCATTGAAACAAATGCAGGAACAGCAAAGCTTTAGCCTGTTTGAATTTCTCAATATCGGCATTCAAGCCGCCGCAATATTAGGACAAATTCACGCAGCAAACATCATCCACAAAGACATCAACCCCGGCAACATTATTCTCAACCCAGCCACAGGAAAAATCCAAATTATTGACTTCGGAATTTCCACCCTGTTAACCCGCGAAACTCCTACCATAAAAAATCCCAATATTTTAGAAGGAACTTTAGCCTACATTTCACCAGAACAAACAGGGAGAATGAACCGTTCTCTAGATTACCGTACAGATTTTTATTCCCTCGGCATTACTTTTTACGAACTGCTAACCAACCAATTGCCTTTTGAGACCAAAGATGCAATGGAATTGGTACACTGTCACATTGCAAAACAGCCATTGCCCATCAACAAAATCAATCCACAAATTCCTCCGGCTGTGTCAGCAATAGTCATGAAACTTTTAGAAAAAACTGCTGAAAACCGTTACCAAAGTGTTTGGGGAATTCAAGCAGACTTAGAAGAATGTCTGCGTCAATTACAGACAACAGGAACTATTTTAGAGTTTGCTTTAGCTAAAGAAGATATTTCCGATCGATTTCAAATCCCTCAAAAACTATACGGGCGGGCGGCGCCAGTCCAGGCTTTGCTAGCAGCATTCGAGCGAGTTGCGAACCCACAACATAGTTTTTCTGGAAGCGAAATGATGCTAGTTGCCGGTTATTCGGGCATGGGGAAATCATCGCTGGTACAAGAAATTTACAAACCAATTACTGAAAAACGCGGCTATTTTATTTCCGGCAAATTTGACCAATTTCAGCGCGATATTCCCTATTCAGGGATTATTAGCGCTTTCTCGGGATTGGCGCGACAACTGCTAACCGAAAGTTCCGCAAAACTCGATGAGTGGCGCACTAAACTTTTAATTGCATTGGGTGCAAACGGTCAAGTAATTATTGAGGTAATTCCCGAAATAGAATTAATTATCGGCAAACAGCCCCAGGTAGCAGAGTTGAGACCAAATGAAGCGCAAATTCGTTTCTATTTTGTGTTTGAAAAATTTATTCGCGTGTTTTGTTCGGCGGAACATCCACTGGTAATTTTTCTTGACGATTTACAGTGGGTAGATGCAGCTACTCTCAATTTAATTCAATTGATGGTAGTGGATAGTGATACACAATATTTATTGCTGATTGGAGCCTATCGAGACAATGAAGTTAGCGCCCATCATCCCTTAATGATTACTGTGGATGAAATGCAAAAAGAAGGCGCTACAATTGATTTTATTTATTTAGCTAATTTAACCATCCAAGATGTTAGTAATTTAATAGCTGACACTGTGCATAGCGATGCTATGTCTGTGCAATCTTTGGCTGACTTGGTGTTATGCAAAACTAATGGAAATCCGTTTTTTGTCAATCAATTTCTCAAAATGCTGCATTCTGAGAAATTGATTAATTTTAGTTTTCTGGAATCTTCCGAGCTATCGATTCGGGAACCAAAGGCTCTAAAAAATAGAGGTTGTGGAGGATTTTGGCAGTGGGATATTGCTCAAATTGAAGCAAGGGATATCACTGATAATGTGGTTGATTTGATGGTAAAAAAAATAAAAATATTGCCGGAAATAACTCAAAATATTTTGCGTTTCGCAGCTTGTGCTGGGGCATCTTTTGACTTAACTACTTTATCAAAAATTTGTGAAAGATCTCCGGATTTGGTGTTCTCAGATTTGAAGCCCGCACTGGAAGCTGGTTTGATTTTTCCGGTGTCTGAGTTGGATATTGAACTGTTGTTTGAAGAGTACAAGTTTTTGCACGATCGCGTCCAACAAGCTGCTTATGCTTTGATTGACGAAGGGCAGAAAAAAGCGGTTCATTTGCAAATCGGTCGCTTGTTATTGGATAATAGCGATGGTGAAGATTTGTCGGAGGAGCTTTTTGAAATTGTCGATCAGTTAAATCTGGCGGCAGGAAAGGCGATAGGGGCGATAGAAATGGCGACAGCAGGGGAGCTGCCCTTGGCGATCGATCGCACGGAAAGAGATAAAATTGCCAAACTCAATCTTTTGGCTGGGAAAAAAGCCAAAGCTGCTACAGCTTATGCGGCTGCTGTCAAGTATGTCTGTTTTGGGATCGAACTTTTGGCTGCGGATAGCTGGGAAACTGAATATAATTTGACGCGAGAGTTGTACCTGGAAGCTGCGGAATTGAATTATCTGATTGGCAATTTCGAGCAATCGCAATTTTTGATTCATTCGGCACTATCGCAGTTGCAATTGGCGGTGGAAAAAGCGGAATTTTTCGATCGCCTAATTACGCTGCATACCATGTTGGGGGAATACGAGGAAGCTATTAAATTTGGGCGCCAGGGCTTGCGTTTGTTGGGGGTTGAGTTGCCGCAAAAGCAGTTGCAGCAAGCTTGCAAAGCCGAATTTGCTGAAGCAACAGCGCAATTGGGCGATCGGGCAATTGGTGCTTTGCTGCACGTACCGGAAATGAAGATTTCGGAAAAAAGAACCGCGATGAAACTTCTGGATAAAATTATTCCCGCGAGTTTATTTTCCAATCCGATACTTTACCAATTAGTTGTTACAAAATCTGTCAATCTTTCTCTGAAATACGGCCCGGTGCCGGAATCATCTTACAGCTATGCTTGCTACGGCTTGGTTTTGTCGGCTGCGATGGCTGATTATCGCTCGGGATACGAGTTTGGGATGTTAGCTCTCAATTTGAGCGATCGCTTTCACGATTTGACGCAAAAATGCAAGGCATCGGAAATGCTTGTCGCTCATTTAAATCACTGGATACAGCCTCTGAAACTGTCGGATTCGATTAGCCATAATGGCTATCAAGCTGGCTTAGAATCCGGCGAATTGCAATTTGCAGGTTACATTCAGCTTTACAAATTGATGTATTCTATCCCCCAGGGCAAAAATCTCGAATCTCTGCGTGTAGAAGTGTGGAATTTTTTGCTATTTAACTTTAAAACTAACAATCAAATTGCTACTGATTACTTACTAGGCTGTCAGATAGCTTTGTTTAATTTACTGGGAGAAACTTCTAATTGTGAGGTATTTTCTAATGGCGAAATTAGCGAAGGACAATATTTAGAGCGGTGTGCCGATCGCGGCAGTTTTTTGGCAATCTGCGGCTATCAAATTTTGAAATGCCAGGTTTTGTATTTGTACGGAGAGTATGCAGCAGCTTTCAGCTATGCTGTGGAAGCTGAGAAAAAATTGAGTTTGGCGATCGGCACAATTATTGTAGCCGAACATAATTTTTATTATTCTCTAATTTTAACTGCGCTTTACCCGCAAGCTTCCAAGGGCGATCGCCAAAAATATCTGAGAAAGCTCAAAGCCAACCAAAAACAGATGAAAATCTGGGCTGATAGCTGTCCGGAGACCTTTGAGCATAAATACTTATTGGTAGCTGGGGAGATGGCGCGGATTGTGGGTAAGGAGATGGAGGCGATCGATTTGTACGATCGATCGATTACTTCAGCCAGAGACGGCTATTTTATCCAAAATGAAGCATTAGCCGCAGAATTAGCAGCCAATTTCTGGCTGAGCAAAGGTAAAGCAGAATTTGCCGAAATTTACCTAAAAAAAGCGCACTACAATTATGTAATTTGGGGCGCCAAACGCAAACAAGAAAAGTTACAAGCAACTCACCCAAAATTATTAATAAAATTCACATCAAAAACTCAATTTCATGATGCCAGTACAGTAACTATAGCCAGCCAATTAAACACCCCTGGCTTAGGAAGTTCAGCTTTAGATTTGGCTGCGGTAGTGAAAGCCAGCCAAGCCATTTCTGGTGAAATACTCTTGGATAAGTTGCTGGCTTCTTTGATGAAAATACTGATTGAAAATGCCGGAGCACAACGAGGCTATTTAATTTTCCATTCCCCCTCAGATTCTGCCAACAACAATTCCGGGGAATTGCTAATCGAAGCTGCGGGTGCGATCGATTCGGAGAGTATTGCGGTATTGCAGTCAATTTCTATAGATAATAACCTACCAGTATCGATTGTTAATTATGTTGCCCGTACAGGAGAGACAGTAGTTTTAAGCCAAGCATTTGCCAGCAAAAATTTTAACAGCGACCCCTATATCAAACAGCATCAAAACAAATCAATATTGTGCGCGCCACTCCTGAACCAAGGTCAACTTATCGGCATAATTTACTTAGAAAACAACCTGATTGCTGGAGCATTTACATCAGACAGATTAGAACTGCTGAAAGTCTTATCGGCTTCGGCAGCCATCTCCATTGAAAATGCCAGACTTTATACTAATCTAGCAGATTCCAACCGCACCTTAGAAACAAAAGTAGAAGAACGCACATCGGAGCTCGCTCTTGCCAAGAAAAAAGCCGAAGTAGCCAACGAAGCGAAGAGCAGTTTTTTAGCCAACATGAGCCACGAATTGCGCTCTCCCCTCAACGCCATCCTCGGCTTTTCTCAAATCATGCTCCGCAGCCAAAATCTACCCAAAGAGCATCAAGATAATGTCGCAATTATTACTCGCAGCGGCGACCATTTACTAACTTTAATCAACCAGGTTTTAGATTTATCAAAGATTGAAGCTGGTCGGACTATTCTCAACTATAAAAATTTTGATTTGTATCAATTTATGGACGATCTCGAAGATATGTTCCATATCAAATCTGACGACAAACAATTGCAATTAGTAGTAGAATACAGCCCTGATGTTCCCAGATACGTTCGCACAGATGAAGTCAAATTGCGACAAGTTTTAATAAATTTGATCGGTAACGCTCTCAAATTTACTCAAGAAGGAGGAGTTGCAGTAAAAGTTAATCTCAAACCAGAAGCAAGCAGTCTAAAGCCCGCTAAAACTGTTAATATTGTGGAGAATAGCGAAAATTCAAATATTCCAGCAAATCAGAGTCTTGAAAAATGTAGTAAAATTAGCCCACTACAAAATCCTAACGATTTAGATTCTGGATCTTCGTACTTCCTGATTTTTGCAATCTCCGACACTGGGCCAGGTGTCGCCGCCGATGAATTAGATAGTCTTTTTGAAGCTTTTGTGCAAACCAAAACTGGTAAAAACTCCCAAGAAGGAACTGGTTTGGGACTGCCAATCAGCCGCAATTTTGTAGAGTTAATGGGTGGCAAGATGAGTGTCTATTCAGAATTGGGAGTGGGAACAACTTTTGTATTCGATACTAAAATTAGTGCGATCGATCCCAGGGAAATAGAAGGCAAAAAGACGGCGCTACAAGTGATTTGCCTCGCACCGAATCAACCTAGGTATCGCATTTTGATTGTTGATGACAAACCCAGCAATAATTTGCTGCTACTCAAACTGCTTTCTCCCCTCGGTTTTGAACTAAAAGAAGCTTGTAACGGCCAAGAAGCTGTTGAGATTTGGAATGATTGGGAACCGCATTTAATTTTAATGGATATGAGAATGCCCGTGATGGACGGGTACGAAGCTACAAAACAAATCAAAGGTACTCTTAAAGGTCAAGCTACTGCAATTATTGCTGTAACTGCTAGTGTTTTAGAAGAAGAAAGAGCGGTTGTTTCTTCGGCAGGATGCGATGATTTTATCCGCAAACCGTTCCGGGAAGCAGATATATTTGATGCGCTTCAAAAACATATTGGGGTGAATTTTATCTATGAGGAACCTGCTAGCAACAAGGATTTGACGAAACTGGATATCCAAGCTGCTTTGAGTCGGTCAGCTTTGGCGAATTTGCCTGCTGAATTGTTGGCTGATTTATTGGCAGCTTCCAGCCTCAGTGATATGGCTAAAGTTGATAGTTGCATAGAGCAAATCCGCAAGCTTGATGAATCTGTGGCTGAGGCTTTAGCTTTTTTGGCAAATGATTTTGATTATATTCAAATAGTTTCTTTAATTGAAACTTATTAGGTTTGATCGTTCGGAATTCAGTCCTTTCTTTTCTGCGGACTAAAGTCCTCACTACGAACCTTTGTTATTAGGTTCGATCGTTCGGAATTCAGTCCTTTCTTTTCTGCGGACTAAAGTCCTCACTACGAACCTTTGACCAGAAAATTTTGTATTCTTTGCCAAACTCGTTCCAGTAAATCAGGTACGCTAACATCAAACCATTCAATTTCAGGATATGCTCTAAACCATGTCCGCTGTCTCTTGGCAAATTGCCTCGTGTGCAAAATTGTTAATTCTTTAGCTTCCTCAAGCGTAATGTCGCCAGCTAAATATCGTTTGATTTCCTGATATCCCAGGGTGTTCAACAATGGTAAGTCGCAGCCGTATTTTTTGCACAAATATTCTACTTCAGCCAGCCAACCGCGTTCTAACATTTGTTCGGTGCGCTGTTGGATGCGATCGCCCAAAACATCCATCTCGCAGTCCAACCCAATCTGTAGAATCGGATAATTGGGAGGATTTTCGCCTTGCTGTTCGGAAATAGAGCGCCCGGTGACATAAAATACTTCCAGTGCCCGTAAGGTTCTGAATGAATCGTTGAGGTGAATTTTCTCGGCGGCCGGGCGATCGACCTGCTGCAACATCGCATAACATTGAGATTGGCCCAGATCCGCAAGTTGCGATCGCAATTCGGGCATCGGCGCTACCCTAGGCATTTTCAAACCCTTGACAATCGATTTGATATATAAGCCTGTCCCTCCCACCAACAACAGCGGAGGAGAAACGGGAAAATCGACATCAGCAATTATTTTTTGAGCTTGCTGCTGGTATTCTGCGAGTGTTAGAGTTTCTGTCGGCTCGCAAATGTCAATTAAGTGATGCGGTACAGAAGCGCGATCGCTCTTTGTCGGTTTTGCCGTTCCGATGTCAAATTCGCGGTACACTTGACGGGAGTCTGCGCTCAAGATCGAAGATTTCAGTCGATCGGCAACTTCCACAGCCACTCCAGACTTCCCCGTCGCCGTCGCCCCGCAAATTGTAATCAATCTAAACATAAGCCGTCGCACACTTAAAAAACATATTGCATTTCCCAAGAAAAACCCTCAAATCCTATCCCAGGCTCTATTCATCCCTACTTTCCCTTCTCTGGCTTCACTCATTCACCGCCCTGGGTGGGAAATCGCGAAGCAATCTCAAAACTCTTCCCCTCCGTCCCCCCGATAAATTTCCATTCAGAAAGCCCTAGCATCGCCATTAACGGTTTTGTGCTATAATTTTAGGAGTTTTCCCATTTTAGAAGCTTTTGGGGCTTTAGGCCTCATTATTGGAGCTATTTTTGTATGACCAGCAGCTACAGCGCCGACCAGATTCAAGTTCTCGAAGGTCTCGAAGCAGTCCGCAAACGACCGGGGATGTACATCGGTACCACCGGCCCGCGAGGACTCCACCATCTAGTTTACGAGGTTGTGGACAATTCCATCGATGAGGCGCTGGCTGGCCACTGCACTCACATCGAGGTTGACTTCAACGCCGACGGTTCAGTCACTGTCACAGATGACGGCCGCGGTATTCCTACCGGGATCGTTGCCAAGACTGGCAAATCGGGAATCGAAACAGTAATGACTGTACTGCACGCCGGCGGTAAGTTTGGCGGTGGCGGTTACAAAGTTTCTGGAGGTTTGCACGGTGTAGGTATTTCCGTGGTTAACGCGCTTTCCGAGTGGGTAGAGGTTACTGTTTGGCGCGACCAAAAAGAACATTTGCAGCGCTACGAAAGAGGCTTTCCCGTCAGCGAACTTGTGGCCAAGCCCTGCAAAGGAAATCGCACCGGTACTTCAGTTAGTTTCCTTCCAGACACTCAGATATTTAGCACTGGGATTGAGTTTGATTACGCTACGGTTTCTGGACGTTTGCGAGAGTTGGCTTATCTGAATGCGGGTGCGAAAATTACTTTTGGCGATCGTCGCTTGGAATTGCTCAAAAGTAGCGAACCGCGCGTCGAAACCTATTGTTACGAAGGTGGCATCAAGGAATATGTCATGTACATGAACCGCGAGAAGCAGCCACTGCACGAAGAGGTGATCTACGTACAAGGAGAACGCAACAACGTGTATGTAGAAGTGTCTTTGCAGTGGTGCGTCGATGCTTTTAGCGACAACGTTCTGGGTTTTGCCAACAACATTCGGACGATCGACGGCGGTACACACTTAGAAGGCTTAAAGGCTGTTTTGACGCGGACGATGAACTCGATCGCCCGCAAGCGCAACAAAATCAAAGAACACGAGCCCAACCTCGCCGGCGAAAACGTCCGCGAAGGTTTAACAGCCGTGATTTCGGTCAAAGTTCCAGACCCAGAATTTGAAGGCCAAACTAAAACAAAGCTAGGAAATACCGAAGTCAGAGGAATTGTTGATTCCCTCGTAGGCGAAGTATTAACCGAATATTTGGAATTTCGGCCCCAAGTAGCAGACGCTATTTTGGAAAAAGCAATTCAGGCATTTAAAGCCGCAGAAGCCGCCCGTCGTGCCCGCGATTTAGTCCGCCGAAAATCCGTCCTAGAATCGTCTCCTTTGCCCGGAAAATTAGCGGACTGTAGCTCCAGAGACCCCGCCCTGTCTGAGATATACCTGGTCGAGGGCGATTCAGCCGGCGGCTGTTTTCTCTCTTCAGAGAAAATATTATTAGCTGATGGCACAACAAAAACCTTCAAAGAGATAGTTGACGAACAAGCAGAAGGTAAAGAACACTTTTGCTACACCATTCGCGAGAGTGGAAACATCGGGTTTGAGCGGATAACCAACGCTCGCATGACTAAAGCAAATGCTGAGGTTATCAAATTGACATTAGACAATGGGGAGACAATTACTTGTACTCCAGATCATCGGTTCATGTTGCGGGATGGCACTTACAAAGCAGCAGCCATGCTGACACCGGACGATTCCTTAATGCCTCTCAACCGCCAGTTGTCGAAAAAGAACCAAAACGGGCAGGGACTTAACGGTTACGAAATGGTTTGGAATCCCAGCAGTGACAAGTGGATTTACAGTCATTTGTTATCGGATTTCTACAACCTGAAACATGAGGTTTATCAAGCATCTGACGGCAATCACCGCCACCATGTTGATTTCAACAAACTCAACAACAATCCGACCAATATTCAGCGGCTACCTGCTCAGGAACACTTGGCTTTACACCGCGCCAACCTTGAGAAAACATTGCACAGGCCGGATGTCATTGAAAAGAGCCGTCAAGCTCACATGACTGATGAATTTCGGGCGATGATGAAAGAGCGGATGCAGCAGCCTGAAACCAGGCAAATTCTCTCAGAACAGGCAAAGGCTCAGTGGGAAGATGAAGAGTATAAAGCTTACATGACTAGCAAGTGGCGTGAGTTTTACGACACTAATGAAGCTTATCGCGAGCAAAATAATGAATTGCTCAACCAAGCCCAACAAGAGTATTGGAGTTCCGAAGAAAACCGCTTAGCTCAGTCTCAACGGGTTCGCAATCATTTTGCTAACAATCCTGAAGCGCGGGAGGCTAATTCACAATTGGCCAAAGAACAGTGGCAAAATCAGGATTTGTTGGACTGGCGACGGGAGAAAACTAAGGAACAGTGGACACCGGAGTTTCGCCGCCAACGCAAAGCAGCTTTGGACGAAACTTATTACCGCAAAACTCTGGAAGCATTGAAGACTGTTCAGATGAAAATGGGCTGGATTGATGTAGATTATTACAATTCTTATCGCCGCCTGAAGAATGATAAGTCTTTGTTGAAGTACGAGACTTTTTGTAAGCGCTACTTTAATGGTGAAGAATTATATGCTCGCCAAGCGGTTCGTAATTACAACCACCGTGTTGTGAAGATTGAAGCTGTAGAGGAACGGCACGATGTTTATGACATCGAAGTGCCTAACAGCCACAACTTTGCACTAGGTGCGGGAGTTTTTGTACACAACAGCGCGAAGCAAGGGCGCGATCGACAATTCCAAGCAATTCTGCCTTTGCGCGGTAAAATTCTCAACATCGAGAAAACCGACGACGCCAAAATCTACAAAAATAACGAAATTCAGTCGTTAATTACAGCCCTGGGTTTGGGTATCAAAGGCGAAGAATTCGACCCCGGTCAATTGCGGTATCACCACATAGTGATCATGACTGACGCTGACGTAGATGGGGCCCACATCCGCACGCTGTTGCTGACTTTCTTCTACCGCTACCAGCGCGCACTTGTAGAACAAGGTTACATCTATATTGCTTGTCCTCCTCTGTATAAAGTGGAACGGGGACGCAATCACTACTACTGTTACAGCGATCGCGAAATGAACAATCTCGTCCGCAACGAATTCCCCGCCAATGCGAACTACACTATCCAGCGGTTCAAAGGTTTGGGCGAAATGATGCCCACGCAGTTGTGGGATACCACGATGAACCCGGAAACTCGGACGCTAAAACGGGTGGAGATTGAAGACGCTGCTGAAGCCGATCGCATCTTTACCATCTTAATGGGCGATCGGGTCGCCCCCCGCCGCGAATTCATCGAAACCTACGGCCCCAAACTCAACCTCCTCGACTTGGACATCTAAGTTAGTTGACAGTTGACAGTTGACAGTTGCTGGCGAGGATGAGTCATTAGTCATTAGTTAGTGGCTGATGACTACTGCTTTCCTGTCAACTGCTTTCCTGTCAACTGCTTTCCTGTCAACTGACTACTGCTTTCCGGCCAACTGCAACTTTTGTTATAAAAATTAATACAATCTCTCATCAAATTGCTTTAAGGTAAATGCTTAGGTAAATTTTAGATTTTTGGCGCATCCATCAGCTACCACAAAAATAGAAGGTTGGACAATATAGCATGAGCATCAATTTAGCAACAAAATTGCGTGAGGGAACAAAAAAATCTCACACAATGGCAGAAAACGTTGGTTTTGTCAAATGCTTTTTAAAAGGCGTTGTAGAAAAAACTTCTTACCGGAAGTTAGTAGGAAACCTGTACTTTGTCTACTCGGCAATGGAAGAGGAAATGGAACGCCAAAAGCAGCATCCGGTTGTTTCAAAAATTTACTTTTCTGAGTTAAATCGCAAACAAAGTTTAGAGCAAGATTTATTCTACTACTACGGCGCCAATTGGCGGGAACAAATATCCCCGTCACCAGCAGCTAAAGCTTACGTGCAGCGGATTCATGAAATCTCGGCTACCGCACCAGAACTGTTAGTAGCTCAGTCTTACACTCGCTACCTAGGCGACTTGTCCGGCGGACAAATCCTCAAGGGAATTGCTCAGCGCGGCATGAATCTTACCGAGGGAGAAGGCACTGCTTTCTACGAATTCCAGGATATTCCTGATGAAAAAGAGTTCAAAGCTAACTACCGTCAGGCAATGAATGAATTGCCGATTAACGAAGCTACAGCAGAGCGCATTGTTGACGAAGCTAATGCAGCTTTTGGCATGAACATGAAGATGTTTATGGAGTTAGAAGGCAATTTGATTAAAGCTGTCGGTCAGATGCTGTTCAATACCCTGACGCGGAAGCGCGGCGCAGCCAGTACCGAATTGGCTACTGCTGATTAGTCAATACCCATTGGCAATAATTTGAGCCTCGTTTAAGAGGAAAACATTAAATCCTGGGGGTTTGATGGCTGCTTTTACAGTCACCAAAGCTCCGGGATTTTGCATGGCGGGCGATCGACTTTTTGACTCATATCATTTCCGGTTGCATCGGAATTAATATTAACCCGAAATCAGGACACGGCAGTGCAGTCTCCCAATTCATAACGGTAGGGAAACGGCACGTGCAGTCTCCTCTATATCATTCCGGCGCAGCCGAAATTGATCTGAAGTGTTTGTTGACACTAAGGTTTAATCATTCCGAAAAAAAACTATGCGATATCACAATCAACAATCAACAATATTTTAGCAGTAAACTATGAAAATTCTGTTAGTAGAAGATGACTATCGCATTGCCCAAGCATTAGCAGAAGCCCTCACCGACCAACATTATGCCGTAGACATAGCCGCCGACGGTCAAGAAGGTTGGAACTTTGCAGAAACTTTTACCTATGACTTAATTCTGCTAGATGTGATGCTGCCAAAAATAGATGGAATTACCCTATGTCAGGGCTTGCGCCGACAAGGTTTAAAAACCCCCGTGCTCATGCTAACAGCCAGAGACACCAGCAATGATAAAGTCATAGGACTAGATGCCGGAGCTGATGATTATGTCGTTAAACCCTTCGATTTGCCAGAATTAGCAGCAAGAATTAGAGCCTTACTGCGGCGGGGAAGTACAACTTTGCCACCAGTATTAGAGTGGGAAAATCTGCGTTTAAACCCGAATACCTGCGAAGTTACTTATCGCGATAATTTGCTTAATTTTACACCAAAGGAGTACAGTTTGCTAGAATTATTCCTGCGAACAGGAGGGCGCGTTTTAACACGGAGTGCTATCCTAGACCATATATGGGCTTTTGAAGACTCGCCAGGAGAAGAAACCGTAAAAGTTCATCTCCGGGGTTTGCGACAAAAACTGAAAGCAGCAGGCGCACCAGCTAATTTTATTGAGACTATTTATGGCATGGGTTATCGGCTCAACCAAAACCTCTAATCCCCAATTTCAATCTTTGGGATGGCGTTTATTGCTATCTTACTTAACAGTGATGGTAGCTATTTTAGGAACTTCTGCTATTGCTGTTTATGAATTATTTGCCAGCAGTCTGTATCAAGAATTAGACCAGCGATTGGAGGTTTTGGCTCAAGCAGCTTCTCACAGTTTAGTTGCGATCGAAAAGCAGCACCTTTCTGAACATCCAGAAAAAAAAGGCGATCTATCTCATCAACAAAGTGAACAGCGCAATGATGACTTTCAGATTGAACTCGATCGCGAAAAAGTAACGCGCCAGTTAGACAAAGACGGAGACTTAGACATTCCCTGGCAAAATCTGCGGGAACCAGATCAATCTGTAGAATGGTTTAATGAAGCAGGTAAAATGTTAGGAAATTCCGGCAAAACTTTACCGCCTGTAACGATAAAATCGGGTTTCCAAACCATACAAAACGGGCAAATTCGGTCGGCAACAATTCCAGTTTACATTTCTTATGATGATAAAAAGCAAGAATTAAAAGGTTATATTCGCACCAGCGAATCTACTAAAGAAGTCGAAGAAGTTCTCAGCAGACTCCGCTGGAATTTGGGTTATGGGAGTATTATTTTCCTGAGCTTGACTGCGGTTGGTGGTTTGTGGCTGACTAAGCAATCTCTCAAGCCAATTGAGGATAGTTTTCAGCAGTTAAAACAATTCACTGCTGATGCTTCTCACGAGTTGAGAAGTCCGCTGACGGCGATTAAAACTTCAGTGGAAGTGATGCAGAGTCATCCTGAGAGAATTCATGCAGCGGATGTTAAGAAAATGGTGGCGATCGCCTCTGCGACTAAACAGATGACTCAGTTAGTTGAAGACTTACTTTTATTAACTAGAATGGATGCACCAGCAGCCACGATCGCCCGCGAGTGGATAGCGGTTCCGTTAGACGAACTATTAGAGGATTTGCTAGATTTGTGGGAACTGCAAGCTCAAGAAAAGCAAGTTATTCTCAAGTCAAATTTAGCCATTGATACGTCTGTAATGGGAGATGCTGCACAGCTAACTCGTTTGTTTTCCAACTTGCTCGGAAACGCAATTCATTACACACCAGCGGGCGGAATTGTGACTGTTTCTCTGAGCAGACAGAACCGATCGACAATTGTTAGTGTAGAGGATACTGGCATCGGCATTGCTCCAGAAGATGTCAAGTTAGTTTTCGACAGATTTTGGAGAGCAGATCGAGCGAGAAATCGCCGTGCAGGGGGTTTGGGGATGGGATTGGCGATCGCCCAAGCAATTGTCCAAAGCCACCGAGGAGAAATTAGCGTTACCAGTCAGCTAGGAGTAGGTAGCTGTTTTCAAGTAAAATTCTCCTCAGTAGCTTAAGAGTTGATATTAATAGAAAACCTTAACTCTTCTTCCCAGATTCTCCTTGTTCACCGCTTTCTCCTTGTTCACCTTTTTCTCCACTTTCCCCGCCCCTCGAAGCTGTCATTGTGACATTACTATCTGTCAAGGAAAGTTCAGAAGTGAAACTACTTTTTTTCCGGGGTTTTGGTTTTTTTCCTTCGCCGCTTTCTCCTTGTTCGCCACCACTGCTACTCATTAAAACGATCGGTTTAACCGGCTTGCTGTTGCTCATCGATGAATTAGCAGCATTACTTAAAAGAGAAATAGGGGAAAATTGATTAACACTGCTATCATTCTGGGATGCGATCGCACTAGCAGCTACAGAGGTTAAAACGCAAGCTCCAATGCCGAGCCAAATCTTAGTTTTACTTTGCATCTTTCAAAAAGCCTTATTCTGGGTGATTATACCAAATCCGGGTTAAAAATCCCCTTTATTTCTTAGTCCGCGGAGGCGGACTTCGTTTGTGTAGTAGCGGTTTCAACCGCCGAATCATAGAGGAGATAAAAAGGCAGGATTTGGTATTACTCCTACTATCCCAGAAAAAAGTAAAGAACTCGGAAAGAACCAAAAACCTCTAAAAATTGTTTGCATAGACATTACCTTATTGCTACAATGCGAGTCCATTAGCAACCTGTAGGAGTGTCCCAAATGATTATCTGTATGGCCAATATTCTGAGTTCAGAGGAATTAGGATTAATTGTCGATCGCCTAAAAAATGCTGAATTTGTCGATGGGAAGTTAACAGCAGGTTGGTACGCCCAACAAGTAAAAAATAATGCTCAACTAAAAAATGATGCGGCTCCAACTCAGGAACTCATAAATTTAGTCAATCAAGCACTAAAACGCAATTCTTTATTCCAAATAGCGGCGCGCCCTAAAGCAATTCGTCCCATTATGTTTAGTCGCTATCAGGGAGGAATGTACTACGGGACACATATTGATAATGCGATTATGGGAGATGAAGAACTAATGCGATCGGATTTGTCTCTCACTCTATTTCTCAGCGATCCTGCAACTTATACGGGCGGGGAATTAGTGATTGAAAGTACCCAAGGCGAACAAGCTTTTAAACTTGATGCTGGTTCAATGGTTGTTTATCCTACTACAACTTTACATCGTGTGGAACCTGTAACGGAAGGTGAAAGACTAGCGGCGGTGACTTGGGTGCAGAGTTTAGTTCGGGATGCTCATAATCGAGAAATTCTCTTTGATTTGGATACGGTTCGCGATACCCTTTTTCAGAAGTCTGGAAAGACAGCGGAGTTTGACTTGCTATCAAAAAGCATTGCTAATTTGCTGCGAAAATGGGCTGATGTTTAGGTTGAGCAGGACTTACGCAAGAGACTAAGGGATTGGGGCAACCACGGGGATTGCCCCTAGATTCACACCAGATATGGATGTCGTGTGTCCAGGACTATTGAGGAGGTTTTGGAAGCGGATGAAATAAATTTTAGGTCTTTCCGAGTTCTTTACTTTGTTTTGTCACAGTAATTGTAAATGAGTTAAACAACCAGGATCTAAAAGATGAGCAACCAAACTAAAATTTGGACAGGTGTGGGACAGTCTTATGTGACACAAGACAATTCTATCGATGTCGATCGAGCATCATCGGAGAGATACCAACTCTCAATTAGCGAAAGTGGCGAAAGTGGCGAAAGTGGCGAAAGTGGGAACAGCAATTCTGGCTACGAAAGCGGGAATGACAGCCGTTACAACATTAGTAATAGCAATTCTGGCTACGAAAGTGGGAATGACAGCCGTTACAACATTAATAACAGCAATTCTGGCTACGAAAGCGGTGGTGAAAGCGGTTACGAGATGGGGTTTTCTGTCAATCAACCTGTTGCTTCTTCCAGTTATACCCCAGTTATAAACAGTTTGTCTATCAGCTCTCAGGGATACGAAAGCGGCGGTAATTTCTATCAGAATGAAATTAAAGGTACAGATGGTAACGACATCCTGACAGGAATTCCTGGCAATAATGTTGCTTTAAAAGGACGCAATGGCAATGATATTTTGAGCGGCAACAGCGGCAACGATAAACTAGAAGGAGGCAAGGGTCAAGACACGCTTGATGGCGGTGCAGGCAATGATATTCTCGAAGGAGGGAAGGGTCAAGATATTCTGACCGGCGGTATGGGTTCGGATTTATTTGAGCTGGAAGGGCGATCGGCTACAAATACTCTCGATATCGCTGATATCATCACGGACTTTCAAAAAGGCGCAGACATACTGAAGCTGAAAGATGGCTTAGGATTTTCTAACATTAATATCACTCAAGGAACAGAAATTTATGCTAGCGATACTCTGTTGAGGATAGCAGGCACTGGTCAATATTTGGCAGTCTTGAAAGGAGTTAATGCTGGAAATATTAACGCGACTAATTTCACTTATTCCTAATTGTAATACTGGCGCTAAAACCGTTTTTTTGCAACATGAATTACCCACTTTGACCAAAGAAACCGGGTTTTTTACCGAATCTGCGGGTGACAACGAAATATTTTCGCAAAAAAACCCGGTTTCTGCCTACCCGTGCGTCCAAGAATATCTGATTTGTAAACAACAAAACATCTAAAAAATAGGAGAATAAATAGATGGCTAGCGCTAATTTTCGCAAACTTCACCGCCAAGTTGCACCGATTATTTTTATCCCTTTACTATTGACTGCCATAACGGGAGTTGCCTATCGGCTGGGAGAAGATTGGTTAGGCATAGAAGGTGATGCTGCCGAGATTTTTATGAATATTCACCAAGGAAGCTATCTCGGAAAGGAACTCAGACCATTTTATGTGCTTTTGCTGGCTTTGGGAGTGATTGGGCTGATAGTCACTGGTTTGACGATGACCAAATTTTTTGGTGGCGCACGCCCTGAAAGACCAGGTGCTAAACTTGATTTTCGTAAGGTTCACCGTATTGCTACACCGATTATTGTCTTGCCTTTAGCAGTCAGTACAGTCACAGGTGTAATCTATCGAGTTGGCAAAAGTTGGTTTAAGATGCCGAAAGAGGTAGGAGAAGTTTTTCTGAATATCCACCAAGGAGAATATTTGGGAAATTTTTTGATGCCAATCTATGTGTTTTTGGTAGGTTTGGGTGTGATTTTTCTGCTGGTAACAGGAATCAATATGACTGGTATTTTTCGGAAACGCCGCCAGCAAACAACAGAGGAAGATAGCTAATAGATTTTTTTTTCGGGGAATGACTGATGAATATCGTGGTTTTAATTCTCTCTACAGTTGCATCTTTTTTGGGGAACTGCTATACAATAATTCTCTGGTCGCTGACCTTTAATTAAGATGAAAAATAGAAGTATTGAAACGGCAAAATCAAGTCTTAAGTCAAAAATTGTATGGAAAAGTCTGCTACAAGGAAGTCGCACCAGTACATTTTTTAGTGAAGTATTAAGTAACAGCGGTCACTTTTTAATTCTGAAGAGTTTATCAGACTTAATATTAGCTGGTTTCTTCAAATTTATCACAGACCCAACTGAATATTTACTAATAGTAGCAATGCTTGTTCAGGCTTGGTATCTGTCGAACTCGAAATGCCACCGTTTTTGGGGAAACCTGATCTGCGTTGGTATCTATACGCTGATTGATCTGCCGATAGACGGGCTAGATTTTTTCCAAAATCCTAGTCACGTTGTCTTTTGGTTATTTTCTCTGATGATTGCTACTTTGCAAGGATTGCGATTCCATTGGGCTAAGGGTATTGATGATTGGCTGATTCCACCGGAAAGTGTGGTACGGGCTCTGATGGTGGTAGCTTTTTATGTTGTGATTGGGATTAAGTCTCAATATTTAATTGCTAATTTAGAATTGATAGTGACATTTTCGCGGACGGCAACGCACTGGTTTCTTACTTGGAGTATGGTATTTATCGGTTTGCTTTTGGGGTTGCAGTCGGTACAGATTTTCAAACAAAGAAAGCAGCTACAAAAAACAGATCAACTACTGGGAAACATGGCAGAATGGGGGATGGGAAGTCATGTAGTAGACACAGCGCTTAATAATCCAGCAGGTTTGGCTTTTCAAAAGTGCGATCGCACGATTTTATTTATGGATATTCGCGGTTTTACAAGTTGGTGCGAAAAAACTTCCCCTGAGACAGTTGCAGCGGTTCTCAATGAATATTACCGTTGTGTTGAACCAGCCGCTGCCAAGTTTCAGCCTTTAAGAATAACTTTTACAGCCGATGAAATTATGGCGATTTATGCTACGCCACAGCAGGGAATTGCTGCGGCTAAATCTATGAGTAAAGCTGCTTTAGAAATGCTTGAATTATATGGAATTGGTGCGGGATGCGGAGTGCATTGCGGGAGCGTTATTGAAGGGCTATTTGGCGGTGCAGATGTTCGGACTTATACGGTGATTGGTGATGTTGTCAATACAGCAAAACGCTTAGAAAGTGCCACGCCTGGTGGTGCAATTACTATTTCTGATGCTGTTTATCAAGGGATGTCACAACGTCTAACGGTGGAACCTTGCGAACCGATAGTGGCGAAAGGTAAGACAGCAGCTTTAATTGCATGGTGGTTAATATAGCTAGCCGTCAGGAATGACGAATTTAATATTATTGATTTTTTCGACCATCGGACATGGTGGTTCCTGCCATACTTGCTCGATCGAGACTAGCACCATCCATGTTCGCATTGCGGAGGTTCGCATTAGAAAGATTGGCATCTCTCAAGTCGGAAAAGCGCAAGTCTGCACCGTCTAAATTAGTATTGGTCAAGTTAGCTTTCCTAAAATTACTATTGCTGATTCTCGCTCCTATTAAAACTGAGCCACTTAAATCAGTGCGTGCTAGGGTTAGTGTTGACAAAATCTGCTATCTCGAAAGTACCTCCGCTGAGGTTGGCATCTGATAAGTCTGCTCCTGTAACGATCGGATTTTTTAAGGTGAGGTTAACTAATTTTACACCTCGGAGGTCGCAGCGGATGCAGCTTTTAGTTAGGAGCAGGGTTTCGACGTTGGCGTTGATTTGGTCAATTTCCTGTTGGGATACTTTTTCGACAAATTCGGGTGAGACGTAGCCGAGGTTTTTGGGGTCGTCTTTTTTGGGTGGTTGGGGAGTTTTTGGTTGCCCGATCGCACTTAGTTTTTTTATATTTTATCATATTTGTGTTCACATCTCAGTTAGGATTGCTATAAGCTGTTAGTCATTTAAATTTATTGCCTCAACCCCTTACAGTATGGGATCTGGCACACAAATAGTGCATTTTGAATGTCGAACAGCTTAGCAATTTTTAATTGAATGAGCTATGGCCTTCTCAATTACCAATTACCGATTCTCAGGCAAATGAAACTTACTATATTTACCTTCCCATCCCCCGATTTGGTGGCTCCTCGTTCGGGACAGGCAAAGAAGTTGGTCTTACCTGCCGCTCCAAATACTTGCTCAAAGCGTAAGCGATATTACCGCGAGTCATCGGCTTCAAAGGATTAATTGCATTAGTTCCGACTTCAAGATTCACAAACCCTTCATACAGTGCAGTAGCCATAGACTTTCTAGCCCAACTAGGAATTTCCCCTGCATCTGGATACCTAGCTAAAATCTCGGCAACGGTGGCGTCTGGAAACTGAAAAACCCCATAAGCTTGAGCAAAAATCGCCAAAGCCTCAGCGCGAGTCACCCTTTGATTTGGGAAAAACATTCCGTCGCGATATCCACTCATAGTTCCCGTTTTCAAAGCAGTTTGAATCGCACTGTAAGCCCAGTAGCTTTTAGGTACGTCGGGCAATTCCATATCCGGTTTCTGAGCTGTTTTCCGCCGTTCCAAACCAAAAGTTTTCAGTAAAATTACCGCCAAATCGGCGCGACTGATAATGCTTTCAGCATTAAAATTGCCGCTAGAATCTTTATTCATCAATCCTGCATTGACAACCCGGTCGATCGGGTCAATTATTTGTTGAGATTGAACCACCGTTGGCACTCCTTGCGCTAGCGCGATCGCAAAAAAAACACAGACTAACTTTTTCACGATTTTAATCCTTTGTGCTGCTCAAACAATTATTAAAGCAGCAGCAATATTTTCTCCGGTTCCATCGGTATGATTCTGAGATTTCGACCGCCGGCTAAATAGCGGGATTTCATATTAAAATCAAATCTTTGCTTCCGGCAAAGCGCCCTGCATTTTACCCAACCAATCAATCAAATTATCCAACTGCTTTTCGGCGCTCAAAACAGCCATTCCGCGAATAGTAACCTTCCCCTTGCTGTAGACAAAACGAGAATGTAGATGTTCGGGCAAATTAGCCTTGAGCAAATTCCAAGCAGGTTCCTCCATCGGCGTTTCCAAGACAATGTGCTGCTTATTTTCCGGTTTAATCCGAGAAAAACCGATTTGCTTGGCGATTTGTTTGAGTTCGACAACACGAATTAGTTGCTGCGCTGGTAGAGGAATCTGCCCGTAACGATCGCACCAATCGGCCCGAATCTGTTGCAACTCTTCGAGAGTATTCGCAGAAGCCACAGACCGATAAGCGCTCATCTTTTGATCCAGATCTCCAATATAATCGGCAGGAATAAACGCCGTCAAACTGAGGTCGATTTGTGCATCCTCAACCTTGGGAATTTCCTGACCCTTAATTTCGCGAATCGCCTCCTCTAACATTTCAGCATATAAATCAAAACCGATCGCCTCCATTTGACCAGACTGTTCCGTACCCAACACATCACCAGAGCCCCGAATTTCCATATCCCGGACAGCCAACTGATAGCCCGATCCCAACTGCGCGAACTCTTGAATTGCCCGCAGCCGCTGCCTTGCAGCATCCGACAGTTGGTTCTGCTTGGGATAAAACAGCCAAGCGTGAGCTTGAATCCCCGCGCGTCCCACCCGTCCCCGCAACTGGTACAACTGACCCAAACCAAACTTCTGCGCGTCCTCAATCAAGATTGTATTGACGCGCGGAATATCCAAACCCGACTCAATAATCGTAGTGCACACCAAAATATCAAACTCTGCCGCACTGAAAGTCAGCATGATCGATTCTAGTTCCGCAGCATCCATTTGACCGTGGGCGATCGCAATTCTCGCCCCCGGAACCATTGTTTGCAACGTATCCGCCAACTCATCAATCCCCTCAATCCGAGGTACAACATAAAAAACTTGACCGCCCCTGTCCAACTCTTGACGAATTGCAGTCCGCACCACCTCCAAATCGTAGGGGGCCAAATGAGTCTGAATCGGGCGGCGGCTGGGCGGCGGAGTCGCAATCAAACTCATCTCCCGAATCCCCGATAGAGACATATACAACGTGCGGGGAATCGGAGTCGCCGTCAGAGTCAGGACATCTACCTCAGTTTTCAGAGATTTAATCGCTTCCTTTTGCTTCACGCCAAACCGTTGTTCTTCATCCACCACCAACAAACCCAAATCCCGAAATTTAATCGCTTTACTCAAAACAGACTGAGTACCGACAATCACGTCTAACTCCCCAGTTGCTAGGCGTTTGTGAATTTCCCGGCGTTCAGTTTCTGTGCGGAAGCGATTGAGCAAACCAACTTCGATCGGATAAGGCGAAAAACGCTCTGAGAGCGTGTGATAGTGCTGTTGGGTCAAAATTGTCGTCGGCGCGAGCAAAGCCACCTGCTTGCCCGCTGTAATTGCCTTAAAAATAGCTCTTAGAGCAACTTCCGTCTTGCCAAAACCGACATCGCCGCAGACCAAGCGATCCATCGGTCGATCGCCCTCCATGTCGCGTTTCACATCCAGAGTAGCCTTCAACTGATCCGGCGTTGGTTGGTACGGGAAAGAATCCTCTAACTCTTGCTGCCAAGGCATATCAGGAGGAAAAGCATAACCCTGTTGCTTAGCTCTTTTTGCGTAAAGATTCAGCAAATCTACTGCTACTTTCTTAACAGCTTTGCGAACTTTTGCTTTAGTTTTTTCCCAAGTTTGACCAGTCAACTTGTTGAGATCCGGCACTTTATCGCCGACAGTCCGAAACCGCGACAGCGCGCCCAATTGATCCGCCGCGACTCTCAGAGTACCGTCAGCGTATTGCAACACCAAATATTCGCGAGTTTCCCGATCGATCGTCAAGCGCTCCAACTTGAGAAACTTGCCCACTCCGTGCTGGCGGTGCACCACAAAATCCCCCGGACTGAGCTTGTTCGGGTCAACCTTTTTAGAAGCGGCGCGGCGGCGCTTGCGAACATAGCTAAATGTAGCGAGAGAATGCTGACCGTAGAATTCTCGATCGGTAATTAAAACAATCCGAAAAGTCGGCAGAATAAACCCTTCCAACTCTGCCAGCCCGCTGTACTTCAAAGCTACCGGAATGTGCTGCAACTGCAACTTGTCGATCGCCAAAAAATCGCGCGGATTCACCACAAACTGAGCCGGACAGTCGTGTTCCGACAGCAGAGAGACCGATCGACTCGGTTGAGCCGAAACCAGAAACACCGTAAAACCGCGATCGCGCTCTTCCCGGAGCATTTGAGACAGCTTCGCGAATTGGTGAGGCATCACCGGCACTGGCCTGCTGGACAAATTAACCGCAGGCGGTAGCTGCTCGCCCCCGGAGGAGCTTTTAATTTTTTGAGTAGTAGAATCTTCTGCTAATTCTGAAAGTTCTAGCCTGTCAAAAGCTGCGACATCTGCGATCGATTCCGCAAAAGTGCGGTGAATTTTCGGAACCTTCAGATTAGCAATTGGCAATCTTGGCGTTTCACCATCAACAACTTCTGATTCCCGATTGCAACTTTCCCATTGTTCCTGGGCATTTTCAAACCAGCGGTCGCTGTGGCCTTCACATCCTTGCGGTTCGTCAACTACAACTAAAGTATTTTCTGGCAAATAATCCAACAAACAAGCTGGTTTCTCGAAGGCTAAACCTAACAGCCTGCGGACATATTTTTCTGCTTCATTTTCTATATCAACAGAGTCTATTTGGTTTGTTTTGTCAAGATTATTTTCAGCTAAAACTGCCTTAATAATTGCGTTAAAGCTAGTAGGAGTTAAAACTAATCGATCGACCTTATCGAGCGATCGCTGGTTCGACGGATCGAACTCGCGCAGTTGATCCAAAGTATCCCCGAACCATTCCAGCCGTACCGGCAACTCCGCCGCCACCGGAAACACATCGACAATATCCCCCCGGCGACTCCACTGGCCCTCCGTTTCCACCAAAGTCACCCGATCGTACCCCATGGAGGCAAGTTGGCGGTCAAGTATCTTTGAGTCTTGAACTTCGCCTCGTTTCAGCGTCAGACAGTAGGGTTCAAAGGCACTTCTAGGCGGCAAGTGAGGCTGGAGAGCTCTTTCTGTAGCTACAATTGCGATCGGCTTTGAGGAATTGGCCGTTTTTTGTTCCCGATCCACCAAATCCGCCAGAACCTGCATTTGCCCCCAGGTCATTTCGTTCTCGTCGGAGTAAGATAGCTCGTAGGGCGAAGCTTCCGAAGTTGGGTAAAAATGTACGGTTTGCCAACCCATCGCCTCTAATTGAGCTACCCAGCGGCCGGCTTCTTCCAGAGTTGCTGTCACGGCTAATAGGTTTCGCCCCTCTTGTTGTGCGAGGGCGGAAGCTACTAAACCTTTTGGTAAGCGGGCGATACCGTTCAGTTGCAAACAGTGATGCCGTTTGAGCTTGTTGAGAAGTTCTGTGGCTAGGGGCGATCGCCCCAATGTCCGAATTATCGAAGAGAAAGTCATGGGCTGTTAGTTTTTATCCCGATGGGCGAAGGATCTTCCCCGCTGCCTAGTAAGTTCGATTGTACGACAAACATCTATCATTGTGCCGATCGGCTGTTGGCAGTTCAACTGTACTGCGGGTAGATTTCTACTAGAAGCCTTCTGTAAATATCTGGAACTTGCGATCGAAACGAGCCCGTTCCGTTAATCTAGGGACAGGTTGACAACAATTTCGATTTTTGCGATCGAGATTGGCAGCTTCCGGGCTTATGCTTTAAGCGGGCAGTGCGCTTCGCCTTTACTACCGATAAATTGAGAAATGTCCCCAAGTACCGACCTTCTGATTGTTCTCCTGCTAGTTTTGCTCAATGGCGTGTTTGTGATGTCAGAGATGGCCATCATCTCAGTACGGAAGGTGAGACTGCAACAGATGGCTAACCAGGGTTCGACGAATGCCCGTGTAGCTTTGGATCTGGCTAATGCCCCCAATCAGTTCTTGCCGACTGTTCAAATCGGAATTACGCTGCTGGCTATCCTGTCAGGCGCTTTCGGAGAAACCACAATTTCTAGAAGAGTAGAGCCTCTGTTGCGCTTGATACCGGCTTTAGCGCCCTATGCTCAGCCGATCGCCTCAGTCATCGCAGTTTTAACGATCACTTATCTGACCTTAATTATCGGCGAACTCGTGCCGAAGCGGTTGGCCCTCAACAACCCTGAGCCGATCGCCTCAAGCGTAGCAATTCCCATGCGAATGCTCTCCAAAATTGGTGCTCCTGCGGTTTATCTGTTAAGTTATTCCACTGACTTGGTGATGCGGCTGATGAGGATATCGCCCTCGACAGAACCGCAAGTTACAGAAGAAGAAATTAAAGTTTTAATAGAGCAAGGAACCGAGGCGGGAACCTTTGAAGAAGCCGAACAGGACATGGTAGAAAGAGTGTTCCGTTTAGGCGATCGGCGAGTCAGCGCTTTAATGACTCCCCGCCCCGATCTGACCTGGCTAGATTTGGACGATTCAGTTGAAGAAAACCGCCAAAAAATGCTTGGCAGCGGTCATTCCCGGTTTCCCGTTTGTCAGGGCGGACTCGACAACGTTGTCGGTTTAGTACACGTTACAGATATGCTGTCGAGAACTTTGACCGGTCAACCCCTCGATTTAAGTGCTTCTTTGCGGAGACCTTTATTTGTACCCGAAAGTACGCGCGGTTTAAAAGTCTTAGAGCTTTTCAAGCAATCTAGCAATCAACTTGCCTTCGTAGTAGATGAATACGGTGTCATTCAAGGATTAGTGACAGTCAACGACATTTTAGTCGAATTAGTTGGCGACTTTCCCTCGATTGAAGATGCCGACGAACCGCAAGCCGTGCAGCGCGAAGATGGTTCTTGGCTGTTAGACGGAATGCTGCCGGTTGAGAATTTCTTTGAACTGTTTGGAATTGAAGAAGTCTCTTTAGAAAATAGGGGAAGTTACCACACAATGGGCGGTTTTGTGATTACAAATTTGGGTAAAATTCCGGCGGCGGCAGAGCATTTTGAATGGAACGGCTTGCGCGTCGAAGTCGTCGATATGGACGGAAACCGAGTTGATAAGATCTTGGTAATGCCGATCGAATCCACGGGCGATCGACCTAAAACCCAACCAAAAACCTAAAATCCATGTAATTTTAATCCATGGACATAATACCCGTAGGGGCGGGTTCACCAACCATCATCGCCGGAAACAAACAATCTCAAAAACCCGCCCCCACCCAACGATGAATCATCACCTACATTTAGAAATTAAATATAAATATCAGGTTGATGTGAATTATTCGTGAGAGTGGGGCGGGTTTTTATATATTGTTGGTTATCGTTATATCTTGTTGGTGAACCCGCCCCTACGAGCTCGCAAATTGTACAATCAATAATAAATCAACTGGACATAATATCACTTCTTATTTTTTCTTTCATCCTTCCGCAAAGCTTCCACAATAGAACTACCCACATAATTGCTAAAAATTACCTCTCCAGTTTTATTGTAATGACAGCAGCTATCTACATAAACAACATCTTTAGTCTTGTCGAACACCTTCACCCCATTCAAAATATTAATCTTATTTTTTTGTAAATTAGGAAACTTACCCAAAAGAGCCGGATATCCAATTTCCACAGCCTTAGCATAAGGAGTCTCTTTATTAAAAGCAATCCGCTTCTCGGCATCGCTAAACACCCTTTTTGTCTGATAATATTGATTCGGCTGGAGGACATGAAAATAAGGAACATTGCTAGCCGACAGCACTTTGTGCATAAAAATTGAACTTTTTGCCCAATTCCACGCCATTTGTTCAAAAGCTGCACCATCCTCTAAAACAGACTTATTTTTATTAATATACATCACACTACCCTCGTCATCTTGCTGAGTTTTGCTGCGTTCTTTTTCAAAGGCAATCACATCTCTTCGATAATTGTTGACTAAATTTTGAACGTACACAGAAGTCAAAGCATCGCACGCAGCTAAAGAGCAGTGTTGCAAACTTTCCAAACCCTCATTAATCTTAGTTTTATTTTCTTTGATTCTAATAGTTGCTTGCAAAGCCTTGGTAGAAAGGCTATTATTCGCCAAGCTAGTCAGCGGCGAAATGTGCTGAATGCTCGGCATCGCCAGATTAATTTGATTTTTATTGTTTAAATTAGAAAGTGCTACTTCATTAAAGCCATCTATATTGACTACTAGATCTAATTCTTGACCTAAGGCCAAAAAATAGTTTAAAATTAATAACTGTTGCGGCTGTTTGTAACCGCCTGTAGCAAAAGACAAAATTATAAATTCTTTGTCCTGTAAACCGGGAACCTGTTTTAGGTATTTAGGTAAAATTTTGTTTTGAATTTGAAATATAGAAAAATCTGAAGCCACGGAACCGCCAAAAATTCCGATCACAAATTGATTTTTTTTAAGCTTTTTAAAAGGGTAATCATAAGGAGAGATAAATCCGTAGTTATTCACCTTAAAACCAGGTCGAAAATCATCGCTGGGTCTTTGAATAAACCCAAAGAAAGGATGAAACCTTTCGACAATAGACTGATTCAGACGCACTCCTTCTAAATTAATTCCTAAAGCCGACTTATCTTGCACCTTTTCTCTAGTATAGAAAAATTGCTTGTGCTTGACAAAATACCATCCCAAGGAACCGAGTTCTAGGAAAACAAGTAAAAGCGCCAAGTTAATCAAAGTAATTTTGAGGATTTCTTGGCCTTTGTTAATTAACTTCAAATCTTTCATAAATATTTATTTAGACTTTCTTACTACTTTAATGATGGAACTGGAAATATAGTTTGCCAATACTTCCTCTCCCACTGAATTATAGTGACAGCAAGCATCTTTGTAAACAGTATCTTTTGTATTGTCCAAAATATTTACGGCACTAAACACATTAACCTGAGCCTTCTGCAAATCATCGACTTTGGACAACAGCACCGGATAACCTTTGTTTACTCCTGCGATGTACGGGCTGTCTTTGCTGATGGCAATTTCCTTTTCCTTGGCGGTAAACACTCGTTTAGTTGGATAATACTGGTTGGGCTGGATAAAGTGAAAATATTTAATGTTTCTACTCGATAAAATTTGATTCATGCCGATCGACGATTCGTACCAAATCGAGGCCATTTTGTCAAAAGCAGCAGCCTCTGGCAACACAGACTCAGCTTTGGGAATGTATACTATACCGCTATTTACGCTGTCTGAGTTGGTTTGTTTGACTTGCGCGTCGTACTTGACAACTGCTTGCTGGTAATTGTTGACTAATTGTTTCACTCTAAGCGAGGTAACGGCGTGACACAAAGCAAGTTGACAATTTTGCAATTTGTCAATACCTGCTTTCAATTGTTTTTTGTTATCGTTAATTTCGACGATCGAACTCATCGCTTCCGGCGATAAGTTGTTGTTGGCTAAACTCGTCAGCGGCTGTATGTGCTGGACGCTAGGCATTCCTATTTCTAGTTGGGCTTTGTTGTTTAAATTTGACAGTGCTACTTCGTTAAAACCGTCAATATTGATGACTAAATCTAACTCTTGACCCAAAGCCAGAAAGTAATTTAAAATTAATAATTGCTGGGGCTGCTTGTAGCCGCCGTTGCCAAAATTTAAAATGCGAATTTCGCGATCGGCAAATTCTGGATAACTCTGCAATTTTTTAGACAATCTTTGATTTATATACTCATCTACTGCAAAGTTGTTGGCGACTGAACCGCCAAAAACTCCGATAATAAATTGTTTTTTATTGGTTTTAATAAAGGGATATTCGTACAGGGAAAAAAACCCGTGTCTGTTGACTTTTAACTTTAATCTTTCATTGGTAAAAGCACCTTGTTTGAGCACGTAGCCAAAAAACGGATGTAGTCTTTCTACGATAGATTCATCTAGTCTAATGCCGATACGTTCAATATCTTCGACTACTTTTTCTTTGGCTTTGGTTCTGGTATAAAAAAACTGCTTTTGGTTGATAAAGTAAAAAGCTAGGGATAAAGCTTCGAGACAAATAAAGGCGATCGCCAAATTGACGGCGATTAAAGTTAATATATTTTTGCCTTTTTGGAGTGGCGTTGAATCTTTCATGAAATTTGACTGATTGCGGTTATTTTTTTGGTACTTGAGACTGTTGCAAATTTTCGCACAGATTTCTGTTGATCAGGATGCTGGCCAGTCGGTGTCCGAGTTCGTTCCAGTGACCCCCACAGGGTATAGAATTCTCAAAACCGTGGGCGCAGACTTGATATTTTTCTGTATAGCCTTTGAACTGTTCGGCTAAATTCAGTACCCGAAAACCCTCGCGCTCGCCCAATTTTTCCAGCCGCCTGTCGGGATAATATAAATCCTGAATGTTGTGCTTTGTCATCAAATCTTTTCGGACTTTGACATCCCCGAGAACTTGCATCGGATCGCCAATTGTCACAACCAAGAAATCAGCTTTTTTCTGCACGACTTCATTCCGCATTGTCACGATTAAACCCTCTGTCACCCTCCAGGCATCTTTCCAAACTGCATCCTGAGGTGGATTGAAGTTTTGGCTGCTCAAAGCGGTAAAATCTCCAGATAACTGCCGCTTTTTCCTATCTAAATCTACCTTTTTAATCACCTGCAAGATGCGGGAATTGTTGACCAAAAAACTGGGCATCCTGTCTACAAAGGAAACTGCTCTTTCGTTGCGAGCGATCGGCGGCAGATTGCGAAAAGACATATCTGGTACTAACTTGCCGCTAGCATCGTAAACAAAAAATGGTCGATAATGGTCGTATTCCAGTTGCGGGGAATTGTTAATTACATCATTGCCAATAAAAAATGCCAGGACTACAATATCAGGACTGTAATCCCATACTTTTTTCCGCAGCATCATCAATTCTTGAGCGGTACCGTAACCCTGAACGCCGAAATTGATGACCTCAACTTTTTTGCGTCCCTTAACGGCGCCGCAGTTACCTAGCTTTCGTTCTAATTTTGACCAGAAAGTTTGTTCGACTGGTACCTGAATTGCTTCGGTGAAAGAGTCGCCTAAAACTGCGACGCGCAAGGTATTGGGAGGTTTGGTTTTGGTGTGTTCGCGATCGCGCAAACCGTCACTATTCACCTGTACAAAACTTACACCTTCCCCATTCCACTCGCCGGACACACCGGGTTTGAGCTTCCAACCCAAATCGCGATCGGAAGTGTGGAAACGAGTTGGCGCGGAGTCTACAACATCTCCTATTTTTGGGTAGCCCTCAACTCTAGCAACTCGCAATCCAATTTCACCGATTACCACCCCCATTAATAAACCGCCGAGTGTCAAACCTAAATTGACACCCAAAGTCTTCAACTTGCTCATTATTTCAAAACAGGGTATAAATAAACGGAGCAATTACAGAACCCTGACTCAATACAATCAAAGCTCCTAAAAAGACTAAAGTCACAATTAATGGTAGCAACCAATATTTTTGGCGTTCCTTCATAAACGCCCACAAATCTTTGAGAAAGTCTAATGTTGATTCAAACACTTAGAAAGGACGCTCCATGCTAACTTTTGTTCTTGCTTTACTCGGGACGCGGTAAGTATCCATTTTGGGATTTAGTTTGCGCCGCATTGCATCTTCGCCAAATATGCCTTTGATAACTCCCATCGGCCAAATTATCAGGTAAAAAACTATCCCCAGCACGATCGGCGTTTCGATTTTGTTGAGGGTAAGTCCAAACCACATCCACCCGTGGTAAATGGGATTGAGCGATTTCGGCGCAGCCAATGCTAACACAATTAGCACTGCGCCGATCGCCCAGGGCCACCAAGGTATAGAATCGCGCCGCAGCAAAGGTACTGCTAAACCGAACAGCACTGCAATTAAGCCGCCAATTAGCAGGCCGAAATCGCGCAGGCCTTTTTTATCGAGTTTTTTTATTTCGTCGCTCATTAGAAATTGGGAATGGGGCATTGGGAATGGGGCATTGGGCATTGGGCATTAGGTATTAGGTATTAGTCATTTATCAGTCATTAACACCAACAAATCACAAATAACCAATAACAAATAACCAATAACTAATAACTAATCTAGTTCAAATTCATTTTTCCAAGCTTCGTCTTGTTTCCAAGGTATTTGTTCCGATTTAGGAATTAAGAAATTCTCTAAAACCAGATAATCCATTTCGGTTCGCATGAAACAGCGGTAAGCATCCTCAGGAGTGCAAACAATTGGTTCGCCTCGGACGTTGAATGAAGTATTTACTAAAATCGAACATCCCGATCGCTCTTCAAAATGACTGATTAAGTCATAGTACCGAGGATTGGTTTCTTTGTGAACGGTTTGGATGCGAGCCGAGTAATCGACGTGGGTAACAGACGGAATTTCCGATCGCGGAATGTTAAGCTTTTCAATGCCAAACAATTCTTGTTGTTCCGCTGTCATGGGAATGCGGAGACTGGCTTTGACTGGAGCAACCAATAGCATATAAGGGCTAGAATGGTCAATCTCGAAATAATCCGCAACTCGTTCGGCTAAGATTGAGGGTGCAAAAGGTCGAAATGATTCCCGATATTTAATTTTCAGGTTCATCACGGATTGCATTTTAGCATTGCGGGGATCGCCAATAATCGATCGCCCGCCCAGAGCCCGCGGCCCAAATTCCATCCGCCCTTGGAACCATCCGACGACGTTTCCCTGTTCCAAAATTTCCGCCAACTGTGGCATCAATTCTGCATCGTCCAATCGATGATAGCTAGCTTTGACAGCATCCAAATATTCCTGAATTTCTGTGTCAGTAAACCTTGGCCCCAAATACGAGCCGCGCATTTTGTCGTGACAAGTTAAATGAGTGACAGACTTCGCCACAGTCGCCACAGCTTGGTTTGTAGTAAGGACTTCAGTCCTCTCCTCCTTAATCTTATTTGCTACGAGTAGCTCATCAGCAACAGTACGAGTTTGTTCGCAATACTGATACCAAATCGCCAAAGCTGCGCCCAAAGCACCGCCAGCATCTCCTGCGGCAGGTTGAATCCAAATATCTTTGAAAATACCTTCCCGCAAGAGTCGGCCGTTAGCAACGCAGTTAAGAGCAACACCGCCGGCAAGACAAAGATAATCTACATCCAATTCTTTTTTAACTGTTCTGCACAGCCGCAAAACAACTTCTTCTGTAACAACTTGAATGGATGCTGCAATGTCCATTTCCCGCTGAGTTAATTTTCCTTCTGCTGTGCGTGGCGGCCCTTCAAACAGTTCGTCAAATTTTTGATTTGTCATGGTTAAGCCAACAGTGTAGTTGAAATAATCCATGTCTAAACGGAAAGTTCCGTCATCTTTGAGGTCGATTAAATGGGTGAGAATTTTGTCTACATACTTGGGTTCGCCGTAGGGCGCTAAACCCATGAGTTTGTATTCACCAGAGTTGACTTTGAAGCCTGTGTAATAGGTGAAAGCTGAATAAAGCAAGCCCAAGGAGTGGGGAAAATCGATTTCCCACTGAGGTGTAAGTTGGTTTCCGTCTCCTAGCCAGACTGAGGTTGTTGCCCATTCGCCTACGCCGTCGAGGCACAAAACGGCGGCTTTTTGGAAGGGGCTGGGGAAAAATGCTGAGGCTGCGTGGGATTGGTGGTGTTCAGTAAATAGCAGAGATGGCAGTTTATTGCTTTTGCAGTTTGCCATTTCTGCGAGCTCTCTTTTGAGCATGGTTTTGAGGTAAAGCTTTTCTTTCAGCCAGATGGGCATGGCGGTGAGGAAAGAGCGAAAACCTTTGGGTGCGTAGGCTAGGTAAGTTTCTAGCAGGCGCTCAAATTTGACTAATGGTTTGTCGTAAAAGACTATGCGATCGAGTTCCCGCAATTCTATGTTCGCTTCTTTTAGGCAATAGGCGATCGCATTCTTGGGAAATCTGGCGTCGTGCTTTTTGCGGGAAAATCTTTCTTCCTGCGCTGCGGCGATAATTTCTCCATCGCGAATTAAGGCGGCGGCGCTGTCGTGGTAGTACGCCGAGATTCCAAGTATGTTCATCGCTCTCCTCACAAATCGCTATGCGCTCGTATCAGATGTATTTAGAATAGCTAACGATTATAGCTTTAGTGGTGCAGATTTGGAGTTGAGTTTTGCGATCGCCTCTAATTTTAGCTGAATTGATGCTGGTGGGCGGCTGAGGTCGATCGGCTCTTTGACAGCATCCAGCTAGCGCCGGCGAATCCTGCGCGCCCAAGCTCTGAAGTAAGTGCCCACCGGAAATTGATAAAATTCAGCTACCAACCACAGCACTATGCCTAAATGGGACAAAAAGGCTAAGCCCGTCCAAGCTGCGGGGAACCACGACAAACGGCTGCCGGGAACCGGAGGAAAATAGTAAGCTGAAAGTCCGAGCAAGGTGGTGGGAAGGAAGACTAGACCGATCGCGGCGGCAAAATAAGACCATCCGAATTCTGTGCCTTCGAGGTGCGCTCCTATCCATTTTTTGCCGTCCCAGTGCCATGTTACGGGCGGTTGGCGATCGGCCATTTTCAGCGATTGTCTTTCTTCGCTAGCGGTAAAAATGTGCTGGCAGAAGTTGCAACCGAGGGCTTCCATCATCGGCATGGTGGAAATTTGACCGGTGCGACAGACAGGGCAGGGATATGTATCTTGATGGTTGAAAGGTCGGGTTGATGGTTTGAGAGTCTGCATGGATCGGGTTGCTTGTCAAGATATTGAGCGATCTTAACAGAGTACAGATGAATAGGTGCGATCGTAAGGTATGTAGTTGCGCTTCAGCGCTCTTTCGTAGATTTTGCAAAAGAGTGCTAATCGGACTTAACTCCAAAATTAAGGTACGTAGTTGCGCTTGAGCGCTCTTTTGTAGATTTTGCAAAAGAGCGCTAATCGGACTTCAGTCCAAATCTTAAGGTACGTAGTTGCGCTTGAGCGCTCTTTCGGAGATTGTGGAAAAGAGCGCTTAA
>RDXX01000160.1 GCA_004292955.1 Oscillatoriales cyanobacterium | reverse complement strand
TGTGGACTTCCTTCTCGACCTTAACAGGCTGGCTAGTACAGACATAACTGCGGTTTACAAACCGGATAATTGAGCCTTGGTTTTCGGCATTGCAGATATTATCTCAATTCTAGACTTATCTTGTCCAGCGAGCTTTGACTAAGTTTAGATAACTATTTCGCCCTGTAAGTTAACCCTTCATCTTCTTCTGTTTGCCACTGCCGCAAAAGTTCAAAAGCATTAAAGCCCCTGTATTGCAGGTAGTTCAAGACTTTGCCCTTGGTTTTCGGATCTACTTTACTCCAAGCATCGATCTTGTATTTCCGCATGACTTTGGCTTTTAATTCGGCGAGTTTTGCGGCTTCCGAGTCCAGATTTTCGGCAATTTCTTCCTCCCAGACTTGCTCGAACAAATCGCTAGTAATTCCTTTTTGCAGGCACTTGCGCTTGATGGCCGATTTCCCGTATTTGCCCGTAGCAGAGGCGATCGAGTTTGCCACCAAGCGAGTGTCAGACTGATAGCCCCGGTCTTGAATTTGCGCGATCGCCTCCAATATTTCCTCATTGCCAAAACCTTTCTCTTGCCCCTTTTTGCGAAGTTCAGAGGCACTGTAGTCTTTGCGGGACAAGAGAAAATAGAAATAGTCAAGACAGCTCATCAGTTAAATCGAAGGTTGGCGCGCAAATACTTCTGTAGCGAATATCAAATCCAGTCGCCTTGCTATCGGCAGACTGCATCGCGATCGCCTCTATTCTTCTGTATCCTCCTCTTCTTCCACTTCCACTTCCGGTCTGTCCACATCGATCTGAATCAAGCGAATGTGCTTGTATCCGAGTTTAATTTCAAACTCGTCACCTGGCTTTAATCCCATTTCTTGGGTATAATTTGCCCCGATCACGATCGAGCCATTCTTGTGAACGCTAGCGCGATAACTCGCTTCTCGTCCGCGTCCGTCTGCTTTCGACTTCTCTAGCTCAATTCCCTTAGCAGCTAACACTGCATCGTAAAACTCAGCCAAGTTAATCCGGGTTTCTCCACTTTTGCTGACGGTGAAGTAGCCGCAAAGCTTTGCAAGTTCTCTGCGCGGCAAATCGCTGCCTTTGATTTTTTGAAGCAGACCTTTTCCTGTTAAGGGTGCTGTAGCTGTTTCTGCCATTGACCGTACCTCGCTTATTGGACTTTACTTATATCAATTACAACACATTAGATTAACTTTGTTTCACTGTCAATACTAAGAATTCGGAATATAAGATTCTGGGTAAATTTTTGCGGTCTCAAAACCGGGGGTGTAAGTAAGGATACTCGAAGGCAGATCTATTTGCCTTCGAGCAGGTGATGCTTGCCTAAGCGTCAAGGGCGCGATCGCGGGAGGAATTATTGTCGCAAATTAAATGCTTTACTTTTTTACAGTAAAGTCTGTTCCCAACTTTCACCAATCCCCGATCCAGTCTGCGGTCAAGGTAAAAACCAAAGCACCGATGAATGAAAATACCTAGGGCGCGACACAGGCAAATCTGCCGCCAGCCTTGTTACCGGCGCGGGGTTAAATTTTACCTCAACAAGGCGAGGCAGCACTTGTTCTCGATGCCGCTGCCACCTACTTGTAAACCCTGTTTTTCGGGCAGCGAATCCCCTCAAAACCCCAAATACCGAAGAGCAATCTTCTACTAAGGTGTTCGGCATATATAGCCCATCCACCCTGACGGTTAGGACGCTCTTAATGGCCCTTTCCCCATGGAGTCGATTGCTTCTGACTTCTGAGTTCAGACTTCTTTTTACCCCCCGAGCGCAGCCTTTATCGCCTTCTTCCTTCTCCGTTCTTCCTTCTTCCTTCTTCCTTCTTCCTTCATTCAACATCTGCTATAATTTGCACACAACGCAGTCCGGGGAAGGCAATCCGGTAAAAAAATCAAGGAAATTTCACCTGTTCGTTGAAAGGGTTTTCGCTAAAAACCGATTGAATGGGCGTGGCGGCAGAAACATCGTGCAGCCACCACCGGAGGAATTAGCTGCTGCACCAAAAACATTAGATCTCTTACAAAAATACAAAGCACCACACCCCAGCCCTCCCCGCGAGTTCGGGGAGGGGGTAAGATTATTCTTGTTTCCCCCCGAAGTTCGAGGGGACTTGCGGGGGGTAAATTTGACTTTTGCAAGAGTTCTATTGTCTGTGATGTTCGAGGGGGAGAAGCGGATGGGGGGGGACAAGAACAAGGAATAGGGAATTAAAATATACAATTTATAATGTTCTAGAGGGATTTGTTTCATCGCGCGATCGGGCTGCGCCACTCTTCAACCTTCGCTACTTTCTCAGTGGACTCCGAGGGGGCGATCGGGAAAATCGCCCTCGGAGGGCCACAAGCCAGAGAATTTGACGTTATTTTGACAGGGCAATTGAAAAAGACCGACTTAAATGCAGTACAGCTTAAATATTGGTTTCAACACAAATTAGCACTTACCGCTCATCAACCCGGTTTCTACCCAAAATCAGAAGCTGGGAAATTTGCGTATCTAGGAAGAAACCGAGTTTTTCGTCAAGAGAGTAGGCGCCCAACTGTCGATCGAGCATTCGTCCCAGATGCGATCGAGCAGCAGCCGATCGCGAATTGCCAAGGACAACCGCAGTTAATTTCGCTCCCAAGCAAGCGAGCCCAAACTCAGCTCCGGGCGATCGGTTGTTGCTTCTGGGTTAGGAACTGTAACTTAATTTATGGACAAAGCTACCCATCCTTAACTATTTGGGTAGCTTTTTGAGCAAATTGTGGCGGCGCGAGACTATTTGCCCGTAGTTCAATTTGTTTTTGCCTCCGTGCCATTGGATGACAGATGTGGGCGTCTTGCGTCAGAGAAATCTGCGTTTGGAATCATTATAATTTTTTACCAGCCATGTTGACGCTCGCAGGAACTCGTATATAATACAAAGCACAATACATTTACTCATGTCGAGTCAAATGCAGCTCGTAGAAAAACACGTAATTAACA
>RDXX01000079.1 GCA_004292955.1 Oscillatoriales cyanobacterium | reverse complement strand
TTCTCAAAAAGGTGAGGTATGACTGACAGGTTATATAACCACTGAAACCAAGAGGGCCCAAGCCCAACAACGTACCTCATCTTTCTGAGAACCGCTATATATCAATTCTAGACTTATCTTTTCCAGTAAGCTTTGATTAAGTTTAGGTAACTATTTCGCCCTGTAAGTTAACCTCTATATTTAACCTAAGTTGTGCTTATCAGAAGATTTGAACAATTTATCCCCTCCTAGAGCCAAATAAGGTTTGTCCTAGCCGTACCATAGTAGCACCTGCTTGAATTGCCAAATGATAATCTCCCGACATCCCCATGGAGAGCTGCTGCATTTGAATGTTTGGCAAATTTTGCTGCTGGATTTTGTCAGCAAGTTCGCGGGTGCTGTTAAACAATTCTAGGATTTGCGAGTCATCTAATCCCACCGGAGGTATTGTCATCAAACCTTGAATTTTGATATGCTGACATTTATTGAGTTCACAGAGGTCGGCAAGAAGTTCGGGGACGCTCCACCCGTATTTGTCGGGATCTGGCAATATTTTCACTTGCAGGCAGACTTGCGGGGAGCAGGACATTTCGCCAGCTATGCGCGAAAGCCTCTGAGCCAGTTTTAAGTTGTCGATAGAGTGAATCCACTGGAAATGCTCTAGGGCCTTTGCTGCTTTGTTGGCTTGCAAGTGGCCGATCAAGTGCCAGTTGATATCCGGCAAATCTTGCAGTTGGCTTTGTTTTTCGGCAGTCTCTTGAACCTTGCTCTCGCCAAAATCTCGGATGCCCGCGTCGTAGGCTTGGCGGATAGCATCAGTCGGTACCTGTTTGGTAACGGCAATTAACCGCACTGATTCTGGCAAGTGTTGGCGAATGCTGTTAATTCGAGAGGCAATGGTCATGGGTACTCAACGCTCTTGACAGTAGGGCAGGACAATTAAGACAGATATCAATTACCAAGTTACCAATTACCAATTACCGATTACCGATTACCGATTACCAATTACCGATTGCCAATTACCGATTGCCAATTACCGATTTTGGCTATTGAAAGGTGCGCTGGTGAATGACCTGCAATTGGTCGTACTCCTGATATTGACCGCTGCGACGGAGGGTTCGCAGGCGAATTTCGACCATGAGGCGAGCGTCGGAGCGACTGATAGGATCGAATCTGAGGCCGCCAGGGCCGTTGGTTACTAAGAAAAATAGGCGCTGGGCGTATAGGGTGGTAAATAATTCTTGGCTGTCTTCAACCTGGGATACCCTGAAGAGGAGGCCAAAGTTTGGATGATTCAGGTAGGTTTCGGTAGTCATTCACTCTCACAATCGATCGATATTAGATTAAAGATTTAGATTTTAGATTTGAGTTTCGCTCGATCGCGGGGTGCAAAGGGCGATCGCGGTAGCCATGCTATAGTCTCCATCGTGACTGAGGCTCAACTGCCACTGACAATTTCCCCAAACAGAGGCTTGTGCTGCGGCGGTTCCGTGCAGTTGCACGTTAGGAGCACCGTTTTCGGAGCGCTGAATTTCGACATCAGCATACCGTATTCCCCGCCATCCCGTGCCTAGAGCTTTGACAACAGCTTCCTTTGCTGCCCATCGCCCCGCTAGTTGGTTGCAGGAAACTCGGTTCATTTTACCTTTAATGCTGCTGTCTTGAGAATTTAGTTGTCCGCAGTCTCTTTGTTCGGCCGGGGTGTAAACTTTTTCCAGGAAGCGATCGCCAAACCGGTCTAATACAGCTTGAATGCGCGGAACATATACTATATCTGTCCCAAGATAGATGTTCAAGGTCTTGGATCTCTAAATATTTGCATCCATTACTTTAGCAGCACTGTGGAATCATTGATTCCCAATTCCCAATTCCCAATTCCCAATTCCCAATTCCCAATTCCCAATTCCCAATTCCCAATTCTCAACTGTCCCAACCCCAAGCCAAGCGGGCACTCCAGAGGGCGAGCAAGCAGCCGAGGGCGATCCAGTCTCGGATTTTGAAGTGCAACTGATGCCATTCTACGCGGTGTCGATCGGGACTGGTGAAGCCGCGAACTTTCATCGCGCTAGCTATTTGTTCGGCTCGCAACAGCAAGTTTTCTAACAGCCTCTCGGCGATCATCAACCAAACTTGAGCGGCGCGGCGAAATCCAAGTTTTTTCCAGTTTATCGCTCTAGTGCTGACCGATCGCACTAAATTTTGTATTTCTTCCAATACTAGGGGAATGAAGCGCAAAGATAACGTTAATGTTAGGGCAATTTCGGTGACAGGCCAGCGCAAGAGGCGCAACGGCTGCATTAAGTTTTCGATTGCTGCGGTAATTTCTTCGCTGGCTGTGGTGAGGAGGTAGAGGTTGGTGCTATAAATTACTGTGAAAAATAGGGTGCTGACGTTGATAGCTAAATCTAAGGATTTGCGGGTGATTTTAACGGGGCCTTGTTTGAATAAAACGTAACTGTAGTTTGTGGGTTGGGGGAGTTTATTTTGGGTTTGAACTTGAGGATTTTGGGTTGGAGAGTTTGAGCCTAAGTTAAAAGGTTTGTACCAGGGTTTGGGATTCTGAGCGGGTGGAAGGGTTGCGGGTTGTTGGGAAAAGGTTAATTCGTCGGCGGGGATGCGGGGCTGATGTTCTGAGGGAAGTGCGTCGGGGGCGATCGCGCTGAGGCAAAATACTAAAAGGCAGAATAGCAGCAGCAGTCCCATTTGCTGTTTCCAGACACGGAAGGGAATGGCTGCGCTTAGTGTCAGTACGATTAACATTACTACTAGCATCAACCGCCAAACTGGATTGGCGAGTATGGGCGCAATTAGAAATGTCATCAACCAGGCTAGTTTGACGCGGGAGTCTAGCCGGTGCAGCCAAGTTACGGGTTGTTCTAGATAAAGTCCAATAGGAAGCGATCGCAGTAAATCCATGTTGTAGATTTTAGATTTTAGATTTTTAAGAATATCAATTTATTGAACCGCGAAGACGCTAAGGACGCGAAGGAAGAGAAGGAAGGAAGGAAGAGAAAAGAAAAAAACGCAATTTGCTTATATCATTAAACTGCGTTTTTTCTTTAATCTCAAGTCTGGAATTACTTCACGCGCAGTGCTCTGTTTGTGGTGCTGACTTCGCTGGCGCGAACTTTTTTGCCTCTCCACAGCAGCCGCATTGGTGTACCAGTAAAGCCTAGGTGTTTGCGGAATTGGCTTTCCATGTAGCGGCGGTAGTTTTCAGTGAATCGTTTGGGATCGTTGACGAATAGGGCGATTGTTGGCGGTTGCGATCGCACTTGGGTACCGTAATAGATTTTGCCTTGTTTTCCTTGGCGGGTAACTGGTGCTGAGTGCCAGGTTGTGGCTTCTTCTATGACTTCGTTGATGACGGCGGTAGCAACGCGACGCTTGTGTTCGTCGGAGGCTTTGTCTACTAATTCAATCACTTTTTCAACTCGCTGTCCGCTCATGGCGCTGACAAAGATCATTTCTGCCCAGTCGAGGAAATACAGTTTAGTTCTTGCTGTTTTTTCGTACTCGTAGATGGTGTCGTTGTCCTTTTCTATGGCATCCCATTTGTTGATGACGATGATGCAGGCTCGACCTTCTTGGCTGATGCGATCGGCTAATTTTTGATCTTGGTCGGTAACACCGTCAATTGCATCTATTACTAGCAGTATGACATCTGCCCGGCGGATGGCTTTGAAAGCGCGGTTGATTCCGAAAAATTCGGCGCCGTATTCGACGTTTTTCTTTTTACGAATTCCGGCTGTGTCGATCAGGCGGTAGGTTTGACCGTTGCGTTCTACTATGGTGTCAATTGCGTCGCGGGTTGTGCCAGAAATTGGGCTGACGATGGCGCGGTTTTCTCCGAGAAATGCGTTTAGCAAACTCGATTTGCCGACGTTGGGACGACCGATAATTGCTACTTTGATTTCATCTACTTCTGGCTCTACTTCTGTGGGAAGGTAAGTCATTAATTGGTCTAGCAATTCACCGGTACCGTTACCGTGAATCCCGGAAATGGGGTAAGGTTCTCCCAGTCCCAATGTCCAAAAGTCTGCTGCTTGGGTGAGTCCGGTATTTTCCGATTCGCACTTGTTGACGGCGAGAATGACGGGGACTTTTTGCACTCGCAGCCAAGAGGCGATGGATTCGTCGCCGCCGGTGAGTCCGGTTTTTCCGTCTACTACAAAAATGGCCGCACTGGCTTCTGCAAGCGCCGCCATTGCTTGTTCGCGGATTAATGGCAGAAATTCGGTCTCGTCATCGAATACTAGCCCGCCGGTGTCTACGACTTGATATTCGCGATCGCCCCAGTATGCTGGTCTGTACGTGCGATCGCGCGTAATTCCCGGTTCGTCGTGGACGATCGCGTCTTGGCTGTTGGCTAAACGGTTGACGATCGTCGATTTGCCTACATTGGGGCGTCCAATAATAGCAACTATAGGTAGAGGCATAAAAGTAGCAGCAATTTAGGCTGCGCCGTAATTTTGAGCTTTAATCTTTAAGTATAAGGGAATGTGACTGAAATGGAAAGACTTATTTCTGTGTTGGGGTTAGGGGTTTTTGTCGGTTTGTGCTACGCCTTTTCAGTCGATCGACGGGCTGTTAAGTGGCCGCCCGTACTGTGGGGAATTGCTTTGCAGCTAATTTTTGCAATTTTGATTCTCAAAACTGCTCCGGGTTTGGCGGCATTTAAATTTTTGGGAGATTTAGTCACTCAATTTCTGAATTTTTCTGATGCTGGGGCAAAGTTTGTATTTGGTGATAAATTTACCGACCACTATATCGCTTTTAAAGTGCTGCCCACTATTATCTTTTTCTCTTCGTTTATCACCCTACTTTATCACTACGGGATTTTGCAGCGGGTGGTGCAGGCAGTTGCTTGGTGCATGATTAAAACCATGAAAACTTCCGGTGCAGAAACTCTTTCCTGTGCTGCCAATATTTTTGTCGGACAAACAGAAGCGCCACTATTAATTAAACCCTATGTAGCGACGATGACTCTCTCGGAACTGCACGCTGTGATGACGGGGGGTTTTGCGACAATTGCTGGCGGAGTTATGGCGGCTTATATTTCTTTTGGCGTGTCTCCTCAACATTTAATTGCTGCGTCGGTGATGTCGGCACCGGCTGCTTTGGCTATTTCTAAATTGCTGTACCCAGAAACTGAAAAGTCCCTGACTGCTGGCGAGGTATAAATTAAGGTGGAACAGGTTTATGCTAATGCCGTGGATGCGGCGGCTTCTGGTGCTAGCGACGGTTTGAAGTTAGCCGCAAATGTGGCGGCAATGCTGATAGCTTTTTTGGGCTTGTTGGCTTTTTTTAATGCACTTTTGGGTTGGTTTGGAGGGCTGATTAGTTTGCCTCAGTTGTCGCTGGAATGGATTTTTTCTTATTTGATGGCTCCCGTGGCTTGGCTGATGGGCGTGCCTTGGGCGGATTGTGGAAAAATAGGAGTTATTTTGGGGAAGAAGACGATTTTAAATGAGTTTATTGCTTATTTGGATTTGATGGAATTGGTGAAGCAACAGGCTATTTCGGAACGATCGGTAATTATTGCGACTTATGCTTTGTGCGGCTTTTCTAATATTGGTTCCATCGGGATTCAAATTGGGGGGATTGGTGGGATGGCGCCATCCCGCAAAGGCGATTTGGCTCGGTTGGGCGTGAGGGCGATGATTGCTGGTTCTGTGGCTTGTTTCATGACTGCTTGTATTGCGGGAATGCTCGTTTAAAAGTTTTGAGTTTTGTAAGGTGCGCCACAAGCACCCAACTCTCTACTCTCAAGGTTATTAAATAAAAGTTAAAATTTGACAATTAAAGTATGGTAAATGTTTAATAAAATATAACGAAAAACATCTAACTTTAGCGATCGGCTATTATGGAAAACAAGCAGGAATTTAGTCTGTAACAACAGTATATAGAAACTGGCAACTAAATTCTCTTCTAAGCGAAATTAATAGGTGATGTAATATGGCTGTTCTGCAACTAGAAAACGGTAGGACATATACCGATATCGAGGCGATCGCCAGCCAACTGGCTGTTTTAAATATTGAGCTCGATCGCCTGCCAAATCAGGAAAATCCTGCGGTTAAAAAAATTCTACTGCAAGACATTCTCAATGTCACAGAAAAACAGCACATTCTCGCAGCATTTAAAACCGAGTTTGAATACTTCAAGCGCGCCAGCGGCTGTCAGTGGTGCGACTTAAAAGTGCTGCATCCGGGTTCGCCACAGATTTACCCGCTGATGACTCAAAGCGATCGCACTCACACTCACGCAGATGCCGAAGTTCTGCATGTTTTAGCTGGGGAATGTGTTTTTGGGTTTGTCTATCCTAACGGCTCTCAGGTACAATTAATGTTGCAAGCTGAAGAATATATTAAAGTGCCTCCTAATACAGAACATTGGTTTTATCTTACTCCGTTGCTGTACTTGAAAGCTGTGCAGTATTACACCACTGCTCAAGGGTGGGTTCCTCAGTATACTAATAGGAAGTTGAAAATTACCAACTAGATCGAACCTTTGTATGTTGTTGCGCTTCAGCGCTTTTTCATAGATATAAGCAAAGAGCGCTGAAGCGCAACTACGTACCTTTGTTGTTGCGCTTCAGCGCTTTTTCATAGATATAAGCAAAGAGCGCTGAAGCGCAACTACGTACCTTTGTTGTTGCGCTTCAGCGCTCTTTCATAGAGAAATTTCAATTTCTTCACACCGCTGCAAAAGTGCTTCTATTTCCTGGGCGAGAAGAATTACTTCCGGCCACGAAGAACCGTTGATTAAGTCTTGGGCGTGTGCTAATTTGTTTCTCAATGCTTCTGCTGACTTTAAAAAACGCTCCCCGTAACGTTTGGATTTGAGCCCCAGCCGATCGACTATTTCGGCATTCGTCAGGATTAAATCTCGCTTGTCGCAGAATTGCAGGTAATCGATCAAGTCTATGGCCTCATTTCGCGATCGCCCCAATTCCCACAGGTGTTTTGCTGCTACAATGCGATCGCCCTTCAGCAACTTCTGCCACGAATCTTGGGGAAAATAGATCCGCACAATCCGCAATAAATTCATTTCCAGCAGCGTCACCAATCCAAACAGCAGCATCCGTACCGGCGCTTTTTGCAAATCGCCGCAGGTGACAATCCCGTTGATGCGGTTGCTTTCCAAGACAAACAATCTCGGTTTTTCTCGCAACAGCGGTAACAATTCCATCAATGGAGTCGAGGCGGCGATTAACTGTGACGGATGGAAGATTTGCTGGTAGTCGCTGCACTTACCTGTCATTAAGTGCGCTTTTTCCACATAGCCGCAAACCGTACCGTTTTCTTCGATCCCGAGCACATCAAAATCGCGCGCCTCCATCCACGATCGCAATTTAGCAGCATCTTCGCCCGCCGGCACAGATTTTAGCGGTTCCGCCAGGTATTTAACGGTGATACTGTCTTTGAATAAATCCCGCAAATCAGCGGAACTTGATTTTAAATGTTTCATCTCATGCGGGGTAATTTCCTGAGTCGTGGCGCGACAAGAGGAATATTAATCATATTTTAACTGCAAATAGAGACGCGGGATTGCCGCGTCTCTAAATATTTTACAATCTTACTTGCTGGCTAATTCTGGACAATAATGATTGCCTGCAAGAGTTGTGATAATATCGGCATCGGCAAGAAAACTTTCTTTAGCCGTGGGATTTTCGATACTACCAGCTTGTCCGATCGCCCTTAATTTAACTTCCGGCAGAGAAAGTCCCGCTTTCGCTTGGACACAGATCCTTTTAGCGGCAGCAATTTTTTGACTGGGGCTACTTTGAATTCCTTGCAGTAAAGCGTTTGTGGCGTCTGGAGAATAGCTTTTTGCTAAGCGTTTGTAGTCTTCGATAAATTTCCCGTCGTCTCCTGTTAGCTTTATTCCCGATTCTTGGGGCGCGCACAACTGGTTTAAGTTAATTACTTCTCCCGCTGAGTTTACCAGAAAACAGCCTTCGCGTTCTTGGGCGATCGCACTTTTGACCGCGATAAATTGTACAATAACGGCGGATATCACAGCAGTTAAACGCCAGTAATTTAGCATGGCATTATCCTTTGATAGTTGACAGTTGACAGTTTGTAGGGGCGGTGCCAAGAGTGCCCGCCCTCTTAGTTGACAGTGACCTCTACCAGGAAGTCCGAGGATTGGACTAATTAATCGTCTTCTTTTAATTTGTCCTGGAGTTCCGGCTTTATATCGTTTCCGGTTGTATCGGAATTATTTAACCGCAGAGATCGCAGAGAGCACAGAGAGATAAGATAGAGATGAATGCAGGATGATCAAATCGGATTTGATATTAATCCAATTTTTCCTATTAAGATGCCCGTCCCAGAATAGATTTAGGTATGGATTCAAACGAGCCTTTCGTTATTTGTAGAAGATTTGATTAACAGCAAACATCCCCCTTCTGTAACTGGTGAATGAATGGAACCGGGAACCGATCGAATATAATCGCCTTGATAGCAAACTTCCCCTTCTACAGTTAAGTCTCCTTCTAATACAAATACTTCCTCCGAATCCGCGTGTCGGTGCAGGGGAAAAGTTACTCCCGGTTCCAGCCTCATCAAACAAGTAATTTCGCGCTTTTTTTTGTCAAGATAAAGCTTGCCGATCGAGATTCCCGGAACTGAGTAAGGTCTCCATTTGACATCGCGCGATCGCACAATTAAAGATGGCGGATTGTTCTCGGCTGGTGGCGTAACCATTGGCAATTCCGCTATGCGCTGGAACAAACGGTTTTTGAGATCGGGCGCGACAGGAACGGCAGGGGCTGTATAGGCGATCGCAGAAATTGCTGTTTCAAAGGCCGCTAATTCACTTTGAAGTTCTGGGGATGCTTGCAATTTCTCGGCAAGTACACGGCGTTCTGACTCATCAAGGGTATCGAGAGCTTGAAGCGCTGCAAGCATATTAAACTCCTCGTCTGGCATCATTTCCATCTGTTCTCCGGCATTATCAATTTTAGATTTTAGATTTTAGATTTTAGATTTGTTTTTGCCATTGCACTAAAGATGGAAGATTGGAGATGCCATAGGTTTAGATTGATATTAAACAATTTAAATTTTGTTTTTTTTGACAATCTAAAACTCTTCGCTCAAAGTTTGGCGCAACTTAGAAATTCCCAACCGAATTCTAGTTTTAACAGTACCTGTCGGGATACCGAGTTTAGAGGCGATTGCCACACAAGTCAATCCTTCGTAATAGGCTAGTTCGATCGCAATTCGCTGTTCTGCTGGCAGTTTTTCTAGGGCTGCTATGACTTGGGCGCTGCGTTCTTCGATCATTGCATCTTCCATCGGTTCTGCAATACGCGAAGACGGAATTTTAGCATCTTCCAGACAAGCGTCTGCCGTGCGGACTGTTCGCTGCAACACTCGGAGGCGATCGAGGGAACGACTGCGGGTAAGCATAAACAACCAAGTATCCGCACGAGAGCGACTAGGATCGTAAGTTGCTGCTTTTTGCCAAATTTGGGAAAAAACATCGAGCACAACTTCCTCAGCTTCTTCTACCGAACCCAGAATTTTGTAAGCGAGACCGAAACTTGCACGACCGTAGCGATCGTACAGTTTAGCTAATGCTACTTGGTCTTTCTGGGCAATCTGCACTAACAGCAGCGATTCATCGCTTGACTTTTCCCCTGTCATCTCAGTGTACCTAAAAAATTTTGTTTTGAGTGCACAGATCCAAAATTAAATATTCGGCGTATATCACTATAGAACATAATTGTAAGTGAATTGGGGATGCAATCGTAAGTATGCCTTTGCGGGCTAATTTTCTCATGCTTTGAATTGTCATTTGCCCGATTTATATTGCAGTTTATCACCTCTGCATAGTTTTTCATACCTAATCTTGCTGTACAGATCCAAAATAGCAAAACCTTCGTATACCAATTACGAGAAGGCTCAGCAACCTCCGAAAAACCCGACAGGTTAACAAGTTGAACCTGTTGCGACAAAAGTAAAACCTGCGAAGGTGGGTTATTTGCCATTAATTTTTGTAAAACTCTCAGTAAAAGATAGGTGCTAACTGTGAAACTCACCAAGAAAATTCGCCGAATCATATTAGCGATTGAAGCAGCTTTAATTGTTGTATTAACTCCCGGGATAATTGCCGCTTCCGACCATGACGACGGCGAAGTCGATATCAAAGGTCGTGCTGTCAATTTAACCGACTTATACGTCTATCGCGAAAAAGATCAAAACTCCGGCGCTGCGGACGGAGATTTAGTATTTACTATGAATACAAATCCTCGATCTGTAGCCCGCTATCAATATTATTTTAGCACTACAGCTCTTTACCAATTTCACATCACGCAGGTAGGTGATGTAAATTCTACCCCAACCGGACGCGCCGATATTATCTTGCGTTTTGCCTTCAGTCCGCCTAACAATCAAGGTATGCAAGCGATGGCTGTGACTGTGGTTCGCGGCGGCTCACAGACAACGACTAAAACTACAGTTAAGGGCGGTTTCATTGCCACAACTCCGCTGAATTCTAATGCTGTTTTGAATACAGTACCTGTGGGTGGTTCTAACTTAACTGTATTTGCAGGTTTGCGGGAAGATCCGTTTTTCTTTGATGTGGAACAATATTTCCGAGTCCGGGCTGGGGCTTTGGGAACTGGGCCGAAAGTTGGATTCAAGGAACCGAGTAAAGCCCTCGACTTTGCTAAAGGTTATAACGTCAATACCATTACGGTGCGCGTTCCAAAAGCATTTTTACAAGCAGGAACTGGGGCGAATACATTTGATGTTTGGTCAACTGTTTCTGTGAGGGATGGAGTTGGTGGTTTCAAACAATTCGAGCGTTTGGCGAGACCTGCAATTAATGAGGGTTTGGTACTTACTCCCCAGTTGATGGAGGCATTTAATACTATTTCTCCGAGATTGGATTTGAGCGCTGCTGCTGCTCCGGTGCGACAGGAAGCTGTTGCTACTCTGAATGCTGTGGATCTTTTGGATGGTAAGGATAATGTCGATCCAAATGCGATCGCCAAAGCTTTCTTACCGGATGTCCTGCGGATCGATACCACAAGGCCAAGCGGCTACGGTAGCGCGGCAAATTCTCAAGGAAGTTTGATCGGAGGTCGTTTGCTTTTGGACGATGTTGTTGATATCACTTTGGGAGCTTTGGTGGGTTCTCCGGTTGGCGATAACGTTTCTTATAACGGAACTCCTGGAAATCCGGCTCAGGGACACAAACCGTTAGAACCGAATTTTCCTTATTTGGCTTTGCCGAATTAGTTAATAGTCATAGGTATGTAGTTGCGCTTCAGCGCTCTTTCCTAATATTTATCAAGAGCGCTGAAGCGCAACTACGTACCTTGGCTCAAGCGCGAGCCGATATTTGGACGCAAGTCGCACAATTCGTCAGGTGCGTCATCAAATAAAATCGTAGTTTTTCGTGCTAAATCGAACAATGACGCACCCTACAATATGACAGCGAATAAATCACAAAAACCTAAATCTGAGCTTTTCTGGTGGTTGCTTCTCATCGGACTGCCGATAGTGGGAATTGTCGCAGTTAATTTGCTACCTAATCTGCGTGATGTCTCAGAAAAACTTGCTAACAAAAGTCCGGCAAATCTGGATGCTAATTACGGCTATAATTTCTCAGCAACTTTGAGGAATAATCCGAATCAAAAGGAAGCTATTCAGCAGGAAATTGCTTTTTACCAGCAGCGATTGGCTGTTGATTCAAAAAGCGGTTTGAATCGGGCTGCTTTGGCGAGTGCTTATTTGAAAATGGCTCGCGTAACTGGGGAGGGTGGTTGGTTTTTATTGGCCGAACAAGCGGCCGAAAGATCGATCGCCCTTTTGCCTTTTGACAACAAAGGCGCGCTGCTAGTTTTAGCTCGAATTGCCGAGGCCAGACACGATTTTGCTACTGCTTTGCGCTTTGCTAAACAGGTGGGTTTTGACAATGAAGATGCGATCGCCCTTTCCATCACATCTCACTTAGCCACCGGAAAAATCAGTGATGCAAGTATAGCCGCAGAAGCCTTAGTTAATCGTATTCCTAACTTAGGCTCTCTCACATTAAGAGCATTAGTGAGAGAGTCGCAGGGGCGAGATGCGGAGGTTTTGCAGGATTACCGGCAAGCAATGGCTGCGGAGGAACCGGGAGAGATTGCTGGATCGGCGCGAGTTCGATCGCTCTTGGGTCGATTTTACGCCCGTCGCGGGCAGTTTGTGCAGGCGAAAGCGCTATTTTTGGAAGCGTTGCGGTTGGTTCCGCGATACCCGCTAGCGCTGATTTATTTGGGGGATTTGGAGACGCGCCAGGGAAATTATCGGGAAGCAGAGGCTAATTACAGCAAGGTTTCTGCCTATTCTGGCGGGGCTGCGACGGTGTTCGATCGCCTGGTGGATCGCGGTATGGCGAGGGTGAAGGAGTTGCAGGGAGATGCGAGATCCTCGGCGAAATTGCGCGACAAAGCAGAAGCTGGGCTGCGACAGGAACAGGTTTCTGGCGGTTTCGGGCACCGGCGCGATTTGGCGAGTTTGTTGCTGGAAAAAGGGCGATCGCAGGATGTCGCTGAAGCGCTGCTGTTAATGCAGGATGAGGTGAAAATTCGCAAGGATGCTGTAACGCTGGATATCTACGCCTGGGCGCTTTCTAGTGCTGGGGAATGGCAAAAAGCCGATCGGGTGATGGCCGACATTGTGCGATCGGGAATTCGGGATGCAGGGATATTTTATCGGGCTGGTGCGATCGCTAAGACTTTAGGAAAAGATGCGGAATCTCGCGCTTATTTTCAACAGGCAAAGGAAATCGATCCGAGTTTTGATAGTCGATCTCGTCAAGCATTGGGTTTGGGAAGTTATGAATTTTGAAATTAGCCACAAACACATAAAATCGGAACTAACCATGCACAAAAACTGGCAAAGAACGCGAAAATATTTAATTCTTTTTTCGCTCACAATCTTACTATTTTGTACAAACTCAACCCAACCAGTTTACTCGCACTGGTCAGACTTATCAGTAGCCGAAATCATCGTAAACGATTTACAAACCGAAATAACATTAACCTTTCCCACAGGCTTAACAAAATTCGCCGACGACAATGGAGACGGACAGTTACAACTGGCAGAAGTTAGAAATCATCAAACAGAACTAGAAAAGTTTTTGGGTCAAAAAATTAGCATCACCAACAGTAGCAAAATTCCCGGATCGGTTACAGTCAAACCCCTAGAAATAGCAGCTAAAACTGCCAGCTTAATCCAGCAGCCCAATACCCATAGCACCTTAATCTTAAACTACACCTGGCCAGAATCTAACGTAACTTCAAAAAACAACAAATTGCGGATTAAATACAATTTGTTTTTGCCCGGAGTTCCGACAGCTAGCTGTCAAGCTACAATTGTCGAAGCTGGTGCTGTCAAAAGCATTGTATTTACGCCACAAAACCGAGAATTTTTGTTAGCTGGAAAAGAATCAATCTGGGAGTCAGGTTGGAGTTTGGTGCTAGCAGTAGTCGGAGCATTTACTTGGGGATGCGTGCACGCGATGTCCCCCGGACATGGGAAAACAATAGTCGGCGCTTATTTAGTCGGTTCGCGGGCTACTCCAGTACACGCTGTATTTTTAGCAGCAACAACCACAATTACTCACACTGCTGGCGTGTTTTCTGTCGGCGCAATTACATTATTTGCTTCTAACTTAATCGAGCCAGAAAAACTCGATCCTTGGCTCAGTTTAATCTCAGGCTTATTAGTAGCAATCATCGGCATCAAATTACTTTCAGAAAGAATCAAAACCAGGTTCGTAGTGAGGACTTTAGTCCGCACCAAGATCGACTTAAATCACCTCATCGAAAAAACCAGGTTCGTAGTGAGGACTTTAGTCCGCAAAAACCCAAGGACTAAAGTCCTTACTACGAACCTTGAGGAACCAGTAAATCTTTTGAGTAGGGGAACTTGGGAAAGAGAATTTAAACCTGTCAAACCACCTATATCTCAGCACTACCACCATCATGGAGACGGCCGTCTTCATTCACATTTGCCACCCGGATCGGACGGTTCTCCGATTACTTGGAAAAGCTTGTTAGTGTTGGGCATTTCCGGGGGATTGTTGCCTTGTCCTTCCGCATTGGTGATGCTGTTGAGCGCGTCGGCTTTGGGCAATGTTGGTTTGGGGATGACGCTGGTGGTAGCCTTTAGTTTGGGATTGGCTGTGGTGCTGAGTGCGATCGGCTTAGTCTTAGTTTACGCCAAACAACATTTTAATAAACTACCCAAACAGATTGCAGCAGTCAAATTTATGCCCGCAATTAGCGCGGTGTTGGTAATGTTTTTGGGCTTGGGCATTACCGGAGAGGCTATTCTGAAAATATTGGCTGCGAATCAATGGGTAATTGGCAATGGATAATACAATTTAAGATGCTATGGTGCGTCAGTTTTGATGATTTTGTGAATCGAAAATCTCTGTACTGAGGCATCTAATAAAGTAATATAGCCTTTCTCAAAAAATGAGGTATGATTGACAGCTTATATAACCACTAAACTATCAACTAAGAGGGCTGAAGCCCAACAACGTACCTCATCTTTCTGAGAACCGCTGTACCAGTTTTTCAAAGTAATGCTACAAAATAAGTGTTTTTGTCTGATCATGTTTGTTTGGTGCGTCGCTATGAGATTGTCGATATTTTTTTATGGATTTTTCTCAAGCGACGCACCCTACGGCTGTTTTACCAGGAATTGCTGGTAACGAGTAGATGTATTCAATTGGCGGGAAATCCCCACCTATTCAACATTAGCTCGCGGTATGTTTATTAATAATTTCGGCTAAATCTGGGATGCCGTTTTCGACGTAAGTCTTAGCGGAGGGGCGGAGTTTGCCATAGGCGCCTTTGACAACTGCTCTGGTGCTGTTTTCGGCTTTTTTGTCACTGATTTGGAGCAATTGATCTGCTACTTGAGCTTTTCTTTCAGTCAGATATGCGACTGGGTTGCCATTGTTTACGGCTTCAGCCCACATTGGATCGAGTGCGATCGAGATTTCGGGCAAAAGTTGATCGACGACTTGGGCGCAATAGTCAGCCCGTATCCCCTTAACGGTAGAGTAGGCAGCTTTCAGAGCAAGGCCGCCCAATCCCGGTGCTGCTGCAACTTGTTTGTCTATCAACTTTACACAGTCATCAACAATAGTGTCTCTCTTGTTTTCATTCAAAAGAATATCGCTAAGTCCCATTTTCACTTTCCTTGATTTAACAGTCTATGTGGTTATCAGCTTTGAGCTTCATCTGGCGATTATATATCAATACGCTTCAGATCTGATAGTCCCGGAAGCAAAACTCTGTACAAAACAGATAGTGCAATTGCTTTCTGGTTGTGCGATCGCAAAAAAAATTAACCCAAGCGCGATCGATCGTAGATCTATTTTGATGCTTTACTCGGGATTACAGATTTTTTTGGGTTTGAAGCTTTTTACTGCACAAATTGATGTTGAGATTTGTTGAGTATTGTATGGCAATTAATATCGGAGTTGCTACTCATTATTCATTTAGGGTTTGTAGCAAGCACTTCCGTTATTGTTAACCGGTCTTAATGAGGACTGAAGTTCTTACTACAAAGCGATCAGTTGTGAAGAGTCAATCGATTTTAGATTTTAGATTTTAGATTTTAGATTTACCCCACGGATAAATTCGGGGGAAGAGAGGATTTTCGATTTTCGATTTGGGATTGATTCCACGGATAAATCACGTGGCGGGTACCACCTGTGAAAATCTTGGTCAAATAGAAAAGATAACAGCTTGAAAAAAAACATTAGACAGGCTCTGCCTTGCGATAAATCCCACTTGCACGTATTATCTGGCACGGATCGTTAGGATTCGACGTTTGACTTGAAGCTCGCAGGTACTGTAACCAGGGGCAGTTTCTGGATTTGTGTCGGACGATCGCTCGATCGCCATACGAAATTTACCGGTAATTTCGCGGAAGTGCCGACTCCGGCAAAGATTTGAACTAATAAGGTTAAGCTCGCTGCTAAAAACAGTTTTTCAAACATGGCATTGTCTCCAATACATATGCCCTAAGGCATAACTTCTTTTACACCTACAACATACAAAACATCGTCTACGGCAGGTGCGATCGTACCAACATACTTAAGTGATAGATATCACGATCGAGGAGAGGGGAGAAGGGGAGAGAGGGGGAGAAGGGGAGAGAGGGAGAGAGGGAGAGGGGGTGAGAGGGAATATTTCCTGGGACTTCTTCTTTCTTCCTTTTTGCTTCTTTCCTCTGACTTCTACCGTTAAATCCTTTAAATCCGTTACATCCGGTACAAAATTCTTTGCCGAACTTCCTTCCAAATCGGGAATTGTCCTTGAGAAAGAAGCCGTTGAGTGTCTCACAAAGGTAGAATTAGCGCGTAGAAGTTATTTGACACAGCGGAGGTACCGACAAGATGCTTGCATACATTCTGGCGTTGGCGGTCGGTCTGGGCAGCTTTAGTATTTACATGGCGGCCTTCTTTTTTCCAGAGGTTCACCGGAAAAGTGATTTTACCTGGAGCGGGGTAGGACTTTTTTATGCGTTAATTTTATGGACTTGTGCGGGGCGAATTACGGGTGCTCTCCTGCTTGGTCAAATGGCGGGTGTGGCTCTGCTAGGCTGGTTTGCGTGGGAAACTCTGACTTTGCGCCGGCAGGTGACGCCGGTGGCTCAGCAAACGCCGATTCCTCAGGCGGCGAATTTGGCCGGGGCGATGGGCGGGCCTTTATCCGGTTTGTTTGGTAAGAAACCTGAACCCGCAGCCAAAAAACCGAAGTTTGTTCGATCGCCCAAACCGAAAGCTGATGCTGTTCCAGCACCTGCGAATCAGGGCGAGGTAAAGGTAGAAGCACAACCGGCGACTGGGCCAATCGCTGAGATTATTCCCGAAAGTGCGATCGGCCCTGACTTAAAAACTCCCGACAAGAGCGCACCCGCAATTACACAAATACCCGTGTTTTCGGTTGAAAACGCTCTTCCTGAGACTTCACCAGCCCCAGCAGAATTAGCCAGCAACTTCACTCCTTTGCCCCCACCTCTAGAATTTTCAGAAATTGCGGCCACACCAACGGTAGAGCCAGCAGAGGCTCAGCCAGAAGCCAAAAAGCAGACTGAAGATGATGACGATTTTGACGATTTTGACCAGATGTGGAGGGCGAGAGCTAAAGAGTCCCAGTCTGATGCTACTTCGGCAGCCCCAACGGCGACAGCAACCGCAGCCCCAAAGGCCAACCCAACTCCTGCCAAAACAGCTAAAAAATCAGGCGGTTTCGGAAGTCTGTTTGGCAATCTCAAAAATAGTCTCGGCGGTATGTTGGGACGGGGTGCAGCTAAAAACAAGCCTGATGCAAATACTCCGGTGACAACGCCGAAAGTAGCAGAGGAGTCGATCGCACCTGAATCTCCTGAATCTAAGGTAACGACAATTCCTGCATCGGATATCGACCAGATTCTCGAATCAGAATTAGCCGAGGCTGCCGCCGAAGTGGCAGCCGAAACCAGCAACACTGCTGCGGAAACCAGCCAAGCAGTGCCGTTTCCCACCGATGTTGAAGCAATGGCCGAGTTGATAGCAACAGAAACCGCGGCGAATTCTGCCAAAATAGGGGAAAGTTCGATTTTAGACGACGGATCGCCGGCACAAAGCCAAACAGATCCGTTGGCTCAAGAAACACCTGCGGATGCGGTTGGTGAACCCAAAGCAGCAGCAGGCGTAACGGAAGCAGAAACCCTTGCTGTATCTCTAGAAATGACTGTGGTGGAAATCGTTTCAGCACCGCCTGTAGAGATAGAAGTACCGGGAGAAGCAGGGTTGAGCGTTCAGGTAGAAACGGTTTCAGTATCAACAATCTCGATCGAATCCACAGAAGAAAAACCCTCTTCTGACGGATCACAACCCGATTTAGCCGCACCTGCCAAAAGGGCCACTGAATCCAATTCTGAGAATGTATCCGGCGAAGATCGGCCGTCATCTTGAGGCAAAAAGCAAAAGGTAGAAACCAGAATTTTTTTAATTCTGTCTTCTACCTTCTTCCGTCTTCCTTTTAGGACTTAGGTGCGGGTGGCGACAAATGTGGTTTTCCTTCAAAACCTATTCGTTGTCACCCCTAGAGCCAATAAAAAAACCATTTATTTGGTCAAATTTTGTAAGCTATAAATCCTAAATTTAAAATTTTTCCTGGTTCCTGGTTCGTTGTTGCTTCTGTCAACTGTCAACTGTCAACTATCAACCGTCAACCGTCAACTGTCAACTGTTTTTACATTCTTACTTATTAATATGAAAGCAATTATGGTCGTGGGAACAACATCTCACGCAGGAAAATCTTTACTGGTTGCAGCATTGTGTCGAATCTTTTCTCGGCGAGGCTGGCGGGTAACTCCGTTTAAAGGTCAAAATATGGCACTGAATTCCTATGTCACAGCCGCCGGCGGAGAGATTGGCTATGCTCAAGCAGTGCAAGCTTGGGCTGCGGGCATCGCACCTTGGGTAGAAATGAATCCGATTTTGCTCAAGCCGCAAGGAGATATGACTTCTCAATTGATTGTCAAGGGCCGGGCGATCGCAAATGTGCGAGCATCTCAATATTATGAACAGTATTTTGATATCGGCTGGCAAGCTATTCGGGAATCTTTAGAATTTCTCAAGCAAGAATTTGACATGATTGTGTGCGAAGGAGCCGGAAGTCCAGCAGAAATCAATCTCAAACACCGCGATTTAACTAATATGCGGGTAGCAAAACATCTGAATGCTCGGACTTTGCTAGTAGTTGATATCGATCGCGGTGGCGCTTTTGCTCACATTATCGGTACTTTGGAATTGCTCGATCCTGACGAGCGCGCTTTAATTAAAGGATTCATTATTAATAAGTTCCGAGGCCAAAAATCAATCTTAGATCCGGGCTTGACTTGGCTGGAAGAAAGGACTGGAATCCCCGTAGTTGGGGTAATTCCTTGGATAGACGAAGTGTTTCCCTCGGAAGATTCCCTCGATTTACTCGATCGGCGTTCTCCCAATTCTCAAACCGACTTGAATATTTCCGTCATCCGCCTGCCCCGAATTTCCAATTTTACCGACTTTGACCCCCTGGAGTCGGAAACTACCGTCACAGTCAAATATGTCAGCCCCAAAGACCCGTTAGGCCATCCAGACGCCGTGATTTTACCAGGCTCTAAAACTACAATTTCAGATTTGCAGGTGCTGCGCCAAACAGGTATGGCAGAAGCGATTAAAAATTACTTAGTAGCTGGCGGTACAGTCATGGGAGTTTGTGGTGGCTTTCAGATGCTGGGAGAAAGTATCAGCGATAGAGAAGGCCTTGAGGGAGAAAAGGGAGAGTTCAAAGGATTGGGGTTATTGCCTTTGAAAACTGCGATCGCACCAAACAAAATTGCCCGCCAGCGGATCGTAACATCTAACTATCCTCAACCGGGTTTACCCGTTTCCGGTTACGAAATTCATCAAGGCAGAACCCAAATGATCGAGTCAGATTTGACTCAACCATTATTTGACGATCCTAGTTTAGGCATTGTCAACGCTTCTCAATCAGTTTGGGGGACGTACCTGCACGGCATCTTTGACAACGGAGCTTGGCGGCGGGCTTGGTTAAATTACTTGCGCCAACAGCGGGGACTCCGCGCATTGCCCACAGGTATTCCGAATTACCGAGAACATCGAGAAACTCTGTTAGAAACTCTAGCGGATACAGTGGAAAAGCATTTGGATATCAAGCATATTTTAGGTTAGTTGACAGTTGACAATTGACAGTTGACAGTTGACAGTTGTTTGTTAGAGCGGAGGTTATAATTTGAATGACATTTTTTTTAACCAGAAAGTCGTAGGGTGCGTATCCATAAAAAAGCTTGATAATTCCCATCAAAAGTCGTAGGGTGCGTCGCCATGAAAAAACCTAACTAAGTACCAAAAATCTCACAGCGACGCACCTGTGCTTGATAATTAGTATCAATAAACCTCAAACTTTTTCGGAGCGAAACTTGGTAAAAATGGTATTATATCAAAAGGAAAAATTGCATGACAAAGATTGTTTTTTTGCCAGATAATGTGACAGTGGAAGCTGAAGCGGGAGAGCTTTTGCTAGATGTAGCCAAACGTGCAGGGGTTTCTATTCCTACTGGTTGTATGATGGGTTCTTGTCACGCTTGCGAAGTAGAAATTGATGACGGGGAGGCGATTTGTGCTTGTATTTCCGGCATACCTTCGGGGAAAAAGCAAGTTACAATTAATCTGTATGTCGATCCGACTTGGTAATCGATATATTTTTTAATTGCATCTTTTTATGAGCGATCGACAATTTAAGCCCTGTCCCATCTGTTCCATCCCATCGCCATATTGGGATCGATATCCCCGTCTAGTATGTTCGACTTGCTGTAGCAAAGCCTGTGACAGTCAAGGGCGCAAGGTACAATTTTTTAACGACTTCAATGGCGGTTTTGAGGCGATTGTAGCGGATACTAAAGAAGAGTATCCCAGCCACCTTTGCTATATTGAAGGGGTCAAGTGTTGGGCCGAGGAAGGGAAATTTGGCGGTATTGCGATCGAGGTTTGTGACTAATACACTTTATTTCTTTTGCCATTCTTGCTGTTTTTTTCGAGCAGATTGCAGCCATTTTTGAGATTCTGGATAAACAGTTGTCCCAGGTTTGACGGATTCTAATTGATTGATAATCTGTTGCAATTGTCCGAGGGAGTTACTGGGATTTTGACTGGGAGAATTTACATTATTTTGCAAGTTGGCAAACAAGCTTTTAGCTTCTTGCAAAGCTTTTTCAGAATCTCTTTCTGCTTGGAGTCTAATCTGGGAAATTCCTAAATTTTTCTGGTATTCAGCGAGTTTGGTTTGAGCGTCGAGATAGCCCGGATTATCCACAGGAACCATTTTCAGTCGGTTAATTCCTTCTTCCCACAATCCTGCTATTTGTTCCCACTGGGCGGCTGGATGCGGCGGTTTTTGCGAGGCGACGGCGGCGGAAAGAGCAAATTCTTTGGCTGCTTCAATTAAGTTGTCGGCGTGTACCGAACCGGTGGCGATTCCTCCCATTGCTTGAAAATCTCTTTCTGCTGCTTGGAGTTTTGGCTTAGCGGTTTTTCCGGCGAGGGTTTCGGCGGGAATTTGGTTGAGTTTGTCGATCGCACTTTGCCAATTTCCAGTCGCTTTTTGCCTGTCGGCGGCAGTTTTCGCTTGCTGGTACTCCTGTTTTGCGGCGTCGAGAGTTTGTTCGACTTTATTTAACTCAGTAAAAGCATTTTTTTGCTGAAAAATTTGAGCATCCATCCGCCCGATATTTTTGCGGGCTGCTTGAAATTCATCCACTGTAAAGCGCCAACGGCAGCGGGAAAAAGAGCAATAAGTTTTTGGATAGTAGCCGAGGAACCACACCGGCAAAGCATCGAGGTGTTTTTGAGCTTGTTTTACTTTCGTGTCGCCATATTCAAAATCTGCCGCCGCCGTAGCTTTGTTAACCAGTTGATCGGATTGTTCCACGAGGGCGATCGCCTGTCGGTAATTGTAATCCATACTGCTAAAACTCGGCATTAATAATATGGGAAACGTGTTTGCTACGGAGTGGCGAATTATGGGAATTGGTAAATTAACCAGCCAAATTATCCCCGCCCCAGCGCCCAAAAAACCGCCTATCCAGATAATTTTACTAAACAAGCCGGGCGGCTGGTTGGCTTTGACAGCAGCTTTGAGAGCTTCTTCACTGAATGTGGGAAATTCGTCTTTGAAAGTATCGCGGATTTCTTCTCTGGATGCAAAAGTGCCGTTTTGCGATCGCAATTTCTCCAGCCGCTTCATCACCATCTTGCGGTAAACCCCACCCGCTAGAGCATCATCAGCCGCGCACTTGTCAACTTGGGCCCGTAAAATGTCAAAAGCTCGATCGGTAAGACGCCCCATAAAACTCACCTATTCCCTATTTAATTATTCTACAGGCTGCTAGACGAGATAATTGTTAAAATATATAAAGCCCCAATCAAATAATCTAAATTAAGTTCATGCCAACTGCTTTAATCACCGGTGCTTCAGGCGGAATAGGCGCAGCCTTTGCCATCGAATTAGCCCAACGCCAGCACAATCTAATCTTGGTAGCTCGTTCCGAAGCCAAATTGCAGCAGCTAGCTGCTAAACTGCAACAGGAATTCAATATTTTGGTCGAAATTATCGTTCAAGATTTGACTGCGCCAGGAGCCACAACTGCTGTATTTGATGCGGTTGTTCAAAAAGGTTGGACGGTTGATTTGTTGGTGAATAATGCGGGTTTGGGGGATTATGGCGCTTTTGCCGATCGCCCTTTAGCAAAACAAGTAGGAATTCTGCAACTGAATATTGTAGCATTAGTTGAACTATCGCACTTATTTTTATCGGGAATGCGGGATAGAAAATCGGGAAGTATCATCAATGTTGCTTCTATTGCAGCCTTTCAACCGATGCCGTATTTATCAATTTATGCAGCAACTAAAGCTTTTGTCTTGAGTTTCAGCGAGGCACTTTGGGCGGAAAACAAAGATTTAGGAATTCGGGTTTTAGCACTTTGTGCGGGCCCCACAGAATCCGATTTTTTTAAAGCAGCAGAATTTCCGGCATCCCTAGCATCTAGCAGCGGGCAAAAACTCGTCCCCGCCGATGAAGTAGTGCGAGATGCACTCAAAGCTTTAGAGAAAAATCAGTCTAACGTCGTGACGGGCGGATTCCCCAATCCACTCATCGTAAATATGCCCCGATTTATGCCGCGAGAACTTTTGGTAAACTCGATAGCCAAGCTATTTCAGCGTAAGCCAGGATAACTGAAGGTGGCCAGAAACCGGGTTTTTCTCGAAATAATTCGTTGTCACCTTAAAAACTCAACGATGTGGGCAGAAACCGGGTTTTTCTCGAAATAATTCGTTGTCACCTTAAATATCGTAAAAAACCCGGTTTCTTTTAACTCAACGATGTGGTCAAAATTACAGATATCGAGTTAACTGCACTCGATAGCGTTCTTTTTTAGTAATCATAACTTCCCCAATTTCTAATCTTCCCTTACCAGTAACAGCGATTAAATCTCCCGACTTAACGTTATAACTAGCTTGGGTGATGTCTTTCCAATTAACTCGCACGTCCCCTCTGTCAATAAAATCAACCATTTTGCTGCGAGACATCGCGAATCCAGCAGAAGCCACAGCATCCAATCTCATTGATGCTTCAACGGTTGTCATCTCTTTCTTTTTCGGTTCTCTAATTTTTAGTTCGCTCAACTCAATGCGCCGAGTTTTTACCGGAACCGATCGCACTTGCTGCAAACTCATCTCCAAATACTCTACCATCTCCGGCATGACAATCGCCTGCGCGCCCCGTTCCCCCAAGACAATCACATCCCCGGTTTTTTCGCGGACAATCCCCGTACCCAGCATTGCGCCTAAGAAGTCGCGGTGACTGGCGGTGTCAAACAGGAAATTGCCGGCTATCTCCACCGCAGCAATGCTAACACTCCCAGAGTCGATCGGGATTTCCGATCGGGCGATCGCAATTCTCTGCCTTTCACCCTGGGGATAGCCACCCCAAGCCACTAATTCCACATCAGTTAAGCGCTTAAATACCGTCAGAGTGTCCGCCAACTCCGGCGGCGACAGAAAATCAGTCAGAGTAACTTCCCAAGTTTTAATTGCTTGTTCAGCTTGGTCTAATGCCCGCGCCACACATTCGCGGTTTTCGATGCCTTTTAACAGTTCTTCTTTTTGTAACATCAGTCAATTTTAGATTCTAATTTGAAATTGCCTTCATGTTGCTGTAGTAACTCAAAAGTCTACTTCTTTAACAGTCCCACTACTTTCATTATAGTCTAAGATCGTCAAATAATACCAAGCATGAAAAATTGTTGCTACGGTTATTAAACGTAGCAACAATTAGCTGTTATTGCCTTAACTCCCCGCCGGGCAGGGCAGTGCCGTTTCCCTACAGGTGAGATTTTCTCATTAACGGATTACGGGTGTTGAAAAACCCGGTTGATGCATCCAGGAATGTCAGCAATTAGGAATGAACCATTAAATATTGACCGTTGCCGTTATATTCACCATCGCAACTGGCGAAATTAGCAACAAACCAAATCAAGTAAAACCGCCAGATTCTGCGGAATTTGGCATAGTCGATGCCGTAGTCTAAATCTTTGACTATCGCCTGAGAGTCATCAAAGTTTTTCAGCCAGTTAGCAAAGGTTGTAGAGTAATTGTAACCGTTGAGATACCATTGTTTGATGGTTTTGAGGTCTTTGTTGTGGCTGGGAACGGCATCGTATTTCCAGTAACGACCGTGGGGGAAAATGTATTTGTGGGTGAAAACACTGGAGATGTTGTTAGGGGTGCGAACGGTGATGATGTGAATGAAAGCGCGGCCGTTATCTTTGAGGAAAGAGGAGAGCTTTTGAAAAGCTTTGGTTAAATTACCGACATGACAAAAAACTCCGATCGAGAGAATTTTGTCAAATTTGGTATCGAATTGGGCGTCGTTCAAATCGCCTTCAAATAAGGTAAATCGACCTGAACTGAGGTAGCTGTCGGGATCTTGCATCCTGTGACGCATATATTCGCATTGATGGTGGCTGAGATTAATGCCAGTAAACTGGACATTGGGGAATTTGGAAAGAATGTAATTGGGAACGCAGCCCCAACCGCAGCCAAAGTCTAAAATGCGATCGCCATCCTGAATCTCTAGTTTCTCAATTACATCATCAATCATCTGAATTTGAGATTGTTCGAGGTTGGCTGCTCCTTTTTCCCACAATCCCATGCTGTATTTGGGATAAATCAGTTTGCTCTCGCCTAACATGGGATTCAGCATGGCTTGAGGTAAGTCGTACTGAAGTTTCATTAAATCTCGCGGGCCTTCCGCGGTGTGTTCTGTTTCTTTGAGTACCCATTCGTAGGGTGCGAGCAGAGAGGGAAAATACTTAAAAAAGACGGGCATACAGGTATCAAAAAGACCTCGCAATACAGAATCCGGTACTTCTAAGCCGTTGATATAAGACTCTGCTACTGCCATTTGCACCGCGTTAACCGCACTGACTGCGACGCAGGTTGCTCGATAGGCGATCGGACTTTTGAGATGGATATTTCCCACCAGCGGGATGTGCTGTTCGATGTTTTGTAGGGCTGTTGATGAACTCATGGTTATACGGGTTTTAAAGATGCTGCTATTCTATCTCAAGCAAATTGGCTGCTCCTTAGGGAACAAAAAAGCTCAAACTCTTATCAAGTAAGGTTTGGAAGAAAAAAGCCTGCAAAACTCTCAAAATATCTGGCGGTTCCAGGGAATTTAATAACGGATTTAAAGGGTTTTGAGCTATCATAAATTTATTAAGAATTATGTCAGTTAATTTGAGCTTTGAGCTTTGAGCTTTGAGCTTGATTCCAAAGGCTTTACTTGGCATATAATTGAGGTGTTTTCATTGTGCGATCGCGATTTTAATGCTGAGTGAGTTTGGCGGTTGAGGTGACGGCACGAGAAGCTAATGTCGATCGCGACTTATACTGAATCAATCAGGGAATGCAGAAAAGATGTCGAAAAACCGGGTTTGCATACAGAGTCACTGCAATAACAGATGTCCGCTCATGCCTCGCTACTTAGTTAGAAACGCCACATATGCCACAGATTCACTATCTGCCGGACGATCGCGCGATCGAGATAGACGACGACGATATAATTCTGGAAGCTTCCCTGCGTGCCGGCATTCCCCACACCCACGCCTGTGGTGGTAGTGCGCGGTGTTCGACTTGTCGTGTCTTGATAGTCGAAGGTTTGGAATTTTGCTCGCCCCGCAATTCAGCGGAAGATGAGCTCGCGAACAAACTGCGCCTAGAGCCGGAAATTAGGCTGGCTTGTCAGACACAGGTGGCGGGCGGGAAGGTGATTTTGCGGAGATTGGCGATCGATTCTGAAGACTTAGAAACCTTTAACGACGAAATCGCCGGAAACTTGATTTCTGCACCTGTGGGTCAAGAAAAGAAAATTGCAATTTTGTTTGCCGATATTCGAGGGTTTACCGCCTTTGCAGAATCGCTATTACCCTACGATGTAATTTATATTTTAAATCGGTATTTCCAAAAAATGGGTTATGTAATCAACCGCAACGGCGGGATGATCAATAATTATATGGGCGACGGTTTTATGGCGCTGTTTGGGTTGGAAAATTCAGAGAAGGCGGCCGAACAAGCGGTGAGGGCTGGGGTGGAAATGCTGGAGGAATTGGACAAACTCAATCCGTATTTTGAGACTTTATACAGTCACAGGTTGCGGATTGGGATTGGGATTCACTGCGGTTTGGCGGTTGTGGGGAATCTGGGGGCCAAGAAAAATCAGACAGTAACGGCGATCGGGGATGCGGTAAATTTTGCCAGCCGGATTGAAGCTGCGAACAAGCAAGTGGGAACAAGTTTGCTGATTTCCGAGGAAACTTATGAGGAAATCAAGGATTTGGCGATCGTCAACCAGTGCGTATCAGTTAAAATCCCCGGAAAGAGCGGCGAATATCCGCTTTACGAAGTTGTCGGAATGCCACCGCTCCCGGTGGAAATCGAGGAGATTTTCGAGGTTGAGAAAAGTTCTTTTTTGCAGGGGTTTTTCAAGAATTTAATGGGTTTATTGGCTGCGCTGCGGAATTGGATTCGGAAAATATTTGGATCGTGAAACTTAGATTAATCTGAGCATATAATTATTGTGATACTAAAGCATTCAACGGTATGGCAACATTATTCGTAGGGTGCGAATACATCGACAATCCTTAAAGAAAAATCTGGTACATCTGTGTTTATCAAATATGTGTGTAGGGGCGAAGCATGACGGGAGCATCCCGGTTTTGCAAAAGCCTCAAATAGCCAAGAGGTCGTTGAGGTATAGCCTTTCTCAGAAAGATGAGGTACAATAACAGCAGTGTGTAAACCAGTTAAAAATATTTGATGATGTAACTTGACCCAACGCCAACTCTATGGCTTTGCCTAATTCTTGATAATTAGGTGTCTCGATCGAACGGAGAATATTTTTAAGCTTTGACCACAGATTTTCAATTGGTGAAAAATCTGGTGAATAAGGAGATAACAATATTAATTTTGCCCCTTTTTTTTCGATAGCTTTTTTCACTTCGTCTCCCAAGTGAATGGGACAATTATCCATGACTACACAAGCCCCTTTCCATAGTTTTGGCACAAGTTTTCTGATAATAAAAGCTTCAAATGTAATTGCATCAGTTCCGCCTATTAGATTAACCGATGTCAAAATTTCAGACACTGACATTGCTCCAATTATTGAGACATTTTGACCACGTTTAGTTGGCTTTGGCCCCTTGGCTCTCTGACCTTTCAAAGCTCTAGCATATAATCTAACCATTGCCAAATTAACTCCAGATTCATCAATGAATATTAAGTCTTTCAAACTAATCTTTTTAATTTTTTCCCAGAACTCACATCGCAGTATTTGGACTCGCTCTGTGCCTTTGCCTGAAGGGAATAGAGTCTTTTTTTTGACGGTAATATCTAAGAGTTTTATCATTCTTGCTATTGTCGATATACTAACAGAAAATCCAATTTTTCCATAAAGTAAATAACGAAGTTCTTCAAGAGTGGCATCATTATTTTCTTCAATCAATTTCCCCAATATGAGTAGTTGCTCTGCATTCAGTTTGCCTTTGACTCCACATCGGTCAGTTCGGGGAGTAATATTTTTTGTTTCACGATATTGTTTAAGCAATTTTTGTACAAAGCTGAGGGCAGAGCGAAAAATGCTTAGCTATTGCTTTTTGTGAAATCGGTTCAGTATGATAAGTATCAAGAATTTTTTGCCGAAAATCAATCGAATACGTTTTCATTTTTCACAATGTATGAAGAGGAGTACAAGTAAACGTGTTGTGAGTCAACTTCTTCGTGCTGTCAGAACAATGCTATTATGTGTTATATCGCTTCCGCTGGGCTTTACTGAACCATATAATTATAGTTCATTCGATCGCGTCTTATCTGTTTGATCCTCATGAGTAAGTGTCAGTAACATCATACCTCATCTTTCTGAGAAAGGCTATAAGCACAACGAAGTTTTAGCATCTTGTTATGACATTTTTTTTCAACCATTGAGCTCCAGAATTTTTCAACCTTCTATCTATTTGTTTGACAGCCGATTCCACCGCTCCCGAGCCTATGGAACAAATCTTATCTGATGATAATTGCTCATAGTTAACAATTCGAGAGCGATGCTTTTCTAGATAGGGCTTGCTGAAAAAGTGAGAAAACAGCATTTAGAAAGATGAGTGAATTCGAGTTCTACTCGGCAATATAAGTTTTGTCAATTTTGTGATGGCGAA
>RDXX01000078.1 GCA_004292955.1 Oscillatoriales cyanobacterium | reverse complement strand
GATGTTTAATCTCCGGCGACATAGCTACAAGCTGGAAAGCACTCGTAGGTGTCGTGACCTTACTAACGTAGCCTAGTTAAAGACTTAGACTGGCTATCTCGTCCACTTTTGTCCAGTGTTTAGCGGATAGCCCCAATGCAATAACCTTTCCTCCAATGCCCTTACCGCAATCCCATTCTTGTCTAGTTTGGAGTTGCTGTGCGGAAAGCTCGTTGAAAGCATTATTAGCTAACTTACGAGGAAAAGAAAGGGGCTCTCGAAATGAAAATGCTAGTAATTCTATTTATTTTGCATCTTTGGGCATCTTAGCTGGTTTTTTGATTTACAAATCTATTTTTATAAATATTTTAGATTTTATTTAAGTTTTAGAATACTTTCTTAATAAAAAGAGGTACAAAAACAAAACAAAAATTAACTTCTCAAATAATCTCGGTCTTTGGGTTTGGGGCTAGGATGGGTGCAGTTGATGGCTTGTGGGGTAAGTGGAGGGGGAACAAAGGCGCTAGTGGATGAGGCAAAGCGGAAAGTAAGTTGGGTTAATTGGGCCTGGGATGCCAAAATTAGACGATTTTGGATTTGAGATTTGAGATTTTAGATTAGGAAAGAGTGATTTTGCTGCGGTTTTGAGTGTTGTGTAAAAAATTGTGAATTTTTAGTAATTGAGCGGCGACGGGCGAGGGCGAGAGTCTCCGAGTGGGAGATTTGGGGAGAGTGTCGGAGTTCCGAAAATCTGACAACTGTCAACTGAGGGCGGGCACAGGGGCACCGCCCCTACCGGGAGCATTTTTGCAAAAAGCATTTTTTTTACAGTGCGAGCGTCCCCGCTCGCGTATTGTAAAATACGCGAGCTCCCGACAGCACTACAAATGCAAAACTGAGATACACCGCCCCTACCAACTGCCAACTGCCAACTGCCAACTGCCAACTGCCAACTGCCAACTGTCAACTGTCCGCTGTCAACTGTCCGCTGTCAACTGTCAACTGTCCGCTGTCAACTGCCTTCTGACGATCGGAATCTCGATCGCAAACTCAGTCCCCAGTCCAACTTCCGAAACGCACTCCAGCCGCCCCCCATGCTGTTCCACAACTAAATGATAGGAAATAGACAGCCCCAGCCCAGTCCCCTTACCTACTGGTTTGGTAGTAAAAAACGGGTCAAATAGTTGCCTGCAAATCTCATCCGGTATGCCCCCGCCGTTGTCGGAAATGCGGATCGCTACAACATCGCCAGCAACAACTTCAGTGCGAATTGTAATTGCGGGAAGAGTCAATGGAGAACTAGGAATTAACGGCGGTGGATTTTTCCCATTTCCCTTTCTCCATTGGCCCTTCTGGATTGCTTCATCCAAAGCATCAATAGCATTGCCGATAATATTCATAAACACTTGATTGATCTGACCTCCACAGCACTCGACGCTGGGCAAATTGCCGTATTCCTTAATAATTTGAATACCTGGATGTCCGCCGTGAGCTTTGAGCCTGTGCTGCAAAATCAACAAAGTGCTGTCGAGTCCCTCGTGAATGTCAACGAATTTGACGCTAGTTCGATCCGATCGCGAAAAATTTCGCATTGACAGGACTATTTGGCGGATGCGATCGGTGCCAACTTGCATCGAAGACACGATCTTAGATAAGTCTTCCACCAAAAAATCGATTTCCATATCTGCTGCTGCTTCCCTAATTTCCGAGACTGGTTCGGGATAGTGCTGCTGGTAAAGTTCTAATAGTTGAATTAATTCTTTGATGTAATGACTCGTGTGGGAAAGATTGCCGTAGATGAAATTAACCGGATTGTTAATTTCGTGGGCGATACCGGCAATCATTTGTCCCAAAGAAGACATTTTTTCGGTGTGGACTAATTGAGTTTGAGTTTGCTGCAATTTCCGCACTGTTTGCTCTAATTGCTCTGCTTGATTTTTCAAGCAGGTTTGCTTTTTCCGCAGCACTTCTTCTACTCGCTGGCGCTTGATAATATCCCGTCTTAATAATTTATTTGATTCTAAAAGTTGGGCGGTGCGCTCTTCAACTTGTTTTTTTAAGTCTTCGTGAGCTTGGTGCAGGGCTTCTTGGGCGCGCTGCCGCTCTAAAATTTCTTGCTGTAAAAGTTCGTTGGTTTTCTGCAATTGGGCGGCTCTATCGTCTACTGCTTGCTGCAAAAGCTCGATCGTCCCGTACATCTCAGATTGGTTAAAAACTTGCGGCAAACTTGTCAGAGAAACAACACCCAAAAGCTCTCCGTGACTGCCAACTACTACCAAACGGCAGACGCAATGGCGCTGCATTTCCTGGTGGGCGCGGAAGAGGGAATCGGTGGCAGATATGGAAAATAAAGGCGCACTCATGGCATCAGCCGCTGAGATTTCCGAGAGGTTTAATTCGAGGGCGTGAAACTGCACGATGTCGCGCTCGGTGACAATGCCGATCGGGATTTGATACTTTTCTATTGGTACGATCCGCTGTGGATGCTGAATTTGGTCTTCGACAATGACGACGCAATGGGATCGATTTTTGACCATGAGCTGGGCTAATTCGAGGGCTGAGGCAGTCTTTGGGGCACAAATGACTTCTTTTGTCATGACATCTCCCGCACAGCGCAAATTTGCTAGCAAGTTCACTGGTTGTAGGGCTTCGTGAATGGCTTCGCGGGTGATGATTCCGACAAGTCGCGAGTCCTCATCGACTACGGGTAAGTGCCGGATGGAGTGCTGGCGCAAGGTGAATATAGCGGTGAAAATATCTTGAGACTCGGATTGTTTGAGGGTAATGGGCGAGTGAGTCATTACCTCAGCAATTGTCAGTCCGATCGCACAATTTACCAGAGTAGTTAACTTAACGATATCCCGTTCTGTAAAAATGCCGATCGGGCGATCGTCCTCCACGACTATGACACAACTGCGCTTGGCCGTGTTCTTAAGACTCTTTTGTTTTTCGCTACAAAGCTGACAGGAGACGCGCATCGGGTTCATGAGAGCCAAGACTTCGGCGATCGGTGTTTCTGGAGCCACTGTCAGGGGATGGCGATCGATCGATCGATCTAAAGGTGATAGATCGATCGGTGCGCTGTTGGGTTCTACAGGGGATGCTGGTGGTTTAATTGCGAGCTGGGGGACTGAATCTAAAAAATGTTGTAAATCTTGTTCTTGTAGCATAGTGATTATTAATTTTCCTTAATGAATTGTTACAATTTGGCGGACATGAGTTGACAGACTTAGCATTAATTAAGTGGAAGAAGGAACCGAAAAACGGATACCGTGCCACGTAGTCCTATAGTGGTGAGCTCCAAATTTCAGATCCTAGTTCAAGCTTCCAGATTGATATATGGAGTAAATCTCAAATCTCAAATCGGCTGACAGATACTTTGCCAAAAACCCGTTATTTAATTTTTATTTGTTTAATTCCTATGTCGTGGACACCATTAAATCATCGAATTCATCATTTGCCGCTGATTCTTGCAGGCCCGATTTTGCGCCGAATTGAAACTGGGGGCGTAACTGTTTGGCTGGCTTTGAAAGCACCCCGTCAAGTCAAACTCAAGGTTTATGCGACTGAGGGCGGCACTGGTGAAATTGTCGGTACGCCCTTGCTGCAAGGTGCTAGCTCTACTGTGCGGCTTGGCAAATACCTGCACGTAGCGGCCGTGACTGCTAAACCAATCGACAGAGATATCTTGACATACGGGCAAATTTATGCTTATGACATTGAGTTTGCGGGGAGTCAGGAGTCGCCGTCGGTGGGAGTCCCAGAAAATGAGCAGGAAAATCTCCTTTCTTGTTTGTGGCCGACTGCTGCTGATTTGTCAGTTTTGGGGCCGCAGACGATCGGTTATTTCGCTCACGGGTTGCCGACTTTTGCCCTGCCACCAAGGGATTTAAACTATTTGCGTATAGTGCACGGTTCTTGTCGCAAGCCCCACGGAGACGGCAGAGATGCGCTGCCAATCTTGGATAATTCGATCGAACAGTTTGCAGGTATGGCAAATTTCCGCCCCCACCAACTGTTTTTAACGGGTGACCAAATTTACGGCGATGACGTTGCCGATGCGATGCTGTGGGCCTTGACTGATGCTGGCGATACACTGTTGGGCTGGGAAGAGAATCTGCCCCTGATGAATGATGCCCAAATAAAAAAGAATTTGTGTACCAGTATACCTAAGAAATCGGAAAAGAAAAATGTAATTCGCCAAGAGAGGGAAATTTTTAGAGAATCGCCAATTCAGAAAGCGTCTGATGCTGAGTCTGAATACAAAAAACCAATTGAGTTGCAGCCGGGGACTCGCAGCGATATTGCTAGAGATTTTGGCGGTTTTACGGCGATGTTGGTGAATAAACCGGATAAGGCTAAAAGTCACTTGTTTGGTTTGGGCGAATATTGCGCGATGTATTTGTTAGTTTGGTCTCCTGTGCTTTGGTGCGATAGTTTTCCGAAGGGTAACGATATTTGTCAAGATTCTAAGCAAGCAAAAGTCTGGGATAGAGAAGTTGTAGAACTTGACGGTTTTTGTCGCAATTTGTGGCGAGTGAGGCGGGCGCTGGCTAATATTTCTACTTATATGATTTGCGATGACCATGATGTTAGCGATGATTGCTTTTTGAATCGAGAGTGGTGTTACCGGGTGTTGGGGAAGCCGCTGGGCCGCCGGGTGGTGCAGAATGCTTTGCTGGCTTATGCTGTGTTTCAGAGTTGGGGAAATACGCCCGCACAGTTCGAGTATGGAAGAGTAGGAGATAAGTTATTAAAAGCTGCTAAAAAGTGGTCGGATTCGGCGGGGACTGATGTTGGTGTTTGGGAGGATGCTGCTGGGTATTTGGGGATTCCGGCGGTTGATATTGAAACTGGTTTGCCGAAGTTTAAGTTAGATGAAGATGTTTTGATTTTGGATCGAGATGATGAGGTTTTGAATTGGCATTTTACCGTGAGAAGTTTTAAGCATGAGGTGATTGTGCTGGATACGCGGACTTGGCGGGGCTATCCGCCCGAAAGTGCGATCGCCCCGCCGATGCTTTTGACTCACAAAGGTTTTGATGAGCAAATTCAGCAGCCTTTGCGGGAGACTGAGTTGCTGAATAAATCTGGGGAATTTGCGATCGAGGCGACGCTGGTTGTGGTGCCGACTAATTTGGTGGGTTTATGGATTATTGATGCGGTGCAAAGGCGGGATGTGGAACAGGGAAAGGTTTTTAATACCGATGCGGGGGATGCTTGGAATTTTCATGAGTTGGCTTTTGTGAAGCTGTTGTCGGAGTTTTTTAAGCAGCGCGATCGGGTGATTGTTTTGACGGGGGATATCCACTATGCTGGTGCTGTGCGGTTGAGTTATTGGTCGGATTGTCATTTTGGCGATTCTCGCTCTGAGATTGAGCGTTTACCGTCTGTATCTGGGGTGAATGGAGAGTTGAAAATTGCGAGTCAAAGATTGTCTGTTTTGGCGCAGTTAACGGCTAGTGCTTTTATTAATGAGGAGTGGACAACTCATGTAATTCATACTAAGATTAAGTCGTTGTTTCCTGAGCGATCGCACGAACGTTTGGGATGGAATGAGCCGCTGGAGTTGGTGAAGATTCCGAGGCGTGGCAGGAAGAAGGCTGTGGCTGCTGTTGTGAGGGATAGGCAATCTTTGCCTGATTGGGGTTATCGAGTTGACTGGATGAAGCGGCAAAGATCTCGGGTGTTTTTGCAGCATGAAGATGGTAATTCGTCAAGTATATTACCTAAAAATAAACTGTTGTTACTGTTGCGTCGTTTGTGGAATTTGATAGCGCTGTTGTGGCGGAATCGGTGGCTGCAAGAGGGTGATGAGATTGTGGGTTATGGCAATATTGCGATCGTCAGTTTTGAGTGGCCTGCTGAGGGTGATGGGGAGAAGGCGGTGATTCAAAGTGTTTATTGGCGGCCGCTGTGGGCACCGGATAGTGTGGTTTACAGTCAGTATTTTGTGCCGTTGGGATTGGATGGGGATGATTAGTTTCTAATCTGTCCGAAGAGAGGAACGAAGCAATCCCAGAAACCCGGCGGTTGGAAACCCGGCGGTTGGAAACCGCGGCTACACAGACAAAACCCGCCTCCGCGGGTTGAAGATTCCGTTATTTCTTAGTCCGCGGAGGCGGACATCGTTTGTGTAGACGCGGTTTCCAACCGCCGGGATTCTAACCGCCGAGGATTTCAAATTCGATCGCACATTTCTCTCAAATGCGATCGCCCATCAATCCAAAAATGCGAAAATCCCAAAAACCCCGGCGGTTGGAAACCGCTGCTACACAGACAAAACCCGGATGGTGCGCGGGTTGAAGATTTCACCCGATAATTTTCGAGCTCCGAATACCCTCTTCGTCGGCGTCCGGCGGACATCGTTTGTGTAGACGCGGTTTCCAACCGCCGAGCTTCTAAAATTGGTTGAATTTGACAAAATGTAATATTTATACTAAGATTGTGGGAGATATATCACAATTAAAGCTCAACTATAAAAGTATGGAAGCTGTAATTGAAAGCATTGTAGATAAGCTGCGTTATTTAGCTAAACCGCAGCTAGAAGTTGTTCTTAATTTTGTTGATTTTCTAACTTGGAAGTCAACGTCAGGTCTGTTGTCAACAGTAAGTGATGCTGATGCAGAAATCGGCGATCGCGAGTTTGAAATACTTTTAGATGAATTGGCTGATGATTCCATTAAAAATACGGGAGTAAATGTCCCTATGGTATCGGATTTTGCGGTGAGTCGTGCTGGTATCTATGAGGATCATCCATAGCAATGTTATGCCTTGTAGATACGAATATTCTGCTCAGGTTTGCCGATCGCACTCATCCTTTATATCCTGTAATCTTAGTAATTAATTGATGAGTGGAATTAATCGCCAAATCACTCTTGACAGCAAGCACATTGCTAAACATTTGCCAGACACGCCACAAATGAGAAGATTGCTTAATAAAGGACGTGCTGCTCATGTTTTTAACAATGAGGCTACTATGAATCAGGTAGCTCAAGCTATAATAGAAGATGGAGAATTTACAGGTAAAATTCGCGGCTATGATCGTTATGGTATGTTTTTTGTTGAATCAATTGGTTATAGAGTTGACCCGGATGGTAGCCATCTTTTACTTTACTATGGGGAGATAAAAGTTGATGCTGAAAACCGATACCACGTTACCCCTCGAAGCCGATTTAGTCAAGAATAACTGGGAGTTTACAGAGGTATGGATCGATCCAAATCTTTCACCTCCTTATCTGCTTTTGTTACTCAGTGATGCTGATGGAAATTGTCGGATTTACGATCCGGCTGAGGCTTATAAAGTTGTGTTTTCTAGTCAGAGTTATGATGAGGCACAGTATTGGCTTTTGGAGGATGAGTATGAACCGATGGAAGGGCGGCTGAGAATGTCGGAGTTAGTTTGAATAATTGATGGTGAAAGGCGATCGCCCATCCACAAGTTCGATCGCACATGAACCAAAAACCCGATCGCACATTTCTCTCAAATGCGATCGCCCATCCACAAAAAAACCAAAAACCCGATCGCCCATCCACAAAAAATGCGATCGCCCATCAATCCAAAAATGCGATCGCGAGGCCCCAGAAACCGGGTTTTTTCCGAAATACTTCGCTACAACCCACAGATTCGGGCAAAAACCCGGTTTCTTGGATTATCGCCCGCCGCTAACTCCCTCCAATCGCAGGAAATGCACCCGCCCCGATCGATCGCCCGCTACAACTGTCACTCCATCAGGCAAAATTGCACAGCAATTAAATCCATACTCTCCGCTGAAACTAGCGAGCTCTTTACCGCTAAGCAAATCCCAGATTTTCAGGGTGTTATCCAATGAAGCGGAAATCGCGGTTTTTCCGTCCGGTGCGATCGCCACTGCATTTACCTCGCTAGTATGACCGATGAGGGTTCTCAGTTCCGTGTAGCTTTCTGTGTCCCAGATTTTCACGGTTTTATCCCCTGAAGCGGAAATCGCTGTCTTGCCGTCTGGTGCGATCGCCACTGCATTTACCTCGCTAGTATGACCGGTTAGAGTTCTCAGTTCCGTGCAGCTTTCTGTGTCCCAGATTTTCACGGTTTTATCCCCTGAAGCGGAAATCGCTGTCTTGCTGTCTGGTGCGATCGCCACTGCTTTTGCCCAGTTATTCCTAGTGGGGGGTCTAGATACGTGAACTGTTTGGCCGTTGGGTGATATCTCCATTCCACTTACCAAGTCAACATGACCAGTGACGGTTCTGCTTCTAAGTTCCGTACCGCTTTCTATGTCCCAGATTTTCAGGGTGCTATCCTCTGAATCTGAAGCGGAAATCGCGGTTTTACCGTCTGGTGCGATCGCCACTGCTGTTACCCAACCAGTATGACCCGTGAGGGTTCTAAGTTCGGTGGCGCTTTCTGTGTCCCAGATTTTCAGGGTGCTATCATATGAAGCGGAAATCGCTGTCTTGCCATCGGGTGCGATCGCCACTGCTGATACCCAGTTAGTATGACCGGTGAGGGTTTTAAGTTCGGTGGCGCTTTCTGTGTCCCAGACTTTCAGGGTTTTATCCCGTGAAGCGGAAATCGCTGTTTTGCCGTCCGGTGCGATCGCGACTGCTAGTACCTGCGTAGTATGACCGGTCAGGATTCTAAGTTCGGTGTCGCTTTCTGTGTCCCAGATTTTCAGGGTGCTATCATATGAAGCGGAAATCGCTGTTTTGCCATCGGGTGCGATCGCGACTGCTAGTACCTGCGTAGTATGACCGGTCAGGATTCTAAGTTCGGTCCCGCTTTCTGTGTCCCAGATTTTCAGGGTGCTATCCTCTGAAGCCGAAATCGCGGTTTTTCCGTCTGGTGCGATCGCCACTGCTGTTACGCAGTGAGTATGACCGGTGAGGGTTCTAAGTTCCATGCCGCTTTCTGTGTCCCAGATTTTCAGGGTTTTATCCTGTGAAGCAGAAATCGCTGTTTTGCCGTCTGGTGCGATCGCGACTGCTAGTACCCGGATAGTATGACCGATGAGGGTTCTAAGTTCAGCGCCTGTCTCGGTGTCCCAGATTTTTAGGGTTCGATCATGTGAAGCGGAAATCGCTGTTTTGCCGTCTGGTGCGATCGCCACTGCTGTTACATAGTTAGTATGACCGGTGAGGGTTCTAAGTTCCGTACCTGTCTCGGTGTCCCAGATTTTCAGGGTTTTATCCATTGAACCGGAAATCGCGGTTTTTCCGTCTGGTGCGATCGCCACTGCCCATACCAAGTCAGTATGACCAATAAGGGTTCTAACTTCGGTACCACTGTCAATGTCCCAGATTTTCAGTGTACACAATGAAGCAGAAATCGCGGTTTTGCCGTCGGGTGCGATCGCCACTGCATTAACCGACTCAGTATGACCCGTGAGGGTTCTAACTTCGCTGCCACTGTCAATGTCCCAGATTTTCAGGGTGCTATCCCTTGATGCGGAAATCGCCGTGAGGCCGTCTGGTGCGATCGCCACTCCTCTTACCCCGCTAGTATGACCGACAAGCGTCCGCAGTGCTCCTTCATTGGCCCGCTCTAAATTCCCCCTCAAAGGCCGCAACCAAACACTATCTTTCGACTGCCGCGCCTGTTCCAGCAACCTTTGAATCTCAGGCATTTCAAAATCCAGCAACCTCCCCAACAATTGCCCAGCCAACTGCGTTTTATCCCTTTCCAAAACGTGCGCCGACTTGCGAATTGCCCCTTGAATCAACTTCAGCATTTGAGTTTGATCCGGCGACAACAACACATCAGAATTTATCGCCAAATCGTAATCATCAATTAGCGCTTGTACTCCCAAAAATTCCAGTTTCATCTCAATAAAACCGAAATCAGTCAACCAAACATAATAACGATTGAAATCCTTGAACTCCTGAACGAAATCCCTGGGTTGATATTTCAAAAAATATTCCCGATCTTCCTGACACTCCTGCGCCAACCACACACCTAACTTGCTCATATCGGCGCTCCTTCCAACCTGTTATTAATACTTTGGCGGTTAAGTTCTTCCACATTCACCCCAGCAGATTGCACAGTTTCATCTTTTTCCAGAAACTCGCGAAAGGTGTTGTGATAAATGTTGTAGCGAATTTCCCCGCTTACCTGTTCCTTTCGCAAAAAAGAATCCCATTTCTTTAGTACCTGCTGTACATTAAACTCCGTCTCGCGCACCGATTTGGCAATCCAGCGGCGAGAAACAGCCTCGTGAGCTTTCGACAGCACGTAGATAATCTTAATTTTCAATTCCAGCAGAGGATCGTCATCCCGTCCCATCATCAGTCCCCAGTGTTTTTGATAATATTCCTCCAAACCCGCTGGCAAATCATTTAAATTCACATCCTTGTACGTGCCGCCTTCAATCTCATCAAGTACATAGCGGAGATAGATAAATTTCTTTTCGCTTTTTTGGGCTACCGCCGTCACAAACTGTTCCCGCTGCAAATTTCGACCCTTAATCCAATCCTGAATTAACTCGCTTTTCTCCGTGCGCTTTGCCAGATAAGCCTTGACATCTTCGAGACTTTCGGCATCGTACTTCATCAAGTCAAAAACTGTCTTGTTAGCTGCCGGCATTGGCAGAAATTCCGGTCGTTTGGAAACAATAAAATAAACGTTATCCGGCAAATCGTTAGGCAAATACGAAACATTACTATTGTTAGTTTGAGCCTTCCAATCAACTTCATCCAGCGCATCCACCACAAAAATTATTTTTTTGTCCCTGCTAGACTTAGCGCTAACTTCCTTCAGCAAATCGCATAGAAAAATGTTGCTTTTCAGGGCATTTTCCGGCAGTCGCGGATACTTATCTTTAAGACCAAAACCTTCAATCAACTGAGTGCAAGCATTTTTCAGAAAAGTTTCAGCGCTGACAATCCCGTCCGGTTGCGAGTTGAAATGAGTAATGCAGCGGCGCTTCAACATCACCACACAGGCCGCCATAATCGCGCTTTTCCCAACACCCGGTTCCGCCTCCAACACAAAATAGCCTTTTTGCTTTGTCTTCAGAAACTCATTAATTGCTTGAAACACAAATTTTCGACCGGTAAAGTCTTTAATTCTGTCCTGAATAATCGTCTCAGACTTAACAGGAATCGGCAAACTCGGCGCAGTAGGATCGATATATCTTTCCAACAATGCCCGAACTTCTGCCAACTCATCCCGGACAGTTTCGATAACTTCCAATTTCGCCATCACTTGGCAAATTTGCTCCCGCGTCGCCAAAGCCTGCAATTTTTGCAAAATTTCGCCATTTTGCAGCCCCAAATTTTGCAATTGGGCCACAGCTTCCCGATGCAAAATCAACTGCATTCCCGCAAATTGTCTGCCGCCAGTTGCCGCATCTTGTTTGAGCACTTCGCAAAACGCCTTCGGGAAAAACTGGTGCAGTTGCGCCGCCGCATATCCAATCAATTCAGGATGCAAAGTTTTGTTTTCCTTCGCCGCAAAAACCGTCAAAAAATCTTGCCAATCTTGCACCGACAATCCGGTAACTTCCACAAATTGATTCGGAACCGGTGAAAAAATCTTGGCAAGTTGCGAATCAGAAAAATTCAAAGGAGTTGTATTACCATCGGTTTTGGCATCAATTGTCTCCCAGTAAGCGACTGTTTTCTTAGCTAAGTGTTGAAAATCAGCCTTAGCATGACGCAGACCATTTCGTTCAGCAATCACCTTAAATTCCTCAGATTCAGGAATACTCTTTTGAAGCAGACGGCTGATAGCTTCTCCAGCCGCCGCAGTCAAATCGCCATTTTTAAGAATATCCGCATTTTTTCCGATTCGCTGCGCCAACTTGTTACCGCATTCGCCCGCCGTGATATTACCGACAACACCAGTAACAATAGTTGCTAAAACACTAGCCGCCAACACTCCTGTCGGGCCGCCGAGTATACCTGCTGCCATAGTTGCTGCGGGGCCGGAGGTGCTGAGGGCGGTGGAGAGAGACTGGCCGACGAGGTATACGGCGCTACAGCCGAGTAGCCGAGCTTTGGTGTTGGCTAAATTAACTAAGGACATAAAAAATATTTATGAAGAATATCAAATCCCATTGATTTGTTATTATAGAACATAAAATCTTGTAGGTGCGGGTTCGCCAACAATATCTAACGACAACAAACAATCTAAATAAACCCGCCCGCACCCCACCAATAACCCAAATTAACCTCAAATTTGCATTGAATTTTAAATGTTGGTGATGATTGTTCGTTGGGTTGGGGCGGGTTTTTGAGATAGTCGAGTTGGGGCGATTACGATCGGTGAACCCGCCCCTACAAGAATATTGCAAATATCAACTATAAAACAGCAGCAACTGTTGCCATCAGCAACCCTTGAAACAATTTTACTCCATCAGTTTCGCCCAACATTGGATCGGATGCCCTCTCAGGATGTGGCATCATTCCTAACACATTGCCCTGGCGATTACAAATGCCCGCAATATTATTTAACGAACCATTCGGATTACCAGCAGCGCTAATTTCTCCGGTACTTGTACAGTAGCGAAACAACACTTGATCGTGTTCTTCTAACTCTGCCAAAGTATCCGCATCAGCATAATAATTGCCCTCCCCGTGGGCGATCGGCAAATCGATGATTTCACCGGAAGTATAAGCCGAAGTCCACGGCGTATTACCGCGTTCGACTTTCAACGAAGCGCGATCGCAAATAAAATGCAATCCCGCATTCCGCACCAGAGCGCCGGGGAGCAAACCAGCTTCAGTCAACACCTGAAAACCGTTGCAGATGCCGAGTACAAGCTTTCCTTGTTTCGCGTGTTCCGCCGTAGCCTGCATCGCCGGAGAAAAACGGGCGATCGCGCCACACCGCAAATAATCTCCGTAACTGAAACCACCGGGAACTACAATGATGTCAATATCCGAAATATCGGTATCTTCGTGCCAAATCATCCGCGTCGGTTGGTGCAGCAACCCTTGAGTTACCCACACCACATCGCGATCGCAATTTGAACCCGGAAAAACAATAACTCCAAATTTCATTTTTATACCCCTGCTGTCTCGACAGCAACAGGAATTTCAGTCAACTCAACGCGATAGTTTTCAATCACTGGATTGGCCAAAAGTTGGTCGCAAACGCGATCGAGTTGTTCGCGCGCCTCCGACTCATCCGCAGCAGTCAGCGTCAATTCAACGTACTTCCCGATCCGCACGCGCTCAACATTGTCGTATCCCATGTGTTGCAAACCAGACTGTACGGCAGTACCGGCCGGGTCTAAAACCGAAGGGCGGAGGGTAACATAGATTTGGGCAAAATATTTTTGAGTCACAGCAATGTGTAGGTGATGCGAAATTTACGGCCACCTCATTCTACAACGCGGGCGGGAAGCCGATCGCCCTTTGCTGCCCCGAATTAAGCTAGCCTAGAAACAGCGATAGATTTGATTCCAGCCGATTAGACAAAAAAATTATGAGAACCAACCGCACCCGCAGTCAGGAGCGTATTTTACACTTGCTCAAGCACTTGAATCGATCGCTCTCAGCGCAAGATATCTACCTAGAACTGCGTAACAGCGACCACAGCATGGGCTTAGCAACAGTTTACCGCTCCCTCGACGGTTTAAAGCGGGAGGGCTTCGTGCAAGTCAGAACGCTTGCTAGTGGCGAATCTCTCTACGGTGCCGCTCACCAAGACCAACATCACCTTACTTGTCTCGAATGCGGTGCGTCTATTACGATCGACGAATGCCCCGTACACCACCTAGAAAGCCAATTACAACAATCTCATTCTTTCAAAATTTATTATCATACTTTGGAATTTTTTGGATTGTGCGATCGATGTACTCTCGCTCAAGAATCTTAGGGAAGAAGGAAGAAGGAAGAAGGAAGAAGGAAGAAGGAAGAAGATACTTACTCGGCGATTGAAATCGCTGCTATAAAGACGAAACCCGCCTCCGCGGGTTGAATTAATTCTTAGTCCGCGGAGGCGGACATCGTTTGTGTAGAAGCGATTTCAATCGCCGTCTCTTTCTTTCTATTTTTTCACCTCATTACTATTACCTTCCCCAACAATCGATCGCAATCCTTCCATCGTAGCCGGGATACTGCGCGGATCCATAAACATCACCTTGCTGCTATCGCTGCTGCCAATTTTTAATCCCATATCCAGATAGTTTTGAGCTAACAAAAACTGTAAAGCTTCGCGGGACTTGGGGTCATTTTGTAGAGTTTTACCGATAATTTGTAAAGCCTCAGAAGTAGCTTGAGCTTTCAAAACCTGACTTTGGCGTTCTGCTTGCGCTCTCAGCACGATCGCCTTTTGTTGAGCTTCCGCCTCCAAAATAGTCGCTTTTTGCCGCGCTTCCGCATCCAAAACCTGCGCTTCGGCTTTACCTTTGGCGCTGTTAACTGCTGACTCGCGTTCGCCCTCGGATGTCAGAATTGCCGCTCGTTTTCGGCGATCGGCTGCCATCTGCAATTCCATCGATTCCTGTACAGTTTTAGAAGGGATAATATCGCGCAATTCCACCCGCGTTACTTTCACTCCCCAAGGATCGGTCACAATATCTAAATCTCTGAGCAAGATTTCATTAATTTGAGAACGAGCCGTAAAAGTTTGCTCTAGATCCAGTTGACCCATTTCCGCGCGAATTTGAGTCAGCACCATATTTACCATTGCTGACTGGAGATTTTCTACTTTGTAACAGGCTTTTTCCAAGTCCACAATCCGCCAGTAAACTACAGCATCTACAGTGAAGGAAACGTTGTCGCGCGTAATACAAGCTTGCGGCGGAATGTCTAAGACTTTTTCCCTAATTGTTTGTTCGTAAACGACGCGATCGAGAAACGGTGTGACAAAATTCAAACCTGGTTCGAGTTTCTTGCCGCTGTATTTTCCTAAAGTTTCCACCAGCGCTTCATTTCCCTGATTGATAATCTTGACGGAACCTGCGATCGCTGAGCCGCCCAGTGCTAAAAATACGAGTAAAAACAATTGTTCCACGGTCGCCTCCTATAAATCTTGACTGTTAAATATTGACTGTTGGTTATTTGTTATTGGTTATTTGTTATTGGTTATTTGTTAGTGCCAATTCCCAATGCCCAATGCCCAATTCCCAATTCCCAATGCCCAATGCCCAATGCCCAATGCCCAATGCCCAATGCCCAATGCCCTATGCCCAACTACCAATTTCTAATTCCCAATTCCACATTTTGTTTAAGAATGCAGCAAATGTTCTGGTAAAACTATCAGAGTAGTGCCTTTCCTGCCGACGACTATCACGTTTTGGTTGGGGGGGATAGCGGTAGAAGTGTCTTCGCAGCGAGCTTGCCAAGAATTCCCCTCATAAATCACTCGCCCCGATTCTCCTGGGAGAATTTCTGTTAAAGTTTTAGCTTCGTCAGAATCTGCGATCGCCCATGCCTTGCCTTTTGGTATCAATCGCCGGGACAGCAGCACAAAAACTGTCGAAAATACCATCCACAGGAATATTTGTAAATTAACGTAAGGTAAAACTAGAGAGCATCCAGCGACGGCGAAGGCACTCAGTCCCAGGATAAAAGCAACAAAAGCAGTGGGGAGAAATAGCTCTGCCAAACAGAGCAAAGCCCCAACTAGCAACCAAAGGAGCGTGGGAGTCCAGAACATAAAAAGAATTGGTGATACTATGAAATATCTTAGATTTGAAATTTGAGATTTAAGAATTGCCAACGACTGACTCTGCAAGGCTTTATGACTTGCTAGCCCGATCGCGATTGTTCACATCGCGGTACCAGGTTGAGGCTTCCATTGTACTCAAAGTCAGATTTTAGTAACTTAAATTACAATTTTAGCCGGTGTCCACCGGCAGCAACTACAATTTCTCGTGCCCCAAAGGCAGTTAAGAAATTGATAGGGGCTAAAATCAGTTTATTCTCAAGTTCCTGAATTTGAGCGTGGCAATCATATATCTTCAGAATGTTTTTACACAAACTATTTCGATATGATCAGTAGTTTCTCCGAACCGATTTATTGCCCGAATCTGAGCTGTTCCGATCCCGGCAATAGCTTTGGCAGCCAGAAGTGTGCAGCTTGCGAAACCGATTTAATTTATCGCTATTTGTGGGCGGTGGGCCCCACAGTCGAGGAAGTGCCGGCGGGTAAGATAATCGCCGATCGATATTTTGTCATTGCACCCCAAATCTGGCTCGACAGCCGTCCGTCTATTCCTCCTAGCGTCCCCGAACAACTGCCGGATAGAATTATGCCTTACCTGCATTTGTATCCCCAGCGGCTGCATACGCCCGAAGTATACGGCTTTTGTTCGCTCGGGGAAGCAGCAGAAGCCACAGAGGTGCTGTTGTTGGAAAATGTGCCGGTCAATAATTTCGGTAGCCTGTATCCTTCTATTCTACAAGCTTGGGCTCAGACAAGTGCCACGCGCCAAGTTTACTGGCTGTGGCAAATGCTCCAACTGTGGGCGCCGCTTTCCGAACAAGGAGTCGCTGCGAGTTTGCTGGTACCGGAAAATTTGCGCGTGGAAGGTTGGCGGGTGCGTCTGGTGGAACTGCATCGAGGTAATTTTGTACCGACGCTGAAGGATTTGGGAGATGTGTGGTCTGGTTTGGTGGACTCGGCGCAGCCTGAGGTACAGTCGAAACTCGGAGAGATTTGTCTGTTTATGCGCCGCAGCAGCATGAACTTAGATGCGATCGCCCTGGAACTTAACGATTTACTATTAGAACAAGCTGCTAAATTGCCCCTGCATTTAGAAGTAGTCGGCATCACCGATACCGGGCCGCACCGCTCCCAAAATGAAGATAGTTGCTATCCGACTGCTGCTGATTTTCAATCGATAAAAAGTGCCGGAAATGACAAACTAATTCCTTACTTGACAATGGTTTGCGACGGGGTTGGAGGCCACGAAGGAGGAGAAGTTGCCAGTCAGTTAGCCGTGCAATCGCTGAAAGCTTTAATCCAAAATTTGCTCGCCGAAATCGCCGAACAAGAAGAGTTGATGGCGCCAGCAATGGTCATCAAACAACTCGAAGAAATAGTGAAAGTTGTGAATAATGTGATTTCCGCTCAAAATAACGAGCAAGGAAAAGAGTTGCGGGAGCGCATGGGAACCACTTTGGTGATGGCCCTCCAGTTGCCTCAAAAAGTGAAAGTTTCTCAGGATGTACCCGCGAATAACAGTCACGAACTTTATTTGGTCAATGTTGGAGACAGCCGCGCCTATTGGATTGGCAACAATTACTGTCAGCGGCTAACTGTGGACGACGATGTAGCGTCTAGGGAAGTGCACCTAGGACACAGTTTATACTGGGAGACTCAATTGCGATCGGATGCCGGAGCCCTCACTCAAGCTTTGGGGACGCGGGACGGCGATTTTCTGCGCCCGACGATTCAACGATTTATTGTCGAAGAGGAAGGCTTGCTGCTGCTGTGTTCCGACGGTTTGAGCGATAACGACTGGGTAGAGCAATCTTGGCAGAATTACGGCCCAGAGGTACTTGAGGGCAAAATGTCCTTGGAAGCCGCTGCTCAGTCTTGGGTTCGCCTCGCCAACGAGAAAAATGGTTACGACAACACCTCTGTAGTGGTGACTTACTGTCGGATGTCACCGGAGAGAGTCGTACTGTTCGATACGGCGTCGGCACCGTCGGCGTCGCCGTCGATATCGCTACCCATGTCACCCTCGGTGTCGCTACCCATGTCACCCTCGGTGTCAGGCTCGGTATCCCTCCAAAAAACGGGGAGGATGCCAGAATCTCAACTTTCTGAATCGTCGAAACAGTTGCTGTACCCCGAAACGGCCTCCGCCTCGGAATCAGTTGAAAAACAGAAGCCGAAGCGTTTGGGGCCGCTGCTGGGACTGTTGGTGCTGATGCTAGTCTTCGCGGGCTTAGGTTTGTGGGTGCGGAGCCTCCAAAACCAGAACCCCGATCCCGAACAACTGCCGCCACCGCCGGAAACTACCGCCCCAACTCCTGCGGATATTCCCTCGCCCGGTGCCGATATTCCCTCGCCCGGTGCCGAGAGTCCCTCGCCCGGTGCCGAGAGTCCCTCGCCCTCCCCAGAATCGAGTCCTGCGGAGATTCCCGCGCCGTCGCCAGAATCAACAACTCCTCCGGAAATTCCGGTGCCTTCCCCCTCGCCGGAAATTCCCCCACCTTAAAAGTTGGCTAGTTTGGGAATTTGTTGTGCATAACTACAAGAGTTTTTCTCTTGTTTTTACCTTCGGGCTAAAAGCGCGGAGGCTTTCAACTCCGATTCACTAAATCGACATCTTCGATGGATGATTTTTTGACTCTTGTTAATCGGAACTTCCCCCATAGGGAGAAGTTCCATTTAGCCTGCGAGTAACGCACCTCTGAAATAGAATGGCAATCCAATTAGTAAGGTTTTGATGGATTTGCGATCGCCAGCGTAGAAGATGTTATTGCCTGTAGTGGTGAAGTACACGGGTTCCAGTCCAATGCCCTATGCCCTATGCCCTATGCCCATAAGAGCACCGCACTGTTACTGAGAATATACGTGCATTCGTGTGCAAAGCTGTGTCGTGTCTTCCTTCTTCCTGTCGCTATAAAATACAGATACTTTCCGGCGGCACGGCGACTCGAACGCTGTCGCCAATTTTGTGCCGCTGCAAGTCATCTCTGTGCAAGTTTTGTCGGCGAAGGGCGATCGAGCTTTTAGCAGTCAGGCGCACCGTATAGCGCGTGTCAGTGCCAATATAAATCGCCTCTTCAACTACTCCCGGCCAGCAATGTTCAGCCTGATAATTAGCCGGATAAATAGTGGCTTTTTCCGGCCGCAACACCAGGGTAACAACTTTCCCAGCGGGCAAATCTTCTGATGTTGCAACTAACACGGGCAACTGCTGATCAACCAACACGATTATTTTACCCTGTTGCTTTTCTACTACTCGCCCGGTCAAAAAATTGCTGTCCCCAATAAAATCAGCCACAAACCGCGTTTTAGGATATTCATAAATCTCAACAGGCGTCCCGACTTGTTGCAGTTTTCCTCCCTCCATCACAGCAATTCTGTCCGACATGGTGAGCGCTTCTTCCTGATCGTGAGTTACATAAATAAACGTAATTCCCAATTGTCGCTGCATTTTTTTTAATTCTAATTGCATCTCTTTACGCAACTTCAAATCCAGGGCCCCTAAGGGTTCATCCAACAGCAAAACAGAAGGCTCTTTAACCAACGCCCTCGCCAACGCTACTCGCTGCTGCTGCCCTCCTGAGAGTTGGCGGGGATAGCGTTTTTCTACATCGGTTAACTGTACTAATGCTAAAGCTGCCACCACGCGATCGTGAATTGTTTGGGGAGGCAAATTCTCCATTTCTAAGCCAAATGCAGCATTTTGTGCTACTGTCATGTGCGGAAATAAAGCATAATTTTGAAATACCGTATTCACGGGGCGGTGAAATGGCGGGCGATGCCGCATCGGTTGGCCGTGAATGTAAATTTCGCCCGCTGTGGGCATTTCAAAACCCGCAATCATTCGCAAAGTTGTAGTTTTGCCGCAGCCGGAAGGGCCGAGCAAAGAAAAGAATTCGCGATCTTTAATTTGCAGGTTGATATTGTCTACAGCCAAGAAATCTTGACTGCTGGCACTTTTAAATACTTTGGAAATGTCTAAAATTTCGACGGCGTGCATTCTTATCTATCGTAGTAGTTATTGTAGGGTGCGTCAGGGCTGAATATTGTGACGAGATACTCAATAATTTTTCCCCTGACGCACCCTACAGTTAGTTAGTTACTCGCTTTCTACTCGTTACCATGCTCTTCCTTGGAACCAGTTAAGTTTGACCTTAAGTTGACACCAATGCTTACTTTCCTGCTCCTGCTTTAACTTCCGTCGAAGCTCGATCGTACAATGCGGTTGCTTTCCCGACATCCTGCAAGAATTTCATCTTACCAAAAATTTCAGCCGGTGGATAAATTTGGGGATTTTTCAAATCTTTCGGGTCAATTAAACCTTTGTCTATTGCTGCTTTATTCGGCGAGCCATAGTGGGTAAAATTAGATATTGTCGCACCTACTTCTGGCTGCAAAATAAAGTTAATAAATTTCTCAGCTAACTCTTTGTGCGGTGCACCTTTGGGAATTGCCATGTTGTCAGAAAAGACAATTGTTCCTTCTTTGGGAATAGCGTAGCGGAGATTTGGATTCTCTTTCATCACCTGAAAAATATCGCCGCTCCATTCCATTGTCAGGTTGACTTCTCCTTGATCGAGCAGAGTTTGACCCGTGTCGGGGACAAAAGCGGCAATGATATTTTTATTTTTAATCAGCAAGTCGCGGGCTTTGTTAATTTCTTCGGGATTAGTTGTATTTGGGTCAAATCCTAAATACATTAAAACCACTGCAAAAGTGTATCGGGCATCATCTTGCCATGCTATTTTTCCAGTATATTTAGGATCGAACATCGCCCCCCAACTGTTAATCTCGTCCTTGGTTGCTTTGATGTTGTAGCCAATTCCCATTGTTCCCCACTGATAGGGCAATGAATATTTATTGCCAGGGTCAAATGTTTGGTTTAGCCATTTTGAATCGAGATTATTTTTGTTAACAATTTTTGCAGGATCTAGCGGTTCAAGTATATTCTCGGCTGCCATGATTCTGACCATGTAATCGGCGGGAAATATGACATCATAACCGGGATTTCCCTGTTTGAGTTTGGCGTAGAGTGCGTCGCTGTTCTCGAAAGTGTCGTATTGAATTTTTACATTGTTCTCTTTCTCGAATTGGGCGATCGCTTCGGGAGCGATATAAGTTGCATAATTGTAAATGCTGAGGACTTGCTGGTTGCTGCCTGTGCGGCTGCATCCGAAAACCACCGTTGCACTCATCACAAACAAAAGTAAGAAAGTCAGCAGGCGTTTCATGAGTTTTGTTAGTTGTAGGCAAAATTAATTATGACACACAAAGCAAGTTTTTCAACTTTTTTTAACTCTTAGCGAGGATACAACCAGCAATAAAGAAGCTAGCAACATCAAAGTTGAGATGGCATTAATTGCTGGCGTCACTGCAAATTTTATCATGCCGTAAACCAATAGCGGCAGCGTCATCGAACCGACACCGGTGGTAAAGAATGTCACGACAAAATCGTCCAGCGACAAAGTAAAAGCCAGCAGTGCTGCGCTGAAAATAGCTGGCAAAATTAGAGGGAGAGTAATCCGCCAAAAAGTCCGCCATTCGTTAGCACCCAAGTCAAAGGCTGCTTGTTCTAATTGAGGATCGAGTTCCGCCAAACGCGCCCTGACGGTAATCGTTACGAATGAAATATTAAAGACAACGTGACCGATAATTACTGTGGGTAAGCCGAGATTGAGGCGGATTCCGGTGAGATTTTCTACGATCCGAAATGCTAGGGTAAAGAAAACTAGCAGCGAAATGCCGATCGTAATTTCGGGCATAATAATCGGCAAAAATAGTAAAGCTTCTACTGCTTTGCGTCCCGGAAAATGAAAGCGTTCAAGCGCTAGCGCGAGCATGGTACCGAAAATAGTCGCTAAAGCTGTCGAAATAGCTGCAATTAGCAAGCTATTGCTAAGTGCTGGCAAAATTCCGGCACTGCTGCTGGTAGCAAGAGTCGCGCCTGCATTGCTAAACAAGCTGCCGTACCAATCGAGGGTAAAACCGCGCCAAACTGCGTTAAATTTGGAGCTGTTAAACGAGTAAATAATTAAGATGAGAATTGGCAAGTAGAGAAAGGCAAATGCTAGTGCAGCTTGTACCCAAAGCCACTTTTTGGCGATCGCCCGAACAAATAAATCTAGTTTTATTTTAGTCATTAGTCAATAGTCATTAGTGCGAGCGTCCTCGCGAACAGCAGTCATTGGTCAATAGTCATTGGTCAATAGTCATTGGTCATTAGCTCATCTTAACCTAAATGTAAGGCGCGCAGTACACACCACTTATTCCGTTTCGTCGGAGACGCGGAAGTAAATTAAAACAGGAACTAATATTATTACCGTCAACAGCATAGAAAGCGCCGAACCAAAAGGCCAATCGCGGGATTTCATAAACTGATTTTGAATCAAATTTCCCACCATAATTGTTTTCGACCCGCCCAATATATCGGGTGTAATGAAAGCGCCGACTGCGGGAACAAACACGAGGATAGAACCCGCAACAATGCCGCGAGTTGTCAGCGGTAAAAATACGCGCCAAAAAGTGCGAATATCATTTGCTCCTAAATCTTGAGCTGCTTCAACTAATGAAAAATTGAAGCGTTCTATGCTAGAATATAAAGGCAGAACCATGAAAGGTAAATAGCCGTAAATCAGACCGATCGCCACAGCGAAAGGCGTAAACAGCAAGTTTAACGGTTCGGTAATTATTTGCAGGTTTTGCAGGGCTATGTTCACTACTCCTTCGCTCCGCAGCAGAATGATCCAGGCGTAGGTTCTCACTAGAAAGTTAGTCCAAAATGGAATAATTATCAGCAAAAGCAAGGCATTTCGCCAGCGGGGAGGACGGGTGGCGATGAAAAATGCTAGGGGATAGCCGACTAACAAACAAGCCGCGGTTGTCAAAAAAGCCAAAAAGAGCGATCGACCAATTACCCCTAAAAAAACCCAGCTAAACAAACGCTGGTAGTTGCTGAGAGTAAATACCCAAGTAATCCCGCCGTAGGTACCGCGCTCTAAGAAACTGTACAATAGTACAATTAGCACCGGCAGAACGAAGAAAACGCTCAGCCATGCGCTGGCGGGAAATAATAGCAGCAACAGGTTATACAGTTTTCTATGTTCGCTGTTCGATTTTGGATTGGGAAAGAGCGATTTCATCAGGGTGTTTGGCTACCCGTGCGTATAGGACTAATAATTCCACACATTTTATATCAAATCCGCAGGTCAACCCCACGGATAAATTCGGGGGAAGAGAGGATTTTCGATTTTCGATTTGGGATTGATTCCACGGATAAATCACGTGGCGGGTACCACCTGTGAAATTCTTCGTCAAGCCGCAGCATTTATCTAGGGGTAGAATTCGGGCTTTTGCTTTCGGGCGAGGGTAATTGGCGGTTTACGTCAACATTCAAGTTTTCGCGGCGGAATTGGAAGCGGAAAACGACTTTGCGATCGCCCGCTGCATTTTGAGTCGGATTCGCATCTAATTCTCCCCGTCCAGAAACTAATACTTTTTGCTGCAATTCGGCTTTTTTAGGAAAATTAACCTCATTGGAAAACATATAATTAGAAACAGCTAAAGCCCTACGCAAACTCAGTTCCAGATTTTTGGAATCGGAACCTGCGGAACTGGTATGTCCTTCGATGACAACGCGAGAAATTTGTTTTTCAAACTGTTTGTTTGCAAAAAGCACTTGGGTATAGATGGGAATGAAGGCTTGCAAAAACTTTTTACCTTCGGGTTTGAGGACGGAACTGTTATTATCAAACAAAATGCGATCGCGAATGCTGACATCTCCGGTTCCGGGGTCAACAGTAAAAATATCTTTGTCTCCAACTTTTCCCTCTAAAGCATTGACAATAATCTGCGGCAGTCCTTCAAAAGCCTTTTGATATTGCTGCAATTCCTGCCGCAGTTTTTCCACCTGAAGGATTTTCTCATCGAGCATTTTCGCCTTTTCGCTAAGTTGAATTTGCACGGTGATGAACAGGAGGGCGAATAACATCAGCAAGCCGGACATTAAATCGCCGATCGACAGCAGTACGCTGGAGTCTTCCTCTTCTTCTATTTCTGGTGCATTGTCTAAATCTGATATATTTCTCATTTTTTTGGTGAGGTATTAATTTTGATTTTTTACTGTCATATTTGACATATAATTATTGGTGTGGAACTTTTGATATATTCTGCTATTTTACATTACACTCTAGAATAAAACAACAAGAAAATATTATGCTCTACAGTCAGTTTAGTATTGACAAGGTGAAGCGAGATTTTCACCTGACGATTGTTGAGGGAAGCAGATTTTTCCCGGACTCTGTTGAGCCGATCGCCCCTAGTTCTAAGTTATTGGCGATTTTAGAGGATGTACCTTGGGCGATCGCTGTAGACACCGAAAAAGCTCGCTCTGAAGTCATTATAAATCCTGTATTGCTCGAAGTGCGACGAATTCTCAACCGTCAAATTAGTGTGTTTTCTGGCGAAGAATTCAATGTCGATCCGAGTGTTGGACTTAACGGAGTTTGTGATTTCCTAATTAGCCGTTCTCCCGAACAACTGACGGTGGAAGCGCCAGCAATTGTTGTGGTTGAGGCGAAAAAATCTGACCTGAAATCTGGGCTGGGACAGTACATTGCAGAAATGCTGGCTGTAGAACAATTTAATCGGGCAAAAGAGCAACTGCTTGGGGCTGTCTACGGTTGCGTTACCAGCGGCACGCAATGGCGGTTTTTGAAGCTGGAGGGACAGATAATAACGATCGACCTAACCGACTATCCGCTGCCCCCTGTCGAGCATATTCTCAGCTTGTTAGTTTGGATGGTGAAAGATGCTTGATTGCAGAATATCAAGCGATTGCAACTATGGAGGGCGGGTTTATTATAGGGGTTATCAAAAAAGTGAGGTATGACTGACAGCTTATATAGCCACTAAGTTAAGAGGGCTGAAGCCCAACAACGTACCTTTAAGCGTATAGGGCTGAAGCCCAACAACGTACCTTTTAGATAAGAGGGCTGAAGCCCAACAACGTACCTTTAAACGTATAGGGCTGAAGCCCAACAACGTACCTTTTAGATAAGAGGGCTGAAGCCCAACAACGTACCTTTTAGATAAGAGGGCTGAAGCCCAACAACTTACCTTATCTTTTTGAACACCTTTATATCTGCGTGTTTCTCGGTTATCGTAAAACCCACCCTACGGTTTCTTCGTCCCCAAATTATCAGCAGCAGCCACCAAATAATGAGCAACCTGCATCAAACCGTCGGAACTTTCTTGCAACCCACTGCACACTTTCGCCATCGAAGTATCTGCTTCTTCAAAAAACTTGTGCTGCGATGAAGTAGTTCTTTCCAAATAGCCAACTAATTGATTGTTGCCCAACTCCAGCGCGCGATCGAACTGATTTGTCATGTTTTGATAGGCACTTTCTACCCGCCGCACTTGTTCTTGTTCTGCTTGCAAAGCTGCATTTAATTGATTCACCAAATTTGTATAGGTAGTTTGCAATCTTTCTCCTTCTGTATTGAACTGATTTGCCATTTTTTCATAAACGCTTTCTACCCGCAGCACTTCTTGTCCGGTTATCTTTGCTAATTCCTGCAACTGTGCCAAACGCTGGCTGGAATTCAAGCCCACAGAATTAGCAAACTGACTGACTTCTGCGGCTGTTGTCAAAATTTGGCTCATACTTTGGTCAACTTGCTGCGACATCAATTTGCGTTTTTCTGATTCTTCTTGAAAAACTTTCTGCAAGCCGAGTACAACCTGTGCTAAACCTTTTTGCTGTTTGCCTAATGTTCCTTCTAATAAATTGTTTTGTTGGGTAAAAAATTGCTGGAGAGAGGCTTGATACGTTACTCTGAAGTTGTCTAATTCTTCCTGGACTGTGACGCGGGTGTTTTGCAGCATTGAGTCAACATTCTGCAAGCTACCTACCAGATTTTCTCTGGCTTTATCCATCAATCCCGAAGCTTCGTCGCCTACTACTTTGAGCGTGTCAGACTGAGTTTGAAAAGCGGAGTGGGTGGCATTTAAAATATTTGTCATCCGGGTTTCGACACCTTGCAGCATTTCTCTTTCTTGTTCGGCTTGAGTGTGGAGAGATTCTTGCAAGTTATCTTGGATTCCTCTAAAGGTGTTGGCGGCTTCTTGGGCGCTTTCTTGAAAGGCTGTTCTTTGCGCTTTCATCCCTTCAATGCTTTCTCCAACTCCCGATCGTATTTCGGTGGCCATTTCTTGCAAAACGCTGTGGGTGTCGGTTTGAAACTGTCCTAAAATTTGCTGCAAGTTGTTGGCAAATTCTTGCAACTGTACTAATGTATCTTGCTGGAAAGTTTGAATTGTCAGGATTGATTGTGCTAAACTAGAAGAGATTCCGCCTAATTCGTTCTTCAGTTCTCTGACAGCTTCGGATGCTTCTTGAGTTAATTGGGCACTTTGATCTAATCGCCCAACTACGGGTTCAATTACTTCGGTGCGGAGGCCGGAAAGTAGGTTGTTTAATATCTGTTCCCCTTGGTCTGATTTAATCTGTTGAAGTGCTGATAATTCTTGGCGGATGTCTTGGAAAACTGGGGTCATTGCTACACCGATTTGCTGTCCGATCGCCTGGGAGTTCACATTGCTTTGCGCCTCGACGATTTGAGCAAATCCGGTTCTCATTGTCTCGATCGCCAATTCGATCGCACTTTCAGCATCGCCACCGCTGGAATTGGCGCGGGAAAACAGTTGTTCGGGGGTTTGTAATTTCGCGATTTTATCTAATTTGGCGCGCAAATTGGATTGATTAGCAACGCGCGCGCGATCGCCCCAAGCCAACACGATCGTAAATACGCTAGAAGAACCCAAACCCATTAGAGAAGTGGAAAACGCTGTTTTCATCCCCTCCAGCAACGTGCTAATCGAGGGTAGCAATTGTTTGGTATCTTCCAGCGAACCCAAGTTAACATCCTGCAATCCGGTTTGAATGCCGTAAAATGTACCTAAAACCCCGAGGGCTACTAAGACGCTGGGCACAAACCGCCACTGACTCCGAGGTGCCGATCGCCCTAAAATGGCCGGATACTGAAATAAGAGAAACCGCCCGGATTTTACCTGAGCCCTGTAAGCCTCGCCGTCTGCGATTGTGTCGCCCGCCAAGTGCTCGCTAAACCAGTCGAGGAGAAGTTTCCAAGAGTCTGTTGCTGTTTCCGGTTGCTGTAGATCGATCGCCCCTGACATACCCTTTTCTAACTTCGAGCTCAAATAGTTGACAGCCTCAAAAGTCGATCGGCTTTTGACGCCCACATAACGCTGGTACTGCTTCACAGAAGTGTACTCGCCCCAAACAGCCGCGCACAGCAAAATTAGCGCCGCCCAGTGAAAAATGCTATTCTGCCAAATCACCCCAAAAACAGCAGTCAAATAATTAATCAATTGCATATTGACAACCCGTTCTGTTTGTGTATTTTACTCTAATCTTAATTCGCCGAAAAAACCAACCTTAACGTTTTAATATAACAGCTATCGCCTTCAACAGTTGACAGTTGACAGTTGATAGTTGACAGTTTGAGAGCGACCTCTATTTAGAAGGAAGAGGATTGGAGTAATCAATAGTCTGATTTTAATTTCTCCCGATCGGCGAGAGCCTTTCAACCAATTCTTTCTGGTAAAAAAACCTCGTCTAACCTTCTGATAATCGAGTTCATATGGCGCTTATAAAATGAGCTTAGTCAAGCGCGACCAATTCCCGATTACCAGACAGACCTCATCTAAATTAGTGAAGCTATATAGCGGTTCTCAAAAAAGTGAGGTATCCCCAATGCCCAATGCCCTGTTTGGCCAATTCCCTGTTTGGCCAATTCCCTGTTTGGCCAATTCCCATGAGTACCTCATCTTTCTGAGAAAGGTTATATCTCGCTTTATTTTATCAATTATGTCATCATAAATAAAGAATCAAGAGGTACGCAATGTCAGCAGAATCGCCAACCCCAAAAATAGTCGTAGTCGGTGCCGGATGGGCCGGTTTAGGCGCCACCTATCACCTAGCCCAACAAGGATATGACGTAACTTTGTTAGAAGCAGGGCCTCAGCCAGGAGGCTTAGTTGCGGGGTGGAAAACCCCAGGCGGGCGTTCCGTAGAAGCAGGCATTCACGGCTTCTGGTATCCCTACAAAAACATCTTTTCATTAGTCAAGGAATTAGGACTCGATCCCTTCACGCCTTGGACTCGTTCTTGTCAGTATTCCCCCGCCGGATTGGAAGTTGAATCTCCCATTTTTCAGGACGAACCCAGACTTCCCACACCGTTAGGAACATTCTTGTACACGCGATTTAAAAGACTGCCATTAGTCGATCGCCTTTCAGCCTTACCCTTACTCTATGCCGTACTAGATTTCGACAATTCCGACGAAGCTTGGCAGCGGTACGATCGCGTGACAGCCCGCGAATTGTTCAAACAGTTTGGCGTATCTGCAAGGCTGTACCGGGATGCTTTTGAGCCGATGTTATTAGTAGGTTTATTTGCACCCGGAGAACAGTGTTCGGCCGCCGCAGCTTTGGGAATGCTTTATTATTTCATTTTAGCACACCAAGCAGATTTTGATGTAGTTTGGTGTCGCGGCACTGTCGGAGAAAAAATCTTTCGTCCGTGGGTAGAACGCCTAGAAAAAATCGGCGCCCAAGTATTGACAAAACGGCGAGTTACTGATGTCATAGTTGACAGCAACAATCAAGCCAAGGGAGTTGTCTGCGGCGACGAAACATTCGATGCAGATGCAGTTATTTTTGCAGTTGGCGTTACCGGAATGCAAAAAATTATCAGCAGCAGCCCCGCTTTGCAAACCCGCCAAGAGTTTCGGGACGTGATGAACTTGGGCGCTGTTGACGTGTTAGCTGTTCGCCTGTGGTTTGACAGAAAAATTGAGATTCCGCTGCCTTCAAATGCCTGTTTTGGATTTAGTTCGACTACGGGATGGACGTTTTTTGATTTGAATGCTTTGCACGACGAGTTCCGATCCGAACCGGGAACAGTTGTGGAAGCTGATTTTTATCACGCCAATCAATTAATTCCCCTGAAAGATGAGGAAATAGTTGCTCTTGTTCAGCGGGATTTGGCGACTTGTATTCCGGCTTTTCGGGAGGCTAAAGTAATCGACAGCAGCGCGATTCGTTTATCGCGGGCGGTGACGCATTTTGCACCGGGAAGTTATCAGTATTTGTTGCCTGCGGTCACAAGTTATGATAATGTATTTATGAGCGGCGATTGGGTTGTGACCCGTCACGGTTCTTGGTCGCAGGAAAAGGCTTATGTTACTGGTTTGGAGGCGGCAAATTTCGTAGTTTCGCGTTTCGGAATCGGCAACAAAGCGACAATTATTCCGGTGGAGGCTGACGAACCGCACATTCAAATCGGCAGACAGATTAATCAGTTTGCTCGCAGTTTGACTAAAGCTGTTATTCCCGATTTTTGGCTGCCATAGTTAGAAGGAAGAGGGAAGAGGAAATGTATTGCTTTAACTAAGTAGGACTTATGCACGGGTGGCGAGAAACCGGGTTTTTCATCAAAATAGTTGATTGAAACTGTCAATGTGGGTGAAAAAGTAACTAATCGTAGGGTGCGTCAGGGCAAAAAATATTAATTTATACTCAAGACATTCAACCCTGAAGCACCCTACAATCACTGTCAACTGTCAACTGTCAACTGTCAACTGTCAACTGACTATCACCAATAAGGCCGACCCTTCCAAAAAACTCCCACGGTAATTCCTATTAGTGCAGCTTCCGATAAACTTGCTAAAAAAGCAGGTATGGGCAGGAATGACTTTAATACCAAACCCAAGATTACGCACAAAACTAAAACCCACAAATTAGTCCGGTTGAGCAAAAATTGCTGCTGCCAATACTCCAAAAAGTACACTGCTAAAGCTCCCATTCCCACGGCTGTAACAAAAGGTATCAATATTCCGAGGGAGGAGCCGTAGAGAAGTGTCAGAATGTTGCGGATTACCCGCGATTGCGTGAAACCCCAGGCTAAAAATAGTTCCAGTCCAATCACGATGGAGTTGACGAGGGCGGCAATTTGCAGCATTTCTCGCCAGGGGAAAAGTTTTAAGCGGCGCAGAAAATTGCTCATAATCGGCAAATTTGGTAGGTTGCTTTGATTTTATAACAGTTTTGCGCTGGCGATCGACATTTGATGCCAGTTTGTAAAGTAAAATGAACATAGAGGGCAGTCTCTTGACAAATTCACCCAGAGCATCTGCCTGCTAGTTGTTGGAACCGTGAAAGGAAAAAAGTTATGGTGGAGAACACTGTCGATTGTGCTGTAGCTTGCGTCAACGGCTGCGTTTTGGGCGACAAGTGTCCGAAGCGGGAATACGCAGAAGCAACTTCAAGCTTTATTGAAAATACTTCTCTCGACAAAATGCTAGAAATGGCAGAGGAAGCGGTGAGAAGGAAACGGACGGAACCTCCCAAATGGATAATCCCTGATTTTCCTGAATAGAATTACCCATTTGAGAAACAGCATCGCCCTTTCAAATGGGCGATGCTTTTTGTTTTTGGGAGTATCTCATTAAATGCCGGATTTATACGTTGATTTTTTACAGTCTTAGACGGATTTTTTCGCTCACAAACCTGCTTTTTTTATGGCTTCTGGGGCGCCCCAAGGGCAATGATTAGCGGTCTACTATTTTGGAACCGGAGGTCGCCATTTCTCGCACTTTTTGTCGAATTGGAAGCTCGATCGCAAATTCGGTTCCTTGGCCTGGTGTCGAACAACAGCGCAAACTGCCACCGTGCTTTTCTGTGACAATGTGCCAGCTAATTGACAGGCCGATTCCCGTACCTTTTCCCACAGGCTTTGTTGTAAAAAATGGGTCAAAAATACGATCGCACAAATCCTCACTGATTCCCGGCCCGCTGTCAGCAATTTTAATAATTGCCGTGTTCGGGTTGTGGACTTTCGTACAAATCCGAATCTGGTAGGGATTTATTTTAATTTCTTCCATAGTTTTTTCAGCGCATGATTCTTCTATCGCATCGATGGCATTAGCTAAAATATTCATAAATACCTGATTGATCTCCCCGCCGCAGCACTCTACATTTTTCAAATCGGTATCGTACTCCTTAATCACCTGAATCGCGGGACGGTTCGCCTTAAATTTCAGCCGATTTTGCAAAATCATCAGCGTGCTGTCAATACCTTGATGAATATCAATCAGCTCCATTTCTCGCCCTTCTTGTCGCGAAAAATACCGTAGAGACAGAATTATATCCCGAATGCGATCGCCACCTAGCCGCATCGAGTCTAGCATTTTCAGCAAATCATCCTTGATGAATTCAATCTCTACCGCTTCTGCTGTTGATGTTATTTCCGCTGCGGGTTCGGGATAGTGCTGCTGGTAAAGATTGAGTACCTTGAGCAAATCTTCAGTATAATCGCGAACGTAATTGAGATTGCCGCAGATAAAATTTACCGGATTGTTAATTTCGTGAGCAATTCCCGCCACCATTTGCCCCAAAGCAGACATTTTTTCGCTCTGAATTAACAACGACTGGGCGTGCTGGAGCTTGTGCAGGGACTGCTGTAAATTCTCCTGTGTTTGCTGTCTCTGGTTCACCTCTTCCTGTAGCCGCTCGTTGGTTTGACAAAGTTCCACAGTGCGCGACTCTACCCGTTTTTCCAACTCGGCAGCCAGTTGTTCCAGGTTAATTTGAGCTTGTTTGCGATCGACAATTTCACGCTGCATCTGGGCATTTTGCTCCTGAAGTTTTTGAGTCAGCTTGCGGATGCTCAAATGCGCTTTAGCCCGAGCTAAGACTTCTTGATTTTGAATCGGCTTAGTAACGTAATCAACAGCTCCCAAATTAAATCCTTTTACCTTATCTTCCGTCTCATCCAGCGCTGTCATGAAAATCACCGGAATCTCCTTTGTCAAATCGCCAGCCTTCAAAAGCCGGCAAGTTTCAAACCCATCAATTCCCGGCATTAATACGTCCAGCAATATCAAATCTGGCAGCGAGTATTCAGCTTTTTTGATAGCGCTCTCTCCCGTCCTTGCCACCAACACTTTAAACCCCGATTCCGTCAAAAAATCAAACAGCACTGCCAAATTATTTTGGTTATCATCGACGATCAAGATAACGCTCTCTTGCCAAGGTAAGATGCTCATGTTTTCAATGCTTCCTATATTGTTCTACGAATTCTAAAATCTTTGCTTCTTCAAAATTTTTAGCTAATTGATTCAGATGGCTGGCAAAAGAGACATATTTTGCATTAATTTTGGCCAATTTTTCTGCTTGTTTTTGAATTCCTCCTAAGTCACCCATCATTGCTAATTCAAAAAGTACAGCTATTTCCTCTGCCGGAGGAGGGATAATTTTTTCATCTGGAATTTTAGATTGGTTGTCGGAATCTTCAGATTCATAATTTTCGTCTTCCAAATTCTCATAAATCCATTCTAACTCTAAATGAACTTGCAAGCAATTTAAAAGTTCCTCAGCCCGGATCGGCTTGGGGAGAAAAGCATTGCATCCTGCTGCTAAACTTCCCTGCTTTTCCACTGCCATAATACTAGCAGAAGTGCCGATCGTGACCACATTTTTAAAGAGCGGCAACTTGCGAATTTGCCGCATCGCTTCAAATCCGTCCATCACCGGCATTACCAAATCAATCAAGATACAATCCGGTTGAAATTCCAGGGCTTTATTCAAACAATCTTGACCGTCTGTAGCCTCAATTATTTCAAAACCCAACGGTTCGAGCAGGTGAATTAAAACCGAGCGATTTTCCCACTGATCGTCAACCACCAGAAGTTTTTTGTTAGTACCATTGAAACCTTTGATAAATTTTTGGGAATACTTTTTATTTATTTCTGGGCTGTCAACTGCTAGCAAATCTAACTCAAACCAGAAAATGCTACCTCTGCCTAAAGTGCTTTCTACTTGTAATTCGCTGCCCATAATCTCGACTAATTCCCGGCTGATTGCTAATCCCAATCCGGTTCCTTCGGTATGGCGGCGGGTATTGCCCACCTGTTCAAAAGGTGTAAATATCTTTGGCAATTCATCAGCAGCGATCCCAATTCCTGTATCTTCAACCTGAAACCGAATCCTCAGGTTCGTAGTAAGGACTTCAGTCCGGGTTCCATCAAGGTTCGTAGTGAGGACTTCAGTCCTATTTTCATCGCTTACACAATCCACTACTGAAACCTTAAATGTTACCCCACCCCTTTCAGTAAACTTAACAGCATTACCAATTAAATTAATCAATATTTGGCGCAACTTCTTTTCATCTGCCGAGATTGCACTGGGGAGATACGAAAGATATTCGCAATTAAAAGCTATGTTTTTTTGACTTGCCCGAATGCTACAAATAGCATTAATGCCTTGAATGAAATCGGGAAAATCAAAGTCTGTGGCCACGAGTTCCATTCTCCTTGCCTCGATTTTAGAAAGGTCTAAAATATCCTCTATCAAAGCGAGCAAGTGTTCGCCACAGCGGTGAATAACGCCAATTCCATTCTGTTGTTGCGAGGTCAAATGTTTGTCGCGCTTAAAGATTTGGGTGTAACCTAAAATGCCGTTGAGGGGTGTTCGCAATTCGTGGCTCATGTTAGCTAAAAATTCGCTTTTGGCGTGGCTGGCATCTCGGGCGGCGGCTTCGGCTTTTTGGCGTTCTTTAATTTCTTCGGAAAGTAGCGAGTTTTTTTCGTGTAATTCTTGGGTGCGTTCTTTTACTTTTGCTTCTAGGGTAAAGTTGTATTCTGCGAGTTGTTTGTTGGCAGTTTCTAAGTTTGTGTAAAGGCGGGCATTTTCGAGGGCGATCGCAGCTTGGGAAGAAAGCAGCTTCAATACTTCCAAGCGATCGCCTGTAAAAGCGCCGGTTGTCAAATTGTTTTCCAAATACAGGATCGCGGTTAATTTGCCTTGATAGACGATCGCCGCGCATAACACCGATTTTGGCTGGCGATCGACGATGTAGGGGTCATTGTGGAAAATAGCGTCGCTGCTGGCGTCATTCAACACGACATCTTGCTGAGTGCGATCGACAAAATTGATTAGCGATCGCGGATACGCACAATCCAAGCCCGCGCCCGAGAGCACCCGCACATCGCCGCCAACCTCTCCCGCAGCTTCAATGACAAATTCACCGTTTTTTGGTGCGATCAAAAACCCAGTTTGGGCCCCCGCATTTTCCAACAAAATCCGCATCAATTTGTCCAGCAAAGCATCGAGGACAATTTCGCCGGAGATAGCCAGAGATGCTTTCATGACGGTAGCGAAATCCAAAGCTTTGTGAGTACCGGTAACGGTTGCAGAAGTTACAGTCACAGTCGGGCGATCGCTAATTGTGAGACTATCACTTTCCGGCATCCGTACAATCAACTGCGGATAGCGTTTCTCCAAATCTGCAACTTTAGCATTCGCACCCCAACGGATGTAACCGTAGTAAGCATCCGTCATGTAAACCTTAGCCACCTTCTGGCGCCCCACAAACAGGTAAAACTCAGCAGCTAATTCATTCGCCAAAGCCTCTTCCTGAATGTATCCCTGTTCGCGGGAATGTTGGATTGCGCGATCGTAATAATCTATTGCTTTATCTTTGTCCCCCAACACCCGCGCTTTCTCAGCCTCAACTAACTCATATTTATGCTGATAATTCATTGGTGCGTGGTGCGCCCATTTTCGCATTTTTTCTTGATTCGCTACTACCTGCATCAAGTGTTTTGCTTGTTCTGCGCTGTCAGCAGTTGGATATACAGCGAGGAGTGCCAGCGAATAATAAAAATTGTGCGTACCAATCATCATGAAGCCAATTGCTGCTTGTGCATATTCGGCCGCTAAAGATGCGTCAGCAACTGCTTTATCTGGCTGTTTAAATAAGTAATTTAACAGCAACTTAGCGAGATAAACATTAAAAAGTGACATATAATTGTTAGCTTGTTGCAGCCGAGGCAAAATCTCTGCTTCATTAAATTTTTCACCTATTAGTTGAGATTTGTTTGCGGACATTCCTCGCAAATTTAAAATAATTTGCCCCCAGATGCCCAGCAATTCCATCGAAAGTTCTTGCTTGAGATTTTGTACTAAAGTGAAGTATTGCACTTGTTTGTGTTCGACATTTTCTAGTTGTTCTCCAATCAAAAAAGGGCAAGAACAACTGTTTAAAGCAGCATAACTACTAAATTCTAAGTCTCCAGTTTCCAGGCCGCTTTGAACGCTCTCTATTAAGGGGGCAATTGTCTCTTTAGCGTGTTCTTTCCAGTGGCGAACAAAAGTGTTAAACAGGTGGTAAACTTTGCATTTAAATTGTTTAGCATTGAATTGCTCTAACAGCTTCAAAGCTAGCTGTCCAGAATGATATCCAGCGTCGATCTCTCCTAAGGCACCAGCCAGCAGCAAGCCATACCAAATATAGGCGATCGCCCCAAGTGCTGAATGACCCCGTTTAATCGAAAAATCGACCATTGTAAAGATAACCTGCGGCAATAGTTCTGGTTTTGCCACAAAAACAGGAGAAACAACAGCCGAAAGTATCCGCATTGCCGCCAACTGATAGCTATCAGTCATTACCGGAACATTTTCTAGTTCATCAAGCTGAGGTAACTTAATTGCAGTCAAACCCTGTGGGGGAATTTCCGACAAGGTAAATCCCAAGATTTCCAAAGCTTTTAAACCAGTATCGATGGCTTCAACCATCTGGTTTTGAGACAAATAAGACTGGATTTGCAGTTCGTAAACCTTAACTTTGTCGAGCAGGTTTGTCGCTTGTTGTAACACGATGTCTGCTAATTCTTGCGATCGCCCAAAGTTAGTATTCAGATATTCCGCCTCCGCTGCTTCAACGTGAAGATTCAGCGTCAAATCATAATCAGTCTGCCAACTCGATCCTATACTTACGGGGGACTGAGGGGAATTAATCAGCGCCAAACCGACATTCAAATATCTGATAGTGGCTTCGTAAGCATTGGATGCCTTAGCTTTTTTTCCGGCAATCAGATTCAGTTTTGCCAGTTCATTTTTTGCGGCTTTGTCTGCAATAAATTCAACACCAAAATTCAATTGATTGACAATATCAAAGACATTTTCTTCAATCTCAGAGGGGGGAGTATTGTTGAGCAGCAGTTGACCGATTTTGACGTGCGTTGCTTGTTTTTCGCCATCGGGAATCAAAGAATAAGCTGCTTGCTGCACTTTGTCGTGCAAAAACTTGTAGTCAACCTTCACATCTTGCAGCCCAGCCAGCCCCGTTTCTAAACCTTCAAAAACCAGCGGAATTTTGTAATCGTTGCTCAGTGGCAAAACTAGACCAGCCTGAAGAGCATCCCAGAGGTTTAATGCTGTTTCTTTTTGAGATTTTTCGCTGACAATTGAGAGAACTTCTAACTTAAACTGGTTGCCAATACAGGCAGCTAATTTTAATGCTGACTGCGCCGAGACAGGCAACTTCCGAATATTGCGAGCGATTAACTCTACGACATTGCAGTCAGTAATCCCAATAGCTTGGATGTGTCCGAGATCCCACTGCCACGCAGCGGATGAAAAATCGTAAGCTAACAGATTTTCTTGATAAAGAGTTCTGAGTAACTGAGTTAGAAAGAAGGGATTGCCTTGGGTTTTGTTGAAAAGTAGCTCGGCGAAAAGTTGAATCTTTTCCGATATTCTGGTTTTCAAAGTTTCGGATATTAAAAGTTGAACATGACTCAATTCTAGAGGGGCGAGAACAATATTGCTGACTCTTTCGGGCATTACTGCCACAGCTTTTTGAATATTTTCGATGGTTTGAATCAGCGGATGAGTAGGGCTGACTTCGTTATCTCGATAGGCTCCAATTAGCAACAAATATTTGCTTTCTGCATCAGTCACCAGCAGTTCAATTAATTTCAGCGATGCCGAATCTGCCCACTGCAAATCGTCGAGAAAAACTACTAGCGGGTGTTCTTTTGCGGTAAACACGTTAATGAATTGTTTAAACACTCGATTAAATCGGTTTTGCGATTCTGTCGGCCCCAATTCCGGGACTTCCGGCTGTTTCCCGATAATTAGTTCGACTTCGGGAATCACGTCTGTGACAACTTTCCCGCTGGTTCCTAAAGCCGCTAGCAATTTTTGTTTCCAAGTCTGGATAGATGCTGTGCTTTCTGTTAGCAACTGCCGAATTAATGACTGGAATGCTTGAATCACGGAAGCGTAGGGAATATTGCGTTTGAATTGGTCAAATTTGCCGCCAATAAAATAGCCGCGCTGCCGGACAATGGGTTTTTGAACTTCATTTACTAAGCAGGATTTGCCGATCCCTGAGTAACCAGAAACCAGGATTATTTCGACTCCCCCTGTTTTGCTTGTTAAGGAGGATGAAGAACTTTCAATAAGCCCCCCCTTAGCAAGGGGGGGTTGGGGGGGTTCTCCGGTGCTTTGGGAAAGCTCCGAAAGCCCCCCCTTAGCAAGGGGGGGTTGGGGGGGTTCTACACCGCTAACTCGGTTAAAGGCGGCTAGTAAAGCGGCGACTTCGGCTTCTCTACCGTATAGTTTTTGGGGGATGAGGAGTTGACCGGCCCGATCGGCATTTCCGGCAGTAAAATCAGATATATTGCCGCTACCTTGGAGTTGTGCGAGACAAGTTTCGAGATCAAACCTCAGCCCGTCGGCACTTTGATACCTATCTTCCGCCGTCTTCTCCAACAACTTCATCACGATCGCAGAGATTGCTTCGGGAATTTCCGGCTTCAAACTGTGGGGCGCGGGTGCGATTTTAGCGATGTGACAGTGAACTAATTCTAAAGGGTCGATCGCATTAAACGGCAATTCACCAGTCAGCATCTCGTAAAAAGTGACACCTAACGAGTAAAAATCGCTGCGATAGTCGATCGCCCGATTCATTCTACCAGTTTGTTCCGGCGAAATATAAGCTAACGTACCTTCGAGCAAATTGGGATAGCTGGGACTTGCGTTTTCTCTAACCAAGCGCGAGGAGATGCTGAAGTCAGTAATTTTGACCTGATAGGTTTCGGGATGGATAATGATATTGTGCGGTTTAATATCTTTGTGAATAATCTGGTTTTTATGAATTTCACCCAAACTTTGAGCTAGCTGCACGGCTATTTCGAGAAAATGTTTTAATTTAATTTTTTGAGTAGTTAGAAGTTTTGACAAAGCCAAGCCACCAAAGTCTTCTAATGTGAGTGCTACACTATTTTGATGCGTTTCTAGGCGGTATGAATTAACAATAGTTTCTATATTTCTTAGATTTTTTCGGATTTTATATTCGTGTCTCAAGCGAGTAATCTCTTCGAGAGTTGGATACTCGCTTTTCAGGGTTTTGACTATGACGGGTAGGTTTTCTTGTTCCCAGATTCCCCGATAGATCGCAGTATTGATACCAGAATAAATTTGTTCCGTGATTTGATAGCCTGTTAGTAAAATCATAGTTTAATCAATTTGAATTTAAAGGGTTGACTGCAAATTTACCCGAGTTGTGCTGTGGGCGGAAGTCGATCGCCCGTGTTAGAGGGGTGATGGCACAGGTTGGGTGAAACAAATTCCGAGGCATAATCAACATTAGTGCAAAGATCGCAGCTTTGGCATTGGCTATTTGGCTTAATCTTTAAGTCGATCGCACTTACGTATTCTTACTGATTAATACGTATTCTTACTGATTAAATTGTGTTTAATATAACATTTGCCGCGCCAAGGGTTTTAACAGCCTTCTTATCTTCTTCTCTCTTTCCTCTGTCAAGTCAACTGTCAACTGTCAACTGTCAACTGTCAACTGTCAACTAATCATTGCGAGTCAAACCCTGAAGGCTAACTTGCAAAACCGACAAACCCAAAATCAGCAAAAACAAAACTAGGGCGATCGTACAAGCATAACCAATTTCCAAATCCTTAAAAGCCCGTTCGTAAAGATAATAAACAACAGTCTTAGAACTATTGCGAGGGCCGCCCTGAGTCATAATATAAACTTCTTCAAAAACCTTAGTAGCAGAAATCGCCGAAATCACCGCCACCAAAACCAAATAAGGCTTCATCAGCGGCACAGTAATATCCCAGTGTTTCCGCAAACCTTCCGAACCATCAATCGCAGCGGCTTCATAAAGTTCTGCCGGAATAGATTGCAGCCCAGCTAAATAAATCACCATGTAATAACCTAAGCCTTTCCAGACAGTAACTGCCATCACGCTAAAAATTGCCACCTTCGGATTGGCCAGCCAAGAAACCGGAGGTAAACCCAACAATTCTCCGAACTGATTCAGCAATCCCGTCTCAGCAAACAGCCACTTCCAAGCAATCCCCGCGACAACCATCGAAATCACCGCCGGCGTGTAATATGCTGCGCGGAACCAGTTCATCCCCCGCAGCTTTTGATTGCACAAAATTGCCATTCCCAACGGTATAACAACCAATACAGGCACAACACAGATGAGATACAGCAGCGTATTGGTCAAAGTTTGCCAAAAAGTGCGATCGCGCCACAACCGCTCAAAATTCTTCAAACCCACCCACTGCGGCATTTGAGTTAAATCATATTCGTAACTCGTAAAACTCAAATAAAAAGCTTGTAAAGCAGGCCACAAAACAGTCAAAGTCAAAACAAACAAAGCCGGAAACAAAAACAAATAAGGCGTTGAATAGCGGCGGAAAAAATTCAAAGGCATAATAATTGGTAATTAGTCTTGGTTAATAATAAGACGGCGGTTGAAACCGCGTCTATACAAACGATGTCAGCCGGACGCCGACTGAAGAAAACAACATAATTCCATTCGCCGTCCGATCTTTTTCTTCAACCCGCGGAGGCGGGTTTTGTCTGTGTCCGTCTTCGATTCGCCGTCTTCGATTCGCCGTCTTCGATTCGCCGTCTTCGATTCGCCGTCTTCGATTCGCCGTCTTCGATTCGCCGTCTTCGATTCGCATTGCACCCTACAAACAATACCTATTTAAGCCCAGAAAACAAACCCTCCCAATCTCTCGGAGAACCAGGATTTTCCCCCTCTTTTACCTCAAAAGTCACCTTACAAGCCTGCGGTTGTTCCAAAGCTTGCACGCACAATTCCGCAATATCTTCCCGACTAACTTTACCCCGAATATTATCTCCTTGCTCGAAGATCAAAGCTTTGCCGCCCGGTTCCTCAGTCAAAGCACAAGGTCTGACAACAGTATAAGGTATGCCGCTCGATCGCACGCAATCCTCCCCTTTCAACTTCCAAGTCAAAATTCCCCCCAACATATCATTCATTCTGACAGCCGGCGGTTCATCTTCCAAGATAAGTCCTGGGCGGCCCGGGCGAGTAACTCCCGCCGAACTCACCATCACAAATCGCGGCAAAGTCTGGCCGCCATCAGCTTTAATAGATTCTAATTCCAGTTGAAAAACACCCGGTGTAAATTTCGGATTCAGCGCGCCGTCATATTCAAACTTGCTCAGCATTAACTGAAAAGAATAAATGCTGCTGGGATCGAATTTCGCGCCATCTTTCACAGTCTTCGCGCGGAATACTGGAATTAACTTATCGAAGGGAACTACGATCGTAATCCAGGTATTGTACACAGTATCGAACGAATAGCAATAGCCGATACCATCCCATTTAGCCTCGCTACGCACGATCAACTTGTAGCGCTTACCATCCCCTTTGACCCGGAGCAGGAGGCCGCTGAATCCTGCGAGATTGACCGGAGGATCGAAGTTGCGGGTGCGGACAGAAGCAAAGCCACCTGAGTTGGCAGTGGAAACATTGCCCGTGAATATAGCTGTACTGTCTGTAAGTACGATCGAACTTTCGCTAGTCCCGCCCATCACAACATCATCGAGAGCGCCCCAAGTTTCCTTTAAATCTTGGGTAGGTTTTGTGAAATCAAAAATGACTTTTTCGCCTGATTTAATGAGCTGACTGCGAACAGCTTGCACTAAATTATTCAGGCCTTTGTATTCGACAATTTCGGGAACATCCACAACTTCCGGCATATAAAACTTGATGCCTTGATAGTATTTTTCCCTGGTTGGCGTGTCTCCTTCTACAGGTTGAACTTTGGTACCCGTGCAGCAGATAACTGCATCTACGCCCTCAGTGACGCGCGGTGTTAGCGTCTCAGCGATAGTGATATCTCCCTCGACTAATTCGACATTTTTGCCAAGAATTTCGGTTGCTCTTTTGGTATCTCTGACGAGACAGCGGACTTGATATCCCCGCTGTTGCAGCCGCTTGACAACTCGCTTCCCGACGCCACCTGTCGCACCGGCTACCAGTACGAGTTTGGGTTTATCTTTTTTATTGTTGCTGCTGCTTCCGAACAGTTGTTGCAGCCAGCTAATGCTGCCAATGAAGGGAATCACGCCGAAATAAGCCAAGGTTTTGACAAATCTGCCGGCATCCCATTGGGCGGTATTTTTTTCAGTCACAGTCGCTTCCTCAGAGTTGGCTCAAATCTACTTATAGCAGTTGACAGTTGACAGTTGACAGTTATGGTATCCGAATCTAACCGTTTATAAAGCAAGGATTTTAGACTCTATTGATGAGTTCTTGAATGTCCTAACCAATGTGGCGGTTGCTATAGCTGCTTTTGTATTTTAATCTAATTTTCGATTTGTGCATTTTGTCGATAAGCGCACTTTTTTTCACTTCACCGAATAGCAGGGGTTGGAAGTCCCAGCATGAAGGCAGATTATTATAAGAACGGAGTTTAAATCTCCGTTCTTATCGCTTCGCTGTCAACTGTCAACTGTCAACTGTCAACTGTCAACTGTTTAAAATCGGTTTGAGATGAGTTTGGCTCAAGGGAATCTCAATAATCAACTCGGTTCCCTCTCCGGGGGCTGAAATACAGCTCAATTTGCCGCCGTGTTGTTCCACCACAATTTCGCTGCCAATCGCCAAACCTATCCCCGCACCTTTCCCTACCGGTTTTGTGGTAAAAAACGGCTCAAATATTTTCTGTCTAACTGTTTCTTCCATACCCCAAGCATTGTCCTTAATCCGAACTGCTACGGCTGTTTCTCCCGGACAAACTTCAGTCACGATCCGAATTTGTCCGCTCTTGGCTGTCTCTGCTTCGTGCCAAGAGTGCGGCGATAAATTTTTGTTGACAAAGGCATCTTCTAAAGCATCAAGTGCATTTGTCAGCACATTCATAAATACTTGGTTGATTTGAACTGGGTAACACTCAACCAACGGTAGAGAGCCATATTCTTTGTTGAGATGAATTGCAGGGCGATGGTACTGCGTACCTGCTACGCTAACGGGCTTCGGTTTGAATCGGTTGCTCAAAATCAGCAAAGCACTGTCCAATCCGTCGTGAATGTCAACTTCTTTAATCTCTGCTTCGTCAATTCTAGAGAAATTTCGCAGCGACTGAACTATCTCGCGGATGCGGTTAGCTCCTACTTTCATTGAACCCAGCAACCTCGGCAAGTCTTCAACTATAAACTCTAATTCTGCTCCTTCTATTTCTGCTTGAATTTCTGGCGAAGGCGACGGATAGTGCTGCTCGTAAAGCTGCAATAAATCGATCATTTTTTGACTGTATTCGTCGGCATAGTTAAGATTTCCGTATATGAAGTTAATCGGGTTAGTCACTTCATAGGCTACCGCCGCCACCAACTGTCCCAAACTTGACATTCTTTCGCTTTGCACCAATTGAGTTTGCGTTCGCTGAAGCTCGTACATCGCTGTTTTTAAATGCTCGCTTTTTTCGCGTTCTCTGGCGATTGAGGCTTCTAGTGCTCTATTTAATTTTTCGAGTTTTTTGGTTTGGCGCAGCACTATATTGATTATTGCTTTTTTTAGTTCCAATGCAGCGTCTATTTCGCATTGCTTCCACGGCAAAGATTTGCACCTCACATTTTCTTTCCACAGCTCGAAGGATTTCCTAGGAGACAGTCTGTGGCTGCCATCTTCATCTATTAGAACTGCTTTGTTGGGGTTTCCGGCCCAATTTACGGTCTTAATTACTTCCGGGCGAAACCACAAGACGTATATTTTCTGACTCGGCGATATTGCTATTGCCAAACACCCGCTAGCCGTGTTTTTAAATTCCTCAGCTTCTGGATAGCATTTAGTCAGCGAGTCTGTATAAAAAATTTCTTTTTTTAGGCTGTTTTGCACCCACTGAGTTAAGGATTTAAGCGCTTCTCCGTGAGGTGTTTCCCCGACTCGATAGCAATTTTCTCCAAATACTATTGATGCTCCCTGGGCGTTGACTGCTTCCAGCAAATTATGCTGGCATTTAACTAACACTTCTGACAAGTTTTCGGAGGTAGATATGTCTTCAAAAATCTGGGCTTGAATAGATTTTAAGTGTAGTTTGTAGTCGTAGTCTTCGTTGGCTTCTTTTGATTGCAATTCTAAGGACATTACTTGCCCGATAAACTCGCAAGCGGCTCGCACTTCATGGTTGAGGTATTTTGGTGTATAGTTATGGCCAACAATCAATCCCCACAGTTGTTGATCTTTGATTAAAGAGATTGATAAAGTAGCGGCAACGCCCATATTTTGCAGGTATTCTATGTGAATGGGAGACACGCTTCTCAACACGCTGAGACTGAGGTCTAGGGACTGCTTCGTAACAGGATTTTTTTCGGGAATGATGCGAACTGGTTGATAATTAATATCTGGTATTAACCTCAACCAATTTAACAAATACAGTTTTTTGGCTTGTTTGGGAATATCTGATTTGGGGTAGTTTAAGCCCAGGAATGGACTCAGGTTTTCTAGTTTGTCTTCAGCCATTATAGCACCGTTACCTTCTGCGTCAAATTGATAGGTCATAACTCTATCAAATCCCGAAATCTTCCGGATTTCTCCCACAGTCTGCTGACATAATTCTTTGAGATTTTTGGCGCTTTGAATTTGGCTGACTGTGGATCTGACTGAATGATAAAAGCTAAAAACGGAAAGATTTTCTGTGGTGGTTGCTAATTCTAGCTCAATTATCAAAATTCCTTGTTGTCGGTGGAGGATGCAGTCAAATTCTAAAAACTTGTCTGCTTTGTTGACAGAGAGTTTAATGGGATTGACGGTTTTTAAGTTTTCGTTCTGCAAACAGGAATTGAGTTTTTCTAACTGAACTCTATCGAAGAATAAGCTCAAATCTTGACCGATCGCACTTTTGGCATCGACTCCCAATAAATCTTGCGTATTTTCACTGACTTGCAGTATTTCTAGTTGAGGTTCTCGTACAACCACGAGAATCCCGTGAGGCTGAATGTGCCCCGATATGTGAATGGGTTCTGTGTCGCAGTTTGTCAAGTCAACTTCTGCGAGTGCTGGGATTGTGCTTTGTCGATCCATTGTCTCTATTTTCCGCTGTAAAATTTCGAGAGGGTTCTATCGATTTTAGATTTGATCTCAAATTTGCTTTTCAATAATCTCATATTGTTCGATCGCATAATGGCCTGATCCCTTGACCGACACTAACAAGGCATTATCCGAAAATCAGCGAATCGAAAATGATGGAGTCGAAAATTAGCCTACCGTTGTGTTGCTGCTAGACTGGCGCGAGCATTCTGGTTTTTTTTACGAACTGAGCTATTCTATTCGAGCGATCCCCGATATTAATTATCGCAGCAATTGTTCCCATTCTTCAAGTCGTTTTAATGTTTTTCCACAATTTTAATATTTGTGGTAATATTTTACCATCATAAAAAAGGGGAGATAAATGTGTCTTCAGACCGGCCGACTAACGAAAAGATTAAGTTAAGGTAAGGGTGACAAGACTTGAAAGTAAAGTCGCGTTAAGCTTTTGAAGTATATCCAACAGGCCCGACAATTATACTGATGCTCGACTTCAATACAGTTACTGAGTTTTCTCATACCCACTGCATAGCTATCTGTGCCTTTTTAGTTCCGGCAAACTTGCTGACTACTTTGCAGACAGGGATTTTGACAGGACTAAACCGACCTCGAATGCAAGTTTGGGCGTCTGTGGCTGTGGCCAGCCTTTGGGCTACAGCAATGATCTTTCACGTTTTTACCTGGTTCGCGATCGGAGTAGTAATGCCTCCGACATACATCTTGTTAGCTATGGCGATCGCTTGTCTGGCTATCAATATCTGGGCAGTGGGACATCCTGCGAGCATGATGCAATTAATTAGAGTTGCGGTATCAGCTTTTAGGGAAGTTTTAGAAGAAGGAAGAAGGAAGAAGTCAAGCGTGAAGTCGGAAGTTCGGTAACGGATTTTCTAACGGGTGTAACGAATAAAATTTTAGCGATCTAGGAAATAAGGAAGCAGAAAGAAATTGGCATCTGGCCGTCTGAAAGATGTCTGGGAGAATATTAGTTTTTACTAATCTGTTCCCTCGTTCCACCTATTAGTTCTGAGTCGTGATTTTATAACCCTTATTCCGGTTCGCGATCGCGACAGTCTTCATCTTCCGGGCCGCGGGGATGGATCGTGCAGTTGAGGAGGTGCCCGCCATCGCTTCTGCCATAATAGTAGCGACATCCCGTGCAAATTGCCGGAGGTTCGATCGCACTTTGGTAAACCGGATAATCCATAGCCAGCAGTGAGAAGTCGCGCTGCGTCTGAACAGTCCCGATAATAGCGCCTGAAAGTTCCACAGCTTGGCGGATGTTTTCGATCCTGGTGTAAGGTGGCAGGTAAATGTCAATATAAAGGCGTATGCCATCGCCTTCGTACTCCTGGCGGGTAATATTGCCTCCGAGCAAACCGACGCGCGACGTAATGGCGGAGGAAAATTCCCCAGCCAAGGTGCAGTAACCGCAGAAAAGGTGAATGTGTTCGTCGGTTACTGCTCTCACACTCAGGCGAGTAGGAATCAGCACTCTCAGGTAAGCGTCGAGCTCGTCAAAAATCGGTTCGGCGAGGGACAGCATCTGGTTTGCGTCTTCGTGGTTGAGCCCAAAACCCTTAGAAACCTTGGAGACGAGGGCTGCTAAAATATCAAAAACTTGGGTTAACAGCGATTGCAGCCTGCTATCAATGGCGATCGGACATTCTCTGAGCAGTTTTAAATAATCTTCCAAACGATGGGCTACGCGCTGAATGCTGCTAAATCCCAACATAGCTGCTCCCCCTTTAACTGAGTGCGAGGCTCGGATGAGCTGGTGTATCCTTTGGGGAGTTTGCACGGTGTTTTGCAGGCCCTGCAAGCCTTGTTCCATGATTTGAAGGTGTTCTGTGGCTTCTTCTAGAAAGTAGCCGATGATGCGCTGTAGTTGTTCTGGTAGCATAATTTTATTCTCCGAAAGGCACCCTAATTGCAGAAAGCAGAAAGCAGAAACTAAAAATGCTGAGATTTTTTACTTTTGAGTCAATATTTAACCCAGAGGTGATATAAAACCGGCGTTGCACGGGACACAATACCGCAGTGCGAGCGAAAAGCGCTAGACTCGGAAAGTTAGGATGCCGATGCAAGTGGAAACCAGATTATTTGTCCTTGATATCTATCCTGCCTCACAATAACGGCGGTGGCAAATATCGAACCAAAGAGGCTTCTGATTGCCCACATTTTTTAACGTGCTAATTTTCTCAACAAGCAAATTCCGCAACTCCGATTCTATCGTTGTTGATGGTTGGTTATTATCAATAGCTCTTAACTAATGACAACAAATTGACGATCGAATACCAAGAATTTCTGCATGTGGTACCCGCCACGTGATTTATCCGTGGAATCAATCCCAAATCGAAAATCTAAAATCCTCTATTCCCCCGAATTTATCCGTGGGGTTAATCTAAAATCTAAAATCTAAAATCTAAAATCTAAAATCTAAAATCTAAAATCTAAAATCTAAAATCTAAAATCTAAAATCTAAAATCGATTGACTCTCGGTGCGTAAGTTCTAGGAATATGTCATTTAACAGTGTAACGGTGATTTTTTGAGAAGTTTAACTTTTAATTTAATAGATATCTTCAATAACGATTATTGTAGGGTAGGCATGGAGCCTGCCCGAGAGTTTCTGTTTTGGAGAAGTCTATGACAATCGCTTGCGAGTTTGAACAAGCGATCGCCCTTTTTGGCACGAGATATATAGTTTGACTGCGTAAGTCCCGATCGCATTAGGATCGCGAATTAAATAATTAAATAATTTACACAAGTTTGTGGGATGGGTTCTGGGCCCATCCCACAACAACCATAAAAATGGTACCTTTTTTCCTATTTAGCGACTGTTGCACCGACTTTGGCTGCGATCGCAGCTAAAGCCTTGCCGTTGCCTTGTAGAAGCGTGTTATTTTTCTGCACCATGCTGCCACTCAGTTCTGGGGGAGCGGGCAGTTTAACGCCTAATTTTTCAGCGATCGCGCGGACAATTTGTCTATTACCCAACAATAATTTGTGGTTTTCTGTCGCTAAGTCACCGCTCCCTGGGCCTGCTACGCTGGGTACAGTTGCGCCTACTTTGGTAGCGATACTGGTAAAAATAGCTCTGTTTTGCAAGATTAGCTGTTGGTTAACTTGCAAAGGATTGCTACCCGATGGTGCTGCGTCCTTGCTAGCTGCTGCGCCTACTTTAGCAGCAATATTCTTAGCTGTTTGACCATTTTTCACTAGCAAATCCCGATTTTGCTGTATGAGTGTTTGTTCGTTGGCTTGGGTAATAATTGTATTGTTAATAGTAGGTGGTTGAACTAATTGACCAGAGCTTCCCAATAATCCAGATGCCAATAAAGTAGCAGTGAAACCAACAATTAATTTAGACATTTTTTCTTTCCTCGATATGTTTTTTTTGACAAGCAGTTTTTTTACTGCGTCATCTACCAAAAGAAACATATCAAGACTTTTTTGAGCAGTTTGTCACGAATGTTACATTTTGTAACAAACTTATGCAAAAAGTGCAACGTCTAATTGCAATTTTTACAATTACAGACAGAAAGTAGGTTTTTATAGCAGTTGACAGTTGATAGTTGACAGTTGACAGTTGACAGTTGACAGTTGACAGTTGACGGTTGACGGTTGACGGTTGATCGGCGAAGATATTTGCTATCTTTTTTGCTTTTAACTTATTCACTAGGATTTTTGGGTTCCGAAAGTGGCGGCGGCTACACCGAAGAGGAGTACCGCAGCACCTGCGAGTACGGCTGGCGCAGGCATTTCGCCGAACACCAAATAACCCAAACAACTCGCCCCAACGGGTTCAAACAAGATGGCAAGAGTTACCAGAGTTGGGGAAATTTGCGCTACAGCCCAGTTTAAAATGGTGTGACCTACTAATTGAGGCAAGGCGGCGGTTAATAAAATGTAAAAATATACGATGTTTGGATAACCGGTATAACTGGTACCGAAGGCGAGGGGTAGAGGTAGCAGGACGATCGCAGCAACAGTATAGGCGATCGCGATATAACCGCCAATTCCCAATCCCCGCCGTTGAGCTTCCCGGCCTAGCAACAGATACAAACTGACAGCCCAGGAACCTGTCAGAGCAAGGAAATCGCCGAATAATTGAGTGTTGCCGCCCTTGGCTGCGCCTGTGCTTCCGAGGGCGATCGCCATTCCGCCAGCAAGGGCTATAGTAATGCCTGCGATCGACATTTTGCTGAGTTTTTCGCCAAACCAGAAGCGGGATAACAGCGCTACCCAGACGGGATTTGTGGTGACGAGGGCTGTGGAAGCTGCGATCGAAGTATAAGACAGTGAGGTAATCCAGAGAGCAAAGTGCAGGGCGAGACACAAACCAGCCGCCGCAGCATAGCGCCGAGCTCCGGGTTGTAGGGTTTTCCACTGAATTTTCGGCCAAGCTGGAAGCAGAATTAAGGCGGATAAAGTCAAGCGAGAAGCGGCGAGTACGAGGCTGAAACCGAGGCCGCCCGCGCCTGCTTTCAGGTTGGCTAGCCGGATTAAGATTGAGGCGGTTGAGACTGCTAATACGCCGATCGTTAAGATAAGGGCGATCGACCAATTCGACGGTTTTTGCGGAATATTCATTTAAATTTCCATGAGATTATTTATTTTGAGAGCGCCCCAAGCAGTCTATGGTGTCGTTGCGGGCGATCGTATTTTGACAAAAATAATCTTTATTAACTCAAAATCATGAATTTAATCAACTAGATTGATTAAATTTATAAATATACTTTAAAAATATAGCCCTTCTCAGATAGGTGAGGTACGTTGTTGGGCTTCAGCCCTCTTGGTTTAAGCGGTTATATAAGCTGTCAATAAATGCTATAGCTGATTTTATCATCTTAAATACAACATTTTATCCGCAAAGTATTAGACATATTATAAAAATATCTAGAAACTGGCAAGATGCCAGTTCCACAGAAAAAGATATTTTTGTAAAAGATATTTTTGTAAAAGATATTTTTGTGGAATGGGCATCTTGCCCGTTCCAAAATTTGATTATAAAAACTTTTCCAAGATATATATTTGATAGTTTCAAACTAGATAAATCAGAATTAGCGCGAGTAATTAGTAAAAATTTATCTGAAATTTTTTATCAGAGAGCGCACAAACTATTTGAGATCGGAAAACTTGTAGCCCTTACATTATACATATTGTCCAGGAATTGTAACATAATTTTACAAATATGACTTTTATGACTTTTATGAACTCAAAGTCATGACTTTTATGAATTGACTTAAAAAAATACTTGTTTTAGCATCTTAAGTACGAAAAATGAAACTGGTAAGAACTTCTCATTCATTTTTAACATAGCTCAAACCAAAAATAAATCAGGAGAATCAACTATGGCTAGCCCATTCAAAGTAACAGAATTCGATTCAGGTAGATATATTACAAATGTCACCGCAGGAAAATTTAACGGCGACTCAACAACAGATTTAGCAACCATGGATTTGCTATCGACTCAAATTGGCATTTTGCCAGGAGACGGTACAGGTAAATTCAGCATTGGTAGCTACACCTCTACGGGAGAATTCCCCCTACGACTTTAGCAGCGCAGATTTCAATGGTGACGGCAAAACAGACTTATTAGCCACTACTTACACTACTGGCAAAATTGGAATTTTGTGGGGAGACGGTAAAGGCAGCTTTACTTCTTACACCAACTTTGAAGTGGGAGTACCATTTAATGTCATCTATCCGATCGACTTCAACGGTGACGGCAAAGTCGATTTAGCCCCCGTAGACTATACGAATAACAAAATTTTCGTCCTCTTGGGAGACGGTACGGGTAAGTTTAGCAAAGCCCAGGCTATTGATATCACAACAGATATCTCTTCCATCGCTTGGGCAGACGTAAACGGAGACGGCAAAATAGACTTAACCACTGTCAGTCAATACTCAACAAATATTTCCGTAAAATTGGGAGATGGTACTGGAAAATTTGGCAAATCTACCAATTTTAATCTAGGGAAATATCCCACCACAATTACAGCGGGAGATATCAACGGAGACGGCAAAACCGACATCGTATCAGCCAACTACTATTCCGACGACATTTCCATACTGTTTGGAGACGGGAAAGGCAATTTTGGCACAGCAACCAGCTTTTTCGGAGGAATCGGCCCTTCGTCAATTCAAGTATTAGACTTTAATGCTGATAGCAAAAATGATTTAGTAGTCGGAGATTTGCTCTCAAACTTTATTTTGTGGGGAGACAACACTGGCAAATTCAACACTTATACCGACATTCCTTGGACGGGATTTAATCCTGTATATGCCGACTTTAATGGAGATAAAAAACCTGACATTGCCGGCAACTATCTTGGCAATGTAAGAATTTTAATCAACGATACCAGTCCCCTTACCGACACATCAAAACCAGCACCTACGCCCACTCCCGCCCCGACTCCAACACCGCCACCACCGCCAACACCTGGAACATCTGCTGGTTTTACAATCACTCCGATATCGGGATTAAAAACTACAGAAGCAGGGGGAACGGCAACATTTACCGTCAAACTCAATAGCAAGCCAACTGCTACTGTAGCCCTAGGTTTAAGTAGTTCCGATAAAACAGAAGGAACAGTCTCTCCAGCTTCTCTGAATTTCAATCCTACCAATTGGGAGACTCCGCAAACTGTAACGGTAACAGGAGTTGACGACAAGGTAAATGACGGCGATAAAATTTACACAATCATTACCCAACCCGCTGTTAGTGCTGACAAAAAATACGACAAACTAAATCCGTCTGATATCACCCTCACTAATACCGCCAGCATTACTCCAACTCCAACTACAATTCCTCCAACTCCAACTACAATTCCTCCAACTCCAACTACAATTCCTCCAACTCCAACTCCACCAAAACCAATTCCAATTCCAATTACTACTCCAACACCTGGTGGAATCACCGTCAGCCCAACAACCGGATTAAAAACCACAGAATCAGGCGACAGTGACTCATTTACGGTCAAACTCAATAGCCAACCCACCGCTAATGTCAGCATCGGCTTAAGTAGTTCCAATACAGTAGAAGGAACTATTTCCCCAGCCTCTCTCACCTTCACTCCTACCGATTGGAATCAAGCCCAAAAAGTCATAGTAAAAGGTGTTGATGACAAGATAGTAGATGACGATAAAAAATACACAATTGTCACCGCCCCTGCTGTCAGCACCGATCCAAAATACAACAACCTCAATGCAGAGGATGTCAGCGTCACCAACGCCGAAACTAACCGCCCACCCGTGTTAAACAAAAGCAAGGAAACTACTCCCTGGTACTACGACAGCCCGATAGTTAAAAAATCATCCAAATTTGAGTTTACGGTTCCCGAAAAGGCATTTATAGACCCAGATTCTGGTGACAAGTTAACTTACTCAGCCACTTTAGAAAACGGTCAACCTTTACCGAGTTGGATTACTTTTAATCCTACTACCCGTACTTTCAGTGGCGACATTACTAAAGGGAGGTCTCTGGATATTAAGTTGACCGCAACCGACACTTCCGGTGCGAGTGCGAGCGATTTTATCAAGTTAGTAGTCACTAAAAATGGTGTGGTTGTTGATGGTTATATTGCGGGTGCGACTATCTTCTTTGATGCCAACAAAAATGGAGTCAAAGATGCTAGCGAACCATTTTCGACGACTGATGCTAAAGGGGAATACGAACTCGATATCCCGGACAGTTTTGATACGAACAAAAATGGCAATTTTGACCCTGAAGAAGGTAATTTAGTTGCTTTTGGGGGGACGGATGTTTCGACGGGCTTGCCACTGACAACTCCTGTTTCAGCACCGATAGATTCCACTGTTGTCACGCTATTAACTACTTTAGTTACTGATTTGACGGCTGGGGGAATGTCGCAGACTGAAGCTGAGTCAAAGGTTAAATCTACTCTGTCTATTCCTGCGGGAGTTGATTTACTGGACTTAGATCCGATCGCATCTACGGCCAAAAATGAGCCTGGTGGTGTCGAAACTCTAGTCGCGATGACAAAAGTCCAAAACGTCGTCACCCAAACCACGAGCTTAATAGACGGTGCATCTGGGGCGGATAATGGTGCAATTACCAAAGCTGTTGTTGCAGCAATTAACAGTAAAATTAAATCCGGCGGTTCCCTGGATTTGACGGATGCAGCACAGGTAGAAGGCATTATCCAGCAATCTATTGCTAACGTCAAACAAGTTGATAGCAATCTCGACGCTGAAAAACTTTCCAAAATTTCCTCGCAAGCAGCGAAGGTAATGGTTGAGGCTAATCAGCAGATAGATCAGGTGAAATCTAACTCTTCACCTGAGTCTATTGCCTCGGAAATTGCCAAAGTTCAAAAGGTGGCTTTAGGTGAAAGTGCGATCAAACTGGAAGCAGTCGGTGTTGCGATTCTCACAGGCGATGTTAACCCTTCCACAACTTCTACTACACTTCTCGGTTTTGAGGGCAAAAATCTGGTAGGTACTGATGATAACGATACTTTACTAGGTGCTAGCGGTAACGATTTCATCAGTGGCAGAAAAGGCAGTGATTCCCTCGATGGTGGTGCCGGCGATGACAGCATTTACGGTGGCAAGGGACTCGATACGCTGACAGGTAACAGTGGCGATGATATCCTATTTGGAGGCCGTGGTGCTGACAGTTTGGATGGCGGTGCAGGCAATGACAGCTTGTATGGCGGCAAGGGAGATGATACTTTGCTTGGTGGTTTGGGAGATGATTTCCTGAGTGGCGAAAAGGGCAATGATTTTCTACTCGGAGGAGAAGGTAGCGATCGCTTTTTGTTAAATCTAGATAGTGGTATCGATACGATCGCGAATTTTGACACTGATAGCGATAAGATTATCCTTGGCAATGGCTTGAGCTTCGGACAGTTAGACATTACCCAGACTGCTAGTGGAAATGCGATCAAAATTGCTGCGACAGGCTCAGTGTTGGCAAATGTCAGTGGAGTCACCGGGCTGCTGCGAGCAAATGATTTTGTGGTGATTTAAAAGAGTGTTGACAGTTGACAGTTGACAGTTGACAGTTGATAGTTAACAACAACCGCAAGCATCTCATTTTTGTAAAAAGCATTTTTTCTTTGATTGAGTGCGAGCGTCCCCGCTCGCATATTGTACAATACGCGAGCGGGGACTATAAAAACTGAGATGCTCCCACAGCAACCTCTACCTGGAAGGAAGAGGATTGGAGTAATGAATCGTCTTCTGTTAATTTCTCCCTAAAACGAAGAGGCTTTCAACCAATTATTTCTGGTAATCAGCCGAGGGTAGGGGCTGGGGGCGAGATCCTCGGGCCCCACCTTTTTAATAAAAAAATGTGTAACAATCAATAAATCTCGCAGTTAACACTGAAAACTCCCAATTTAAAACTATCTATGGCTCCTACAGTTTTGATTACAGGCGCTTCTCAAGGAAGTGGCAAGGCAACGGCACTGTTATTTGCCCGTCAGGGTTACGATGTGGTGATGGTGGCTCGGGAGCCGGAAAGATTGGCAGCAGCAGCGGCTCAGGTGCAGCGTGAAGGCACTTCGGCTATGGCGATTGCGGGGGATGTTGGTGACATTCAACAAGTGCGGGCGATCGTCCAAAAAGCCCTGGATACCTGCGGAAACATTGATGTTTTGGTGAATAATGCTGGAATTTGTCTCGCAGGGGCGATCGAGCAAACCACCTCCGAAGATTGGCAGCAATTAATGAATACCAATTTTTGGGGCTGCGTTAACACAATTCAAGAACTTTTGCCACATTTTCTCGATCGCAAAACCGGTACAATCGTCAATGTTGGTTCCATTGGTGGCAAAATGCCCTTACCTCAAATGACTGCATATTGTGCCAGTAAGTATGCAGTAACGGGTTTGACAGAAACTTTGCGATTGGAATTGGCGCCCCAAGGAATTCACGTTTGCGCCGTACATCCGGGTTTGATCAACAGCGATTTTTTGGAAAGAGCTCAATTTCGCGATCGAGACGAGCCCGCAGTCGAATTGCGCCGCCAACAAATGAGTGAAATGCTGAAATCTGACTGGGCAAATCAGCCGGAAGATATTGCTAAAGCTATCTGGGATGCTGTGAAGAATCAGCGTGCAGAAGTCACAGTCGGCCCTGCTTTCTTGGCATCGGAAGCCTATCGCTTATTCCCCGGTTTGATGCAGTGGGCAATGGAAAAGGGCAAGTTATAATTAGTCAGTAGTCATTATTAGTATGGCAGGGTAAATTTATTGTCGTCAGACAAATTAGGTACGTAGTTGCGCTTCAGCGCTCTTTGCTTATATATATAAAAAACGAAAAATTAGGTACGTAGTTGCGCTTCAGCGCTCTTTGCTTATATA